>DATLSH010000022.1:0-44961 GCA_035534235.1 Acidimicrobiales bacterium | reverse complement strand
CCGTGCAGAACGTCTCCATCACCGCGGGATCACCTCCGAGCGCTCCCACGGTCGCCACAGTCAACCCCACAACCGGGCCCGCCGGGACTTCCGTGACCATCAGCGGCACCCAATTCACCGGGGCCTCGGCCGTCGACTTCGCAGGCTTGACCGCTCCGGCCTACACCGTCAACAGCCCCACCTCCATCACGGCCACCGTGCCCTCGGGGTCGGGCACCGTCGATGTGACAGTCACCACACCCAGCGGGACTTCCACGGCCAATGGTGGCGACCAGTTCGGCTACACCGGCGGCCCACCCGCCCCCACGCTGGTGGCCACCTACCGGGGTGACCTGGGACGCAGCGGCTACTACCCGTCGGAGACCGGGCTCACCACCGGAAACGCCCCGAGCTTGAAATTGCACTGGACCGACACCAGCGGGAGCGGTGGCTTTGCGCAACCGATAGTGGCCGACAACATGGTCTTCTGGTCCGACTGGACCGGAGCTCTGCACGGCACCGCCTTGACGGGGACCGACAACTGGGCGACCAACATAGGGACCGACACTCCCCCGTCCAGCCAGAATTGCAATCCGGCGAGTGCCGGACCCACCGGTGCGCCCACGGTGGCCACTGTCGGCTCAACGACGGAGTTGTACGTCCCGGGTGGCAACGATGTCCTTTATGCATTGAATGCCCAAACCGGGGCCCAGATCTGGAGCACTTCGCTGGGTTCGCCACCGAACAACTTCCTTTGGGATTCACCCATCCTGTACGAGGGAAGCATTTATGAAGGCGTTGCATCCTACGGCGACTGCCCGCTCGTGCAGGGCAAGTTGGCGCAGGTGAACGCCACCACCGGGGCCATTGAGCACATCTTCGACACCGTGCCCAACAACTGCACCGGTGGTGGCATCTGGGGATCGCCGACTGTCGACCCGACCGACGGGACGATCTACGTCACCACGGGGACGCCCGGCTGCGGTGGTCCGGGGTCACTCGCCCCCTCGCTCGTCAAGCTCAACGCTTCCAACTTGAGCTTGATCTCCAGTTGGACCGTGCCCTCCTCGGCCCAGGCGGCCGGCGACGCCGATTTTGGAGCAACGCCGGTCCTCTTCACCGGGACTGTCGGCGGAAAGGTCACCCAACTGGTGGGCGCGGTGGACAAGAATGCCATCTTCTATGCGTTCGACCGCGCCAACTTGGCCGCCGGCCCCGTGTGGCAGTCGACCTTGGCCACCGCCAGCAGCAACCCGTCCGTGGGTTCGATCATCTCAGCCGCCTGGGACGGTTCGACGCTCTATGTGGGTGGGGGCACGGCGACCATCAACGGGACCAACTGCAACGGCAACATCGATGCCCTGAACCCGAGCACCGGTGCCTTCCTCTGGCGGACCTGCCAGTCCAGCCCGATGCTCGGCGGGATCACCGTCGTACCGGGAGTGATCGTGGAAGGGACTTTGGGGGGGTCCGTCCTCTTCTTGAACGCGGCCAACGGAAGCACGTTGTACACGTACCAGGCGGCCAGCCTGATTGAGGGCGAGTGCACCGTGTCCAACGGGATCGTCTACGTCCCCGTCGCCAACGGGAGCCTGGTCGCCCTGGGCCAGTAAGGCGGAAGTCCCTGGTCCGCCTCGGCCGATCTGGGAATTCTGGTCGGGCTGCCCGGATTTGAACCGGGGACCTCTGCGTCCCGAACGCAGCGCGCTAACCAAGCTGCGCCACAGCCCGTCCACCTCCCGAAGGAGGCAGCCCAGCCACCTTAGTCCGGTGTTTCGGCCGCCTTGTCGCCTGCCGGGACGTCGCCCGCGTGGCCGATGTAGGTGGCCACCACCTGGGCCACCCGCCGCTTGTCCATCTCGACCACCCGGAAGTCCCAATCGCCGACCCTGACCTGTTCGCCTTCGCCGGGAATCTTGCCGAAGCGCTCGAAGAGCAGACCCCCGAGGGTGATGTACTCGCCCTCGGGCACGTCCATGGCCAGGCGCGCCCGCACGTCGTCGACGTTGGTCTGGCCGTCGATCAGCCAGCGCGTGCCGTCGACCCGGACGATCAACGGCTCATCGTCCTCGTCGAACTCGTCGCGCAAGTCGCCGACCAGGGGTTCGAGGAGGTCCTTCACGGTCAGCATCCCGGCCACTCCGCCGTACTCGTCCACCACGACGGCGACGGCCCGCCGGTGCTTGCGCATGTCGGCCAGCGCTTCCAGCACGCCAAGCGACTCGGGCAGCAGGTAGGGCTGGCGGACCTTGCGTGAGATCTCCAGCGGGCTGGGATCGGTGGCGTCCCTGGCCTGCGGGTCCTCTTGTCCGGTGCGGAAGATGTCGTTGACGAAAAGGATGCCGACCAGGTCGTCCAGGTCGTCGTGGACGATCGGGAAGCAGCTGTGCCCCGAGGTGCGCACCGCCCGCGCGATGTCGTCGGCATGTACCGGGATGGTCAGGAAAGTCACGTCGACCCTCGGGGTCATGACCTCGCGGATGTCCATGTCCCGCAGGTCCGCCAGCGCATCAATGATGATGCGTTCCTGCTCCGACGCCTCGTCACCCCGGGACGAGGGATGGTGGTCCGCAGCACGGCCCGGGCCGCCCCAGCGCCGCCATGGCAAACGGGTGCGCTTCGGCGGCTCGGGCGGGGGTGGAGTCTCTCTGTGTGTCGACACGGGGTGCCGGATCAGCGTCTCTGTTCGTGTCCCGCCTGGAGCTGGGGTCCGGCGCCCACCAGCACGGGCACGGGCGTGTAGGAATCGTCGGCGAAGGTGCCGTCGTTGAGGAGAGCTTCGACGGCACGGCGCAACCGCAGGGGGTCGATCGGTTTGACCAGCCACCCCTCCGCCCCGGAACGGCGGGCCAGGAAGACATCGGGCCGGCGGTCCAGCAGCATCAGGACGGGAATGTGGTCGAGCGCGTCGTAGGACTCCTGCAGGCGGAGTTCGAGGCAGACCGCCATCCCACCCATGTTGCCCATCTGCATGTCGACGATCACCACGTCGGGCGACTCCTCGGTCACGAAAGTCACCACTTCGGGCCCCGTGGTCACCGAGCACACGGTCACGCCGGGTCCACTGACGACAGCCTCGACCTCGCGGCGGAGAGTGGGCGCATCGCTCGCCACCAGGATGGTCTGCACGGGGGGAGACTACCGGACCGGCGTCAGCGTGCGGTAGCCCGGAGACGGGGGATGGATCGGGGTTTGGCGCTACGCGAAGAGGTGGTCGGCGGTCCGCTGCAGCCCGACGAGCTCATGCACGTCGTGCCCGAAGAGCGGGATGCGCCCGATGGGTGCCGGCGCCACTCTCTCGGCCAGCGCGGCGAACGCCTTCTCCTCACGCGCTCCCAGGGCGTTCAGCGCGGCCAGATTCGCCTCTAGCGCGGCCATCGCCCCGGGAGCCCCTGACTCCCCCGAACCCGCATTTCCCCCGAACGACGGCTGGATCCGGTTGACCACCAGTGCGGCCGGCGTCACGCCCCGTTCCGCCAGCTTCTCGGCGAAGAAGCTGGCTTCGGCAATGGCGTCGGGCCGGGCCGAGGTCACCAGCACGAAGGCCGTCGAAGGATCGGCCAGGAGCTGGCGCACGGCGCCGGCGCGGATGCGGAACCCCTCCTCCATGCCCTCGAAGGCCTGAAAGAAGGCCACGGCATCCTGCACGATCTCGGCGCCGGCCACCTTGGAGATGGTGCGCAGCAGCGCCTGGGTGGCCACGCCGACGGCCCGCAGGGACAGCCGTGTCGGGAGCAGGAGGGCGCGGAACAGGCGGTTCTCCAGGAAGCGGGTGAGGCGGCGAGGGGCGTCGAGGAGGTCGAGGGCATTGCGGGTCGGTGGCGTGTCGACCACCACCAGGTCGAAGGCGGCCGAGTCGACCAGCTCGTAGAGCTTCTCCATGGCCATGTACTCCTGGGTGCCCGACAGGGCGCCCACCAAGTTCTGGTACAGCCGGTTGGCCAGAATGCTCTCCGCCTGCTCCGGAGTGCGGGAGTAGCGGTGGACCAGGTCGTCGAACGTCCCTTTGGTGTCGAGCATGAGGGCATGGAGCTGGCCGGGCCAGTCGCCCTTCACCTCGGTCGGCGTGTTGGGCAGGGACTGCACGCCCAGCGCGTCGGCCAGCCGGCGCGCTGGGTCGACCGTCACCACGCACGCGCGCCGCCCGGCCCGGGCCGCGGCCAGCGCGAAGGTGGCCGAGACGGTGGTCTTGCCGACCCCGCCCGAGCCGCAGCACACGATGACCGAGCGTTCGGTCACCAACCGGGCCAGCGCGCTCATCCGGTCGCCTCGGGGACAAGGGCGGAGACGGCCCGGGCCAAGGCGGCGGCCAGGAGGCCCGTCTCGGCCAAGCCGATGCAGTCCGTGCCGACCGAGGGGACGAGGAGGTGGGGCAGGGGCAGCTCACGGCCCAGGCGCTGAATCTGCTGGGCGGTCACCGCGTGCCGCTCCAGGCGGAACAGCCGGGCCGCCTCCAAGGCGGCCACGTGGTCGGAGTCCACTGCCACGCCCGCCGCCTCAGCGACCTTCCCCGCCGCAATGTCGAGTCCGACCGGCGCCACATCACAGGCATTCACGATGACCGGCCCCAGCTGCACGCCCGCCTTGTCCTCCAGGGTGTAGGCCGACTCAATGGTCTCGCTCACCGGCATGTCCTCGGGCAGGGTGACCAGGATCACCCGGCAGCGTGAGGGGTCCGACAGCAGGTCGACGACATCCTGGGCCTGCGTGCGCAGCGGCCCGCCGCGGGCGGCGCCCACCAGGCCGCTGGCCGAGGTGAGGAAGGTGATGGCGTGCCCCGTAGCCGGGGCGTCGACCACGATCAGGTCGGCCACCTCGTCGCGCTCGAGCTGCTTGACCTTGCCCAGGACGAGGACGTCGCGGATGCCCGGGATGGCCGTCGAGACCACGTCGACCACCCCGGAGCTGACCAGGCGCTTGGACACCCTCTTCAGGCCGTGGTCCTGTAGATACTCCACCAGGGCGTCGTCGGGGGTGATCCGCCGGGCCCGCACCGACCCGCCCGCCGGCCCCGGCGCGCCCTCCCGCGGGGCCCGGAGCTCCACTTCCTCGTACCCCAGGTCCTCGGTGAGGCCGAAGGCGCCGGTGATGCCCGACTTGCCCTCCAGCTCCACGATGAGTACCGAGAGCCCGTGGTCAGCGGCCATGGCGGCGATGGCCGCCGTCATGGTGGTCTTGCCGACGCCACCTTTCCCGGCCACGACCAGGACGTGGCTTTGCGCGCAGAAGCTCCCCACGTCCATGTCGGGGTGAGCGTACTTGCCGCACCGGAGCCCCCGGAGAGGTCCCCGACGAAGAACCTGGTCACAGGGCTTGAACGCGGCGGTGTCGCGGCGATAGGTTGACCGGCGAGGGGGATCCGAGGTGCCCTAACCGGGGGGTCTAATGCGCCAGGGTTCAGACGTATGGCAGGCCAAGGCAGCGTGCCGAGGTCCGCAATCAGAGGTGTTCTTCCCACCGTCCCATGCGGAGCGGAAGGAGGAGAAGGCCGCCCGGGAGATCCGCGCCAAGGCGATCTGCCACCAGTGCCACGTGCGGGGGGACTGCCTGGACTACGCCATCCGGATCCGCGAGCCCCACGGGATCTGGGGCGGCCTGAACGAGGTGGAACGCAAGGTGGTGCTCGACCGGCGGGCCAGCTGACCCGGTCCACCCCTCAACCCGGAGGCGGGATCGCCATTTCCTGATCGGCCGCCACCACGCCGTGGGCGGTGCAGACGCTCTCCGGTCGCTGGCCGGTGACCGAGCAGATGGAGGCGGTAATCTGGTTCGCCGCGGCCACCACGGCCTGGGTGACCGGGCTGGTCGGGAGCGAGAGGTCGGCCGCGATCTCGGCCTGGGTCAGCCCGTCCAGCACCGAAGGCGCGAAGCTGCTGCCGACCAGCACGTAGTGGTTGGCGATATCGAGCAGGGGGAAGGTGGCGGGCGAGGTGTCGTACGCCGCCACCGAGGCCGCCTCCCGGGCGTCGGGCACCTGCAGGCTGGTGTAGCCCCCGCCGGTCAGGTCCTGCGCGCTGTAGCGCTCCACCGTGCGCAGGCTGAGCCAAGGGCTCGAGTAAGTGGCGTGCCAGAAGGTGAAGCTCGATACATTCGGGAAGGCCACGGTCGCGCTCGACTGCATGAGGCCCAGCTGCCCGAACGTCCCGAAGCGGGACAGGGCCACAATCACCGGCCAGCGCTCGGCGGCGGCGTAGGGCGCGAACTCGGCCCCGTAGAAGAACACGACCGGGACGGCCTCCACCCCGTGGGTGGGTGCCTGCCACAAGGACGGGTTGCCGGTCGCCTTCGGGGGTGTGACCGGGTCGGAGGGGGAGGTCACCCTCACCGCGTCGATGACACTTCGGGGGACCTGGCCCACCGTGGAGAGGAGCGTTCCGGGAGCCGGATTGAAGGTCTCCACCTGGGCCGAGCCGACCAGCGACGTGTCGTTGCGGATGAGGACGAGGGCGCTGAGCAGGATGATGGCCACCACAATGAGGCCCAGGGCCACATAGCGCCGGGGGATCTGGCGCATGGCGGGCGCCACGGGATCTTCGGCGCTCAGGCTCATCGTCGCGTTCAGATTAGACCAGGGTTACGCCGCTTCCCGGGGGCCGCCCCGACGTGGCGGTAGCCTCGCCGGCGTGCCTCCATCTCCTTCGACCGACCCCGAATCCCCGACCCCTGATCCGGCTGCCATCCGCCCGGCGGCCACCGTCATGCTGGTGCGCGACGGCCCCGAGCCGGATGAGCACGGCAGTGTGCTGCAGGTCCTCATGGTGCGGCGCAACCTGCGCTCCGACTTCGTGGGCGGGGCCTATGTCTTCCCCGGCGGTGCCGTGGACGCGGCGGACGGCGGCACGGTCGCCGGGGCAACTTGCGTGGGGCGGACCGACGCCGAGGCCAGCGCCCTGCTCGGCCTGCACGCGGGCGGCCTGGCCTACTGGGTGGCGGCGCTGCGCGAGACCTTCGAGGAGGCCGGTCTCCTGTTGGCCACCCGCGCCGGGGGGCCGGCCCTCCTGGCCGGGGACGCCGAGGAGGAAGCACGCTTCGTGGCCGCGCGCGCCGCGGTGAACGCCGGCACCCGCCGCTTCCTCGACCTGTGCCGCGACGAGAAGCTCCATCTCCTGGTGGGCGGCGTCCATTACTTCGCCCATTGGATCACGCCCAAGGGGGCACCCAGGCGCTATGACACCCGGTTCTTCGTGGCCGCCGCCCCGGCGGGGCAGATCGCCGCCCACGATGCCGGCGAGACCATTGCCGAGACCTGGATCGCGCCCGCCGAAGCCCTGGCCCGGCACCGCGCGGGCACCATTGAGATCATCTTCCCCACCATCCGCAACCTCCAGGCCATCAGCCGCTTCGCCAACAGCGCCGCGCTGCTGGCCGCGGCGGCCGACGCCTCCCGCGCCGTCCCCACCATTGAGCCCCGGGTGGTGGCCGACGGCAACGGCGTGCGGATCCTCCTGCCGGGCGACGAGGGCTACGACGGGGCGCCCGTCCCCGACGGCAGCGGCGCCGCCGGTGACTTCAACGAAGCCGTGCGGGCTATCTCGCTGCAGGCGAACCGGGAGGGCACGGCGCGGTGATCCCGGTGGTGCCGGATTTCGGGTTCGGCCCGACACCGGTGCCGGGCCGGCCGGACGAGGTGGCGCCCGGCGTACTGCGCCTCACCGCGCCCAACCCGGGACTCATGACCGGTCCGGGCACCAACACATACCTCGTCGGCCGCTCCGAGCTGGCGGTCGTCGATCCGGGGCCGCAGGACGAGGCCCACCAGGCGGCCATTCTGGCTGCCGCGGTTCCGCGGGGGACCATCCGCCACATCCTGGTGACCCACACCCATGTCGACCACGCCCCGGGCGCGGCCGCCCTCGCCTCCGCCACCGGCGCCCACGTGGTGGGTTTCGGGCCGGCCGAGGGCTTCGCCCCCGACGAGTGCGTGGGCGACGGCTGGACACTCCGGCGGCCCGGGCTGTCGCTCAGGGCGGTCCACACCCCCGGGCACGCCTCGGACCACCTGTGCTGGCTCGTTCCCGCGCCCCGCCTGCTGCTGACCGGGGACCACGTCATGCACGGCTCGACGGTGGTCATCCGCCCACCCGACGGGGACCTCCACGCCTACCTGGCCAGCCTGGCCAAGCTGCGCGCCTCCGTGCCGCCCATCCGCACCCTGGCACCGGGGCATGGCCGGCTGATGGACCGTGTCCCCGAGGTGGTCGAGGCGCTCGTGGCCCACCGGATGGCCCGCCACGAACGGGTCGCCGCCGCGCTCGAAGCCCGACCCGAGGGGGGCGGGGCCACCGTCGCCGACCTGCTGCCCACGGTCTACGCCGACGTGTCCGAGGCCCAGCTCACGGTGGCCCGCTACTCGCTGTGGGCCCACCTGCGGGCGCTGGCCGACGAGGGCCGGGCCGTCGCCGTGGGTCTGGCGCCCGGAACCGACACCATCGAGAGCCGCTGGCGCCCGCGGGGCAGGTCCTGAACCCTCAGCCGAGATCGGCCTCGCCGCCGGCCACCGCCGCCTCCACCCGCTCCATGAGGCGGGCCGTGCAGCCCTGGGCCTGAATCAGCGGGGCCACCTCCTCGGCCACCACCCGAGCCAGCTCGGCGAAGACCCCGGCCAGCTCGCCCTGGCCGGCGGCCACGGGCGTGCCCTCGTCACCGGCGGCCGCCAGGTCCGGGTGCAACGGGATGGAGCCGATCAGCGGCACGCCGAGGCCGCGGGCCAACCGCTCGCCCCCGCCGGTGCCGAAGAGGGCGTACGAGGTGCCGTGCGCGCAGGTGAAGTCGCTCATGTTCTCAATCACCCCGGCCACCCGCAGGTAGCCCTTGCGGGCCATGTCGGCGGCGCGCGCCGCCACCTTCTGGGCCGCCAGGGGTGGCGTGGTGACCAGCAGCATCTCGGTGCGGGGGAGCAGGCGGGCCAGCCCCATCTGCACGTCACCGGTGCCCGGCGGCAGGTCGATGAGCAGGTAGTCGAGGTCGCCCCAGTGGGCGTCCTGCAGGAACTGCTGCACGGCCCGGTTCAGGACCAGCCCGCGCCACATGATGGCCTGCTCCTCGCCGGCCAGGAAGCCCATGGAGAGCACCCGCACCAGGCCGCTGCCCACCGGCTTCTCCAGCGGGACCATCTTGCCCTGGCGTGCCTCGACGTCTCCCTCCATGCCGAGGAGGCGGGGCACCGAGAAGCCCCAGATATCGGCATCGAGAATGCCGACGGTGAGGCCCCGTAGTGCCAGGGCCACCGCCAGGTTCACCGTCACCGAGGACTTGCCCACCCCGCCCTTGCCCGATGCGATGGCCAGCACGCGGGTGTCCGGTGGGATCGCCGTCTCGGGGGCGTCCTCCCGCGCCTTCCAACGAGCCCGGGCCATGACGGCCGCCCGCTGCTCCGCGTCCATGGAGGCGATGCGGATCTCCACCGAGTTGACCCACGGCAGCGCCTCCACCTGGCCCCGGACGTCCTTCTCGATCTGGGTGCGCAGGGGGCAGGCGGCGATGGTCAGAGCCACGTCGACCACCACGTCGCCCCCGGCGACGGCAACGGCCCGCACCATGCCGAGGTCGACGATGGTGTCGCCCAGCTCGGGGTCGATGACCGCGCGCAGGCACTGGCGCACCTCGTCCTCGCGGGCGCGGTCCGCCGCAGGCGGCTGGGGGACCGGCCCGGTGGTCATCGGCCGATTCTACCTGCGTGCGAGCGAATTCCGTCCCGAGCGCCCCGATGTGTCCTTCCCGGGGTGACCCCGGTAACATGGGGTTCTCCCCGGGGCACGGTGCCCCGCGGGTGGCCTGCCGTGACGGCGCGCAACGAGGAGGCTCCAGTGACGACCATGACCACGTCGGTCAACATCGGGAAGAAGCCGGCCCCGGTCACCCTGAGTGAAGCCGCCGTCACCAAGGTGGCCGAGCTGCTGGCTCAGGAGGAGGGAGAGGCGCTGGCCCTCCGCGTCGCCGTCAAGCCGGGAGGATGTTCGGGCTACTCCTACGAGATGTTCTTCGACTCCGAGGTCCTCGACGACGACGTCGTACGGGAGTTCGACAACGTCAAGGTCGTGGTCGACGCGGCCAGCGCGGAGTTGCTGACCGGATCCATGCTCGAGTACAGCGACGGGCTCCAGGGCGCCGGGTTCAACATTGTGAACCCCAACGCCACCCGCACCTGCGGCTGCGGCTCATCCTTCAGCTGAGCCGCTGAACCACTGAGCCGCTGACCGATCCCCCCGCGGCGGCAGCCGTCACCTTCACGCTCAACGGCGGGGACGTCGCGGTCGCCGACGGGATCACGCTCCTCCATGCGTTGCGCGAGGAGCTGCAGTGCCGATCGGTCAAGGACGGCTGCAGCCCGCAGGGGCAGTGCGGCTGCTGCACCGTGTGGGTCGACGGCGCTCCCCGCGTCTCCTGCGTGACCCCGGTGCGCCGGGTGGCCGGGCGCTCCGTCACCACGGTCGAGGGTCTGAGCGACGAGCTCCGGGCCCGCTGGGCTGTGGCATTCGCCGACCACGGCGCCAGCCAGTGCGGCTTTTGCACCCCGGGCATCCTGCTGCGCCTGGCCGCGCTGGAGGCCGGCGACCGCCCGGTGTCACGCGCCGCCATTGAGAGCTCGCTCAGAGCCCACCTCTGCCGTTGCACTGGTTGGCAGTCCATTGTGGAGGCCGCCGCGGCCGTGCTGGGCCTGGCCGGCTCCCCGGCGCCCCTCACCACCGGGCGTGACCCGTTGCTGGCCTCCTGGAGAGCCCAGATCGAAGGCCCGATGTTCCAGAGCTCGGGACCCGACGTGGTCCTCGGTGGCGGGGGCTTCGCCGACGACACCTCACCGGGGGACGCCCTGGTGGAGCTCGGTGCTCCGACCGGGGCCCGCGGCGACGTCGGGACTCCGCCGGCTCCGGACATGCGGGCCGCCAAGGAGGGATCGGGACGCGTCCAGGGGCGCAACAGCACCGTGCCCCTGGCTCATCCCGTTGCTCTCCCCCCGGGCGAGTGGGCGCTGACGCTGCAGACCACATGGGTCGAGCCGGCCTACGTCGAGCCGGACGCCAGCTGGTGCCTGCCCGGCCGGCCCCCGGCGTCGCCCCTGGCCAACGGCGGCGCCTTCGGTGGCAAGCGGCACAGCCCGGTTCCCGCCCGCGCCCGCGCCCTGGCCGACGAGACCGGTGTTGCGGTGCGCGTCCTGTGGAGCCGTGAGGACGTGGTGCGCCGGGGGCCCAAGCGGCCCCCGCTCTCCCTCGGGCTCCGCCCCGACGGGACCGGGATCCTGCGCATCGGCCGCACCCCGGGGCCGGCGGATCTCCGGGTGCTGGAGGATCGGGTCCGCCGGGTGGCACCGGGTGTGGAGATCGAGAGCGCCGACATTGTGGGTCCGCCGGTCGGCGACGACCTTCGGGGTGCCGGGTGGGCGGAGGTCCTGGCGGCACTGCACGTCCTGCACTCCCCGGCCAGCACGCCCGGCACGGGAACGGCCGAGGTGTCCCTGCCCGGGGCGGGGCGGGCCCGGGTCACCCTGGCCTTGGCGGGGCCGGGCGATCGGGGCACCGTCTCTGTCGAAGTTTGGGCCGGCGAGGTGCTCGACCCGGTCACGCTGCGCTCCTACGTGCTCGGGGCGGTGCACCAGGCCCTCGGGCTGGTGTGGAGCGAGGGCATCGCGATCGATGACCGTGGGGTGCCGGTCGACCTGACCATCCGCTCCTTCGGCATCCTGGCCGCCCGCGACATGCCCGAAGTCTCGGTGCGGATCCACCCGGAGGACCGCTGGCCGGTCAACGGGTCCGACGCCGTCTTCGTAGCCACGATGGCCGCGGCATGGATCGCCGAGGGACGACCTCCCCGGTGGCCCACCCGCCGCACCGGGGGCCGGGCCCCTGTGTCGGATGTGCCAGCATCGGCGGGTCGAGAGGAGCCGGCATGAGTCCAGCCGTTGGTCCGTACTCCCCCGCCCGGCGGGTGGGCGACTGGGTCATCACCTCGGGTCAGATCGGCCTGGGCACCGATTCGCGCGGTGCGGTCGCTCTGGTGCCCGGAGGCACACTGCCCGAGCTGCGCCAGGCTTTGGAGAACCTCGCCTCGGTGCTGGCCGCCGAGGGGGCCACGCTGGCCGATGTGGTCAAGACGACACTCTTCCTCGTCGACATGGGCGAGTTCGCGACCGTGAACGAGTTGTGGGTCGAGTACTTCAATGGGGTCAGGCCCACCCGCTCGGCGGTGGCCGTGGCCGCCCTGCCCCTCGGGGCCCGGGTCGAGGTGGAGGCCTGGGCCTACGTGCCGGCGCCCGAGCCGCCGCGCTGAGCGACGCCGGGGTGCCAGGCCACCTGGCCGAACCGGTAGCCGACGGAGCGCACGGTCTGGATCAGGTGGGCGTGCTCCTCCCCCAACTTTGCCCGCAGGCGCCGGATGTGGACATCGACGGTGCGGGCTCCGCCGTAGTACTCGTAGCCCCACACCCGGCTGAGCAGGGTCTCGCGGGTGAAGACCTTGGCCGGATGGCCGGCCAGGAAGCGCAGCAGCTCGTACTCCATGTAGGTGAGGTCCAGCACGCGCCCCGACACGGCCGCTTGATACGTCTCGAGATTGAGCATCAACGGCCCGTACTCAATGATGTCGGGCCGCATGCTCTGACCGGTGCGCCAGAAGAGGTGCTGCAGCCGGGCCACCAGCTCCTCGGGACGGGCGGGCAGGACGCAGAAGTCGTCGTAGAGGTCATCGCGCAGGAGGAGCTCGTTCACCTGGTCGGTCTGGATGGCCAGCAGCAACGGGCTGAGGGGCACCTCGCGCATGCGCACATGGCGGCAGAAGGCCACGGCGGCCGTCATGTCCTGGCCGGCCACCACCAGGACGCCGGACCAACCCTCGGTCTCGCCCTCGGGCACCTCCCCGGGTCCGGTCACGCGGTGGTGGCCGAGCCCGGCACCCTGCAGGGCGAGCGTCACCTCGGCCGGGAGGTCGGAGGGGAAGCACAGCAGGGGATCCATCAGTGCGGCGTCCCGGGTGGCGTCACAGGAGCGGCAGGTAACGGTCGAGTTCGAACTGGGTGACCTGAGCCTGGTAGGCATCCCATTCGGCCCGCTTGTTGCGGATGAACCACTCGAAGACGTGGTCGCCCAGGGTGTCAGCCAGGAGCTCGGACTTCTCCATTTCGTTCACGGCGTCGTGCAGGCTCGGGGGAAGCGATTCGATGCCCTTGGCGGCCAGCTCCCGGCCGGTCAGGGTGAAGAGGTTGGCGTCGGCTTCCGGGGGCAGGGGGTAGCCCTCGGTGATGCCCCGCAGGCCCGCGGCCAGGATGACCGAGAAGGCCAGGTAGGGGTTGCAGGCACTGTCCGGGGCCCGGTACTCCAACCGTGTTGACTCGGGCTTGCCGTGCTTGACCACCGGCACGCGCACCAGGGCCGAGCGGTTGTTGCGGGCCCAGCTGACGTGTACGGGTGCCTCGTAGCCACCGATGAGCCGCTTGTAGGAGTTGACCCACTGGTTGGTCACCGCGGTGATCTCCCGGGCGTGGTGCAGGAGGCCGGCGATGAACTGGCGGGCCACCGCGGACAGCCCGTACTCGTCGCTCTCGTCGATGAAGGCGTTCCGCTCGCCCTCCCACAGCGAGATGTGGGTGTGCATGCCCGATCCCTGCACGCCGGCGAGAGGCTTGGGCATGAAGCTGGCGAAGACACCCTCCCTCCGGGCCATTTCCTTTATGACCATGCGGGTGGTCATCACGGTGTCGGCCATGGTCAGGGCGTCGGTGTAGCGCAGGTCGATCTCGTGCTGGCTCCGGGCGTCCTCGTGCTGGGTGTGCTCCACGGGGATCCCCATCTCCTCCAGCATGAGCACCGAGCGCCGGCGCAGGTCGCTGGTCAGGTCGGCCACGCTGAGGTCGAAGTAGGAGCCCGAGTCGAGGGCCTGGGGTCCCCGCACCGGATCGGCGTCGGCGAAGTAGAAGTACTCCACCTCGGGGGCGGCGAAGAATGTGTACCCCGAGGACCGCGCCCCCTCCAACGTGCGGCGCAGGGTGTGGCGGGGATCGCCGCCGAACGGGGTCCCGTCCAGGTTGGCGATGTCACAGAAGACGCGGGCCACGGCGGAGTCGTCGTCATGCCAGGGCAGCAGTTGGAACGTCTTGGGATCGGGCCGGGCCAGGACGTCGGCCTCCTGCACCCGGCTGAAGCCGTCGATGGCCGAGCCGTCGAAGGTCATGCCCTCACTCAGGGCGTTCTCCAACTCGGCCGAGGTGATGTTGAACCCCTTGGGGGTCCCGAGGACGTCGGTGAACCACAGCTGGACGAAGCGGATGCCTCGCTCCTCCACGGTCCGCAACACGTAGTCACGCTGGCTCTGCACCGGACAAGTTTCGCAGGTGCGGAGACACCCCTCCGACGGCAGCCACGACGGCGCCCCCGCCCACCAGGTCCTGATTCCGGACTATGGGAGGCCGGGCTGTGCCTCGGCTGCGGCCCGCAGCCGTTCGAGCGTCCTTTGGATACCGGATTGGAGGCGGGCCTGGCTCCGGCGTGGGCCACCCAGGGGCACGGTGGAGAGCCGGCCGAGGAGCGTGCGCCTGAGGGACCGGAACGTCTCGGTCACGACGACTCCGTCGGCCGTCGGTTCGAAGGTGTACTGCCACGCCGAATACGGGTCGTCCCCGGGACCCATGGTCCACGAGAGGATCCTGCCGCGTTCGGCCCTGGTGATCTGCGAGACGTTCGACCAGCGGAAGACGCCGGACTTGTTGTGACCGGCGAACCGGGCCCCGACCTCAGCCTCGGTGGCGCCATCGAGCCACTCGCGCCGGTAGCACTCGGGGCTCCACTCGCCCATGCGTGACACGTCGGCGACGAGGTCGTAGATCATTTCGGGACGGGACTTCATCTCCAATGCGGCCGAGCCGTTCATCCGGAGGCCCCCGCGGGCTCGGCCATGGCTGCCATGGCCGCCACCGGGGTGACCATGGCGCCGAGGAGCACTCCGGCGATGGCCTGAGACGCCACGTAGGCGCTTCGGGAAACGCCATGGCCGAGAAGGGTTGAGCCGGCGAGGATGGTCACGGGGCCGAAAGCAGCCACGCTCCCCGCGGCCAGCCGCAGGCCGCGCCGCACCGGGCCGACCATCAGGGAACGGACCGCTGGTGGTAATGCATCGGCCCGGAGCACCCTGAGACCGCCGCGCTGGTAGGAACGGATGCCGAGGGTGCAGATCATGCTCGTCGTCAAGGGAAGGACAACGAGCATGGAGAGCGTGCCGCCGATGACGCTGGGCCCGGCGACGAGGGGCACCCTCCATTCCGGCACCCAGACGTGACCGGCGGTGGATTCCCAAGCGAACGCCGTGTTGATCATCAGGTTCGTCCCTGCGGTGAATGCCACCGCGTACCGCAGTATCTAGCGCCGATGGTCAGCGGGCAACGATGGCCTCCCGGGCCGGTCCTGACCCCCTCGTGCCCTGCGCCGTCACTGTGTCCCCGCGTGCGCCATGCCATCCCCAAAATAGATTATGCTACCCAATACTTATAGCTACTAAATGAAAAGTTGTCAACATGGGGCTTCGTGAGGAGAAGAAGGAGCATCTGCGCACGCAGATCTACGAATCGGCCATCGCGGCCTTCCGGTCCCGCGGCTTCGATGCGGTTCGGGTGCACGAGATCGTCGGCGAACTCTCGATCAGCGAGCCCACCTTCTACAACTACTTTCCGACCAAGGAAGCCGTCCTCGACGAGTACGCACTGCGCGCTGTCGAGGACTTTCACACCCTCCTCGCCGCCTTGTCGGGCCGGCACCCCCGGGAGCCGATCACCACGACCATCTCCGAGCTCATGGACACGCTGGCGGCCGTCTTCGCCCGTGACACCGAATTCATGGCAGTCGTCGTTATCCGCTCACGGCTCTTCTGGGGAGCTTCGGGTGCGCTCAGTGAGCGCGAGTTGCATACCTACGAATTGCTGACCGCCCTCTTCGCCGACGCGCAATCAGTTGGCGAACTGCGCCCCGAGCTCTCACCACGACGCCTCGCCGAGAGCCTGACCGGTGCGTACATGCTTGCCGTCGCCAACTGGCTGATCGGATGGTGGCCCGAGCACCCACCCCTCGCTGACATCCTCCGCGAGGTCGGCGACACTCTGCTGCGAGGAGCCCTGCGTCCCAGCGGCTCTCGGGGAACGAGGCACCGGCCGTTAGGCTGAATTCGTGTCGTTCCTGCGCCTGGCCGCCGCGCAACTCAATACCGTGGTTGGCGACCTGGCGGGCAACGTTGACCGCATACTGGCCGCCCTCTCGGCTGCCGAGTCAGCCGGGGCCGACCTGTGCGTGGTGCCCGAGCTCGCCATCACCGGGTACCCACCCGAGGACCTCCTGCTCAAGCCCGGTTTCGTGGCCGACAACGTGGTGGCGCTGGACAAGGTGGCGGCGGCCACCGGCCGCTGCGTCGCCGTCGTCGGTCATGTCGGGTCGGCCGCGGCCGGTGCCGGCCTGTCCAACGCGGCGGCCGTGTGCGCCGGCGGTCGGGTGGTCGGCCTGTACCGCAAACAGCTCCTGCCCAACTACGGGGTCTTCGACGAGCAGCGCTGGTTCATCCCGGGGAGCGAGCAGCCCACTCTCTTCGGCGTGGCCGGGGCCTGGGTGGGCATCTCGGTCTGCGAGGACGTGTGGTTCGCCGACGGGCCGGTGGCCCATCAGGGCCGGGCCGGGGCCGACGTGGTGGTCAACCTCAACGCCTCGCCGTACCACCGGGGACGCCGTTCCGAGCGGATGGCCGTGCTGCGCCAGCGGGTGGCCGAAGCCGGCTGCGCCATCGCCTACGTCAACCAGGTGGGGGGCCAGGACGAGCTGGTCTTCGATGGCGACTCGCTGGTCGTCGCCTCCGACGGCACGCTGCTGGCGTCGGGCGCCCAGTTCGCCCCGGACCTGGTCGTGGTGGACATCCCGCTCGGCGCCCACCGACACCGCACGGTGAGCGAGCTGCTGCCCCGGGTGACGGTCACCGGGACCGGGGATCCGGTGCGCCCGGCGCTCTCCCGCCCGGCACCGCGGCCCACCCTGTCCGACGAGGCCGAGGTCTACCAGGCCCTGGTGCTCGGGACCCGGGACTACATGGGCAAGAACGGCTTCACCGACGCGGTGATCGGCCTCTCGGGCGGCATCGACTCGTCCCTGGTGGCCACCGTCGCCGTCGATGCGCTCGGCCGCCAGAGGGTGCACGGCATCTCCATGCCCTCGCGCTACTCCAGCGACGGGTCGCGCCACGACGCCGGCGTCCTGGCCGAGCACCTCGGAATTGAGCTGCGGGTGGTGCCCATTGAGGAGGCCCACGTGGCCTTCAGCTCCATGCTGGCCGGGGTGCTCGGGCGCGAACCCTTCGGGCTGACCGACGAGAACCTGCAATCCCGACTGCGCGGAGTCCTTCTCATGGGCCTGTCCAACGCTAAAGGGTGGATTGTGCTCACGACCGGCAACAAGAGCGAAATGGCCACCGGTTACTCCACGCTCTACGGCGACTCGGCGGGCGGGTTCGCCGTCATTAAGGACGTGCCCAAGACGCTGGTCTACGACCTGTGCCGCTACCGAAACACCCAGGCGGTACTGGAGGGCCTGCCCGGTCCGATCCCCGACAGCGTGCTCGACAAGCCACCCTCGGCCGAACTCCGCCCCGACCAGCGCGACGACCAGTCCCTGCCGCCCTACGGGCAGCTCGACCCGGTGCTGGCTGGCTACGTCGAGCGCGACCGCACGGCGGCGGAGCTCGTGGCCGAGGGCTTCGACCCCGCGCTGGTGGACCAGGTGGTGCGCCTGGTCGACGGGGCGGAGTACAAGCGGCGCCAGATGCCGCCCGGGGTGCGCATCACGACCAAGGCCTTCGGCAAGGACCGCCGCATGCCCATCACCAACCGCTACCGCTCACCGGCCGGAGAGCCATTGGCCGCCGAGGAGCCGCGTGGCTGATCTGTTTGCGGCCGGATGGCGGACCATCGACCAGCTGGACGCACTGGTCGGGGGTTACTGCTGGGTGGAGCGCCACCTCTTCGAATTGACGGGGGAGTGGGCCTCGGCCGGGGACAGCGGTCAGCCGTGGGACGCGGAATTACGGGTCTTCTTCGCCGCCGCCTCGCTGCACCACGCCGATGTGGCCGCCCGCTGGAGCGAACGCCTCGCGGTGCGGGCCGACGTCGTTCGGGATGCCCTGGTGGTCCCTCCCTCCGGGCCCCTCACCGACCAGCTCAGCGCTCTGGATCATGCCGGCCCGGGCTTCACCCGATTGTCGGGCCTGGTCCGGGCGTACCTGCCCTGCCTGGTCCAGGCCTATAGCCGTCATCTGGCCGGGGCCGATCCGGCCAGCGAGGCCCCGGCCATGGCGGTGCTCGGGCCGGCCTGCCGCAGCGGGTCGGAGGAGGTGGCGCGCGGCCAAGCGCTTTTCGATGAAGGCGTCCAGCGGGGGTGGTTCGTCGGCCTCGTGGGCTGATCCCGGAGAGGGATGCCGGATGGAAGCTATTTCTGCACTTTGCGTGATTATCGGGTGTCGCAGGCGTTATCCCTTGTGCGTGGGCATCTTGACGCGCCCATTACAATGTCAAAGCAGTCTTGGCGCGCCCTGGCGGACAGGTGTGCTCGGAGCAGCAACGCCCGGCATGGAGATCTCCAGCCGAGGCCCACGATGAGGGAAGGTTCGGCAGATCTTGGCCAAGGAACGTATTGAGCGCGACGACGAGGACCTCGTACGGCTCTATCTGACAGATATCGGGCAGTATCCCCTGCTCACCAAGGACGACGAGGTTCGGCTGGCCCAGGCGATCGAGGCCGGGCGGGCGGCCGAGGAGGACGTGGCCAAGGCGCCCAAGGGCCTCACCCCGGCCAAGAAGCGCGAGATGCGCCGCTGCGTCATTGAGGGGGAGCAGGCCCAGCAGACCTTCGTCCAATCCAACCTGCGCCTGGTGGTGTCCATCGCCAAGAAGTATCAAGCCTCGGGCCTCCCCTTGCTGGACCTGATTCAGGAGGGCAACCTCGGACTGATGCATGCCGTCGAGAAGTTCGACTGGCGCAAGGGGTTCAAGTTCTCCACCTACGCCACCTGGTGGATCCGCCAGGCCATCACCCGCGGCATCGCCAACACGGGGCGCACCATCCGCCTCCCCGTCCACGCCGGCGACACGCTGGCCCGGGTGCAGAAGGCGCAGGCCCGCCTGGAGCTCAAGCTCGGTCGCCCGGCCACCCTGGCCGAGTTGGGCATTGAGGTCGAGATGCCCGAGGACAAGCTGGTCGAGGCCCTGCGTTTCCGGGCCGAGCCGCTCTCCCTCTCCGAGCCGCTCCGTGAGGACGGCGACGCCGAGCTGGGCGACGTGGTCGAGGACCGTTCCGCCGAGTCACCATTTGAGGTGGCCGCCGTCTCCCTGTTGCCCGACGAGATCGGGCGCCTCCTCTCCCCCCTCGACGAGCGCGAGCGCGAGATACTCCGCCTGCGCTTCGGTCTCGACCGGGGAGAGCCCCGGACACTGGAAGAGGTGGGCGAGCACTTCAACCTGACCCGCGAGCGCATCCGCCAGATTGAGGCCCGGGCCATGTCCAAGCTGCGCCACCCCTCCTCGGACACGGGCGCCCGCGACCTGCTCACCGTCTGACCCCGGCCGCGACCCGATAGGATCGCCCGCCATGAAGAAGCTGCTGTTCCTGGCCCTGATTTTCGGACTCGGGTTCGCTGCCGCCCGGCGGCTCAAGGACGCCTAGGACGCGCCAGCGCCTCAGGCAGCGGCGCGCCCCCCGGGCGCGTGGCGGCTCCGGTTGCCCCGCCGCCACAGGATCAGCGCGGCCCCGGCCACGGCCAGGCCCGTCGTCACCACCGGAGTCGTGCGCCCCACACGGTCGCGCAGGCGGACCGGCTTGGTGAAGTTCCGCATCTCCCAGCCCCGCTCCTTGGCCACCTTGGCCAGCGCCCGGTCGGCATTGACCGCCACCGGGCGCCCGACAGCTTCCAGCATGGGCAGGTCAGTGGCCGAGTCCGAGTAGGCAGAGCTGGCGTCCAGGTCGATGCCGGTGCGCCCGGCCAGCTCGCGCATGGCGGTGGCCTTCTCCTCCCCGTAGGCGTAGAAGGCCATGCGCCCGGTGTAGCGGTCATCCTCGTCGACCTCGCCCCGCGAGCAGATGGCCCCGTCGACCCCCAGCATGTCGGCCAGGGGGAGCACGATCTCCTCCGGGGAGGCCGAGACGAGGTACACCCGGTGGCCCGCCGCCCGGTGCAGCTCCATGAGCTCGAGCGCCTCGGCGTACATGATGGGCTCAATGGTCTGGAGCAAGGTCTCGCGCACGATCTGGCGTACCTGGGCCCGGTCCCACCCCTTGGTCATGGCCAGCATCGACTCGCGCACGCGGACGAGGCGCTCCTCGTCGGCTCCGAAGTAGAGGTAGATGAGCTGCGAAATCGCCGCCCGGGCCACGACCCTGCGATTGATCAGCCCGCCCTTCATGAAGGGTCGTCCGAAGGCGGCGATGGAGGCGCGGTCTATCACTGTCTTGTCGAGGTCGAAGAATGCTGCCTCCATACCCCCCATGCTACGGGGGTCCTGACCCCACCCATGACCGCCCGTGACCATTCGACGACCGGTACGCGAACCCTCGGGGTGCGCTGACCTGGGGCTGGTCCGGTTCGGCTACCCCGGCTGACCGCTGATGAAGCGGTTGTGCACGGCGTCCTCGGCGTCGGCCGTGACCAGCACGAGCACCTCGTCGCCCGACTGCAACACGGTGTCGCCCTTGGGCATGATGAGGCGGTCGTCGCGCACCACGGCGACCACCAAGGCGTCGCGGGGAAAGTCCAGGTCGACGATCGCTATTCCGTTGGCCGGTGAGTCATCGGCCAACGTGATCTCCACCAGGTGCGCCTTCCCACCCTGGAACTGGAGCAGGCGTACCAGCGCACCGACCGAGACGGCTTCCTCGACCAGCGCGGTGAGCAGCTGGGGCGTGCTGACCGAAACGTCGACGCCCCAGCTCTCGTTGAAGAGCCACTGGTTCTTCGGGTGGTTCACCCGGGCCACCACGCGTGGGACGGCGAACTCCTGCTTGGCCAGGAGCGAGATCACCAGGTTGTCTTCATCGTCCCCGGTGGCCGCCACCACCACGTCCACCGTGGCCAGTCCGGCGGCATCGAGGGAGGAAACCTCGCAGGCGTCGGCCGCGATCCAGGTGACATCGAGCGTCGGGCGGAGCCGCTCCACCAGATCGGGATCCTGCTCGAACACCAGCACCTCGTGGCCGTTGGCGTGCAGGTCGCCCGCAATGGCAGTGCCCACGCTCCCGGCGCCGGCGATGGCGACTCTCATCGGCTTCATTGGCCACCCCCCGATCCGAGGATGTCATGGAGGCCGGGCCGGGCTTCCGACATGACAGCCAGGTGCAGGACGTCGCCTTCCTGCCCGACCAGCTGGCGCCCGTCGAGCCGCGGCACGCCGGCTCTGGTCACCGCCACCACGCTCAGCCGGCCCGGCTCCTCCAACTCACTGAGTTTCCGGCCGGCCCACTGGTCGGGGAGCGACCGGTCGATCATGGTGAGCTGGCCCGAGGGGTCGGACCAGTCCCCCGCGTCCTCGTCAGGGAGCAGGCGGCGCCTGACTTGGTCGATGGTCCACGTCACCGTGGCCACGGTGGGGATGCCGAGCCGCTGGTAGATCTCGGCACGGCGGGGATCGTAGATCCGGGCCGCCACGTTAGGGATCAGGTAATTCTCTCGGGCGATGCGCACCGTCAAGATGTTGGTGTTGTCCCCGCTGGTCACCGCGGCCAGGGCGCCGGCTCCTACCGCGCCGGCTCTCTCCAGGTCGTCCCGGTCGAAGCCTGAGCCGACGATGCGTGGGCCGTCCCAGTCCTTCAGGCGGCGGAAGGCCTTGGCCGACTTGTCCATCACGGCCACGGTGTGGCCCTCGGCACTGAGCGAAATGGCCAGGCCGGACCCGACGCGGCCACACCCGACGACGATCACGTGCATGCCACAGTGCAACACGCAATGTCGCCATGTGCAAAGGGCGTTCCCGGGGTGGCCGCCCAATTGCTCCTACGCTGCGTCTGTGGTGCCTGCATGCCCCCCCACCCCGCCGACTCCGTGAGCACGGTCGCGCCCGGGGCCATCCCCGAGACCCGGCGGTACCGGTTGAAGAACAAGCTCCTCGGCCCACCCTTGGTTACCGAGCAGCTCAGCTCGGAGCGGCTGGGCCGGCCCACCGCGCTCGGCGTGCTGGCGCCCGATTGTATTTCGTCCTCGGCCTACGGCACCGAGGAGATGCTCACCCAGATGGTGCCCTACATCGGGCTGGCCGCTTTCACCATGGTCGTGCCCATCACCCTGGCCATCCTGGGCGTCCTCTTCTTCGTCACCCTGTCCTACCTAGAGGTCATCGCCCTCTACACCAAGGCTGGTGGCGCCTACGTGGTGGCGCGCGACAACTTTGGCCCCAAGATCGCCCAGATCGCCGCGGTGGCCCTGCTCATCGATTACACGGTCACGGTGGCGGTGCAGGCCGCCGCCGGCACGGCCGCCCTCAGCAGCGCCGTGCCCGCCCTGGCTCCCACGTCGCGCACGGTGGCCGTCACCATCGCCGTGGTGCTGGTCCTCCTTTACGGCAATCTGCGCGGCATCCGCGAGGCCGGGAGGTTCTTCGCCGTCCCCATGTACTTCTATGTGCTTGCTCTTGGCCTGATCGTGGTCCTGGGCTACGTGAAGGCCGCGTCCGGGCAGCTGCACCACATCCCGCTCCCGCCGGCCAGCCAGCTCTACCACGGGCACCTGGGCACGCCGGGGAGCGGTTGGCTCATGGGCCTGGCTTTCATCACCCTCTTGCGCTCCTTCGCCAACGGGGGCTCGTCGCTGACTGGCCTGGAAGCGATCTCGAATGGGGTGGGCAGCTTCCGTCAGCCGACCGCGCGCAACGCCCGCCAGACGCTGGTGGTCATGAGCTCCATCCTCGGCTTCCTGGTGCTCGGGACCACCCTGCTCGCCCGCTGGACCCACGCCGTCCCCTTCCAGGCCGGGACCCCGACCGTGGTGTCCCAGGAGGTCAAGGCGGTCCTGGGCAGCAGCACCTTTGGCCACACCATGTTCTTCATCGTGCAACTGGCCACCGTGCTCATCCTCTATACCGGGGGCAACACCAGCTTCAACGGCTTCCCCTTCCTGGCCAGCTTCGTGGCGGAAGACCGCTTCCTACCCCGCCAGCTGACCCGCCGGGGCCACCGGCTGGCCTTCTCCAACGGCATCCTGGTACTGACTGCCGTCTCCCTCGTCCTCATCCTCGTCTTCAAAGCCCAGGTGAACGGGTTGGTGTCGCTCTACGCCATCGGTGTGTTCACCGGCTTCACCATGGCGGGCACGGGCATGGTGAAGCATCACTTGACCAACAAGGAGGCGCACTGGCGACGCGGCGTGGCTGTCAACGGGTTTGCAGCCATGCTGACATTCAGCGTCGTCCTCATCTTCGCCGTGGCCAAGTTCAAGGAGGGGGCCTGGGTCGTGGTCGTGGTGGGCCCGCTGCTGTATTTGGGACTGATCCGAATGCATCATCAGTACGTGGAGGAGGCGGAGCTGCTGGAGGAGGGGGCGCCGAAGGCGTCAGAAGGCCCCATCCTGCGCCGCCACGTCGTCGTGGTCCTGGTCGACACCCTCGACATGGCTACGGCCCGAGCCATCCAGTATGCCCGGATCCTCACCCCCGACGACCTGCGTGCGGTGCACTTCGACATCGACTCGGCCGAGGCCCGCGAGCTAGAGGAGGAATGGGGACGGCTCGGACTGCGCCTGCCCCTCGACGTCATTGAGTGCCCGGACCGGCGACTGGGGCGCGCCGCCATTGAGCTCGTGGTCGACGCCACGCTGGACGGAAACACCGAATGCACCGTTCTCCTGCCCCGTCGCGGCTACGCCCGGGTGTGGCAGCGCTTCCTGCACGACCGCACGGCCGACAAGATTGCGGCCGTGCTCAGTCAGGTGCCCCACGTCAGCGCCACCATCGTCCCGTACAACCTGCCAGGACGGTTCGGCGAGCGGGTGCGGTCCGCCGCCGGGTCGGTGCAGCGGGCCCAGAAGGCTCGGCAGGGGCAGGTGACCGGCACGTTGCCTCAGGCGTCGCTCGCGCCGAAGGGGGGAGAGGTCGGCCCGTGGAGCAGCACGGAAACCGGTGAACGCGATCCACTCCCGGAGGAACTGGGAGGCCGCGGTGTGGAGCGAGGCGGACGAAAGGACGGTCCCCGCCGGCCGTCGGCGGCCCTGGCGGTCGACGACGCCTTGGCCCTGCGGGCCGGGGCCACCACCTCAATCTCGGAGGTCCAGGCCCGCCAGCGGGTCAAGGTGGCCGGCCGGGTGAAGTCGGTCCGCGTCCAGCCACGGGCGGGGACCCAGAACCTCGAATGCGAGCTGAGCGATGGCACCGGCCGAATGCTCCTGGTCTTCCAGGGCCGCCCCAAAATCGCAGGAATTGAGCCCGGGGCCCGGTTGGTGGCCGAGGGCATGGTGGGGGCATGGGGACGGCGGCCGGCCATGCTCAATCCGTCCCTCGAATTGGTGCAGGGAGCCCGAGAAGAACCGGAGGGTCTCTGAATCCGCCGCCGGTGTTCTTGCCCGCCGAGACGCCAGTCGCTAACGTCCCCCCCGGCCCGTCGTCGGCTGCGTCGCCTCAGATGCGCCTCCGGCCCGGGAAGAACGACATCGGACTCCGTGGCGGGTACTGGCTTCTGGCGGGGCGGACAAAGACGGATTGGACTGAGCCTTGACCCAAAGAGAGGTCCCGTGACCTGGAGAGAAGTCCCGGGCGCCGCCGCCCAACGACTGAGACGAACGGAAATAGAAAGGGCACACCAGGAATGATCAATCTCCTCGCGACCGAGGGCGGATACCAGAATTTCCACCTCGGTGGAACGGACAAGACCTGGCTGTACGTCTGCCTGGCGGCCGGCGTGGTCGGCATCGCCGCCGGCCTGCTCCTGGCCCGCAACGTCCTGGCGGCGGACCAGGGCACGCCCAAAATGAAGGAGATCGCCCAGGCGGTCCAGGAGGGGGCCGAGGCATTCTTGGGGCGCCAATTCCGGGCCATCGCCATGATCATCGTCCCGCTGGCCATCCTCATCTTCTTCACCGCCACCAAGGTCGTGAAGCCGGGCGGCGGGATCGCCCTCACCTTCCAGCAGGACGGCATCTACCGCGTGATCTGCTTCCTCTTCGGGGCCGCCTTCTCCGGCTTGACCGGCTTCATCGGCATGAGCATTGCCGTGCGCGGCAACGTCCGCACCGCCGCCGCGGCCGCCAAGGGGGGCGGCATGGCCGGGGCCCTGCGGGTGGCGTTCCGCACTGGCGCGGTGACCGGCATGCTCTGCGTCGGGTTGGGCCTGGTCGGCGCCACGGGAATCGTCCTCATCTTCCAGAACTCAGCCACCGCCGTGCTGATCGGCTTCGCCTTCGGTGCCTCGCTTCTGGCGCTCTTCATGCGAGTCGGCGGAGGCATCTTCACCAAGGCGGCTGACGTCGGGGCCGACCTGGTGGGCAAGGTGGAAGCGGGCATCCCGGAGGACGACCCCCGCAACGCGGCCACCATCGCCGACAATGTGGGGGACAACGTGGGCGACTGCGCCGGCATGGCGGCCGACCTCTTCGAGTCCTACGAGATCACCATCATCTCCTCGCTCATCCTGGGGTTCTCGGCCTTCAAGGCCATCGGGCACAACCCGACCCCGGCCGTCCTCTTCCCGCTAATCGTCCCGGCCATCGGCATCTTCGCCTCGGTCATCGGGGTCATGGTGGTGCGGGCTCGGGCCAAGGACCGCAATGCTCTCTCCGCCATCAACCGCGGCTTCTGGCTGGCCGCGCTGTTGACGGTGGCCGGAGCCTTCGCGGTGGCCAAGTTCTACGTGCACGACCTGAAGGTCTTCTACGCCGTTCTCACCGGGGTGATCCTCTCGCTGGTGGCCAGTCAGATCACCGAACAGTTCACCTCCACCGAGCGTGGTCCGGTTAAGGAGATCGCGGCGTCGGCCCGCACCGGCCCGGCCACCACCGTGCTCTCGGGCATCTCCATCGGCCTTGAATCCTCCGTCTACGCCATCATCGCCATCGCCATCGCCATCGGTGTGGCCATCGGTCTGGGCGACGGCAACATTGAGCTCACCTTCTACCTGGTGGCCCTCATCGGCATCGGCCTGCTGGCCACCGCCGGCATGGTGGTCTCCGAGGACAGCTTCGGTCCGGTCTCGGACAATGCGGCCGGCATCGCCGAAATGTCGGGCGAGTTCACCGGCGAGGCCGAGCGGATCATGGTCAGCCTCGATGCCGTGGGCAACACCACCAAGGCCATCACCAAGGGAGTGGCCATCGGCTCAGCCGTCATCGCCGCCGTGGCCCTCTTCGCCTCCTTCATTGAGACGATCGGCTCCCAACTCAACTTGCACGAGACCGGTTCCAAGCTCTTCAACCTGGTGGCGACCCAGATCAACGTGGCCAACCCCACCACGTTCATCGGGCTCCTCATCGGGGGCTCGATCGCCTTCCTCTTCTCCTCACTGGCCATCAGGGCGGTCGGCCGTTCGGCCGGGACCGTCGTGCTCGAAGTCCGCCGGCAGTTCCGCGAGCACCCGGGCATCATGGACTACACCGAGAAGCCGGAGTACGGGCGCGTCATCTCCATCTGCACCGCGGCGGCGCAACGCGAGCTGGCCACGCCGGCCCTGTTGGCCATCCTGGCCCCGGTCATCGTCGGGTTCGGCATCAACTACCTCGCCCTCGGCGCCTTCCTGGCCGGGGCCATCCTGACCGGGCAGCTGATGGCCAACACGCTGTCCAATTCGGGTGGGGCGTGGGACAACGCCAAGAAGTTCATTGAGGACGGCAACGAGGGCGGCAAGGGCTCCGAAGCCCATAAGGCCGCCGTCATCGGTGACACCGTGGGTGACCCGTTCAAGGACACCGCCGGCCCGGCGCTCAACCCCATGATCAAGGTGATGAACCTGGTCTCACTGCTGATCCTGCCCGCCGTCATCACCCTGCGTCATCACACCGGGGAGCGGCTGAGCATCGCCGGCGCGTCGGTGGTCATCCTCATTGCCGCGCTGACGTTCTCCAAGCGGGCCACCGAGGACATGGGTGCCGACGCCCCCGCGACCGCGCCGGCCGTGCCCGCGGCGGCGGCCTCTGAATAACCTGGTCAGCGCCCTGGAATTGGCTCCGTTGCGGGTGGCGGGCCCGCCCCGACCCCTTGACAGACCGATGCCGGACCTCCAACCTTGCGTGACCATGGCCCTTGAGATGACTCGACCATCTTCCACCGGTGAGCCGCGCCGTGGGTAAGGCGCTCGTCATAGTGGAGTCGCCGGCCAAGGCCAAGACGATCCGGGCTCTGCTCGGCCCGGACTACATCGTCGATTCCTCCGTCGGCCACATCCGGGACCTGCCACGCGCGGCCGACGAGGTGCCGGCGGCCTACAAGGGTGAGAGCTGGGCCCGCCTCGGGGTCGATGTCGACAACGGATTCAAACCGCTTTACGTCGTCTCGTCCTCGAAGAAGTCGGTGGTGGCCAACCTGAAGCGCTTGCTCAAGGACGCCGATGAGCTGTATCTCGCCACGGACGAGGACCGGGAGGGCGAGTCGATCGCGTGGCATCTCTCCGAGGTGCTCTCCCCGACGGTGCCGGTCAAGCGCATGGTCTTCCACGAGATCACGCCCGCCGCCATCGCCCGTGCCGTCGAGGATTGCCGCGACCTCGACCGCCGCCTGGTCGATGCCCAGGAGGCGCGGCGCATCCTCGACCGCCTTTACGGCTACGAGGTCTCGCCCGTGCTGTGGCGCAAGATCATGCCCAAGCTCTCGGCCGGACGGGTGCAGAGCGTGGCCACCCGCATGGTGGTCGAACGTGAACGGGCCCGCATGCGCTTCCGCTCGGCCACGTGGTGGGGGGTCGAGGGCACCTTCTCGCACGCCGCCGCCCCGGCCGGGTTCGGGGCGACCCTGGCCGCCCTGGGCGGGACGACCGTGGCCACCGGCAGGGACTTCGATGACGACGGGGCGCAGACGTCTGCCGGAAAGGTCCGGGTGCTCGGCGAGGTGGAGGCGACCTCGGTGGCCTCGGCGCTGGCCGGTCAGTCCTTCACCGTCAGCGCGGTGAGCGAGAAGCCGTATCGGCGCTCGCCGGCGGCCCCCTTCATGACCTCGACCCTGCAGCAGGAAGCCGGGCGCAAGCTCCGTTTCAGTGCCCAGCGGGCCATGCAGGTGGCCCAGCGCCTGTACGAGGATGGCTACATCACCTACATGCGGACGGATTCGACCACGTTGTCCGACGAGGCGCTCACGGCGGCACGGACCCAGGCGCGCCAGATGTACGGCGATGCCTACGTGCCCGATGCACCCCGGCGTTACGAGCGCAAGGTCAAGAACGCGCAGGAGGCCCACGAAGCCATCCGCCCGGCCGGCGAGTCGTTCCGCACGCCCGAGCAGGCCGGACGGGGTCTGCACGGGGACGAGCTCCGCCTGTACGAGTTGATCTGGAAGCGCACGGTGGCCTCCCAGATGAATGACGCCACCGGCACCAGTGCACAGGTGCGCCTGGTCGCTGCCGTCCCTGATGGGGAGGCGGCCGGTCAGGAGGCGGAGTTCTCGGCCAGTGGCCGTGTCATCGCCTTCCCCGGCTTCCTCAAGGCCTACGCGGAGGGAGACGAGGAGGACCCCGAGGCGAAGCGGGCGCAGGAAGAGGTCGTGCTGCCCGCGCTGGCGGTGGGCGACGTGGTGGAGGGATCGGGCTTCGAGGCCGGTGCGCATGCCACCCAGCCACCGGCGCGTTTCACCGAGGCGTCGCTGGTCAAGGCCATGGAGGAGCTGGGTGTGGGACGCCCCTCCACCTACGCCAGCGTCATCGCCACCATTTTGGACCGCGGGTACGTCTGGAAGAAGGGGACGGCACTGGTGCCCAGCTTCACGGCCTTCGCCGTGGTCGGCCTGTTGGAGCGCTACTTCGCCAATCTGGTCGACTACGGGTTCACGGCCAGCATGGAGGACGACCTCGACGACATCGCCTCCGGACGAGGGGAGGCCCTGCCCTGGCTGACCCGCTTCTACTTCGGGACCGGGGCCCCGGGCGAGTCTGACCTGGGCCTGAAGGCCAGCGTGGCTGCTCATCTCAGTGAGATCGACGCCCGGGAGATCAACTCCATCCCCCTGGGCGTGGGAAGCGACGGCGTACAGATAATGGCGCGGGTCGGGCGCTATGGGCCGTACCTCCAGCGGGGCGAGGACAGGGCCTCGGTGCCCGATGACCTGTGCCCCGATGAACTGACGGTCGAGCGGGCCGAGGAACTGCTGGCTGCGCCGTCGAGTGACCGCGTGCTCGGGTCCGATCCCGAGACCGGACAGGACGTGCAGGTCAAGGCCGGACGCTTCGGGCCCTACGTCCAGCTGGGCGATGTGATTGAGGGTGGGGAGAAACCGCGCACCTCATCCCTCTTCTCGACCATGGACCCGGCCTCCCTCACGTTGGAGCAGGCGCTCGAGCTGTTACGGATCCCGCGCACGGTGGGTACGGATCCTGATACCGGCGAGGACGTGGTGGCCCACAACGGCAAGTTCGGGCCGTACTTGAAGAGGGGGACCGATACCCGCAGCCTGACCAGCCAGGACCAGCTGTTCAGCGTCACCCTGGCCGAGGCCCAAGCCCTCTTCTCCCAGCCCAAACCGCGCCGGGGGCGGGTCGCCGTGGCACCCCTGCGAGAGCTCGGGACCGACCCGGCCACCGACCTCCCGGTGGTGCTCAGGGAGGGGCGGTTCGGGCCCTATGTGACCGACGGCACCACGAACGCCAGCCTGCGCAAGGGGGACGACGTGGAGTCGATCACCATGGAAAGGGCATACGAGATGCTGGCCGAGCGCCGGGCCGCCGGGCCGTCCACCCGCAAGAAGAAGGCGGCCAGGAAGGCTGCACCGGCCAAGAAGGCGGCCAAGAAGGCGGGAGCGGCCAAGAAGGCGGGAGCGGCCAAGAAGGCGGTACCCCTCGAGCCGCTCGATCCCCTCGACCCGTTCTGACATGACCGTGCGGGGTCGGCTGCTGGCGCTTGAGGGAATAGACGGCTGCGGGAAGTCGACTCAGGCTCGGGCCCTCTCTGCGGCGCTCGGGGCGCGGCTCACCCACGAGCCCGGTGCCACGGCACTGGGAGCCACCTTGCGCAAGGTCCTGTTGGCCCCCGATGCGCCGGCGTTGTCGCTGCGCGCAGAAGCACTGCTGATGGCGGCTGATCGGGCCGAGCATGTGGCGCTCGTGCTCCAGCCGGCCCTGACGGCGGGCGAGTGGGTGGTGAGCGACCGCTTCTCCGGATCGACCCTGGCGTATCAAGGCTACGGGCGTGGGCTGCCGGTGGCCGAGCTGGCCACGCTGGTGGCGTGGGCCACCGACAAGTTGGTTGCCGATCTCTCCATCCTGATCGATGTGACGGTGGAGGTGGCCGGGACGCGGCTGGCGGCAAGTGCCCCGGACCGCCTGGAGCGCCTGGGTCCCGAATTCGCCGAGCGGGTGCGCCAGGGTTTCCTGGCCCAGGCGGCCCAGGACCCGGAACACTGGGTGGTGGTGGACGGCGCCATGGAGCAGGCGGCACTGTCGGCCCATCTCCTCGACATGGTGCGCCAACGTCTCGGCCCGAACCCGGAAGGGAAACGGTGAGCGGGGACGCCCCGGCCCCCGCTCTTTTCAGTGCGGTGGTCGGCCAGGAAGCAGCGGTATCGGCCTTGCGCGCCGCCGCGCCCCACCCGGTCCACGCCTACCTGTTCCGGGGACCGGAGGGCCACGGTGGTCTGGCCGCGTCGCACGGCTTCGCTGCCGCCCTGCTGTGCCCCGAAGGAGGGTGTGGCACCTGTGCCAGCTGCCGCGGCGCGCTGGCCGGGAAACACCCGGATCTCCACGTCGTGCGCCGGAGCGGCGCCACGCTGCGGGTCGACGACGCGCAGCGGGTGGTGGCGCTGGCTCATCGCCGCCCGCTGCAGTCGGCGCGCCAGGTGGTCATCGTGACCGACGTACACCTGGGGGCGCTGGCCGCTCCGGTACTGCTCAAGACGCTGGAGGAGCCGCCGGGCGACACGGTGTTCGTGCTGCTGGCCGACGCGCTGACGCCCGACCTGGCCACGGTGGCGAGCCGGTGCGTCGAGGTTCCTTTCCCTCCCGTGCCGCGCAGTGCGCTGCTTGAGTGGCTGACCGGAAGCGGCGTGCCACCCGATGTGGCCTCGGTGGTGGTGGACAGCTGTGGAGGTAGTCCCGAGCGGGCCCGCGTCATGGTGGACGACCCCGATGTGGCGGCGCGTGCTGCGCTGTGGGCATCGGTGCCCGATGAGCTCGACGGCTCGGGGGTGACGGCAGCCACCCTGGCCCGTCGCGTGCTGGAGTCGGCCGACCGGGCGACCGAGCCGCTGCGCGACGAGCACGCCCGCCAGATGGAACGCCTCACCGCCGAGGCCGAGATGATGGGAGAGCGGGGTCTCCCCGGACGCAAGGAGATCGTGGAGCAGCACAAACGGGAGGAGCGCCGCTGGCGCACCGACGCCCTGCGGGCCGGTCTGGGCGCGCTGGCCCGGGTCTACGGGGCGCGTGCGGTCCGGTCCGTTGCCGCCCCGGTGCCGATCGGCGACCCCGGGGTGCGGGCGGCGGCCGAAGCCGTATCCCTCATCACCGAAGCCACCAGGGCACTGCCGAGGAATCCCAACGAGGCGCTCCTCCTCCAGTCGCTTTTCGTCCGGCTGGGCGCTCTGGCGGCGTAGGCGGTCGCCCGGGGCGCGCCTACCATGGTCCCTCGTCGTCGCACCGGGGCCGGTGAGTGTGCCCATCGCGGGTCGACCGACGGTTTCGCCTGGGTAGCTCAGTCGGTAGAGCAGCGCACTCGTAATGCGCAGGTCAGGAGTTCGAATCTCCTCTCAGGCTCCAGTTCTGGGGCATTCGTTCCGATAGATGCTTGTCGTCTGTCGCACGCTCGCTTGCAGATTGGACAGGGAGGGAGCCTGGTGCTCGGGGAGCTCAGCAAGCCGGAACAATGTCCTTTCCCTGTCACGGGGGTTGTCGGTGGTGGGTGTGGGGTCGCCGGGGTCGTCCAGGACGAATCGGTGAGGCGCCGGACCGTGCACGGTGTTGATTGGCTGACCCGGCGTCCCAACCTATGTACGGGGGAAGGGGCAGCGTGTCACTTGCATCCGCCACGGGATCAGACGTGCGGGACGATTGCCTAGCGCCCCCGGAGTGACCGATCTGTCAGTGAGCCCGTTGAGGCTCGGTTCGCCTGGGCGTCATGAGATGTGCACCCGGGCGTCAAGCTGGACGTTCATCTGCCAGGGTGCTCCGGTAGTCCCAATGTCTTCGCTCGTCGGGAACCAAGGGAGGGGGTATTGAGATGGGAGGCCAGCAACGAGATCCCGTTTTGGACTCCGGACTCCTCAATGCGCTCGTCAAGGGCTCGGATGACCTTTTCGGCCTGGCCGATGCAAATGGAGTCATCACCTTTCTTGCGGGAAACGTCGAGGAGACACTCGGAATTGACCGACCCTCATTGATCGGCATGAACGCACTCGACCTGGTGCAAGGCGCTGATGTTGAGCGTGCCGAGCAGACGCTGAGGCAGATTGTCAACAGCTCCAATCGAGTTCCAGCCGGGGACTACTGGTTCTCGTTGCCGGGCCGTAGGTGGCTGTGCATGAGCATTACGTTCACCAACTGCCTCGACGACCCGGCGACGGGAGCGATCGTGATCAATGCCCATGATGTCACCGAGCAGAGGCTGGCCGACTCGGCCCGCCGAGCCATGATCGGGGCAAGTAGCGCGCTGGTCCGTGCGACCACCGAAGATGATCTGTACCACGAGATCTGCCGTGTCGTGGTGGGTGATGTTGCCTACGATCTCGCCTTCGTCGCCGTCTCTGACAGTTCGCATCCGCTCGGGATCCGACTTCTTGCATCGAGTGGTCCCGGTCTCTCTTCCTATTTTGACGCGCACAAGAATCTCTCCGGCACACGTCGGGCCCATAACGGACCGCTGGTCAAGGCCCTCGAAACGCTTGAGATCCAGGTGATCCAGGACATCGCCGAACTGCCTGAATATGTGTCGTGGCGCAACCTGGCACTCGAGTTCGGCTTCCGCTCGGCCATCGCCCTGCCAATAGCCCACGCCAGTATGGAGCCGGCCATGCTGGCCATCTATTCAAAGAGGCCGCACGCCTTCAGCCAAGCTCCAGTGGAAGTGCTCAGCGCATTGGCCACCGACCTCTCGTTCGGTGTCGACAATCTCCGCTCCCGAACCCAGCGCGCCGCGTACCAGAACCGCTTCGAGGCCAGTCTCGGGGCGACGGTGCGGGCGATCGCCACCGCCGCCGAAATACGTGACCCTTATACCGCCGGTCATCAGCGCGGTGTGGAGGGACTGGCTCGGGCCATTGCAGCAGACCTGGGCTTTGACAGCGACGTGACGATGGGGATCGGGGTTGCGGCTTCCATTCACGACATCGGAAAACTGGCCGTGCCGGCGGAGATACTTAGCAAGCCGGGTCGCCTTTCGGCGGCCGAGTTCGCGATCGTCAGGGAGCACCCCCAGGCCGGCTATGACATCGTCGCCGGCATCGATTTCCCTTGGCCCATTGCCGAATTGATCCTGAACCACCACGAACGCCTCGATGGGTCGGGCTACCCCCGGGGCGCCGCCGGCGAGGAGATCTCCATGGGAACGCGGATCCTCGCCGTGGCCGACGTTGTCGAAGCGATGCACTCGCATCGCCCCTACCGCCCCGCACCCGGGCTCAAAGTTGCCCTCCGGGAGGTTGAGTCCGGCCGCGGCACCTTGTTCGACCCCGATGTCGTCCGATCATGCACCAACCTGTTCCGCAAGACGGGCTTTGAATTCTCCCGTGACTCCTTCTCTTTCGCTGTCCCCAACGCGAACTGAGGGGAGCATCACCGGTCTCATCACCTTTGGTGGCCGGACGGTCCGCCCGAGCGCGCGCTAGCGGATGAGTGCGGCCAGCCCCAGTCCGAAGGGGGCCAGGACCCAGCCCCAGCGGACGGCGGCGTTGACCACCCCGGAGCGGTAGCCGTAAAGCACGGCCAGTTGGATCGGTTGGAACGACGGGGCGCTCAAGGCGGTGAGTGCGGCCACGATGGCGAGAGGGACCGACGCGGTGAAAGCCACGATGAGGAGGTAGTAGCTGCTCCGTACCATGGTGAGCCAGGTCCAACGGCGCAAGGCGTGTTCCGACCGCGGCACGCCCAGGTTGTGTGGGTGGACCACCGAGCCGGCGAAGAGGGCGGCGCCGGAGAAGGCCAGGAGCGGGCCGGCCAGGGTCAGGACCTCCTTGGTGGAAGTGGGGGCGCTACCCACGAGATGCAGCAGCAACCCGGCGGCTGACGCTAGGAGGGGTGATTGGTCGACCCAGGTGGTGGAGCGTCGCTGCAGGGTGGGGGCATCCCGGCGCATCAGGTGGACACAAACGGCGCCCCACAACGTGTTGGCCACGTTGGCCAGGACGGCGATCATCGTCCCGGCCGGTCCGGCGAACGCGGCGGCGGCGGGGACGACCCAGAACCCGCTGTTCGGCCCGACGGCCCAGGCTTCCAGCGCGCCCTCACCGGTGCTCCGGACACCCCGGGTCGTCACCGCGGCGAGGAACATCACCCAGAGCCCGGCGGCCAGGAGGAGGGGTCCCACCAGTTGTCCGGGAGAAGTGAGCCTCCAGGCCGCCACCACCGAGAGGATGACCGAAGTGAGGAGGATCTGGGTGCGCAGGATCACCGGCCACAGCCGCTGGACCCGGGCCCCACCACGAGAGGCACTCCAGCCGATCAGACCGCCGGCGACGAAGCACAGGAGGCTGAACACGGCTCAGATTGTGCCCGCTGGCCCAGCCGTGCACGGAAACCGCCATGGGGGAGGCGGTATGGTGCGCCATGCACACTGACCGGATCCAAGAAGTGCTGACTGACGCCCTTGAGGGGCGCCACCTGCTCACGCACCCCTTCTACCGGCGCTGGGAAGTCGGTACCTTGGGTGACGGTGAGCTGGCGGCCTACGCCGAGCAGTACCGGCATCTTGAGTACGAGCTGCCGGTGACCCTGTCCGCCATCGCGGCCGAGTTGCCCGACGGTCCTTCCCGACAGCTGGTCAAGGCCAATCTGGCCGATGAGTTGGGCGTGCCGGCGCCGCACGTCGCACTCTTCGAGTCGTTCGCCAGTGCGGCCGGCGCTCGATCCGATGCGGCACCCACCAAGGCGACTGAGGCGCTGCTGGCTTCGGTGCGTTCCGCCGTGGTGAACGACCCAGTGGCCGCCCTGGCCATGGTGGCGGCCTACGAAGTGCAGGCCGCTGACATCGCCGCAGCGAAGGCCGACGGGCTGCGGCGCCATTTCGGCATGGATGCCGCGGGCACGCAGTTCTGGGACGTCCACCGCTCCCAGGAGGCCGAACATGCGCGATGGTCCAGCGAGGCTCTGGCCGGACTGGCGGCCGATCCGGCTGTGGTCCATGCCGCCGCACGGGTGGCGGCCGACGCATGGTGGTGGTTCCTTGACGAACGTGAAGAATCGGCCCCGGTCGGCGCCTGCTGCTGAGTTGACCCGGGTGACCTGGTTCAGCTGAGGGTGCCGCAGCGGGCAGCTGCCTCGGCGAAGGCCCGGGCCCGGTCGCGGTAGTCGTGGTAGCGCCCGAAACTGGGCGCGGCAGGTGAGAGAAGGACTACACCCCCGGACTCGGCCCAGGCGAAGGCGATGGCCACGGCATCGGCGAGATCGTCGGCGTCAACCATCTCAACCTGATCACCGGCGACCTGGCGGATGGCGTGGCCGATGCGAGGGCCGTTGTCCGGCATGGTGACCACCAGAGTCGGCTGCATCCGCTGGACCCGCTGCGCCACTGACTGTCCGAGCGGGGTGTAGTCCAGCCCACGGTCATGCCCGCCCACCAGAAGCGCCACCGGCCGGTCGTCGAAGGCGGCCAGGGCGGCCTGGGCCGGCAGTACGTTTGTGGACAGGCTGTCATCGACGAACTCGGTAGCCCCGATGTGGCCCAATGATCGGCACCGGCTGGGAAGACCGGCGAACCCCACGGCCGCGGCGGTCATTGCGTCGTCGTCATCGGCGGCGGCTATGCCCAGGCCGACCAGGACGGCACGGGCGATGGACGCGTTGCGCGCATTGTGCAGACCGGGGAGGGCGAGGGCGTGGGACCAGGTGGTGACCGGTGCCGCGCCCAGCCGACCGACCCAACGCAGATGGGGACCCATGGCGGCGGCATGGGCACGCAGGAGGGGGTCGGAACCTTCGGCGATGGCCAGGGTGACTCCTGGCTTGGTGCACAGCGACAACTTGTCGGCGTAGTAGCGCTCGACGCTGCCGTGCCAGTCCAGGTGGTCGGGCGATAGCGAGGTCACGGCCACCACGGGCGGCCCGCACGTCAGGTCCGGGACCTGGAAGCTCGACGTCTCAATGACCCAGTAGGCCGGGTCCTGCTCCGCCGAGGGGTCCCACGGAGGCCGGCCGATGTTCCCTCCGGCCCTGGCGTCGTACCCGAGCCGGGTGAGGAGGTGGACGGCCAGCGCCGTCGTGGTGCTCTTGCCCTTGGTCCCGGTGATGCAGGCGATCCCGGCGCGATCGGCATCCTGCAGCCAAAGGCCGAGACCACCTCGTACGGGCACCCCGGCGGATTCGAGCTGGGCCACTTCGGGTCGATAGCGACTGATGCCGGGGCTCTTGATGACGACGTCGCACCGCAAGAGTGCGGGGAGGCCACCTTGCGCGGTGGAGAGGACTTCCAGATCGCCCATGGCCGGTGCGGCCGGCTCGTCCTCCACCAGCACCGGGACCGAACCCATGGATTGCAGGCGGCGGACGCTGGCTGACCCCTCGACGCCCAGGCCCCAGACGCCGACGGACGCGCTAGTGAGCTCGGACCAGGAGATCGGGTGGCGCATAGCGCTCCGGTATGTAGTGGGGCCCGACGGGAGCGAGGAGGGCCATCGGGTCGACGACGCCCGCGGCGGGTTGGGCCACCACCTCGTCCCTCAGCCGGCGAAGGAGCCCGGAGCCGGTCCGGTCGGCGCGATCGGCGGCCAGAAGCAAGGCGGCCCGGCATTCCCCGACGTCACCCACACACTCGAACGGCTTGGTGTCGGGCATGAGACCGAGCAGGGTCCGAAAACGCGGTACCGCTTCCGGATCGGTGAGGGGCTCGTGCCCATCGAACACCGTGGAGAGATCCCCGGCGCCCATGAACGGGGAGAGGATCAGGTCAATGAAGCAGCACTTGTCGCACCTGCCGCACCAATGACTGAGGCGTTGGGCCGGGTCCTGCTGGAAGGAACGGTTGCAGCTCCGGAACACGTCGTGGAACGCGGTCAGGCGGGCGAACTGCTGCGCCACCCAGAGCTCGCTGCGGGGACGCAGGTAGGAGAACACCGAGATGTGCGGGCCCAGCGTGTCGAGGATCAGCCCCGCGAAGTCCTGCTCGAACTGGCCGCCCTTGGACCACTGGTGGTTCACCGGTTGGCGGTCGACGACGAGCGTGGGCACGGAAGCCGACCACTCGTTGGAGAGAACCACGGCGTCGCGCCCTTCGCGCACAGCGGCCACCAGTGCAGCCGCGGTGATGATCGCGGTGACCGGTACGTGGCCATTGAGGAAGCCCATCGCGTCTGACCGGCGGATGAGTGGGCTCAGCTCCCGGGAGATGCGGGTGACCGGGAGTCCGGTGCGCGCCGCCGCGTCCTCAATGGCGGCGAAACGATCACCGGGGGGATGGACGATGCACAGCGCTGCGTCGGGGTGCCGCGCCCCCAGGGTGTCGGCGGTCACGATGGAGTCGATGCCACCGCCGAAGGGAATGAGGGGGCGACCGGGCGATGGGGTGTACTCCACGGCGGTTGTCCGGGGGAGTCCGGGACCGGAGACGGTGAGGTCCCGGAGGTCGATGCCGTTTCGATAGGCGAATTCCCCCAGGCCATTGCCGTAGTAATTCGAGAGGAAGACCCGCTCGCGCTCCGAGGTGGCCGTCTCCCCCAGGTCGATCACCGGCGCCGCCATGGTCTTGTAGTACGAGACACCCGCCAGGAGGAAGAGAATGCGCACGGCGGCCTCCACGGCGGCGTGATCCCAGTTGCCGCCGGGGCCGAAGCCGTAGCGCTCGGTGAAGGTGTGCCCGGCGGTCGAGTAGGTGCAGCTCACCACCCCGTTTGCGGGGTCGACGGTGTAGCCGTCGTAGCGGAACCGGTCGGCACTCTGGTGGGGAGGTGGCATCAGGGGTGGAAGGCCGCCGGGAGGGAAAGCAGCCCTCACATGCTACGGCCCCCTTGGTCGAACCGTTACGCCGGTGGAGGCAGGAGTCTGGCCATGAGGGCGAAGCGCCCGCAGGGCCGCTCGGCCCGGTCGCTGAAGTAGCTGGCGTGCGCAGTGGTGAGGCCGCAATCGAAGACCCGCTCGGGGCCGATGCCGGCATCGTTGAGTTGCTGGCGGTTGGCGGCGACCAGGTCGACGTGCCAATGGTCGGCGCCGTCCGGGCGCGCCACGTCGCCATGGAGCGCCGCCGGCGCGACGGCTCTGGCAAGGGCACGCCGCACCTCGGCGCCCACGGGGTAGCTGTTCGGGTGCACGGCCGGACCGAGGAAGGCCATGGTGGCTGGCGGTGTGGCTCCGAGCCGGCTCATGGCGGCCATGGCGTGGGCGACGGCCCGGGCGGCCGTACCCCGCCAGCCGGCGTGGACGGCGGCCAGCACGCGCGCTTCAGGGTCGAGCAGCGCCAGGGGAAGGCAGTCGGCCACCAGGATGACCAGGGTGGTCCCCGGAGTTGCGGTGACGAGGATGTCGGTGTCGGGGATGGCGTCGCCGACGGCCCGGGTGCCGCGTCCGTGCTCGGTGGTGCCGACCACGGTGGCGCTGTTCCCGTGTACCTGCTGGGCGAAGACCAGGTCGCCGAGGGAGACGCCGAAATCGCGGGCGGCCCGTCGGCGGTTGACCAGGACGCGCCCGGGGTCGTCACCCACGTGGAGCCCGAGGTTCAACGAGTCGTAGGGAGGCTCAGACACCCCGCCATGCCGGGTGGTCACCGCCACCGAGGCCCCGGCGGCGCCGGCCTGGCGCCAGTGCAGGAGAGGCACGCCGGGCTCACTCATTCGTGGGTGACGCTACCGACTACGAAGCCTCCATCTGACCCGCCTCCCACATGGTGGTGGGGACCACGGCCAACAGCGGCCGGCGGCGGGTGGCCCGACGGCGCCCTTCCCCGCCCTGCAGTTGGGAGAAGGCGTAGAGCTCGGCGGCGTCGGGTTCGGTGACGACGGAAGTGGCGGCGGCACTCGTCCCCGACGCGAACCGGTCGGCCAGCCCCAGCACGGCTTCGAGCGAGTCGCCGCGCTCGTGGGCCGCGAAGAGCGCGGCGAGGGACTGCAGGGAGAAGCCACTCTCCTGGAGCCTGAGCACGGCCAGCAGCCGCTGGAGGTGGTGGGTGCCGTACAGGCCCGTGCGCCCCCGTAGTTCGGGCGGGTCGATCAGACCCCGGGTCTGGAAGGAGCGGATGGTGCGGGTGGTGGTGCCCGCCGCGCTGGCCAGCTCGTCAATGGTCAGGACCACTTGACAAGTATGACATAAATATATGTAACATGAAATGACGTCAGAAAGAAATGAGGCCGTCATGGCACTGAATCTCCAGGCAGTAGGCACGGAATCCGCACCGGCAGAGCGGTCGTGGAATCACAAGGACGCCCTGCTCTACGCACTGGGCGTGGGTGCCGGAGCGTTGGACCCGACGGGCTTCGAGCTGGATCTCACCACCGAGAACTCCGCCGGCATCGCCCAGAGGGTGCTGCCCACCTTCGTGACCATCGTCGGGCAGGGCGGCGGCGCCATGGCCGATCTGGGCGACATCGACTTCACCAAGCTGGTGCACGGGGAGCAGATGATCGCCTTGCACGGGGAGGTGCCGGCGGAAGGGAGGGTCACCGTCACCACCACCGTGGCCGGGATCTACGACAAGGGGTCGGGAGCGCTGGTCGTCCTGGAGAGCGCATCGACCTACGCCGGTGGTACACCGGCCTTCACCACCCGCACCGGGCTCTTCATCCGCGAAGCGGGGGGCTTCGGCGGCCCACGCGGCCCCGAGGGCGACGACGAGAGCACCCTGGCCGCCGAGCCGTTGCCCCCACGCGAGCCCGACGAGTTGGTGAGCTACACCACCCGCACCGACCAGGCCCTCCTCTACCGCTTGAACGGCGATCGCAACCCCTTGCACTCGGACCCCGCCTTCGCCAAGCGCGCCGGATTCGACCGGCCGATCCTCCACGGCCTATGCACCTACGGGTTCACCGGACGGGGCCTCCTGCACACCGTGTGTGGTTCGGACCCGGCCCGCTTCGGTTCGATGCGGGCCCGCTTCTCTCGCCCGACACTGCCGGGGGACACCCTCAGCATCGCCGTGTGGGATGTGGCCGATCGCTCACCGGGGACCTACCGGTTCCGCACCGAGAACCAGCGGGGCGAGGTCGTCATTGACGGCGGGCTGCTGCGGGTGGTCTAGCTCGTCCCAGCGTCAGGGGAGTCCGGCCCCCACGGGAGAGGTGGGGGTGAAGGCGATGGGCATCTCCTCAATTCCGGAAATGAAGTTGGCCTGGCGACGGGGCAGCGCCTCACGCTCGATGGCCAGGTGGAGGTCGGGAAGGCGGGCCAGGAGCCGGTCGATCATGACCCGGAGTTCCAATCGGGCCAGCTGGTTGCCCAGGCAGAAGTGGGCGCCGAACCCGAAGGCGAGGTGGGGATTGGGGCTGCGGGTGATGTCGAACTCGTCGGGGTTCTCGAAGACGGCGGCGTCCCGGTTGGCCGAGGGGTACAACAGGATCAGCTCCTGACCGGCGGCGATCGACACCCCTTCGAGCGTGACGTCGCGGGTGGCGGTGCGGGCCATGTTCTTTATGGGTGAGACCCAGCGCAACATCTCCTCAATGGCGCTCGGCATCAGCGCGCGGTCGGCGGCCAGGCGGTCCCTCTGGTCGGGATGGGCCAGCAGCTCCTCGAACCCGCCGCTGATCACGTGGCGGGTGGTCTCGTCGCCGCCAACCAGTATGAGGAGGGTCTCGTGGACCAGCGAGTCGTTGTCCAGCGAGTCCCCATCGATCTCGGCGTGGCACAGGACACCCACCAGGTCGTCGCTGGCGTGGCGCCGCCGGCGATCCTCAAATACCGGGTTGATGTACTCGGTGTACTCAATGAAGGCCATGGTGGCGGCGTCCATCATGGAGGGGTCGGGCGAGCCGAGCGCCTTGAGCATGTCGTCGGACCAGCGGAGAAGGTCGTCGCGATCGGAGGGGGCTACACCCAGCATGTCGCCGATCACCATGATGGGCAGGGGGGCGGCGATGTCGGCCACGAAGTCGCAGTTGCCCCTTTCGCAGACCCGGTCGATGATGCCGTCGCAGGCGTGGCGCAGGTTCTCCTCCATGGCTCGGACCCGTTTGGGGGTGAACCCTTCGGAGACGAGTCGCCGGCGGCGCACGTGCTCAGGTGCGTCGAAGTCGATCATCATGGGCAGCTGGGGCAACTTGGGCCGGATGCCCTGCGCGTTGGAGAACGACTCGGTGTCGACCGAGGCCTGCTTGACGGCGGCGTGGCTGGCCACGCCCCACAGATCGTTCACCTCGTCGTAGTAGACGGGGGCATTTTCCCGCATCCAGGCGTAGGCGTCGTGGGGCTCGCGCCCGAAGAAGGCGCCGCTGAGCAGATCGATCCCCAGGTACTCCGGTGCGGTGGTCACGGCGGTCACGCTATCCCGGGGTGGGTAGGGTTGATCCATGGCCGACCAGGCGCGCTTCACCGATGTCGCCATGGAGCACATGCCGGGTCTCTACAGCGCCGCGCTGCGCATGACGCGCAACGCGGCCGACGCCGAGGACCTGGTCCAGGAGACCTACCTCAAGGCGTACCGCTCCTACGGCTCGTTCACCGAGGGCACCAACCTGCGAGCGTGGCTGTACCGGATCCTGACCAACACGTTCATCAACTCCTACCGGGCGGCCCAGCGCCGGCCCGAGGTGATCGATGTGGAGGACGTCGAGGATCTCTACCTCTACAAGCGCCTCTCGGGTCCGGGAGCCGGGGGCGGGGACTCGGGACGCAGTGCCGAGGACGAGGCCCTGGACCGCTTCACCGACGAGGATGTGAAGGCGGCACTGGAGGCGCTGCCCGAGGCGTTCCGCATGGCCGTCCTGCTGGCCGACGTCGAAGGATTCTCGTACAAGGAGATCTCCGAGATCACCGATGTGCCCATCGGCACAGTCATGAGCCGCATCCACCGGGGAAGAAGGGCCCTCCAGAAGGCGTTGCACGATGTGGGGGCCGCACGCGGCCTGGTGGGGAGCACACCGTCCGGGGCGAACGAGTGAACGAGGAAATGGGCATGAGCGAGGACACGAGTGCGCTGTTCGGCAAGAACATGAACTGCGACGAGGCGGTCCACCAGCTCTACCACTACCTGGACGGCGAGCTCACCGAGCAGCGGCGTCAGCAGATCAGCGAGCACCTCAACTTCTGCGGTCCCTGCGGTGGCGCGGCCGACTTCGAGGCCGAGCTGCGCCAGGTCATCGCCAACCGCTGCAAGGACCACGTGCCCGAAGGCCTCATCCGACGGATCGCCGAGGCCATAGACGAAGAAAGCCGGCAGCACGACGGCGAACACTGACATGACGGAGACCGGGGCGACGGAGACCGGGGCCGGAGCCGGAGCCGGGATGATCGATTGGGAACTGGCCCGGCGGGTCGCCTCGGGGGCGCTGCTCCTCAAGCCGTCTCCTGCTTCGTACCGTTCGTCCGACCTGCAGGCCCAGTTCGACGAGTTGACGGCGCGCGCCGAGCACCTGGTCAGTGAGGCCACCGGGCTGCATTCGGCCCACGGTGCCGCCCGGGCCAAGGTGACCGACCGGCCCGGGTGGGCGGCTGCCAACGTCCGTTCCATGCAGCGCCTGGTCGGCCCGGCGCTCTCGAACTTCCAGAGGCAGCGGGCGCCCCGGGTGCCCGGCCCGGCACTGGCCCTGGGCCGTGCCGTGAGCGGGACCCAGCTCGGCCTCATGCTGGCCTACATGGCCACCCGGGTGTTGGGGCAGTACGACCTCCTGATCACCGATGAGGCGCCTGAGGACCAGGACCTGGTCTCCTATGTCGGTCCCAACGTGGTGGCCATTGAGGAGCAGTACGGGTTCTCTCCTAGCCAGTTCCGCCTGTGGCTCGCCCTGCACGAAGTGACGCACCGCCTGCAGTTCACGGCGGTGCCCTGGCTGCGGGACCACTTCGTCAGCCTTCTCGGTGAGCTGCTGGAGCCCCTCTCGGGGGATCCGGTGCAACTGGCCGGGACGCTTCGGCGGGTCGCCGCCGAGGTGCGGTCGGGTCACAACCCGCTCCGTGAGGACGGCGTGGTGGGCCTGCTGGCCACGCCCGAGCAGCGCCTGGCCCTCTCCAAGATCTCCGGGATGATGAGCCTGCTCGAAGGGCACGGCGACGTGACCATGGACCGGGCCGGGGCGGCCGAGGTCCCCGGGGCGGCCGAGTTCTCCCGCACGCTGCATCAGCGGCGTAACGAGGCGCGGGGGATGACCAAGCTCATGTCCCGGTTGCTCGGTCTGGAAGCCAAGATGCGCCAGTACGCCGAGGGCGAACGCTTCGTCGAGGCTGTGGAAGCGGCCGGCGGGCCCGAGCTGCTGGCCCGGGTCTGGCGGGGGCCGGAGTGGCTTCCCACTCTCGTCGAGATCCGCAGCCCGGGTGACTGGGTGGCCCGCGCTGGTGGCTGAGGGCCCCCCCCTCGTCCTCGAGCTGCTGCCCCGGTGCACCTTCCCGCCGCCGGGATCGGCCCTGGACTGTGCCGTCTCGGGTGGTGCGGACTCCCTGGCGCTGCTGGGCCTGGCGGTGGCCGCCGGGTGCCTGGTCACCGCCATCCATGTCGACCACGGGCTCCGGCCCGGCTCGGCAGCCGAAGCCGACGTGGTCGCCGCGGCGGCCGGACGTCTGGGTGCCGCGTTCGTGAGCGCGACGGTGTCGGTGGCGCCGGGGTCCAATCTGGAGGCGCGGGCCCGGGCGGCCCGGTTCGCCGTCCTGCCCGAGGGGGTGGCGACCGGGCACACCATGGATGATCAGGCCGAGACGATCCTCCTCAACCTGCTGCGCGGGGCGGCTTCGGACGGGCTGGCCGGCATGGAGCCCGGGTGGCGGCACCCGCTGCTCGGATTGCGGCGTTGCGAGACGCTTGCCCTGTGCGCGGCCATGGAGTTGATGCCGGTGCACGACGCCAGCAACGACGATCCGGCCTTCCTGCGCAACCGGGTCCGCCACGAGTTGCTCCCGCTGTGCGCCGATATGGCGGGCCGCGACCCGGTGCCGCTGCTGGCCCGGCAGGCCGGCGTGCTGCGCGACGAGGCCGCGTTGCTGGACGCGCTGGCTCTCCAGTCGGCCCCCGATCCCCGGGACGCCCGGCTGGTGGCGGGGCTGCCACGACCACTGGCCCGGCGTGCGGTCCGGCACTGGCTCCGGGCCCGGGACCCCGATGCGCAGGAGTACCCGCCGTCGCTGGCCGAGGTGGAGCGGGTGCTGGCGGTGGCCGACGGGCTGGCGGTGGCGACCGAGATCTCGAGGGGCCGGCGGGTGCGACGCTCGGGGGGAAGGCTGACCGTCGACGAGCCGCGCTCAGATAGTGTCGGCCGGTGATCCTCAACGAGGCTGGCACGGGTATCCCGCACTGGGCCGAGCCGGACGTGGGGCCGGTCCTGGTCGACCCCGGTCGGCTGGCGGCGCGGGTGAAGGAGCTGGGGGCGCAGATCACCGCGGACTACACCGGCGATCCCCCGCTCCTCGTCGCCGTTCTGAAGGGTGCCATGCTCTTCATGAGCGACCTGTGCCGAGCCATCGCGTTGCCCGTCGATGTGGACTTCATGGCCGTCTCCTCCTACGGCAGCGCCACCAAGACCTCGGGCGTGGTGCGCATTGTGAAGGATCTCGACGCCGAGCTCGACGGGCGCCATGTGCTCGTGGTGGAGGACATCATCGA
>DATLSH010000021.1:0-13719 GCA_035534235.1 Acidimicrobiales bacterium | reverse complement strand
TCCACCCGCTCGGCCGTCAGGTTCACCGTCCCTTGCCCCAATTGGAGCCGGCCCCGTATGAGGAGCACGGGCGAGTGGCGGGCCACCGGCTTCCAGCGCGCCCAGGCGCCGCGCGAAAAGACCACGTTCACATGACCGGTCTCGTCCTCGAGGTTGACGAAGACCGCGCCGTGCGCCGTTTCGGGGTGCTGCCGGTGCGTCACCACGCCGGCCACGGACACCCGGTCCCCGTCGGCGCACGCCGGAAGATCACACGCCCTCACCACGCCCATGGCTTCGAGTCGCTCCCGGGCCAGGTGCATGGCCGTCTGCTCGGGGGCCAGCCCCAAGGCCCACAGGTCATCACCCACCGAGTCGTACAGGGTCGGCTCGGGGAGGAGCGGGGCTTCGGCCCCCACCACAATGCCGGGCAAACGGTCCGGGGTTCCTTGCGCCGCGGCGCCGGCCGCCCAGAGCAAGCGACGTCGGGAAGCCGCGGTGGCGTGCTCCTCCGTATCGAGCGCGCCCGCCGCGGCCAGCGTCTCGAGCTGTGCCCGCGACACCCCGGCCCGGCGCACCAGATCTTCGCCTCCGGCCCAGGGCCGCCCGGCCACGATCCGCTCCGCCACCGTCTCACCCACCCCGCGCACCGAGGCCAGTCCGAGTCGCAGCACGGGATCCCCTGCGGGAGCATCTCTTGAGCCCGGATCGTCCCTCTCCAACGAGGCCCCCACCTCCGAGCGGTTCACATGGGGCCGGCGCACGGTCACCCCGTGACGGCGGGCGTCGGCCACCAGGGACTGGGGAGACCAAAAGCCCATGGGCTGGGAGTTGAGGAGCCCGGCGGTAAACGCTGCCGGATAGTGCAGTTTGAGCCAGCTGCTGGCGTAGACAAGATGCGCGAAGGACACCGAGTGTGACTCGGGGAAACCGAAGTTGGCGAAGGCGGCCAGCGCGGTGAAGATCTGGTCCGCCACCTCGCCCGCCACACCGCGCTCGGCCATCCCCGCGTAGAGCCGGGCCCGCATCTTCTCCATGCGGGCGGCCGAGCGTTTGGCCGCCATGGCCTGGCGTAGCTCATCGGCCTCGGCCGCGCTGAACCCGGCGATGGCCACCGCCATCTCCATCAGCTGCTCTTGGAACAGCGGGACGCCGAGCGTCCGGCGCAGGATGGGCTCGAGCAGCGGGTGCAGGTAGGTGACCTCCTCCTCGCCCCGCCGCCGGCGAATGTAGGGATTGACCGCGTGGCCCTGAATGGGGCCGGGCCGGATGAGGGCCACCTCGATCGCCAGATCGTAGAAACACCGCGGTTCGACCCGGGGCAGGGTCCCCATCTGGGCCCGGCTCTCGACCTGGAAGACCCCGACGGTGTCGGCACGGCACAAGAGGTCGTAGACGGCTGGCTCCTGGGGCAACTGGGCCAGGTCGACCACGTCCCCGTGGAACTGGCCCACCATGTCGACCATGCGGTGCAGCGCCTCGAGCATGCCGAGCCCGAGCAGGTCGAACTTCACCAGCCCGATGGCCGCGCAGTCGTCCTTGTCCCACTGCAACACGCTGCGCCCGGGCATGCGCCCCCACTCCACGGGGCAGACCTCGATCACCGGCCGGTCGCACAGCACCATGCCGGCCGAGTGAATGCCGAGATGGCGCGGGCGGTCCAGCACCTCGGCCGCCAGCTCGGCCACCAGTGGGGGGATCACCTCGCCCCCACCGTCGGTGGCCGCCCCCACCGCCTCCGCCGCGGCCGCCCCCCGGTTGGCCCGGTCGATCCCCGACGCCCACCCGTCCACCTGCTCGGGGGTGAACCCGAAGGCCTTTCCCACGTCGCGCACGGCTGAGCGGGGGCGGTAAGTGATGACGTTGGCCACCTGTGCGGCGTGACGACGGCCGTACCGCTCGTAGACGTACTGGATGACTTCCTCACGCCGGCTCGATTCGATGTCGACATCGATGTCCGGCGGTCCGTCCCGGGCGGGGGACAAGAAACGCTCGAAGAGGAGCCCGAGCGCGACCGCGTCGACATTGGTCACCCCGAGGGCGTAACAGACGGCCGAGTTGGCGGCAGATCCCCGACCCTGGCAGTAGATGTTGAGCTGGCGGCAGACCCGGGCGATGTCCCAGACGACCAGGAAGTAGCCGGCGAACCCGAGCCCGCCGATGACCTCGAGCTCGTGCTCGATCTGGGTCCAGGCCCCCGGCACCCGTTCGTCGTGGGGCGGCCCGTAGCGCTCCAGCGCCCCCCTGGTCACCAGCTGGCGCAGGTAGCCCTGCTCATCCATCCCATCGGGAACGGGGAAGTCGGGCAGCCGGGGGGCCACCAGCCGCAGGTCGAAGGCGCAGGCCAGGCCCAGCTCGCCCGCCCGTTCGACCACCCCGGGCCAGCGGGCGAAGCGCCGGAGCTGTTCGCCCGCCCCCCGCAGGCAGGCCGCCGGGGCCGAGGGGAGCCAACCCTCCAGCTCGGCCAACGGTCGCCGGGCCCGGATGGCGGCCAGGGTGGTGGCCAGGCGAAACCCGGCCGGCGTGGCGTAGTGCACGTTGTTGGTGGCCACCGCGTCGAGCCCCCACTCGGCGGCCACCAGGGCCAGGGCGTCGTTGCGCGCCGTGTCGAGCGGATCCCCGTGGTCCCACAACTCGACCGCCAGATTCGCCCGCCCGAACGCCTCCACCAACCGGGCTACCTCCCGGGAGGCCGCCCGCGGCCCCGCCTCCATCAGTGCGGCGGCCACCGCCCCCTTCCGGCATCCGGTGAGTACCACCCAGTGGTCCCGTGCCGCCTCCGCCAAGGCGTCGAGGGTGAAAACGGGTCGCCCTTTCTCCCCGCCCTCGAGGTGGGCCTCGGCCAGGACGGTCGACAGCCCGGCATAACCCTCGGGATCCCGGGCCAGCACGATGAGGTGGCGCCCGCTCGGGTCAGGGTCACCGGTGCGGGGCCCGGCCGGAGCCAGGGTCACCTCGGTCCCGAAGACCGTGGGCAAACCACAAGCTCGGGCGGCCTCGGCGAACCGCACCACCCCGTAGAGGCCGTGATGATCGGTCAGGGCCAGTGCAGCCAGCCCCAGCCGATGGGCTTCGGCCACCAGCTCTTCGGGGTCACTGCTGCCGTCGAGGAAGCTGAAGCCCGAGTGGGCATGCAGCTCGGCGTAGCGCGGCCGCTCTGTCATATCGGCTCCTGGCATGCCGGCAACCCGTCATGCCGGCACTCAGTCATAGAGTGCTTCGACCCACCACTGCGCGCGCTCGGTGGAGAGCAGCCGGGCCACCCCGTCAGCCGTCACCGCCTGGATCCGGGCCCGGCGCCGGCGCACTGTCCACCAACGCTCGGTCACCGGCCACGGGCCGGCCCAGGCCGTGATGGACTGCCACGGGCCGCCCTCGACCGAGAGCCGAGCGGGCTCACCGCTGAGCAGTCCCCGCCCGCTCACCCCCACGGCCGCGCCGGCGTCGTCGACCACTTCGGCCCGCCGGGGCACCTGGAGCACCTGGGTGGGGGAAGGGGGGGGCAACCGCCCCGGCCAGGGCGCACCACCCGTGCGGGCGACCCCGGCCTCCGGGCTCCCCCACGGCACCAGCGCCGCTTGCTCCGCCGGGTCACGCCCACCTTGGACCCTCCCTATCAAGACTGCCTCGATGCCAAGCCGCTCCTGGACCCGGCTAAAGGAGAGGGCGGCCCGGGTGTCGGCGGCCGAGGCCCCCCCGAAGAAACCCGGTTGGTAGGGCGGTGGCTCCGCCCCCGCGGGATCCTCACCCCGGGCGACACGCAGCCGCCGCTCGATGGACCGGTCCCGGATCCCCACCAACTCGCCGGTTTCGCCCCGGGCCACTTTGTGACAGGCGGCCGCGTCGGCCCCGAAGCGGTCCGATACATGGGGGGACGGCAACGCGGCGAACTGTCCCAACGTGGTGACACCGAGCCGCTGCAGGGTGACAGCCAGTTCGGGCCGGGCCAGGGTGGCGACCGACCAGGGCGCCAGAAATGGGCGCGCCTCCCCCGCCTGGACGATCAGCCGGGAGCGGGCGGCCAGAACGGCGGCGAAGAGCCCGTCGGCCACCCCGACGTGGGCGTTCTCTCCCACGGCCTCGACCAGGCGGGACACAACCATCTCCTCTCCGCCGAAAAAGCGGGCCGGCCCTCGTGCCGGCAGGGCGCAGACCCCGAGACGAATGGGATGAGCCCAGGGACACAGTTCTCCGGCGCGGGCGACCACGTGCACGAAGCGCCGTGCTTCCTCTCCGCGTGCCCCCTCCTGCTGAAGCTCGGGGCACCAGATGACCACCAACCGTTCCAATTCCACCTCACGCCTCAGGCCGCCTCGGGCCCATCGCCGGGATCGACACCCGATCCGTCCTCACCCTGTGCCGCCCCTCTCCGTGTCGTCGCCACCACCCCCGAGCCGGTGGGCAACCAGAGCGAGCACTCGATGGCTCGCCCAGCCGACCTCCGTCCGCTCACCCGCACTTCGGCCCGGCGCCCCTGCAGGTGCCCGTACCCGCGGCCAACCCCTTCCCATTCGATGGCTCCCACCGACAGGGCCAGATCACCTCCTTGTGGCCACTCGCTGGCGTGATCCACCAGCACCACCAGCGCCGTCTGGCGGTCCCGGGCCCGGGCGCTCAGATGGCGGGCTGCGGTCTGGCGGGCCCGGCCGGGCGGGCGCACCAGGACGACGTCGACACCGGGCAGCAGGTCCCCCGCCGCTTCGGCCCAACCACTGCCCGGGTGCGGCACGAAGACCACCCGACGCAGGTCGATACCGAGTTCGGCGGCCGCCACCACCCCGGGGTCGCGCAAGCCGACCGCCGCACACCAGCTCCCCGCCTGCGACGCCGCGGCCAGGAGAGCCAGCGCCAACGTGGTGGCCCCGTGACCCGGCAACCCGGCCACGGTCGTCGTCGTCCCCCGTCGCAACGCCCCGTCGGGGAAGAGGGGGACCAAGGGGGCCGGTACCGGCAAGAGCCTCCCGGCCACCGGGGTAGCGGGACGAACCCGATCGGCCAGCCCGACCGGGAGCTCCCGGGAACGGGGAGAAGGGCGCTTCTGAGGACCTGGAGCGAACATATGTTCGTACTCTACAGAGAAGCTGTTCTCGCCGCACAGGGGAAAGAACAACCAGCTCAGCACCGGTCTCTCTCCCCCACAGCGTCACCGGGTCACAATGCAGTCCTCATGTGTGGTCGCTTCGCCCTCATCACCCCACCACCCCGCCTGGCCCGCTATTTCCAGGCCGCCCTGGGCGAAGGAGTCGAGGCCGCGCCGAACCCCAGCTGGAACGTCGCCCCCACCGACCAGGTCCTCGGGGTCGTCGCCCGGCACACGCCCGCCGATGGCAGTCTCTCTCGAACGCTCCGACCGTATCGCTGGGGGCTCATCCCTTCGTGGGCCAAGGATCCCGCGGCGGGGAGCCGCCTCTTCAATGCCCGGGGCGAGACCGTGGCCACCAAGGCGTCCTTTCGCTCCGCCTTCCGGAGCCACCGCATCATCGTCCCGGCCGACGGCTTCTACGAGTGGCACAAGCAGAACAGTGGCCGCAAGCAGCCCCACTACTTCACTCGCGCCGATGGTGCGCCGTTGGCCATGGCCGGGATCTCGGAGTGGTGGCGGGACAGGAACGGGCCAGCCGATGCCCCGCCCCTTTACTCCTGCTCCGTCATCACCACCACGGCCAGTCAGGACATGGAGGGGATCCACGACCGCATGCCGGTGATCCTCAACCCCGACACGTTCGACGTATGGCTCGATCCCGACATCGACGACATCGCCGAGTTGACCGCACTCGTCCGCGCCGCGCCCGCCGGTACCATCGTCCACCACCCCGTCAGCCCGCGGGTGGGCAACGTCCGCAACAACGACGCCGATCTGGTGGCGTCCGTCTGACGACTGAGGTCGGGCCCGTGGCGCGCCTGCCCGTAGTATCGCCCCGTCGGACACCAACGAGGCGAAGGGGAATGACATGGACATCCGTTCGGCCCGAGACGTGGCTCCCGTTGTCGAGCACGCCGGCACGGTGCCGGTCTGGTGGCTCATCGAGCCCCGTGAATTGCACGACGCGACAAAAGGTGGATTCCTCGAACTCGTCAGCGAATGGGAAGTGGCGGGAGGCGGACTCGTGGACCCGCACTCCCACCCCACCCACGAGTTCTATTACATCATTTCGGGACGCGGCATCATGAAGATCGCCGACGAGGAACGCGAGGTCGGCCAGGGCGACCTGATACGGATTCCGCCGGACACCGTGCACAGCATCTGGCCGGTCACCAAGAACTCGTCGTTGCGTGGACTCGCCTTCGCCATCGGTATAGAGGGAACAGGCCCGGTTGACTACACCAGCTGAGGGGCACGCTCCTTCCGCGCTGGGTGCGTAGAGCGGGACTCCACCGCCGTGAAGCTCACACTCGACCTGCACGATATTTACAATCGGGGCGGCGACATCGACCGGGCGCTCCGGGCGATCATCGACGAAGCGGTGGAGAAGAAGGTCCGGCTCGTCGAGATCATCCCGGGGAAAGGGAGCGGCCAGTTGAAGAAGCGCGTGCTGCGCTTTCTCGACCAGAAGGAGATCAAGGCCCTCTACGACCGTGTCGAGAAGGACTCCCGCAACTTCGGACGTGTGTTCGTCCATTTCCGACACAAGTGACTGCCGGTGCGTCACAACCCAGCGCCTACACCAAGGAGAGAACCTCGCATGACCCCCAGGACGAGAGTGGTGCGGCAGATGAACCGGCGCACCTTCATCGCTGCCGCATTGGCGGCCGGTGGAGGGGGCCTCCTGTCCGCCATGGGTGGCGCAGGGGCCGGGGCGGCAACCATCAGGGCGGCGTCGAAGGTCAAGGCGGCGGGCTCAGACCTCGGTGCCATCGAGCATGTCATCTTCTTCATGCAGGAGAACCGCTCCTTCGACCACTACTACGGGTCCTATAGGGGCGTACGCGGTTTTGACGATCACCCGAAGGGCTCGCTCGGCGCCTTCGCACAGGCATGGCCGGGGGGCGTGGCGGCGCACCTGCTCCCCTTCCACCTCCGATCCAACTCGGGCATCGGCGAATGCACGCACGACCTCAACCACACGTGGCCCGCCGAGCACCTCAGTCGCGGCACGGGACACAACGCGGACTTCGTGAAGACCCACACCAGCGCGGCCTACGAAGGGCCCCGGGACGGGGTGGTGACCATGGGCTACTACACCCGGGGGGACCTTCCCTTCTACTACGCATTGGCCGATGCCTTTACCATCTGCGACAACTACCACTGCTCCGTCATGGGCCCCACGCATCCCAACCGGCTCATGGCGCTTTCGGGGACGATCGACCCCGCGGGGAAGGCCGGTGGCCCCGTCATCAGCACCAACGAGGATGTCGACGCCATCTGGAGCGCACACTGGCCCACCATGCCCGAGGTGCTCGAAGACGCCGGAATCAGCTGGAAGGTCTACAACCCCGAGGGCGACCTGTACGCGCCCGCATTCTTCGAGCAGCACGGGCTCCTGGTCGGTGACGCCATCCTCCCCTACTTCAGCCAGTACAAGAATCCGTCTTCCTCGCTCTACCAGAAGGCCTTCCTGCCCCAGTACCCCACGGACTTCGTGACCGATGTCGCCTCGGGAAACCTGCCCTCCGTCAGCTGGATCCTCCCGCCCGACGGCTACGACGAGCACCCGCCCGCGCCGCCGGCGCTGGGAGAGTGGTTCACGAACCAACTGCTCAACACCTTGGCCTCCAACCCCGACGTGTGGTCAAAGACGGTGCTCTTCCACATGTACGACGAGAACGACGGGTTCTTCGACCACGTGCCCCCGCCGACGGCGCCCGCCGGTACCCCCGGCGAGCACCTGACCGCGTCGTCACTACCCCCGGATGCCGGTGGTGTCGGGGGGCCCATCGGGATGGGCTTCCGCGTCCCCATGCTGGTGCTCTCACCCTTCAGTCGCGGCGGGTATGTCGCGTCCGACGTCTTCGACCACACCTCACAGCTCCGCTTCCTCGAAGAGCGTTTCGGAGTGCGGGCCCCGAACCTCTCGGCGTGGCGACGGGACAACGCGGGGGACCTGACCTCGACGCTGCGCATGCGGCACAAGGATGTGTCGATCCCTTCGCTCCCTTCGACGTCGAAGGACCTTCCCGCGGACGTGATGGCACAGGGCTGCACGCAACTCGACATTTTGGGGGCCTCCGACAACCAACCGGCGTACCCCGTACCGAAGCACCAGAGCATGCCCCGGCAAGAGGCGGGGAGGGCACGGCGGGTGTAGGCGCGCGCTCCGTCCTCAGCGGGGACGGCGGCGCAGCGAGGGTTCTGCGATGGCCGCCGGCACCCAACCCACGTCGGTGGCGTTGAGGTCCATCCCGGGCGGCACGATCTCGTCGATGCGATCGAGGACGTCGGGGGCGAGTCGCAACTCGAGGGCGGGAAGTTGGGATTCCAGGTGCTCCATTGTGCGGGGTCCGATGATCGGCGACGTGATGGCCGGATGCTCCAGGACAAAGCCGAGGGCCAGTTGGATCAGGCTCAACCCACTCTCTTCGGCCAGTGTGTTCAGCGCCGTGACCGCCTCGACCTTTTGCCGGTTTCCCGGCAGGGTCATGTCGTAGTGGGCGGGCACCATGCTGGAGCGCCGGCTGGTGTTCGGCTTACCCTCCCCGAAAGCACCCGACAACCACCCTCCGGCCAGGGGACTCCAGGGCAGGACGCCCATGTCGTACTTCTGGCACATCGGTAACACGTCCTTCTCGATGCCACGCACCAGAATCGAATATGGCGGCTGCTCGGTGACGAAGCGCTCGCGGGCCCGACGTTGCGCCACCCACTGTGCCTCGACGATCTCATGGGCGGGAAAGGTCGAGCTGCCGAAATAGCGGATCTTCCCCACCCGCACCAGATCGGTGAGCGCGCCCAGGGTCTCGTCGATGTCGGTGTCCGGCGATGGTCGGTGAATCTGGTAGAGGTCGATGTAGTCGGTGCCCAAACGGCGCAGGCTGTTCTCGCAGCCGGCCATGATCCACCGGCGCGAGTTGCCTTGGGCGTTGGGGTCCTTTCCCATGACACCGTGAACCTTGGTGGCCAGAATGACCTTCTCGCGGTTCTTCTGGGCCAATGCCTTGCCCACGATCTCCTCAGATTCGCCGAACGAATAGACATCGGCGGTGTCGATGAAATTGATCCCCGCATCGAGCCCGCGGTGGATGATGCGGATCGCTTCGTCGTGATCAGAGGTGCCCCACGCCCCGAACATCATGGCGCCCAGACAGAGTGGGCTCACTTTGACACCGGTACGGCCGAGCGTGCGATATTCCATCGGCGTGATGGTACTCACCGAGGTGGGCCCAAGTAAGGGCGGCCCCGGTCAGTCCCGCAACCGACCCGCGGCGTCCGCCGCGGCGAACAGCAGGGCAGGATCGTTGGTCCTGGCATGGCAGCGCAACGCTGCTTCGGTCAGCTTGAGGGCATGCACATCGCCGGACTGCAGGGCCAGCGCGATCAGGACATCGGTGGCCGGCGGATCCCCATCGTCGGTGCCGGCGGGGTGCCGCTCGATGTCATAGGCCACGTGGAGCGAGGCGACGGCCTGCCATGCGTAGGCCAATGCCGCGTCGTGATCCTCCACCGCGAGCCAGGGAAGGATGAGTTCGAGCGCCAAGGGCGCGGTCACGGCGTGCAGGAGCCCGATCGCGCTCCCGTCCTCGGCGTTGCGCAGGTAGGCGCGCGCCCCACCGATGGCGAGGGCATCGAGGAGCGCCACGGCATCGCCGCCCGGTCCCAGGGACGAGACGGCCTGCTCGAACTCGTCGGCGATGTCCGCCATGTGCCTCACCGCATCATTGATGAGCGGTTCCGGCCCTGCCTCCTCGGGCAGGTACGGGAGGTCGGCCAGCGCTTCGGGCACGTTCTGGTGCCCGATGAGCAGCGGTGGCCCGGGAAGTTCCTGGTACTGCGACGCCCAATAGGCCAGTCCGGTGGCCACTTCGACCCGGCGGGGCAACGTGGCCGCCTCGCCGAAGGAGCGTAACGCATGCGCGGTCCGGATCAGACCGTGCGCCGCCGCTCCGATCGTGCCCGGTACGAGACGCGGCACCCATTCCCCGACAACCGCAGCCATCGGCCGATCGGCCAGTTCGGTCTCGAAGAGTGCCGACCACGAGGGGAAGGACCCGGGGACGCCGAGCGCAGTGGGCCAGTCGGCTTCGCTCAATGGCCTTACTGCCGGAGGCGGCGCGACATCCAATCGCGCGGCGTACGCCATCACCCAGTCCGCAATAGCCTCGCTGTGGCCGAGCTGCCCGAGCACTTCCGCGCCCATCGGACCGTGGTTCGACAATCCGAGCGCTCCGTACTCGGGCGCGGTGCCAGCAAGGACAGTGAGTGCATCGTCAAGCGGATGGGACTCCATGGACCCAGTATGCGTCAGTGACGGCCGAAGAACTCGATGAGATGGTCCGCCACTTCCTCGGCATGCGTCACGATGCCGAGGTGTCCGGAGCCGGCGATCTCCTGGTACTCACAGCCCGGAATAATCCCGGCGGCCCGGCGAGCCTTCTCCGGTGGGGAGTCCACGTCGTGCTCGAAGGCCACGATGAGACACGGCACCGCGATCTCGGGCCATCGCGTGGTGCGCGAGGGATCGGTTGACCAGGCCAACGCCGCCTCGTACTGGCCGAGACGACCGGGGTTCGGCCAGACCGGAAGGTCGGCCGTGAACGACAGCCACATGCTGACCACCTCATCGTTTTGAATATCGGCGATGGGTAGGTAGCGGAGCGTCTGCGTGGCATAGAACAAGGAGGGGAGATCGACATCGAGGCGGGCCACGTCCCGCTCCACCGTGGTGATGGCGATCTCCCAGGCCGTGGGCTTGTTCGGGCTCCCCATGAGCGCCGCAGATCGAACACGCCCCGGATGGTCGAGGACCAACGTCTCGGCGATCCAACCTCCGAGCGAATGACCGGCGACGCGGACGGGATCGGTCCAACCCAGACGATCCAGAAGCGACAGTGCGTCCGCCGTCATCCCCTCGACGCTGTAGGGAGACGGTGGCGACGAGGACGGGGCAACGCCGCGATTGTCGAAGGTCGCCACCTGGTAGCCGGCCGCCACCAGCGCCGGCACCACGCTGAGATGCCAGGCCAGCGCCGGCTGCCCACAACCGGCGATGAGAAGCAGCGGTTCGCCGTGGCCCGTGATATCGAAATTGAGCGTGACGTCGCCCACATGGACGTCAGGAATGGAGCACCTCGTCGAGCAGCGTGGGAGCGATGTTTCGCCCGGAAAGTATGACGACGGTCTCGCTCCCGTCGTCCCGGGAGGAGATCAGGCCGGCCCTGACGGCTGCCACCCCCACCGCCCCGGCACCTTCGAGGACCAGGCCCATTTTGTGGGCGGAGAAGGCCATGGCCGACCGTATGTCGGCCTCGCTCACCGTCAGGATCTCGACGTTGTTGTCGAGCGCGATGCCCACCGTGATCGCCCCCGTCTCGAGATTGCCCGCCAGGCCATCGGCCAGTGTCGGCTCCACCGTGATGGGCACGATGGTTCCCGCGGCAACGGCGGCGCTCATCGAAGGCGAGGCCTCCGACTCGACACCGATCACGCGGACGCCCGATCCGCGCAGGCCGAGGCTGATGCCGGACACCAGCCCGCCCCCTCCGACGGGAACGATCACCGTCCCCAAGTTCGGCACCTGTTCGAGCAGTTCACGCGCCATCGTCCCTTGACCGGCGATGACATCGGGATCGTTGTAGGGCGAGACGTACCGCCCACCCTCCCGCTCGACCAGGTCGAGCGCGTGCGCTTCCGCCTCGCTGTACCCCTCGCCGTGCAGGACGAGGCGAACGTCGAACTGTTGCAGTGCGGACACCTTGGCCGCCGAAGCCAGGCGGGGCACGATCACCGTGACCTTGGCCTTGAGCTTGGCACCAGCATAGGCCAGACCCAGGCCGTGATTGCCGGCCGACGCACCCACCACCTCTCGCCCGGGGTCGGCGTTGAGCGTGGCCGCCACCGCGGCCAACCCTCCTCGTACCTTGAACGAGCCAGTGGGCTGGAAGGTCTCGATCTTCAGCGAGACGTTCTGTCCCAGCTGCGGCGCCGTGACGACAGGGGTGATCGCCAGGTGCCGGCGCACCACCTCCCACGCTGCGGCGTGGTGCGACGCTTGGGGCTGGACCACCGTGCGCATGACCTCCAGTCTGTCCGAGCCCCGCCTGGCATGCTGACCGGCATGTCAGATCCTTCCGCCGTGGCCTTCGGTCACGCCCGTGTCATCGTCCACTCCGACGTCGCTGCGATGGCTCGTGCCGCCGCTGACCGGGCCGCAGAGATCATGCGGGAGGCGGTGCGGGAACGCGGGGTGGCTCATGTGATGTTCGCCACCGGGAACTCGCAACTGGCGTTCGTCGAAACGCTCGTGGCCAGGACCGCCGATGTCCCGTGGGCGGACACGATCGTCTTCCACATGGACGAGTACGTCGGGATAGGGCCCGACCACGCGGCCGGGTTCCAAAAATGGATCCGGGAACGGATCGTCGAACCAACGTCGCCGCGGGCGGCCTACTACGTCGATGGGCACGGTGAGGCCGAGAGCTCGTGCGCCCGCTACGCCGATCTCCTGGCCCAGCACCCACTCGACCTGTGCTGCCTGGGGATCGGGGAGAATGGGCACCTCGCCTTCAACGACCCCGGGGTGGCCGATTTCAGCGACCCACTCGACGTGAAGGTGGTCGAGCTCGACGCGGCATGCCGGCAGCAACAGGTCAACGAGGGCCATTTCCCCGACCTGGAGTCCGTGCCTGCGCACGCCATCACCGTGACCATTCCGGCGCTCCTGCGCGCCGCGGCGGTGATCGCGGTGGTCCCCGAAGCGCGCAAGGCCGAACCGGTTCGCGCCGCATTGACCGGGCCTCTTTCGGTTCGTTGCCCCGCCTCGGCCTTGCGGGCGATCCCCTACGCCACCATCTACCTCGAGCCGGAGTCGGCCCGGCTGCTGCAGCTCGGAGAAGTGTCTCCCCCCAGAACGTTGCACGTCGCCAGGGGGAACGAACCTGCGGCCCCCACATAAGGGCCGTTCTTGCCCCAACCGATGCGAGCCGCCTCAATGGGGCGGAAGAGGCGCTTGAGATCCTGCGCGTGGACCGGGCTGTAGAGCAGCCAATCGCTGCCGTCCCCACCGACGAAGTACGTCTCCTCACCCGGGCCCGCACCTTGTCTGTTCGACGCAATCAGCGGGCCACGCAGGACGTCCTTGCAGGGTCCGAGCGGGCCTTTGCACTTGACCGCACCCATGGCGTAGTCCGGGCTGAAGAACCCCGTGCCACCGGAGAAGAACACCCACACCGTCGACTGTGGAGAAAGCGCCATCTGCGGTGCTTCGACCAAGGGGAGCTCCCATTTCCGGGTGGGCTGGAAGAGACTCACCGGCTTGTCCTCCAGGGTGAGGCCGTCGTTGCTCAACGGCTGGGCCCAAATACTCGTCGTGCCATCACCGGGAACCGAGTTGTTGTCGGACTTCCATACGAGATAGTTGGGCTGGCGCGGGCCTCTGGGACCATGGGGGTCCACGAACAACTGTGGGTCGATGTCACCTCCCAGTTTTTTCTGACAGACGAAGGGCGTCCCACGGGCATGGAAGGGACCGGACGGGCGGCGCGCGGTGGCAATGCCGATGCAGTGCTGCAGGGGCTTCGTCCCCGCCACCGAGAAGGTCACGTACATCACGTAGCGGTGGCCGAGCTCGTACACCGCCGGGGCCCACG
>DATLSH010000020.1:0-31414 GCA_035534235.1 Acidimicrobiales bacterium | reverse complement strand
CCTGGGCGGTGCTCTTGGCGGTGCTCTTGGCGGTGCTCGCGGTCGGGTTGGTGTCCTCCTCAAGAGGGTGGGGCGTCCCGCTCGCGGCCACGTACAGCACGGCTGGCACCTGGGTCGCGGCCGACGTGCCGACGGTGCCCTTAATGGCCGTGGCGCGCTGGCCGTTGATGGTCTTGGACCTGCCGAAGGTCAATGGCCCGGTCAACTTGAGCTCGGTCGTCACTTCCTGGTCGTGCAACCCGCTGACCAATTGACCCAAGCTGGCATTGGACGTGGGAAAGGAGAGCCACTTTCCCGAGTACTTGGTGCCCTGGGCAGTGGTGAGGCCGATGATGTTCTCGAGCGCGGTGGAGTTCCCGTTCAGGTAGCCGGTGGCGCCGACCAACGTGATGGTCAGCTTCTCCGACATCTTCCCCTTGCTCACCACGAGCGACTGCGATCCCGAAGTCGCGCCGGTGTCACCGACCACCTTCAGGCTCGTGCCCTGGTCGCTGGCCGCCGAGACGAAGTGGACGCTCTGGCTGCCGGCCGTCTTGAGGGCGGAGTCATAGATGGCCTGAGCAGTGGCCGATGCGCCGGCCGGACCGGCCCAGGCGAAGAGGGCGATTGCGGTGGCGGCCAGGGTTGTCGCACACGCGCTGCTGTGGGTGGGACGGGGTCGCATGTCGCTCTCTCTCCGCAGCCTGAGGCGGCTGCCCGGCGGGCTCTCGGCCCGGCGCGCTTTGGGGGGTGGCATTGTCCCATGCCGGCTGGCTCCCCTTACATCGGGGCCGGTTGACGGGCTCAGGCCGTGCTCACCGCGCCGATCGTCGCTGTCGCCTGGGGAGCAAGCGGCCGCACCATCTCACCCCAATGGGAGAAGACGGTGTGCTCCACACCGTTCGGGTTACCCTGCGCGTTCAAGGTGTCCTCCTCGACAGGGACGTGCAGGCCGTTGGCGCGCACGTACAGGACCGACCGCTGGGTCTTGAGGCCCGGGAAATGCTGGGTGCCGAGGACGGGGTCGACCTCGTATCCGTCCAGCCGGCGTGGGGAACCGAGCCGGTAGGGGCCCTTGAGGGCCAGTTCCTGGGCCACATCAGTAGAGCGGACGCCGGCGACGACCTGGGAGAAGACCTGGTTGTCGGTGGCGAACTGGATCCATTTCCCCGCTGTGGCCGCGGCCTGCAAGGCGGAAAGTCCGGTCAGGTCGATCAGCGCCCGTGCATCCCCGTTCATGTAGGTGATCCCGCCGATCACGACGAGGGAGGCTCGGTCGGCGGTGGTGCCCTGGCCGACGAGAACCTCCTGGGTACCCGAGGCAGGACCGGCGTCCCCGCTGGTGAGCATGGAGACTTTGGAGTCCGACCCCGAGGATATGTAGTGCACCGACCAGGACCTGGTGGTGGTCATGGCCTCGCCGTAGAGGGCAGTCGCGCCGGTGGCGGCCCCGGCGGGAAGGGTCGATCCGCTCAGAGTGGCCATGAGAACTGCCGCCATGAGGGCGCCACCACGCGCAATGCTCACCGGGCTGCTCATTTCGCCCCTATTCTCCCTTAACCCGCGTGGGGCGAGCGTCAACGCACCGGCCGGGGTCGCCCGGATCGGCCTGAAGCACGAGAAAGGCCGCGCATTGTGGAACCACCCCGGACCGTTTCCCTCCCGGGAGATGGTCCCCACATTACGAACACACGTTCGCTATGATGCCCGGACAGGCAGAGACGTGCGTGGTGTTGTCACATCCCCCCCGTAGGGTCACCCCATCACCGAGGGTGCTGAGGGTCGTAACCGAACACAGAGGAGACAGAGATGGCCGAAGAACGGGAAAAGGCGTTGGATGCGGCGCTGGGCCAGATTGAGAAGCAGTTCGGCAAGGGTTCGGTCATGCGGATGGGGGACAACATGAGCATGAACATTGAGTCCATCTCCACCGGGGCTCTCTCGCTGGACCTGGCCTTGGGCATCGGTGGACTGCCCCGTGGGCGCATCGTGGAGATTTACGGGCCGGAATCCTCCGGCAAGTCGACCCTGGCCATGCACGCCGTGGCCGAGGCGCAGCGCAACGGTGGGATCTGCGCCTACATCGACGCCGAGCACGCCATGGACCCCGTTTACGCGCGGGCCATCGGGGTGAACGTGGACGAGCTCCTGATCTCCCAACCCGACACCGGGGAGCAGGCGTTGGAGATCGCAGACATGTTGATCCGCTCCGGTGCGCTCGACGTGCTGGTGATCGACTCGGTGGCCGCGCTGACGCCGCTGGCGGAGATCGAAGGGGAGATGGGCGATACCCACGTCGGGCTGCAGGCGCGCCTGATGTCCCAGGCCCTCCGCAAGCTGACCGGGACGCTCTCGAAGTCCAGCACGATCGCCATCTTCATCAACCAGCTACGGGAGAAGATCGGCGTGATGTACGGATCGCCCGAGGTCACCCCCGGCGGGCGTGCGCTGAAGTTCTATGCCTCGGTCCGTCTGGACATCCGGCGGATAGAGGCGATCAAGGACGGGGCCGATGTGGTGGGCAACCGGACCCGGGTCAAGGTCGTCAAGAACAAGTGCTCGGCGCCCTTCAAGCAGGCCGAGTTCGACATCATGTACGGCCAGGGGATCAGCCGCGAGGGCTCACTGCTCGACGTGGCCGTGGAGCTCGGCTTCATTAAGAAGTCCGGTGCGTGGTTCACCTATGAAGGCGAGCAGCTCGGACAGGGTCGGGAGAACGTCAAGACGTTCCTCACCGAGAACCCGCAACTCATGGCCGAGGTCGACGGCCGGGTCCGTGAGTTCCTGGCTCCCACGGTGGTCGACGAGCTCTCCGGAGAGGGTGTCGTCGATCCGGACGACCTTCCCATCATGCTCGACAGCTAGTTCACACTCGGCGGCTCTGACCGAAAGCCGCACTCTCACAGCATCGAAGTTGCTCCGGACGGGCCCCGCCACTCCCTCGGGTGTCCTGCCCGGAGCGCTTCGCGTCAGAATGGACCTGTGCGTACCCCCGGATGGAAGCAGCGCGCCTACCGCGTCCTCGACCGGTTCGTGCCCACGGTTCCCTTCCGGTACCTGGGTCCGAAGCAGTCGGTCCGCATGGCGTTCAACGTGATCCTCGACCGCGAGCCGGATGCGACCGGAGGTACTGAGTACACCGCCAAGCTGGCGCACGGTGAGCTGTCCCGCCACGGCGTGGCCCAGGCCCTGGCCCACTCCGAGGAGTTCCGCCGCCAGGTCCCCATCGCTGACGTCCTGCTGTCCATGCATGTCAGCCGCAGTGCGTTCGTGGCAGGCCTCCCCCGGGCCGCCCGCATCCTCGATCTGGGCGGGACCCACCAGGGCTTTCCGGACGGGGCCCTGGTCCATCTGGGCTATCCCTATCCTTTCGAGCGCCTGGTCGTGGTCGACCTGCCGGTGGCCGAGCGCCACGAGATCTACCAGGGGGGCTCCCTGGGGGCCACCGTCGTGTCCGAACTGGGCCCGGTTGCCTTCGCCTTCCACTCCATGGTCGATCTGGGCCCCTACGCCGACGGTTCCTTCGACCTGGTCTACAGCGGACAGTCCATTGAGCACGTGACCGAGGCCGAGGGCGACGACGTGATGCGTGAGGTGTTCCGGGTCCTGGCCCCGGGTGGCTGGTTCTGTCTTGACACCCCCAACGGCCCGGTGTGGCGCCTGCGGTCGTCCGAGCTGATGAATGACGATCACAAGATTGAGTACGGCGCCGGCGAACTGGCGGCCAAGTTGCGGGCCGCCGGCTTTGAGGTGACCGAGTCCAAAGGACTCAACCTGATGCGCCGCGGCGCGGCAGCCGGCACCTTCGACGAAGCTGAGGCGAGTGCGCACCCGGGCGTGTTCGCGGCGGCCGAGGACTGCCTGCTGCTGGCCCTGGTGGCCCGCAAGCCGGCGATGCCTGAATCGGCGCCGGCCCCTACGGGGTCGTCGTCGCCGTGATGGTGTCGGGGAGCAACTCGACCCAGGTCTGACCGGGCTGCAGGTTGATCGGTGCACCGGCCGCGTTCACGAATCGGGTGGCCGAACCCAGCGTGGACCGGGTCCAGGTGCCGGGGATGGCCACCCCGCCGCGGAACACCTCTGACCTCCCCGACGCGCCAGGGTAGAGGTCCGACTGCACCTCAAGCGAGCAACACCCACTCTCCACCCAGGGCCCGTAGCTGATGTGCACGTACTGCACGATCACGTTGGCTGCGGTGGTTTGTGCGCCGTCAGCCAGCATGTCGGGGGCGGTGCCGTTGTAGAAGCGCTGGAAGGCGCTGATGGCCGCGTTGTACTTCCAGGTCACGTCGGAGTACCCGGAAAAGGGGACGTGGACGCTCGCCACCGGCGATCCGGCCGGGGCCGTGGGTGAAAAGGCGAACAGTGGCGGCGGCGGGGTCGTCATGGTCGGGTGGGTACCCCACATCAGGGCCGTCGTCGAGTAAGTGTCCTCGGGGGCGTAGCGGCCGGCGGGATGGTTCTCAATGGCACCGTAGGCGCCGAGGTCGACGTTGACGATCGGGGACGCATTGATGTTGGCCAGTACGGGTTGGATACCTCCCACGTGCACTTCAAGGGGATTGCCCAGTTGCCCGAGGATCCCGATGTCGACGTTGCGAGCCGAGCGGACGGGACCCACCGATGGGGCCTCCTGACACTGGAAGACGGCAACCAGGCGGGTGATGCCGCCTTCGACGGGCTCCTCGAAGACGACGTCGGCCTTGTCGAGCCCGCTCTGCGGGCGCGCCGCGGGGATGTTGTCGATCTTGACGCCCAGGGCCGGTCGCGCCGGGACGCCGGCGGGCGCGGCCGTGCCGGTGAGCGGGCAGGTCGGCGGCGGCGGCGGCGGAGCCTTAGTGGTGGTGGTCGCTCTGGCACCGGTGTGCGCGGGGGGCGACGAGGTGCAGGTGCTGAGCGCCAGACCGCTCAGACCGATGGCCGCCACGGCACCGAGGCCAAGGTACAGGCGGGTGTGCGCCTGGGGACGGGTGCGGACGTGTTGTGCGGGAGGCTTCGTCATATCTGCTGAGCGATCGTAGAGGGGTGGGCGGCGCGAGGGAGGTCATTGCGCTCAGGCGGCATTGGTCGCCCTGGCGGATCCGCTTTGGGCGGCTACGCCGCTGTAAATGGAACTCCAGTTGCCACCCGATGCCCCAAGCGCCGTCGCCGGCCCGGATCCGAACCGCCCGTACAGGTTCTGCATGGCCCGGAGCAGGACGTCGGTCTCGCCGGGGACGGCCGCGGGGACGACGTTCGACGGCATGGCGGTGGCGTTGGCCAGCCGGTAGACGAAGTAGGCCGAGCCGGTGGCCAGGACCCCGCCACCGGTGCCCGGCGCCGTGAAGTAGGTGAGGTCGGACCAGTTGCCCTGGCCGGGTATGGGCGAGTGAGCCAGCACATCGAGATTGCGGGGCCCCGGGAGGGCGGGCACGAAGCGGTCGTACTCGCCCACGATCACGTTGGGGAACGCCTGCCCGTCGGTCACGTTGCACCCGTCGAAGAACCACGAGGACGAGTCGGTGACCACCATGGAGGCCTGGGCGCCGACGGACTGGTAGGTCGCGCCGGTCAAGGTGGACTCGGGGTTGTTGACCGGTGGCTGGTCCCAGTTGACCGTGGTGAGCGCGGGGTCCTGCTGGGCCATCGGGTCCTCGGAGGCGTCCTTGTAGCAGATCTGGAGCCGGTTGGGCCCGACGGAGGTCGCCTGCAGTCGGATCTGGCGGTAGCAGGCGTTCGCGCCCAGGAAGGCCAGGTTGAGGCCGGCGGCGTTGGCCACCGTCGCCCCCTGGCGCATCGACTGGGACCAGTACTCGTCATGGCCCAGGCTGAACAGGCACTTGTGGTTGCTGAGGAGCCCGGGGTTGGCATGCAGGTCGACATCGGTCCAGTAGGAGAGGTCCAATCCGAGGCGCTCGAGGTCGTAGAGGAGCGGGTACTCGTTGCCCATGAAGTCGGCCGCACCCGAGGCCCAGCTCTGGGGGTAGGGGCGATCAAACGAGACGGCGCGGGCCCGATCGGCGAAGACCGGCTTCCCCTGGGCGTTCGGCCCGTAGTACAGGCTGTAGCCGCCGTAGAGGTTGTAGGCCTGCCAGGTGGTCACACTGTTCTGGAACAGGTAGGCCGCTGAGCTCCCGTCATCGCGGACAGTCAGGGGGACGTACTGCTGCTCGCCCCCGTCACCCACCAACTTCAGGAGGTAGCAACCGGGCAGCCAGGTGGCGTCGATGGTGAAGCTCAGGGTGGGTGACCAGGGGCACGAGACGGTACCGAGCCCCGGGCTCACGACGGGCGCCGCCTGCTGACCGGCCGCCACCATGTCGCTCTGATAGACCAGACGGCCGCCCAGACCCTGGTAGTACCCCATGCGGTAGGCCTGCACCTGCACGGCGCGGGCGGTGGTGTTGACGAAGAGCGCCACATCATCGCCCGTTGTGGCGCTGACCCCGCTGGCGAAACCTTCGAGGGCGTGATCGGGTTGGATGTGGTTGACGATCCAGTCGAGGGTGCCGGGCTTGTTGTTCTCGGCGATGAGCCAGGGGGCCGTGGGCACGACGACCCCACTGTCCAGCGTGGTCTGCTCCACTGCCGGCACCGTGGTCGTGGTGGTGGTGGGGGCGGGACGCCGGGGCCGGACCGGGGTTCTTTTCTTCCCGGCCGCCCGGGTTCCGCCAGCTTGGAAGAAGGCCCCCAGGGTCACCCCACCCGCGCCGATGGCCGACATGAGGAGAAAGCGCCGGCGGTCGATCTGTCGCTTCCCGGGAGGTTGCGGTGAAGGGTCGGCGCCGCCCGGGGGGACCACTGGAGGCACGGCGACAGTGTAACGAAGCCCCCCTTCGCCCTGATCGCGCCGGACACCTAGCATTCCGGCGTGAGTTGGGCCCGCTCCCTGCCCGGACCGTTGCGCCGTGCTGGGGCGCGCCTGGTGCACACCGTGTGGGCCACGGCAGGAGAGCTGGGGGCGATCGGGCCTGACGATCCCCTGGGGCGGCGCTTCGGGCACATGGGATATGGGGCCTGCTTGTTGTTCCCCCAGGGAGCCATCTACAACGAGGACCACATCCACATCGGGTCGGGGACCCTGGTGGGTCCCCACACGTGCATCACGGCCGGTATGGCTCCGGGGCAGGAGCTGGTCACCAACCCGGTGGTCGCCATCGGGAACCGTTGCGTCATCGGCCGGGGCTCGCACATTGTCGGCCACTGGTCCATTGAGATCGGCGACGACATTCAGACGGGCCCCTACGTGTACATCACCGACCAGAACCACAGCTATCTGGACCCGGTCGAGCCGATCGGGCGGCAGTGGCCCACCGAGGCGTCGGTGCGCATCGGCTCGGGCAGCTGGCTGGGAGCCAACGTCATTGTGCTCCCGGGCGCCGACATCGGCGAGCACGTCGTAGTGGCCGCGGGAGCCGTCGTGCGCGGCGTCATCCCGGATCGCTGCGTGGTGGGCGGCGTGCCGGCCCGGATCATTCGGCGGTGGGTGGACGGACAGGGCTGGGTCGACGAGAGGGACATCGCCGCACCCTGACGATCGGGACTCCCGGTACCGTTGCGGGACGATGTCGGACCGCACCCCCCACCTGGTGACGCTGACCGGCCAGGACGGGCCGGGCATCGCCGAGAGGCTCTTCGCCGCCTTGGCGGGCCAGGGCATCGCCGTGTTCGACGTCGAGCAGGTACGGGTGCACGGCCGCCTGCTGCTCTGTGTGGAGATAGAGGTGGCGGAGCCCGACGCCGGGGAACTCAGCCGCGCCCTTTCCCGGGAGCTGCGCACGGTGCAGGTGGAGGTGGCCATCGCTCCATTGCGGGAGAGGGAAACCGGAACCGGTCCGGACCGGTACCTGGTCACCGTGCTGGCACCGGAGATCGATGCCGGGACACTGCAAGGGATCACCGGCCGCGTCAGCCGTTGCGGGGGCAACATTGAGCGGATCGTCCGGTTGTCGGCCTACCCCGTGCACAGCTACGAGCTCACCGTGGCCGGTGGGGATCTGACCCTCCTCCGGCGTGCCTTGGCTGACGAGGCGGTGCAGCACGAGGTCGACATCGCCGTCCAGGTGGCCGGGCTGCACCGCCGAGCCAAGCACCTGATTGTCCTTGATGCGGATTCGACGCTCATTCAAGGCGAGGTGATCGATCTCCTGGCCGCGCGCGGTGGTTGCGGCGCGCAGGTGGCCGCGGTGACCGAGGCGGCCATGGCGGGGGACATCGACTTTGAGGAGGCGCTGCGCCGGCGGGTGCGCCTGCTGGCCGGGCTCGGCCAGGCCGATCTCGACGCCGTCCGCCGCTCCATCGTCCTGGCGCCGGGGGCACGCACACTGGTGCGCACGCTCAAGCGCCTGGGCTACGAGATGGCCGTGGTCAGCGGTGGCTTCATGGAGGTCATCGGCCCCCTGGTGGCCGAGTTGGGCATCGACCACCTGGCCGCCAATGTCCTCTCCGTGGAGGGAGGTGTCATCACGGGGGAACTGGCGGCACCCGTGCTGGACCGGGCCGGGAAGGCCTCCGCCCTCATCCGGTTCGCCCGGGCGGCCGGTGTCCCCTTGTCACGGACGATCGCCGTGGGTGACGGGGCCAACGATCTGGACATGCTGGCCGTGGCCGGGCTGGGCATCGCCTTCAACGCCAAGCCTGTGGTGCGTCAGGCCGCCGACACGGCACTCAGCGTGCCCTACCTGGACGCCATCCTCTTTCTGCTCGGCATTTCGCGCCGCGAGGTGGAGCTGGCAGACCAGCTGGACGAGGCGGGTCGGGTGTGACCGTGCCCGCCCAAGGTGAGCAAGGGAGGGACGCCGACAATCTCGGCCGGCGGCCGCGCCTGCGGGGCTGGCTCCACGTGGGGGCCGTCGTTGCCTGGTTGATCGGGGGTCCCTTCCTCATCGCCGGCGGTCCCGACAGGGGGAGCAAGGTGGTGTTGACGGTCTACGTGCTGGCCATGCTGGCCATGTTCGGCGTCAGCGCGGCGTTCCACCGGTTGCGCTGGTCGGCCCCGGCCTGGCGTCGCATGCGCCGTGCCGACCACAGCGCCATCTTCGTCGGCATCGCGGGCACCGGCACCGGCCTGGTCGGGTTGGCGCTGACGGGCTGGCCCCAGGTGCTGGTCCTGTCCATGGTGTGGAGCGGCGCCCTCGTCGGCATCGTCCTGCGCCAGCTGTGGCTCGATGCGCCGCAGTGGGCGGTCGCCGTGCCCTACGTCGTGGTGGGGTGGTGCCCTCTCATGGTGGCCCCGCAACTGGTGCGCAGCCTGGGTTGGGCCGGCTTCGCCCTCATGCTGGCGGCCGGTCTGGCCTACACGGCGGGCGCGCTCGTCTACGCCCGCAAGAAGCCCGATCCGTGGCCCGGGGCCTTCGGCTTCCACGAGGTCTTCCACGCCTGCACCGTGGTGGGCGCCGGCACGTTCGCCTACCTCATCGCCTTCGTCGCCCTGCCGCGGTACTGAGGTCGGCCCGGTGGGCCGGAACTTGCAACCGACCTTCCGGCAATGGATTCTTCTTACCCCACCGACCGGCGGGTGACCGGGTTGGTCAGATCGGTGTGCGGCGTGCCGCAACCCAGGTGAATGGCTGCAGCGTCCCGCGAGGCGTTGCGTGGAGCTCCCGACGATGCTCCACCACCTCAAAGCCCGGTCCGAGCGCGGCTCCGAGCTCGTGCGGTTCGTAGCGGGTCACCGGCAGGCCCGAGCACCGCTCGGGGCCATCAGCTGCGAAGGTGGCCATGATGACCACACCACCTGGCGCAACAGCGCGACACAAGACCTTCTGGTATTCCTCCACTTCGCGCCGGGAAAGGAAGTGGAACACGGCCCGGTCATGCCAGAGCTCGAAGGTCCGTCTCGGCTCCCATGTCAGGAGGTCTTCGGCCAACCACGTCACCGGGGCATCGGCACCGACCCGCTGGCGTGAGGCGTGCAGAGCCGACTTGGAGATGTCCAGCACGGTGAGATCGGAGAATCCTCTGGCCAGCAGCCGGTCCACCAGGACCGAGGCCCCTCCGCCGACGTCGATGGTGCCGGCTCCCGGTGCCATCCCCAGCGCGTCCATCAGCGAAAGGGACAGCTCAGGTTCCGCCTGGTACCAACTGACCGCATCGGTCTCCGTGCCTTCGTAGACGTGCTGCCAGTGAGTGGTCCTCTCGGAAGAACCGGGGAGACGACCGGTCATCGGACTCAGGTTAACCAACGCGGAGCTTCCAGCGGGAGGCCGGGCGGGTCAGGCAATGACGCCGTCGGCCCGCAAGGCGTATAGATCGCGCTGCTTCAACCCCAGCTCGCGCCTCAGCACCTCGTCGGTGTGCTCGCCCAGCCAGGGCACCCGGGTCTCGGGGCCTTCGGAGACCTGGCCGAACTTGATGGGCAGGCCGGGAATGAGCACCGGTTGCGCCACCCCATCGGTGCGCGGGTGCTCGACCAGCATGTGGCGCTGAGCCAGGTGGGGGTCGACCACCAGCTCGGCATCGGTGGCGCACGGGCCGGCCACCAGCCCGGCGGCGTTGAGCGCGGTGCAGGCCTGGTGCTTGGTCATGCCGCCCGCCCACTCCTCCATGGCCGGGCGGAGGTCGGAGTCCAGGTGGTCCAACCAACCCTGGGTGGTGGCGAAGCGAGGGTCACTGACCCATTCGGGCCGGTCGATCGCCCGCGCCAGGTCCGGCCACTGGTGGGGGCGGAGCACCTGCAGCATGAACCAGCCGTCGGTGGCGCGGAAGGCGTGCAGGATACCGGGCCATGGTGTGCCCATGGGGATGCCCATTGACCAGAAGTTGGGCACCACATCGAGCACCGCCACCATGGCGTCGAGCATGGCCACGTCAACCTGCTGGCCCCGTCCCGTCCGCTCGCGCTGGCGCAGAGCGGCCTGTATGCCGATGACGGCGAACAGCGCGGTGACGATGTCGCCCAGGCCGCCCATGGGCGACCCGATCGGCGCCGCGTCGGGTGGCCGTTTGAACTCGTAGGCCCCGCTCATGGCTTCCACCATGGAGGCCAGGGCCGGCCATCCGTCGTAGGGGGAGGTGGGGGTGCCTTCGGGAACGGAGCGGCCGAAGCCCGAGATGGAGAGGTACACCACCTTCGGGTGGACGGCCGCCAGGTCCGCATAGGCAACGCCCAGTCGCTCGGCCGCACCGGCCCGGAAGTTCTCCGCCACCACGTCGAACCGGGGGGCCATGCCCAAGACGAGGTCGCGGCCCCGCGGCTGCTTGAGGTCGATGACGACCGAGCGCTTGTTGAGGTTGTTGCGCAGGAAGGTGGCGCCGACAGCACGCCCGGCCGGGTCCACCATGGCCGGCATGGAGGTCCGCCCGAGATCCCCCGTACCCGGCGCCTCGACCTTGACCACGTCGGCTCCCAACCGGCTCAGGAGTTGCGTGGCGTAGGGGAGCGCCTGCATCTGCTCCAGCGCCAGGATGCGGATGCCGTCAAGGGGCTTGCCCCACTGCGCCGCCGCCGGGTTGACGGTGTCACCCAGGATCATGCGCCGTCAGGGGTGAGACCGAGCATCTCAATGGCGTTGCCCCGCATGATCTTGTAGACGTCTTCATCACTCAGATGGCGCACCATCTGCTCGGCCACGGCCCGGGTCTCCGGCCACGTCGAGTCGGTGTGGGGGTAGTCGGTCTCGAAGGTGATGCGATCCACACCGATGGCGTCGAGCGAGTCCAGCCCGTGCTGGTCGCGGAAGAAGCAGCCATAGACCTGGCGGCGGAAGTAGTGGGATGGGGGCTCGGAGACGACGTCCTTGACCCCGCCCCAGGCCCGGTGCTCGCGCCACACGTCGTCGGCCCGTTCCAGGATGTAGGGGAGCCACCCGATCTGACCCTCGGAGTAGGCCAGGATGAGGGTGGGGTAGCGGATGAGCACGCCGGAGAAGAGGAAGTCGCACAGCGACGACATGGCGTTGCCGAAGCTGAGCGTGGCCGCCACGGCCACCGGGGCGTCGGCCGAGGTGGCCGGCATCCTCGATGACGATCCGATGTGCATGCAGACCACCGTCCTCGTCTCCTCGCAGGCGGCGAAGAAGGGGTCCCACGCCCCGCTGTGGATGCTGGGCAGTCCGAGGTGCGGGGGGATCTCGCTGAAGCAGACTGCCCGCACCCCGCGCGAGGCGTTACGCCGCACCTCGGCGGCGGCCAGGCCGGCATCCCAAAGGGGAATGATGCAGAGAGGGATGAGGCGACCGGCGCTGTCTCCGCACCACTCCTCCACCATGAAGTCGTTGTAGGCGATCACACAGGCCAGGGCCACCTCCCGATCCTTCGCTTCCAGGAAGGTCTGGCCGCAGAAGCGGGGGAAGGAAGGGAAGCAGAGGCTGGCTTCGACCCAATTGGCCTCCATGTCGGCAATGCGGGCCTTGGGCTCGTAGCAACCGGGGCGCATCTCGTCGTAGGTGATGGGGGACATGGTCATGTCGTCACGGTCGAACCCGACCGCAGCCACGTGGCGCTTGTTGATGTACACCAGGTCCTCGTAGACCCAGCAGTCCGCAGGCGCTCCGTCGGGGTCGAACGTCTGGCGATAGGTGCCTCCGCCGATGTGCTCCATCTCACCGATTCCCCGCCGCTCGGCCCGTGGCCCACGGTCCCGGAAGCGGGCCGGCAACCAGGTGTGCCAAAGATGGGCCGGTTCGACCACGTGGTCATCGACGCTGATGATCCTGGGCAGGGGGGTGGTGCTGCCCGGCCGGGGAGACGGGCCGTCATTCATCAGGAGTCCAGTGTGGCGCTCAGGACGAGGAGGGGGGCCAACGACTCCAGTTCCTGCCGCATGGCGTCGGGCGTGCCGCTGCGCACCCGCAGGACCACCTCGTTGATGCCGAGGCCGGCGTAGTGCACCAGCTTGCCCTCGCTCCCAATGGTGCCGAAGGGGACGACGCTGAGCTCGACCGGGTCGCGTCCGGCGGCTTCGGCCATGCGGTGCAGCCGGGGGATGGCTTCGGCCAGTCCGCTGCCACCGATGGGCAGCCACCCGTCGGCGTAGTCGACCACGGCGGAGAGGACGGCGTTGCCGGCACCTCCTCCGATGAGCGTGCGCACGCGTGGCTGCTGGACGGGCTTGGGCCAGGCCCACGAGGGTGGAAGGTCGATCAGGTCGCCGTGGAACTCCGCCCGCTCCTCGGACCACAGGGCCTGCATGCACTGCATGTGCTCCCACACCAGCGCATGGCGGCGGCCGAAGTCGACCCCGTGGTCCTCCGCTTCGGCCCGGTTCCACCCGAAGCCGATGCCCAGGGTGAACCGCCCCCCGGAGAGATGGTCCAGGGTGGCCACCTGCTTGGCCAGGACGATCGGGTCGTGCTGGGCCGCCAGGAGGATCCCGGTGCCCAAGCGGATGCGCTGCGTGGTGGCCACGGCAGTGGACAGGGAGACCAGCGGGCAGAGGCCACGCCGGTAGTCGTCGGGGCGGACGCCCTCGACCAGGGAAGGCGGGGCGTCGGCGCGCACCGGCAGGTGGGTGTGCTCGGGCAGGTAGAGGGCGTCGAAGCCCAGCTCCTCCACCGTTCCGGCCAGGGCCGCCGGCGTCATGTCACGGTCGGTGAGGAAGGCGGTGATACCGAGTCGCATGGCGCTCAGTGGGGTGTCCTGGCGGCGAATCCGGCCAGCGGACCCGACGCCACCGCACCGCTGAGGAGCGCGGCAAAGGCGGCCTGCTCCCGGAGATTGGCCGCCTGCACCAGGTCGCGCTGCCCGGCCCGCATGAGCGAGGTGATGGAGCGGATCGCCGGGTGGGGGTGGGCGGCGATGCGGGTGGCCAGTGCGACCGTTTCTGTCAGCGTCGTGCCTTCGTCGCACACGCGGAGGGCGACGCCGAGCTCGACGGACTCGGGCGCGCTGACCCAGTCCGATGTCAGGAGGATGCGCGCCGCCTGCTGCCAGCCCATGCGGGCCGGGAAGAGCACGCTGCTCGCCGCCTCGGGCGGCACGCCGAGCTCGGCGAAGGGCACCCGCATGCGGGCCGCGGCGTCGACCAGGACAAGGTCGCAGTGGGCCAGGATGGTGAAGCCCAGCCCGACGGCGACACCATTGACGGCGCCCAGCAACGGCACGGTGAGGGTGCCGATGGCGTCGAGGAGCCCCATGAACCCCTGCCCGGCCCCCGCGACGGCGGTGCCGGTGGCGATGGCGGCCATTTCGGCCAGGTCCTGGCCCGAGGTGAACGCGCTGCCCCGCCCGGTCAGCACCACGGCACCGACCGAGGGGTCGGCGTCGGCCCCGCGCAACGCCGCCGTGACCTCCTGGTACATGGCGGTGTCGAAGGCATTGCGCACCTCGGGCCGGTTGAAGGCGATGACCCGCACACCGTCAGCGGCGTCCTCGGTCTCCACTCTGCTCACGGGCGCATGACCTGCCCGCCGTCGACATTGAAGACATGGCCGGTGACCCAGCTGGCCTCGTCGGAGAGCAGGAACTGGCACATGCCCAACAGGTCGGCCGGCGTCCCTTGCCTCTTCAGGGCCAGCGCACCGACAATCTGGTCAACGAAGACGCTGGGCACGGTGGCCCGTGCCGCTTCGGTGTCGATCGGTCCCGGTGCGATGGCGTTGACCCGGATGCCCATGCCACCCACCTCCGCCGCCAGCTGGGCGGTGAGGGAATTGACGCCGGCTTTGGAGAGTCCGTAGAAGCCCGAATAGACATAGGCCGCCGTCGACGACTGGTTCACGATGGCGCCCCCTCCCCGCCGCCGCATGGAACGGAAACAGGCTCGGGTGCACACCAGCGCCCCCAGCAGGTTGACCGAGAGGAACCTCGTCAGGTACTCCCAGTCGACGTTGAGGAGCGAGTCGATCTGCATCCCGCCGAAGATGGCGGCGTTGTTGACCAGGTAGTCAATCCCGCCGAAGCGCTCGTCGGCCAGCGCGGCCATGGAATCGGCCGACGCGGCGTCAGAGACGTCCACCCGGCATGCCTCGGCCACGCCGCCGCCGTCGCAGATTCCCTGGGCCACCTTCCCGGCGCCCGCCTCGTCAATGTCGGCCACCAGCACAGAGGCGCCTGAGGCGGCGAGCCCCTCGGCGTAGGCCTGCCCGATGCCGCCGGCCGAGCCGGTCACGATGGCCACCTTGGAGCTGAAGTCGTACACCGTGCTCATGGCTGGTCGGCCCCGCCACCGCCACCGCCACCGCCACCGGTCCCGGCCCCGGCCTCGGTCTCCGCCGCCCTGGCCCGCCGGGCGATGACCGTCTCGGCCACCTGATTCATCCCGGTGGACAGAGGCCAGCCGATGTAGTGGGTCAGGTGCACCACGATCTCGCGCACCTGCTCGGGGGTCACCTCGTCGCGCTCGAGCGCCGAGGAGAACTGAATGTCGAGCAGGTCCGTCTTGCCCAGTGCGGCCAGGACCCCCATGGTGAGGAGCCGGCGGTCGCGGATGCCGAGCGCCTCCCGTGTCCACACGCTGCCGAAGAGGTGGTCGACGGTCATGGCGGCGTAGGCACCGGGCAGGGTGTCGGGGTCGACGGAGAACCCGTAGACCTCTTCCATTTTGGCGATGCCGGCGGCTCGCTTGTCGGCGGGCTCGGTCATGCCGGCTCGGCCAACGACTTGGTCTGCAGGTACTCCTCGAATCCGGCCACTCCCATCTCCCTTCCGATGCCCGACTGCTTGTAGCCCCCGAAGGGGACGTCAGGGCTGTACCACACGCCACCGTTGACCCCGATGGTCCCGGTGCGGATACGGTGCGCCACCGACAGGGCCCGTTGGCGGTCACCTGACCATACCGACCCTGACAGGCCGTAGGGCGAGTCGTTGGCGATGGCTACGGCATCGTCGTCCCCGTCGTGGGGGATGAGGACGAGGACCGGACCGAAGATCTCCTCCTGGGCCACCCGGGAACTGTTGGCCGGGCCGACGATCAGGGTCGGCTCAATGAAGTAGCCCCGCGGCAGGTTGGCCGGCCGTCCCCCGCCGCAGACGATGGTGCCCCCCTCGTCGACGGCCAAGGTGAGGTAGCCCTCGACGCGGGCGCGCTGGCGCTCACTGATCAGGGGACCGCACATGATGCCGGGATCAGTCGGGTCGCCGGCCGGCAACTTGCCCAGGGTGTCGGCTGCCAGCTCGGCCGCCTCGTCGAAGCGGGCGCGGGGCACGACCAGGCGGGTGGTGATGGCGCAGCCCTGCCCGGCATGGGTGACCACGGTGAAGGCAGCCGTGCCGACGGCCCCGCGGAAGTCGGCGTCTTCGAGCACCACGAAGGCCGACTTGCCACCCAATTCGAGGAAGACCTTCTTGAGCGTCGGCGCGGCGGCCGCCATGACGCGGCGCCCGGTGGCCGTCGATCCGGTGAAGGTGACCTGGTCCACCCGAGGGTCGGTGGCCAGCAGGGCGCCCAGCCCGTGGTCCGAGGACGGGACCACGTTGACCACCCCGGCCGGGATGTCCGTGTCCTCGGCAATGAGGCGACCCAGCACGGTGGCGCACCAGGGCGTGTCGGGCGCCGGCTTGAGCACCACGGTGTTCCCGGCGGCCAGGGCGGGGCCCAGCTTGGCCAGGTTGATCTGATGAGGCACGTTCCACGGGGTGATGGCCCCCACCACGCCGGTGGCCTCGCGGCGCACCCAGCGGTGGGACGGGATGCCCAGCGGGGTGGCGTTGCCCAGGTCGCGCTCCCACTCGTAGTGCTCCGCCATGTCGGCCACCCAGCCCAGCCCGGCTACCGGCTCGTCGAGCTGGGCCGAGTGGGTGAACGAGAGCGGGGACCCCGCCTCGGCCACCGTCAGGGCGCGCACCTCATCGGCATGGTGCTCGAAGGCGGCCTTCAGCTGGCGCAGGCATGACACCCGCAGCGAGAGGTTGGTGGACCAATCGGAATGGTCGAAGGCGTGCCGCGCCGCCGCTATGGCGGCCCCCATGTCGTCGGGACCGCCGTCGGACACCTGACCCAGCACCTCCTCGGTGGCCGGGTTCATTGTGGTGAAGGTGGCGCCGGAGGCGGCTGGCCGGAGCTCGCCGCCTATCAGCATCCGCATCTCGCCCATGGGTGTCCGGCTCATGCGGGATCGGGGCCCAGCCCGAAGATGCGGTCACAACGGGACTCGGTCAGGTCGGCCAGGGGCAACGGCACCCCGAGTTCGTCGCCAAGCTGGCGCGCCGCCAACAGGTCCTTGTGGGCCATGCGGGAGGCGTTGCGCATGATGTTCATGAGCCCGGCATCGGTGTCGGCCGGCCAGGGCTCGGCCGTGGTACGGAACATCAGCCGGGAGGCTCCGCCGATGTGCTTGTCACTCTCGGCGATGGCCTGGCCGAGCTTCTGCAGGTCGATGCCGGCCGCCTCGGCTAACTCCTGGGCTTCGAAGGCGGCCAGCCACGAGCCGTATTGGACCAGGTTCCGGGCCAGCTTGGCGCTGAGCCCGGCCCCGTGCGGCCCCATGTGCAGGACCAGCGACGAGATCACGTTGAGCACCGGCGTGACCCGCGCGACGTCTTCAGCGCTCCCGCCCACCATGCAGACCAACTGGCCACTGGCGGCCGCGCTCGGACCGCCGCTGACGCCGCAGTCGACGATGTGCACCCCGTGGGCGGTGCCCTCGGCGTGGAGCTCCTCCACGGTGGAGGTCGAGATGGTGCTGACGATGACCACGGTCGACCCCTCGGCCGCGCCGGCGAAGACGCCGTCGTCCCCGCGCAGCACGCCACGCACCTGGTCGTCGTCGAGGACGGCCACCAGGATGACGTCGCAGTGCCGGGCCAGATCGGCCGGTGAGGATGCCACGTGGGCACCGTCGCCGTAGGGGTCGGTGGCCTCGGGCCGGATATCGCACACACTGAGCGTGACGCCGGCCCGGATCAGGTTGTCGGCTAATCCTCTCCCGATGTCGCCCAATCCGATCACACCAGCCCGCGGCGCGGGTACTGCACTCTCACTCATGGCGGCTAACCCTCCCGACTGGCGAGCCCGCCCGGGATGCCGGAGCGGGAAGCACTGGATCTGGACAAGTGTCTGGACTATAGTCTGTACGCATGACCGAACGCAAAGACTACTCGGGCGACTTCGATCCCGCCTTCGACTACGAGGACCTGTCGAAGGAGGCGTTGGTCAGGCTCGTCCGCGAGTATGCCCTGATCGTGCACATGCTGGATCGGTCCATGTGCGCGGCCATCGGCCTGCGCTACGGAGCGGAGGCGGTCAAGGAGCTGGCCATACAGGAATGGGTGGGCTCCAGCCCCATTTACGGGGAACGGCTACGCCAGATCATGGCCATCGAAGGCGACGGGGTGCCGGCCATCTTCAAGGTGCTCCAACTCGACCCGGGATTTCCCCACCACTATCTCGACGTCCACTACGAGGTGGTCGACGAGCATCACGGCTACTTCGAGTTGGCCTATTGCGGTGCCCTCATGGACGCCGAGCCCTTCGGGGAGAAGATGGTCACCAACATGTGCCACCACATTGAGGACGGCACATTCGACATCACGGCGCAGGCGGTCAATCCCAAGGCGCATATCCGACACGTGCACCGGCCTCCCCGCGTCCCGAGCGACCGCTCGCCCCACTGCCGCTGGGAAGTGGTCATTGAGGACGCGACCGTGACCATTCCCGAAGCGGACATCACCAAGATCACCCGGATGACCACGGCGGCTACCTTCGCCTTCCCGCCCATGAAGGACGGCACGCCGCACATCCCGGCCGCCGACCCGGTGGCGTAGGCGTGTTCGGGGCCCTGCCCGACAATGACCCGTTGCGGGCTCCATCCGGTGCCGCCCCCCTTGGGTCGGCGCACCAACCGGGTCGGCGCCATCTCTCCGAGCGCCAGGCCGAAGCGGTGGAGCGGCTGGTGGTGGCGGCGGAGGAGGAAGTAGGGGCGCGCCCTTACGGGGAGATCTCAGTGCGCAGCATCGCCAAGCGGGCCGGCGTGGCGCCGGCCACCGCCTATACGTACTTCTCCAGCAAGGACCACCTCCTGGCCGAGGTCCTGTGGCGCCGCATGCAGGCACCCCCGGTGCTGGTCGACCTCAATCTCCCCCTCCCGGCGCGGGTGGCCGAGACCGTGCGCACCATGGGCTTCGGCGCCCTGGACAGTCCGGCCGTAGTGGGTGCGTGCACCACGGCCCTGCTGGGTGACGGTCCCGACGTCAAGCACGTGCGGGCCCGTATCGGGCGGGAGATCACGCAACGATTGGCGACCGCGTTGGGACCCGAGGCCGACCCGGCCGTCCTGCGTGTGCTGCAGATCACGTACACCGGGGCCATCCTCAGCGCAGGCATGGGTCACCTGCCCTTCGACACCCTGCCCGGCCTGCTGGCCGAAGCGGCCGACCTGCTGACCCGGGGGGCTTCGTGACCACCCTGGCCCCGCTGTCCTACAGCCCCTACGACTACGGGATCCATGAGGATCCCTACCCGACCTACGCTCGCCTGCGGGCCGAGGCTCCGGTCTTCTACAACACCGAGCTCGACTTCTACGCGTTGTCACGCCACGCCGACATCTTGGCCGCCTTCCGGGATGTCGAGCGCTTTTCGAACGCCAATGGCGTGACGCTCGACCCGGCCGCCTACGGGCCCGACGCCCACCGGGCCATGTCCTTCCTGGCCATGGACCCGCCCCGCCACACCCGGATGCGCTCCATCGTCGGCAAGAGCTTCACGCCGCGACGGGTGACCGCGATGGAGGACCACATCCGCCGACTGGCCGTCGACCATCTCATCCCTGCACTGGAGGCCGGCACCTTCGATTTCGTGGCCGACTTCGCCGGCCGCTTGCCCATGGACGTGATTTCGGAGCTGGTGGGTGTCCCGCCGAGCGACCGGGCGGAAGTGAGGCGACTGGCGGACCAGCTGATGCACCGCGACGACGGCATGAGCGACATTCCCCGTGAAGGGGTGGAGGCGGCCCTGCACCTGGCCGGATACTACGCAGACATGGTGGCCGACCGCCGCCAGCACGAGCGCGACGACCTGACCTGGTCGCTGCTCCAGACCGAGGTCGACGGCGACCGCTTGACCGACGACGAGGTCATCTCCTTCCTCTTCCTGCTGGTGGTGGCGGGCAACGAGACGACGACCAAGTTGCTGGGCAACGCCTGGTACTGGGGCTGGCGGCACCCGGAGCAGGTGGCCAAACCGCTCACCGACCCGGCGCGGGTGCCCGACTGGGTGGAGGAAACCCTGCGCTACGACACCTCGACCCAGACGATCCTGCGGGTGACCCGGGCCCCGGTCACCGTGTGCGGCGTCGACATCGCCGAAGGCCAGCGGGTGCTGCTCCTCATCGGTTCGGCCAACCGGGACGAACAGGTCTTCCCCGACCCTGACATCTACGATCTGGATCGCACCACACAGGACCTGATCAGCTTCGGCGGTGGGCGCCACTTCTGCATGGGAGCCGCCCTGGCCCGCTTGGAGGCGCGGGTGGCCCTGACCGAGATTTGCGCCCGCGTGAGCGCCTACGACGTGGACCCGGGCGGGATGGTGCGGGTGCACTCCTCAAATGTGCGGGGCCTGGCCGCCCTGCCGACGACGGTAACCCTGCGCTGATGGCGCGCTTTGGCCCCCAACCGGATCGCCGGCCCACGGTGGTCACCGGCGCCTCCTCGGGCATCGGCGCCGAGACGGCGCGTGTGCTGGCCAGGGCCGGGTACCCGGTGGTGCTGGGAGCCCGCCGGTTGGAGGCCTGTGACGAGGTGGCCGAAGCCATCCGTGGCGGAGGAGGTGAGGCGGCTGCCTATGCGCTCGACCTGGCCCAACCGGACTCCGTCGGCATCTTCGCCGACAAGGCGGCCGGCACGTTCGGGCCCATTGAGATCCTGGTGTCGAACGCCGCACAGATCCTGCCGGGCAATGCCTTGGAGACGACCCCAGAGGCCTTCGATGAGGTGCTGCGGGTCAATTTGGGTGGAGCCCACCGACTGGTACGCGCCTTCGGTCCTGGAATGGTCGAGCGCCAGCGGGGGGACCTCGTGTTCGTCACCTCCGATGTGGTGGCCCACCCGCGGCCCCGCATGTCGGCCTACGTCTCCTCCAAGTGGGGGTTGGAGGGCTTTGTCACCGCACTGGCCATGGAACTGGAGGGCACGGGGGTGCGGGCCACAATGGTGCGGCCCGGTCCCACCACGACCGGCATGGGCATGGACTGGGACCCCGCCATCACCGGCGAGGTCATCGCCGAGTGGGAGCGCTGGGGACTGGCCCGCCACCCGGCTTTCCTGCGGCCCGACGCCACGGCCCTGGCCATCGCCCATGCGGTGAGCGCGCCGCGAGGAACTCATTTCAGCGTGGTCGAGGTGCAGCCCGAGGCCCCGCTCCAGCAGAAGGGAGCACCGTGACCATCGACACGCAACGGCGTGAACCACCGCGGGTGTCCGGAGGAGAAGGGGAGAACGCCCACCTGGACGAACTGCGCCACGACCCCATCGCCCTCATGGCCCGCGTGCGATCCGAATGCGGCGATGTCGGTGAGTTCACCATCGGCGATCGCGACGTGGTCCTGCTGACGGGTGCCGATGCCAACGAGTTCTACTTCCGGGCCCCCGAGGAACAGCTGGACCAGGCCGAGGCCTACCCGTTCATGACGCCGATCTTCGGTGAAGGCGTGGTGTTCGACGCGCCGCCCGAGCGACGCCGCGAGATGCTGCACAACCAGGCCCTGCGGGACAAGTTCATGCGCGGGCACGCCGCCACCATCGCGGCCGAGGTGGAGGGCATGGTGGCGGACTGGGACGATGAGGGCGAGATCGACCTGCTGGAGTGGTTCGCCGAGCTGACCATCTACACGTCATCGGCCTGCCTGATCGGGATCCGCTTCCGCCGTGAGCTGGATGGCCGGTTCGCCCGGCTCTACCACGAGCTGGAGCAGGGGACCGACCCCATCGCCTACGTCGACCCCTATGCGGACATTGAAAGCTTTCGCCGTCGCGATGCCGCCCGCCTCTCCCTGGTAGAGCTGGTGCAGGGGATCATGGAGCGCCGGGCCGGCGGTCTTCCTCCGGCCAAGGAGGACCAGGATCTCCTCGACATCCTGATGTCCATTAAGGACGAAGGCGGCAGTGACCACTTCAGCGCGGACACGATCACCGGCATGTTCATCTCCATGATGTTCGCCGGCCACCACACCACGTCGGGTACGGCGGCCTGGACGCTGATCGAACTGTTGCGGCACCCCGCCGAAATGGCCTTGGTGACCCAAGAGCTGGACCAGCTGTACGCCGACGGTTCCGAGGTGAGCTTCGGGGCCCTGCGCTCCATCCCACATCTCGAATCAGCCCTTAAGGAGGCCCTGCGCCTCCATCCTCCCTTGATCCTCTTGCTTCGGATGGCCAAGGAGGACCTGACCTATGGGGAGTTCCGCATCGCGGCCGGCAAGCTGGTCGGGGCCAGCCCGTCCATCTGCAACCGCATCGCCGAGGACTTCCCCGACCCCGACGCCTTCGTCCCGGCCCGCTACCTCGAAGGACGCGAGGAGGACCGGGCCAACCCCTGGACCTGGATCCCCTTCGGGGCGGGCCGGCACCGGTGCGTGGGTGCCAACTTCGCCATGATGCAGCTCAAGGCCATCTTCTCGGTGCTGTTGCAGAGCTGGGAATTCGAGGCGGCCCAGCCCCTCGACTCCTACCGCAACGACCACTCGAAGATGGTGGTCCAGCTTGAGCAGCCGTGCCTGGTGCGCTACCGCCGCCGACCTGAGCCAGCGGCATGAGGATCATGGTCGACCGCGACCTCTGCCAGGGCCACGCAGCGTGCGAGGGGGAGGCCCCGGAGGTCTTTTCGGTATCGAAGAAAGGGGAGCTCACCGTGCTCAACCCCACCCCACCCGAGGACCAACGCGCCGCCGTCGAGCTCGCGGTGAAGTACTGCCCCACCCACGCCCTGCGCATTGAGGAGGACTGAACGACATGCCTGCATACCCGCGAGCGGAATTGGAAGAGATGGTGGAGCGCTGGCTGGAGGTGAACCGGCAGGGTGAGGCCAAGCAGGACTGGCGCCACATGGCCGACCTCTACACCGAGGATGCCACCTACGGCTGGAATTGCGGCTCCAACGATGAGTTCATGGCGGTCGGGCGCGAGGAGATTCGCGCCATGGCCCTGGGACTGGAGATGTCCGGCCTCGAAGGCTGGACCTACCCTTACCAGAAGGTGCTCATAGACGAGAAGCAGGGCGAGGTGCTCGGCCTGTGGAAGCAGGTGGCCGACGCCAACCGGGCCGATGGGTCGCACTATGAGATCGCCGGGCTGGGGGGGAGTTGGTTCCGCTACGCCGGCAACTTCTTGTGGTCCTGGCAGCGCGACTTCTTCGACGTGGGCAACGCCGGCACCGTCTTCCTGCAGATGATCGGCGACGGCACGCTCCTACCCGGCATGCAGCAGCGCATTGAGCGGGCCATGTCCGGCGAGCGCCTCCCCGGCCACTACCCCTTGGGCGGTGCCCCGGTCGGCCTGTGGGAGGTGCCCGACGGGGCGTAAGGGGGGAACGCCCCGGCGATCACGGCGGCCAGGGACTCCACCTGGCGAGGCGTGAGACGTCCCGGCTTCACCAGTGACCGGGCCAGTTGCCGGGGCCCGGTGACCACCACGCCGTCGATGGTGAAGGGGCGGGCCAATGGTGCCCACTCGGCGCCGGCGAAACACAGCACGGCGCGCGCGAGCCCGGCCGACGGGACAGCCTCCTGCACCCGACGGCTCTGCCGCTGCGCCCCGGCCACCAGGCCGCTGCGGTCATGCCCATTGACCAGCAGAGCCGGGCGGGGCGCGCACCACCCGCCGCGGTCGCGTCGTTGCACCCGACCCCGGTACTGCTTGGTGTCGATGACCCACACTCCCGAGGGCACCACCGCTATATGGTCGATGTTGGATCGCCAGCCCGGGATGGCCCTGTCGTGGAGCACCAGGCCGAGGTCACCCACGGCCCGGGCCAGGTAGTTGCCGACGAGCTCCTCACCCCGACCACCCCGGTCCCAGGCCTCGGTGGTCCGCTTCGGCCCGCCGAAGACCTTGACCAGCCGGGCAAGGTAGCGACCGAACACTTGCTGGCGGCGGGCATCGTCGCGCTGACTCCTGCGCGCGAACTCCGCTCGTGCCGATGCCCCGGGCCGCCCCGGGTCGAGCTGGTGGTCGGGATCGAACTGCACCACGAGGAACGGTCGCGCCGTGCCGGTGCCCTCCCCCGTTCCGCCGTTCGTGCCACTGTGGTCCGGTGCTTCCGGGGAGGGCTTCAGCGCCGCGGTTCGTTGTCGGGACGGTGGCCGCTCTGATGGCGGCCCTGGTGGCGACCGGATGTGGGACGGCGGGTCGCCAGACCGTCACCATTGCTCCCGTCACCACCACGGCACCGTCCTCCCTCCCCGTCACTCCGATCCGCTGGGCCCCTTGCCAGGGCGGGCTCCAGTGCGGGACGCTCACCGTCCCCCTGGACTACGGCCGGCCCCGGGGTGCCTCCATCGGCATCGCCGTGGCGCGCCACCTGGCCCAAGTCCCGGCCAGGAGGATCGGCTCACTTGTGATCAATCCCGGTGGGCCGGGTGTCTCGGGAATCGACGACTTCGCCAACGAGCTCAGTGCGCTGACCCCGCAGCTTCTCGACGACTTCGACATCGTCACCTTCGATCCTCGGGGGGTGCAGCGCAGCGATCCGGTCACATGCGGGGAGGTCCCCGGCCCGGGTACGGGAACGGGCTCCGTCGCTCCGCCTCAGGTGCCGGCGCCCGATCCGGTACCCCAGACCCCGGCCGCGCGCCGGGCCACCATCGCGAGCCTGCGCCAGTTCGGCCAGGCCTGCCTGAAGGCGAGCCGGGCCATCCTTCCCTTCGTCGGGACCGTGGACGTGGCCCGCGACATGGACCGTCTGCGCAGCGCGCTGGGCGATACCGGGCTCACCTTCATGGGGCAGTCCTACGGGAGCTTGCTCGGGGAGACCTACGCCAAGCTGTTTCCCGCCCACATCCGGGCCATGGTGCTCGATTCCGTCATCGACCCTGCGCTCTCCCTCTCCCAGATGGTGCTGGGGCAGGCTCAGGGATTTGAGGCGGTGCTGAAGTCCTTCTTCTCGTGGTGTGCCGACCACCCGGCGTGCCGCTGGCGTCCGCCGGGGGACCCGACGACCGCGCTGCTAGCCCAGCTGGCCGCCAGCGCCAGCACGCCGGTGCCGGCGGGCGCGGGCCGCCACGCCGGGGTGTCCGATCTCTACAACGCCTTGCTCGACGGTCTCTACTCGCAAAACGAGTGGCCCGGCCTGGGTGCCGCCCTGGCGGCCGATGCCGCCGGCAACGGAGCCCCTGTCCTGGCCATGTCCGGCAGCTACAGCGCCGATGGTTCCACCAATGGCTCCGATGCGGCCGAGGCCATCGACTGCCTCGATCACCCGGCTTCCCGGGACCTCTCGGTCTACCCCTACCTGGCGTCCCTGTTCCAGGCCTCGGCCCCCGTCTTCGGCCCCGTGCTGGCTTGGGGGGAAGCTTCGTGTGCCGTATGGCCGGTTCCGTCCACCCGGACTCCCGGCACCGTGACGGCGGTCGGCTCGCCCCCCATAGTGGTCATCGGCACGACCGACGACCCCGCCACCCCTTACGCCTGGGCTGTCAGCGTGGCCCACCAGCTGAGTCACGGCATCCTCGTGACCCGCGACGGGAGCGATCACGTGGCCTACTTCTACAGTGCGTGCGTGCGCGCCTACGTGCAGGCGTACCTGGTGTCCGGGGCCACCCCGCTCAATGGGGCGGTCTGCACGTCCTGATGGGCGCCGCGCTCCCCGGGGCACCCGACCCCCCTGGCGTTCCCGCGCCATAGTGGGCGGGACACCGGTACCGGAACAGCACCGGTCCAAGAGCAGAGGAGGCATTGTTGCCCATCCGTGAAGAAGCCCTCACCGCGAGGAACGTGAACCTCGTCGGCCACCGCGGTGACACCATCAACGCGTACCAGGCGCTGCCCGCCGGCGAAGGCCCGCACCCAGGCGTCCTGGTGATCCACCACCTGCCCGGCTGGGACTCCGCCACCAAGGAGATCACCCGCACCTTCGCCTCGCGCGGGTACAACGTCCTGTGTCCCAACCTCTACGCCCGGGAGGGCCTGAATGCCGATCCCGACGATGCCGCGGCGGCGGCCCGCGCCGCCGGTGGCGTGCCCGACGAGCAGTTCCTGGGTGACATGAGCGCCGCCATTGAGGCACTGCGGGCCCTGCCGAGCTCGAATGGGAAGGTCGGCGTCATCGGCTACTGCTCGGGCGGCCGCCACGCCTTCCTGACCGCGGTCAGCCTCCCCGTCGACGCGGCGGTCGACTGCTACGGGGCGTTCGTGACCGGCACCGTCCCCGAGGGTTTCCCCCTCAAGGTGGTTCCGCTCGTCGACCGGACCCCGTTGCTGGTCTGCCCACTGCTGGGCCTCTTCGGCAACGACGACCAGTTCCCGAGCCCCGAGCAGGTGGACGAGCTGGAGGATGCCCTGAAGGCCAGCGGCAAGATCTACGAGTTCCACCGCTATGAGGGTGCCGGGCACGCCTTCTTTTCCACCAACCGGACCGCCTTCCGCCCCGAGGCTTCGCTCGACGGTTGGCAGCGCATCTTCACCTGGTTCGGCACCTATCTCGGCCAGGAGGCCTGACCATGTGTTCCTACGTCACCGTACCGACCCGGATCGCCGGAAGTGCCAAGGGTCCCACCGGTTGGTTTCCTGTCACCTCGGCCTCGGTCTACTTCGATCACCCGTTCCACGCGCCCTTCGACCACACGCTCAACATCGACTTCGCCGATCCCGCCCGCGGCCCCGGGGCCCGGGTGGCGGTCGAGCTCAGCGCCGAGTCAGCCCGCGCCCTCATCCGCAGTATTGAGTCGGCGCTCGCTGCCGCCGGAGCCGCCGCCCGCTAGCTTCACTCCGTGCGCTTTGGATTGCAGATACCGAACTTCACCCTCCCTGTACCACCCGAGCAGCTCTTCGACGGCGTGCTCGAAATGGCCGTGGCCGCCGAAGGGGCCGGGTACGACTCGGTATGGGTGATGGACCACTTCTTCCAGCTCCCCCCGATGGGCGGGCCGACCCAACCCATGCTTGAGGCCTACACCCTGCTCGGTGCCCTGGCCGCCCGCACGGCCCGGGTCAGACTCGGGGCACTGGTGACGGGAGTCACCTACCGCAACCCGGCGCACCTGGCGAAGATCGTGACCACACTCGATGTAATCAGCAGTGGACGCGCCATTCTCGGCCTGGGGGCAGCCTGGTACGACGTCGAGCACGAGGGCCTGGGCTTCGACTTCCCGGCCGCGCCCGAACGCCTCAGCCGACTGGAAGAAGCCCTGCGGATCTGCCGGGCCATGTTCACCGAGAGCAGCCCGTCGTTCGACGGGGAGTACTACCGGATCCACGAGGCCTGGAACGTCCCCCCACCCGTGCAGCCGGGCGGCCCGGCCATCCTCATCGGCGGAGGGGGAGAGAAGAGGACTCTCAAATTAGTGGCCCGTTACGGCGACTACTGCAATTTCTTCGGTGACGCCGCTACCGTCGCCCACAAGGTGGAAGTGCTCCACGCCCATTGCACCGCCATCGGGCGCGATCCCTCGGAAGTCACGGTGAGCCGGCTGAGCACCCTCGTCCTCACCGAGAATGATGAGGAGACGGTGGCGGCGAGGGCTTTCCTCGGGGAGGTGGCGGGTGACGATGCCTCGGCCTACAACGTGGGGACGGAGGAGGAGCTGGTGGCCCAGGTGGAGGAGCTAGCGGCCGCCGGAGTCGAGTACTTCATCTTCAACATGCCCACCGGGACTGCGGCGTCGGTGCGCCACGTCGGCGAACTCCTGGTCAGCCGGTTTCCGGACTGACCCTCGGGCACGCTCACCGCATCCTGGCCTTTTTGAGGGCATCCGATTCCGTGCCGTCCTCAATGTAGGCGATGACCTCCCTGACCCATCCGGCGAGCTCCGCCGGATGGGTGCGCACGACCCAGTGGCCGGCGTCCACCTCGCGCCGCCACATCAGTGAGGTCCAGGCCCTGAGGCCGTCGAGGAGTGGCGGTGTGACGTAGCGGTCCTTCCTGGGCACGATCAGCTGCACGGGTGTCTCGGTGTGCCGAGCCGCCGGATGGCGGAAGCGTTGCAGCATGTTGGCCCGGTACAACTCCACCCCGTGGCCGAAGTCGGCCCCGAAGGTCGATGCCGGCCAATCTTCGTCCGTCGGCGCACCCTCCACGCGGTGCAGGGCGCGGGCCCAGAGCTTCTGGTTGAACTTCCCCCGCGCCATGACTTTGGGCAGGAGGGGAAGATGGAAGAAGAGGATGTACCACGAGCGCAGCGCCTGGCGGACGGACGGCCAGAGCGCACCGGACCTCCAGGATCTGTGCGTGCGTGCCCACAGTGCGGCGTGGTCGATGGGTGGGCCCGATATCGACGTGAAGCTGGCGAACCGCCCGGCCAGGCGTTCGGTCGTCACCGCCTCCCAGGCCTGAATGGAACCCCAGTCATGTGCCACCAGGTGGACCGGGGCTCCCGGACTCACTTCGTCCAGCACGCACTCAAGGTCGTCGACCAATTTCGGCAGTGCGTAGTCCGCCCGTCGCCGCGGGACATCCGAGTGACCGGCGCCGCGGACGTCATAGGCCACGACATGGAAATCGGACGCCAGGAGCTCGGCCAGGGGATTCCAGACGGCGCTGGTGTCGGGGAACCCATGGATCAGGACCACAGTGGGCCGCATGTCGTCCCCGCGCGCCAAGAGGCCAAGGTGCACACCCGCACCAGGGACCCAGCGGATGACGTGCATCCGTGAAGTTGTACCACCGTGCAGCTCCCGGCCCGGCACTCCTCAGCCGGGAGTCGCCGGTGCCGTCAGCGATAGTGGTCTCTCCAGATCAGCCGGTAGACGCGGCTCCAGCGCGGGATCGAACGCAGGCCGGGGATGAACGGGACCAGGATCAGGAGCAGCGTGGCGAGCATCATGATCACCCATACCTCGAGGTCCCCGTTGGACGACGTCTTCATGGGGGACACCTGGTACCACAGCGTGTAGAGCCACAACCAGGCCTGCCCGGGGTAGTTCCCCGTTTCGTTCATCATCCCCCATTGGTCGCCCTGGAGATGCTGCTGACCACCTAGGTTTGCCAGGTAGCTGCCTCCGGACATGAAGAGAAGGGGCTTGGTGTAGTTGGTGTCGTAGAACTGCGTCGACTGCAGGAGCGCACCATCGAGGGCACCGCTGCGGGCCATCGAAGTGAGGGCGCCGATCATGGGTGCTACCGGCCCGTAGTCGCCCCGGGGGAGCCGGAGGAGGCCCTTCTGGAAGGTGGCATTGGCCACCCCCTTCGCATAGGCGCCTGTCCAAGTCGATTGCTGCGACGTGGAAGCGGTGGTGTACCTCTGCACCGCTGCCGCCACCATCGGCTGGTCGGGCAGGGTCTGCAAAGGCCCGATCACAAAGTCCTGCGCCGTATTGAGCGGGAAGTGCACCCCGAACCATCGCTCGGGAGAGAAGAAACCGATGGATTGGCTGGGACCGGCACTCGAAGGGGTATACGGCGGACCGTATGCGGCGATGCCACTCGACCCGTCCAGCTCGGTGATCGCCGTCTGAGCGAAGTCGACGGGATCGGTCTGCGACCAGCTCTTCACCGTGGCCGGTCGGTCGTCGGGTGAGGAGAACACGACCGCCAGCCCCACGACGAGCACGCTCACGGCCACCAGGGCGATCAGGAACTCCTTGACGATGTCGTAGGGACGGTAGGTGCCGTGCCATTCCTGGACGTCGCGGTCGGGATTGAATGACCCCCGTTGCCGAGCATCGGTGGATGCCGTCATGACGGGTTGCCCGATTCCTGCGCTCCCGCATCGGTGGATGCCCCACGGGACCGCTTACCCACCGCGAACGGTGGCACCACGCCCCGCCGGCGCACGAGAAGGATGTGGATGCCGGTCAGGAGGGCGATTCCGAGTGGCAGGAGGACGATGTGCCACATCAGCATCTGTCCGAAGTTGAGGACATTGAAGTAGGACCCGATCCCGGTGGCATTGATGCCGTCCTTCGCCTGAGTCGCGATCCATTGCGAGTCGAAGTTCAGCTGGGAGAGGTAGCCCGTGAAGGCGGCGCCGACGGATATGGCGAAGGTGACGACACCGCTCACCCAAGTAAGGCGCCTGTTGCCCCGCCATGCTGCCATGAAGAACTTGCCCCAGAGGTGGATCACCATGAAGAAGAAGAAGAGCTCCACGCTCCAGAGGTGCAGCGAGTTCACGAAGAGGCCGATGCTCGACTCATGCCACCACGACGGTCCCATGATGGCCAGCACACACCCGGTGACGATGACCCAGCCCAGGCTCACCATGGTGAGCACGCCGAAGACGTAGATCCACGATGCGACGTAGGACGGCTGCTCGTCGGGGAGGAGCCTCTCCGGAGGAAACGCCGCCACGGCGGCCTTTCTCAACCGGGCGGTCAACTGGCCTGATCCCCCGACGCCATCCCCTGGGGCAGCCCGGTCACCCTTGGTGTCAACGGTCACGGTCGCTCCCCCGGCGCCGCTGGAACGGGACGACGATGGCGGCGGCGAAAACGACGAGCATGGCGGCGATCACGACGAGGTTTGCCACGGAGATCTGTAAGAAGCCCCAGTGCACATAGTGACCGGGGTGGTTGAGGTTGATCAGGGACCCGAGCATCAGGGCGATCATCTTCGGTGCCTCTTCATGCCGGTTCCTCCCGCTCTGCGGAATCTCCACCGCATGGTACAGAGGCCATCGGGTGCACGCACGCCTTTCGGCACGGCGCGGCCGGAGGCGGGAGAGCTCCCCGAGGTGTTTAAGGGAGAGGAGGAGTGCCGCCGAGCGAGGTGGCTAGTCGGACGACGCCTGCTGGGGCTGTCGCCAATCCGATGAGCATCAGCACAGCGGCGACCACCAGGGGCGGCGGCGGGACTTTGCAAGTGGAGAAGAGGCCCGTGGACGAGAAAGCCCGTGGCGAACACGGCCACCCCGGCCCACGGGGTCACCATGCCCCCACGATCGCCACCATGAGCAGTGTCAGCACGACCGCCGCGGTGCCGATGGTGCCGACGACAGAAAGGCCCCAGAGGAGACCGGCGACCGGGTAGGGCAGCAGCGCCCCGTTGCGGTTGTAGGAGACCAAACTACTTGAAGCGGTCGAAGCTGTTCATCCGGGCGCCCCGATCGGGATCGTGCGCCATCAATGGTATTGCGTGATCAGTCCCAGCCCATCACACAGCGAGCAGGTCTGACATGCGCCGGCCTCGACAGCGACGATCAAGCTGGCTTCCGTCAGCCGTCCGTCGCTCAGCCGTCCGTCGCTCGCCTCGACGTCGTTCCAGGGGTGTGTCATTCTCCGACATCGCCATGAGGACGGATTCAAACGTCGCCTCCTTGACGGCGTGCAGCCTGCCCGCACTGTCTATGCAGTGTCCGACCATCAGACCCCCTCAACCTTCATGGTCACGTGTGTTCAAGTCCGTCACTGAACAACATCGTGCCATTTCCCCACAGCCTACTACGTCGTTCGTAATAGACAAGGGGCTTTCTTTAGGGTGCCCGTGGCGGGT
>DATLSH010000019.1:0-10313 GCA_035534235.1 Acidimicrobiales bacterium | reverse complement strand
GTGGCGGGGTTGATGCGCTGGCCATTGAGAAAGTCGTCCTCAATGAACTTGTCGTAGGCGTCGAAGCTCAGCGTCTGGTGGTCCACGTAGCCACTCTTGGCGAAGGGGCTGATCACAATGCCCGGGACCCGCAGCCCGTAGCCGTTCTGATCCACGGCGGGCGGCACCACATGGTCGAAGAACCCGCCCCAGTCGTCCCAGGCCAGGAAGATCGCCGTCGAGTCCCATTCGGGGCTCTTCATCACCGCGTTGACCAGAGAGGTCACGTAGCTCTGCCCGTAGCTCACCGGCGCCGGGGGATGCTCGCTGACGGCACCGGAGGGCACCACCCACGACACTGCGGGCAGCGTGCCCTTCTCGGCCGCGGCGTAGAAATGGTCGACCGACTGGATGTTCCCCAACTGGTTGTCGGCCTGCACCGTGTCGAACCACGGCAGGGGATTCCAAATGCCCGGGGTGTTGGCGTTCTGCTTGACCGGAGCGCAGGAGAGTGCCGCTGGGTTCTCGCAATCAGGCTCGGTGCCGCTGACCACGTAGTACCCCCAGCTGACGTGGTGCAGGTGGAGCAGGTAGGTGAGGTCGGTCCAGGCGTAAATGGGCTGCCCCGCCTGCTTCCCGGCATTGCCGTTCTTCGGGTTGCCGCCACCGGTCTTCGGACCCGCGGCACCGCCGTAATAGGCGGGTTGGCCCGGGGGACGTTCGGCCGGTCTCGTCTGCAGGGTGTTCACACAGCTTGACGGGTTGCCCACCTGGGTGCAGTAGGCCGACCACTCGGAGACCAGGAACAAGTGAGACGGCAGGCTCCAACTCGCGTTCGGCTCGAACATGTGGTCCTGCAGGACGAAGTCCTTGGCGTAGGCCCAATAGTTGGGAATGTCGCTTCCCGTGTGGTAGCCCATCACATCGGGAACGGCTGCGTTGACGCAGGCCGGGTTGGTCGGGTTCAGGCATCCCTTCCGGCCGGACTCAGCCTGGCCGATGAAGCCGTCCATCTTCCCGCCGTTGATGTCCGCCGTGGCGTTGGGCGCCGAATGGGGCCCGCCGCCGTTCACGTCGGCGTGGTCGACGTACGGCGCCACGCAGCTTCCGGTGGCCGGATCGACGGCGCAGACGGTGGGCGTCCCGTGCGCCATCGGGATGCCGTCCGCCCCGGGGTACGTGCCGAAATAGGAGTCGAACGAGCGGTTCTCCTGCTGGATCACGATCACGTGCTTGATGCGGTGGATGCCCGCCGGCACGATGTAGCTGCCGGTGGGGCCACCCTGCACGCGTTCCACGGGCGCGGCCGTGAGTGCCGGCCCACGGCCGCACGAGCCGACCAGGAGCGCCAGCAGCGCTACGGCTCCCAGGAGGGAGGCACCCGACAGGTGGCTGTGCGCTCGCCGCACCTTCCTCTTGCTCATGCCCATCGTCAGGTATCTCAGCACACGAGTGTGATGATTTCGTGAACGCTCAGCCTGCAGCGTCCAACCCCGCCACCAGGGCCGGCAGGCAGGCGCTGAGGGAGCCATCGACCACGACGTCGGCCAGCCGGTCCATGTCGGTCGGGCCGCCGTTGAGGATGATCACCACCGCGCCGTGGCGCACGGCCGTCGGCACCAGTCCGGCTGCCGGATAGACGGCCAGGGTGGAGCCGACGGCCAGCAGGAGATCGCAGGACGCCACCGCCGCCTCGGCGCGCTCGAGGTCGGCGACGACGAGGCTCTGCCCGAAGCTGATGGTGGCCGACTTCAGGATTCCGTCACACACGGAGCCATCACCCCAGATCTCCCGGCAGTGCGGGTCCACCTCTCCTGCCCTCACCCGGTCGTGCACCGGTGCGTTCGGCTGCCGGGCGCCGCAGCGCAGGCACACGACCTCCAGCGCAGTGCCGTGGATCTCCACCATGCGGTCCGGGCTGGTGCCGGCCTTCTGGTGCAGACCGTCGATGTTCTGGGTCACCAGCGTGTCCAGCCGCCCGGATCGCTCCAGGTCGACCAGGGCGGCGTGTCCCGCATTGGGCCGGGCCTCCCACATGGCTGAAGTCAGCCGGCTCTGCCAGGCACGCCGGCGGACCTCGGGTTCGCGCAGGTAGACGTCGAGGGTGGCCGTCCTCTCGGCTGCAGGATTCTTCGTCCACACGCCGTCAGGCCCCCGGAAGTCGGGCACGCCCGAGTCGGTGGAGATGCCGGCGCCGGTGAGGACCACGACCCGGCGGGCCCGCTGCAGGAGGGACCGGGCCCGGGCGAGATCTTCAGTGGGCATAGGCAGCGCCATGGTCTCATGTGGAGGCGGGATCGTCCCCTGCACGGCCTCGGTACGCTGCCACGGTGCGCCGGGATGCCCCCCAGTTCGAAGTGCTCGGCGCAGCCGACGCCGAGGACCGGCAACGGCGGGCGGCCGGCTCCTTGCTGGCCCTCGGGTGTCGCCGCGGTGACCGGGTGGTGTTCTGCCTGGGGTCGTCGGCCGACCTGATCTGTGCCGTGCTCGGCTCCGCCCGGGTGGGCATCATCCCCGTCCTGCTCAACGCCACGCTGACCCCGGCGGAACGGGACGTCCTGGCCGCCGACTCGCGCCCGGCGCTCCGGGTCTTCTCGCCGGCGTCGCTCGCCGCGTTGATGGAGGGCACGCCGACGGAGCTGGCGCGGTATCCCCTGACCCGGCCCATGCACTACACCTCGGGCACCACCGGTCGTCCCAAGGGGGTCACCACGGGAATCTGGGACGAGGACACGGCACGGGCCGTGTTCGAGGACGAGGCGGCCGTGTGGGCCTTCGAGCCCGGCGACCTGCACATGGTGTGCTCGCCCATGTACCACACCGTCTCCATCCGCTTCTCGGCGGGGACGCTGCTCTCGGGTGGGTCGCTGGCCATTCTGAGCCGTTTCGACGCCCTGAGCGCGCTGGGCGTGCTGCGCCGCCTGCGTCCGACCACGACCTTCCTGGTGCCGACGCACCTGCAGCGGATAGCGCAGTTGGAGGAGCTTGGTGCTGACGAGAGGTTCGACTCCCTGCGCCTCCTGGCCCACGCCGGCGCACCCTGCCCGCCCTCGCTCAAGCTGGCCATGATGGAGCGTGTCCGGCCTGGTGCGCTCTGGGAGTTCTACGGGTCGACCGAGGGCCAGTTCACCGTGTGCAGTCCCGACGAGTGGTTGGAGCGCCCGGGCACCGTCGGGCGGGCCCGGCCGGGACGAAGGCTGTCCGTGACACCGGTCGGCGACGGCGACGGCGATGGCGGCGGCGACGGCGATGGCGGCGGCGATGGTGCCGGGACGATCTGGTGCGCCATGCCACCGTTCGCCCGTTTCTCCTACTGGGACGATGACACGGCCACCCGGGCCGCCTGGCGCGGCTCGGCCTGCACGGTGGGGGACCTGGGCACGCTCGATGCCGAGGGCTACCTGTTCCTGTCGGGGCGGCGCCACGACCTGATCATCACGGGAGGGGTCAACGTCTACCCGGCCGAGGTGGAGGGAGTCCTGGCGGCCGTGCCCGGCGTCCGGCAGGTGGCGGTGTTCGGGCTGCCCGACCGCCAGTGGGGACAGCGGGTGTGCGCGGCATACATTGCCGACTCCATGGTCGGCGAGGACACCCTGCGGGCCGCCGCGGCGGCGCAACTGGCGCCGTACAAGCGGCCCAAGACCTACATCGCCACCGCTGAGCTGCCCCACACCGCCACCGGGAAGCTGCTGCGCCGTGCCCTACCCGAGCATCTGGGGCTGGCTTCGGGAGCCGACTCCGGCACAGGGTAAGAATCGGGGCATGCCCTACGCCACCGTCAACCCTGCCACCGGCAGGACCGAGATGACCTTCCCGTCTCTGACGACCCAGGAAGCGGATGCCCTGCTGGCCCGGGCCGTGGCCGCGTTCGCCGACTACCGGTGCACCAGCTTCGCCGAGCGGGCCCGCCACCTGATCTCGGTGGCCGAGCTGATGGAGGGCGAGGTGCCCGACATCGCCCACACCGTGACCACCGAGATGGGCAAGACCTTCGCCGCCGCCCGCGGCGAGGTGTCCAAGTGCGCCCTGGGGCTGCGCTGGTTCGCCGAGCACGCGGAGTCCCTGCTGGCTGACGAGCCCATCGCCACCGCCGCCGCGCGGTCCTACGTGCACTACCAGCCGCTCGGGGTGGTGCTGGCCATCATGCCGTGGAACTTCCCCCTGTGGCAGGTGATCCGCTTCGCCGCCCCCGCGCTCATGGTGGGCAACGTGGGGTTGCTCAAGCACGCCTCCAACGTGCCGCAGACCGCGCTGTTGCTGGAGGACCTCTTCCGGCGGGCCGGCCTGCCCGACGGGGTGTTCACCAACCTCTTCCTTGAGTCCAAGGACGTGGCGGCGCTCATTGCCGATCCCCGCGTGGCGGCTGTGACACTCACCGGGAGCGAGCGGGCCGGCATGTCGGTGGCGTCCGCCGCCGGCCACGCCCTTAAGAAGTGCGTGCTCGAGCTCGGAGGGTCGGACCCCTTCATCGTGCTGGAGTCGGCCGATCTCCCGGCGGCCGTGCGCACGGCAGTGAACGCCCGGGTGCAGAACAACGGCCAGTCGTGCATAGCCGCCAAGCGGTTCATCGTCGTCGAGGCGGTGGCCGAGGAATTCCTGCAGCACTTCACCGAGGCCATGGACGCGCTGGTGGTCGGCGACCCCTTCAACCCGGCGACCGACGTGGGGCCAATCGTCACCGAGGCCCAGCGCACCGAGTTGGTGGCCCAGGTGGAGGACGCCCGGAGCCAGGGAGCCACCGTGCACAGTGCCGGGAACATCCCCGACGGGGACGGCTGGTACTTCGCCCCGACGGTCCTCTCGGGGATCACGCCGGACATGCGGGTGGCCCAACAGGAGCTGTTCGGACCGGTGGCCATGGTGCAGCGGGTGCCGGACCTCGGCGCCGCGTTGGAGGTGGCCAACGCCACCTCGTTCGGCCTGGGCTCCAGCGTGTGGACCACCGACGAGGCCGAGGTGCGGCGTTGTATAGAGGAGCTGGAAGCGGGAGCCGTCTTCGTCAATGCCATGGTGGCATCCGCGCCTGAGCTCCCCTTCGGCGGGATCAAGCGGTCCGGCTTCGGGCGCGAGCTGTCCGAGCTTGGGCTGAAGGAGTTCTGCAACGCCAAGACGGTATGGGTGACATGAGGGGCGACCTGGTGTGGGCGTGATCACGTATCTCGATCACGCCGCCACCACACCCCTGCGGCCCGAGGTGGCTGCGGCCATGGCCGAGGTCCATGCCGCCGCCCTGGGCAACCCGACCGGGAGCCACCCCCCGGCCCAGCGGGCGCGGCGCCTGCTGGAGGAGGCCCGCGACGAGGTGGCCGCCCTCATGGGCCGGGAACCGGGCGAAATCGTCTTCACCTCCGGCGGCACCGAGTCGGCCAACCTGGCCGTGTTCGGGACGCTGGCGGCCGCGCTGGCGGGCTCGCCCGCGGGCACGTGGTCGGGCGAGAGTGCGGGCGTGGGGGACCGGCCCTTGGTGCTGTGCTCAGCGGTTGAGCACCCGGCGGTGCGCGCATCGTGCCGGGCCGCCGGGGAACGCTGGGGGGTGGGCGTGGTGTCGCTCGGGGTCGACGGGGCCGGGGTCGTCGACCTGACGGCGCTGGCCGAGGCCATGAGCGAGCAGGCCCGGCTGGTGGCCGTGATGCTGGCCAATAACGAGACGGGCGTCGTCCAGCCGGTGGCGGCCGTGGTCGATGCCGTGCGCCGCCGGTCGGCGCGCCCGTGGGTCTTCACCGACGCGGTGCAAGCAGCTCCGTTCATGGACCTGTCCGAGGCCACACAGGGAGCCGACCTGGTGTCCGTCAGCGCGCACAAGGTCGGGGGACCGGTCGGCGCCGGCGTGCTGGCGATCGGGTCCCAAGTGCCGCTGTCGCCCCTGCAACACGGCGGCGGGCAAGAGCGGGAGCGTCGGAGCGGCACCCAGGATGTGGCCGGCGCGGTCGGGCTGGCCACCGCGCTGCGGTTGGCGGCGCGCGAGCGTGGGGCGTCGGCCGGGCGGGTCGCCGCCTTGCGCGACCGGTTGGCCGATGGGTTGCTGGCGCAGATCGCCGGGGCGCACCGCACCGTGCCCACGCGTGTGGCGACCCTGCCCGGCCATCTCCACCTCTGCCTGGCCGGGGTGGAGCGTGAAGAGCTCCTGGTTGCGCTGGGGGACCAGGGGGTGTGCGTCTCGGGTGGCTCGTCGTGCGCCAGCGGGGCCCTGCAGCCGAGCCACGTCCTGGCCGCCATGGGCGTGCCCGACGACCTGGCGCGCGGCTCCGTGCGGTTCACGCTGGGGTGGGGCACCTCGGGTGACGACATCGATCGGGCCCTGTCCATCGTGCCCGCCGTGGTGGCGTCGCTGCGCCGTCACGCCTGACCGGCGGTGGCACACTGTGCGGATGCGGGTACTGGTGGCGATGTCGGGAGGGGTGGACTCCTCGGTGGCTGCCGCCCTCCTGGTCGAGCAGGGACACCAGGTGGTGGGGGCCACCCTGAAATTGTGGGGTGGGCCGTCCGACTCGGGCTGCTGCTCGGTGGCCGACGTCGATGACGCCCGCCGGGTGGCCCAGCAGTTGGGCATCGACCACCACGTCTTCAATTTGAGCGAAGAGTTCGAGCGGCACGTGGTCACGCCCTATGTGGATGCGCACGCACGGGGTCGGACGCCCAACCCCTGCATTGAGTGCAACCGCTCCATAAAGTTCGACCGGTTGTTGGACCGCTCCGACCGGCTCGGATTCGATCGCCTGGCCACCGGCCACCATGCCCGGGTCACCGGTGGGACGCCCTGGGCGCTCCGCCGGGGCGCCGATCCGGCCAAGGACCAGTCCTATGTCCTCTCCATGTTGGGCCAGGACGCGCTGGGCCGCGTGCTGTTGCCGGTCGGGGAGATGACCAAGGATGCGGTGCGTGCCCATGCGGTCGCCCTGGGCCTGCGCACGGCCGGCAAGCCGGACAGCCAGGACGTGTGTTTCATCGGGAGCGCGCAAGGGCGCTCCGCGTTCCTCTCGGGTCGCATGGAGTTCCACCCCGGGGAGGTGGTCGACGGCCGAGGACAGCCAGCGGGCTCGGTCGACGCCATGGAACTCGTCACCGTCGGCCAGCGGCGCGGCATGGGCCACGGGAGTGACGGCCGGCGGCGGTATGTCATCGCGGTGGACCTGCCGGCCCGACGGATCACCGTCGGCGATGCCGTGGCAGCGTTGACGTCGGTCGTCGTCCTGCCCGCCGGCACCGTCACCTGGGTCGCCCAGCCCCTCGTCCCCGGAGACCGGGCCCTGGCCCAGATGAGCGCCCACGGTCGGGCTGCGCCGTGCGGCATTGAGCGGACCGACGACGGGTTGCTCATCCGCTTCGACGTCCCGCAACGCCCGGTGGCCCCCGGACAGACCGTCGCGCTGTATGACGCCCGGGAGACCGACGCCGTGGTTGGTGCGGGCATCGCCGCCTAGCTGTGGCCCGGCGCACCGACACGGCCGCGGTGGCTGCGGCCGCCCGCGTGCACGAGTTGCGCTCCCTGATCGCCCATCACAACGAGCGCTACCACACCCTCGATTCCCCCGAGATCCCCGATGCCGAGTTCGACCTGCTGGTGCGCGAGCTGCGCCGGCTGGAGGCGGAGCACCCGGCCCTGGCCTCGGAGGACTCGCCGACCCACACCGTCGGCGGGGCTCCCTCGGGTGCGTTCGGGGAGGTCCGCCACCGCGTCCCCATGATGAGCCTGGACAACGCCTTCGACGAGGACGAATTGCGGGCCTGGGCCCAGCGCCTGCGGCGCCAGGAGCCCGACCTCGACCTTGAGCACCTGGCCTTCACCTGCGAGCCCAAGGTCGACGGCGTGGCCATGTCCTTGACCTATGAGCACGGCCGCTTCGTTCAGGCGGCCACCCGGGGTGACGGCGTCACCGGCGAGGACGTCACCGCCAATGTGGCCACGGTCCACAGCGTGCCCCACACGCTGAAGGCGGCGGGCGGCCCCTACCCCGCCCTGCTTGAGGTGCGGGGCGAGATCTACCTGCCCCTGGCCGACTTCGCGGCCATGAACGCCCGCCAGGAGGCGGCCGGGGAGAAGACGTTCGTCAACCCGCGCAACTCGGCCGCCGGCTCGCTGCGCCAGAAAGACCCGGCCATGACCGCGGCCCGCCCCCTCTCCTTCTGGGCGTACCAGGTGGGGCTGGTGGAGGGTGCCCCGGCCGGGGGACGGTGGCCGGCCGCCACGCAGTCCGCCACGCTGGCCCTGCTGGCCCGGGCCGGGTTGCCGGTCAGCCCCGATGCCGCGTTGGTGACCGGGATGGAGGCCGTCATCAGCCGCTGCCGCCTTCTGGAGACCGAACGCCACCAATTGCCCTATGAGATCGACGGCGTGGTGACCAAGGTGGACGACCTGGTGCTCCATGCGCGCCTGGGGGCCACGTCGCGTGCGCCGCGCTGGGCCATCGCCTTCAAGTTCCCCCCCGAGGAGCGCACGACAAAATTGGTGAGCATTGAGGTGTCGATCGGCCGGACCGGGCGCGCCACTCCGTTCGGTCGCCTGGAACCCGTCTTCGTCGGGGGGTCCACCGTGGCTGTGGCCACCTTGCACAACGAGGACCAGGTGCAAGCCAAGGACGTCCGTCCCGGTGATGTGGTGATCGTGCGCAAGGCCGGGGATGTCATTCCCGAGATCGTCGGTCCGCTGCGCAGCGGACCGGGGGTGCCGGCGCGCCGCAAGCCCAAGTGGAAGTTCCCCGACCGTTGCCCCTCGTGCGGTGAGGCGCTGGTGCGCCTGCCGGGGGAGAGCGACACCTACTGCACCAACATCGATTGCCCGGCGCAACGGGTCCAGCGCATTGCGCACTACGCCTCCCGCTCGGCCATGGACATTGAGGGCCTCGGTGAGGAGCGCGTGGTGCAGTTGGTCGGGGTGGCCCTGATCGCCGACCCGGCGGACCTGTACCAGCTGACGGTGGGCCGGCTGGCGGTGCTCGAGCGCTTCGCCCAGCTCTCGGCGGCCAACCTGGTGGCTGCCATCGCGGCCTCGACCGGGCAGCCGCTGAACCGGCTGTTGGTGGCCCTGGGCATCCGGCACCTGGGACCGACCGGGGCGCGGGCGCTGGCGCGGGCCTTCGGCAGGCTCGACGCCATCGTCGCCGCACCCGAAGATGAGTTGGCCGCGGTGGATGGCATCGGGCCCGTCATCGCCGCCAGCGTGGCCGAGTTCCTTTCCGCGCCGGCCAATGTGGCCGTGCTGGAGCGCCTGCGCGCCGCCGGTGTGGCGATGGAGGAGCCGGGTGCGGCCGCCGCCAAGGCCGGTGGAGCGGTTGAGGCGGTGGGTGCCCTGCCCCAGACCTTGGCCGGGCGGACGGTGGTGGTGACCGGTGCGGTGCCCGGCTACACCAGGGAAGGCGCCGAGGAGGCCATCATGTCCCGGGGCGGCAAGTCGCCCGGCAGTGTGTCGAAGAAGACATTCGCCCTGGTGGCAGGGGAAGCCCCCGGGGCCAGCAAGCTGAAGAAGGCGGACGAGTTCGGCGTCCCCGTGGTGCCGGCGGCCGCCTTTGCGTCGCTCCTCGAAACCGGGTCGCTCCCGGAGTGAGGGAAAAGGTGTCCACCGGCAGTGCCCGGGAGGTCAGTAGCGTGGGGGTGCCCCGATGCCCCTAATTTCTGATTCCATCGGCCGGGTCCTTGGGAAGCGGTACCGGCTGCTCTCCGCCTTGGGCACCGGTGCTTCCGCCCACGTCTTCCTGGCCGAGGACGTGTCCTTGCAGCGCTACGTGGCGGTGAAGGTGCTCCAACCCGCATTGGCCACCGACGAGGCTTTCCTCAAGCGTTTCGGGGCCGAGGCCCGTTCGGTGGCTTCGCTGAACCACCCGCACGTCCTGCGGGTCTTCGACTGGGGCGAGGACGCCGACGGCCCGTATCTGGTGCTGGAGTACCTGGGTGGGGGCTCGCTGCGCGACCTCCTCGACCGCGGGGTACGCCTCAGCCACTCGCAGGCTGCCCATTTGGGAACCGAGGTGGCGCAGGGCCTGGCCTACGCGCACGCCCGTGGGCTCGTGCACCGTGACATCAAGCCGGCCAACCTCCTCTTCGACGAGGAGGGCCGGGTGCGCGTGGCCGACTTCGGCGTGGCCCGGGCCCTGGCCGAGGCGGCCTGGACCGAGCCGGCCGGGGCCATGGTGGGGACGGCCCGCTACATCTCCCCCGAGGCCGCCGAGGGCAAGCAGGTCGACGGGCGGGCCGATGTGTACTCGCTGGCGCTCGTGCTCTACGAGGCGGTCTCGGGCACGGTTCCCTTCGTGACCGACACCACCATGGGCACGCTGATGGCGCGCGTCGGATCCCCGCTGCCGCCCCACGAAGCACTGGGCCCGCTCGACGAGGTACTG
>DATLSH010000018.1:0-17865 GCA_035534235.1 Acidimicrobiales bacterium | reverse complement strand
GACGGCTTCACCCCGACGGCCGCCGCCGCCACCGGCCTGGCCTGCCTGGCCGGCCTGCAGGCCGCCCACGCCAAGCACTTCCTGCACCGCGACATCAAGCCCGAGAACCTCATGTTCTCGGCCGGCGGCGTGCTCAAAGTCACCGACTTCGGTATCGCCAAAATGGTGGGCGGCGAGGACGCCGTGGCCACCCGGGCCGGTGAGGTGATCGGCACCCCGGCCTACATCGCACCCGAGCAGGCTCGGGGGGGAGCCCTTTCTCCGGCCACTGACATCTACGCCCTGGCCACCATGCTCTACGAACTGCTCAGCGGCGTGCTGCCGTTCGCCGACGACGGTGACGCCATGGCCCTGCTTTTCAAGCACGCCTTTGAGGCACCTGTTCCTCTCGCCGACCAGGCGCCGCAGACCCCGGCGGCCGTTGCCGCGGTGGTGATGTCCGGCCTGGCCACCGATCCGGCCGAACGGCCCTCCTCGGCCGAGGAGTTCGGGTTGGCCCTGGCCCGGGCCTGCACCGCCTCGTGGGGGCCGGGCTGGCTGACCGCGGAAGGCATGCCGGTCATGGGGGCGGCCAACTTCGTGGCGGCCACCGAGAGCAGCACCGGCATGGCCACCCGGCCATCGACTCCGCCCGGACCGGCCACCGGCGTGGCCGGCGCGGTGGACGACATTCCCCCTCCCCCTCCGGCCCCGCCCTCTTCCCCCGCCGCCCCCGCGTCCGCGGTGCACCCACCCGTGGGCGCCCGGCGTGCCACCGGCCCAGTCCTGGCCGATCTGGGCGAACCGGCGGTCGACCTGGTGCCGCTCAAGGACGTGGTGGTCCCGCCGCCCAGTGCCCGCTGGCCCTTCCTGGCCGCGGCCGCCCTCTTCATCGGGGCCGTCGTCTTCGCTCTGGCGGGGCTCGGCTCGGCTCCCCAGGGCGGGACGTTGCGCGCCGGCATGGTCGCCGTCGGCGGGATCGACCCGACGAGCGGGCACGTGGTTCCGGTCGACCTGACCAACCCGGTCCCGATCGCCACCTCGCCCACGGCCCCCCAGGCCGACCACGTCCGGCTGGCCCTCTCCCTGCTCGGGCGCAGGGTTACCTCCGGCGCCGCCTTGATGCCCGCCACCGGCGCACGCACGGCCACGGTCAACCTGGGCGGTCACTTCCTCCTCGGTGGCGCCTTCACGGGCACCATCTCCCTCCTCCACCAGGGCCGGACAGTGGGGACGTACGACTTCGGGGTGCGCACCACCCAGAGCGCCTTCGCGTCGGTCTCCGGTGCGGCACCGTTCCTGCTCTTCCTCTTCTTGCTGGCCTACGCCGAGTCGTTCCTGCGCTCCTTGCGCCGGGGCAAGAGGTCGGTCACCGCCGTCCCCGGGCTCACGGTGATCGGGGCCCTCTTCGGCGCCGATGTCGTGGGACTGGTCTGGGTGCTGGCCAAGCACCGGCCCACGTTGGCCGCGCTGGTGGCCTGCGCCGTGCTCGGTGCCGCCGCGGGTCTCGCCGCCGGCCTCGGCGGGGCCCGCATCGGGCGCCAACGCCGCTACAAGCGGGCACAGCGCCGCGAGCGCCGCCTGGGCGCGGCCTGAGCGGGCGGGCATGAGCGCGCGCCCCCGGGAATCTCGACCCCGACGTGGATAAAGTCACCGACGTGGAGACCGGGTCCCGGCTTGGTTCGTTCGAAACGGAGAGGAGCTCTCCGAGTCCGTTCCCGCCGATCGCCTCCTACGCCTTCATTTCGGACAGCGAGGTCAATGCGCTGATTGCGCCGAGCGGGAACATCGAGTGGATGTGCGTGCCCCGGCCCGACTCGCCCTCCATATTCGGCGCCATCCTGGACCGCGCCGCGGGCGGGTTCCGCATCGGTCCCACCGATCGCATGGTCCCGTCCGGTCGTAGATACGTGCCCGGTTCCATGGTCATGGAGACGACCTGGGAGACGGACAGCGGATGGCTGGTCGTCCGCGACGCCCTGCTGGTCGGGCGTTGGCACCACCAGAAGGAGCGCTCGGCCGTCTATACCCGGGTGCCGACCGACTACCAGGCCGAGTCGGTGCTGGTGCGCACCATGGAGTGCATCAGCGGTACGGCGGTCATCTCGCTCGACTGCGAGCCCGTGCTCGATTACGGGCGCCACCCGGTGACCTGGTCCTACGCCGCCGAGGACTACGGCTCGGTGGTGGGGGTGGCCGAGGGGATCGACCTGACCATCGCCCTGACCAGCGATCTCCGCATGGGCTTCGAGGGGCGCCGGGCCCGCGCCCGGGTGGCCATGCGGGCCGGCGAGAAGGCCTTCGTGGCCCTCACCTGGTCCGGCGCCACCCCGCCGGCGACCTACGAGGAGGCCGACGAGGCGGTCAACCGCACGGCCGACTACTGGCGCCGCTGGCTCTCCCACGGCCAGTTCACCGACCACGAGTGGTCCCCGGTGCTCCAGCGCAGTGCGCTGACGCTCAAGGGACTCTCCTACGCGCCCACCGGCGCCCTGCTCGCCGCCGCCACCACGTCGCTGCCCGAGACTCCGCAGGGCGAGCGCAACTGGGACTACCGCTACTCCTGGATCCGCGACTCGACCTTCATGCTCTGGGGCCTCTACACCCTGGGGTTCGACTGGGAGGCCAACGACTTCTTCTGCTTCGTGGCCGACGCCGCGGGTGCCGGGAACGACCTTCAGATCATGTACGCCGTCGGCGGCGAGCCCGAGCTGAAAGAGGAGCTGCTCGACCACCTCTCGGGTTACGAGGGGGCGCGACCGGTCCGCATCGGCAACGGCGCCTTCGACCAGCGCCAGCACGACGTGTGGGGTGCCGTGCTCGATTCGGTCTACCTGCACACCAAGTCGCGCGACCACATGCGCGAGAGCGACTGGCCGCTGCTCACCTCCCTGGTGGAGGCCGCCCTGGAGCACTGGCGTGAACCCGACCGCGGCATCTGGGAGGTCCGCGGCGAGCCGCAGCACTTCACCTCGTCCAAGGTGATGTGCTGGGTGGCAGCCAACAGGGGGTCGCGCCTGGCCCACCTGCACGGCGACGAGCTGCGGGCCGAATGCTGGCACGAGGCCGCCGCCGAGATACACGCCGACATCTGTGCCCACGGGGTCGACGGGCGCGGGGTGTTCGTCCAGCACTACGGCACGACCGCGCTCGATGCTTCACTGCTCTTGCTGCCCCTCGTGCGCTTCCTCCCGGCCGACGACGAGCGGGTGCGAGCCACCGTGCTGGCCATCGCCGACGAGCTCACCGTCGACGGGCTGGTGCTGCGCTACCGGGTGGAGGAGACCGACGACGGCCTGAGCGGCGAGGAGGGTACGTTCGCCATCTGCTCCTTCTGGCTGGTGTCCGCCCTCTCCGAGATCGGCGAGCACGCCCGAGCCCGGGCCCTGTGCGAGAAGTTGCTCTCCTTCGCCAGCCCGCTCGGCCTCTACGCCGAGGAGATCGACCCCCTCTCGGGGCGCCATCTGGGGAACTTCCCGCAGGCCTTCACCCACCTGGCCCTCATCAACGCCGTCATGCACGTCATCCGCTCCGACGCCCGGGAGGGACACGGGGACCGGTGACCTTCTTCGACTACCCCGGTACCGAGGAAGAGGTCGCGGCAGCGCCCGCCGAGGTCTTCCTGCCCGAGGCTTCGGAGGCGGACTGGGCCCTCCTGCTCCGCTACTCCCGCCGTCTGCACTTCGCCGCCGGCGAGGTGGTCATCGATCCCGGCGGGGCGGAGCGCTCCCTCTATCTCATCGTGGACGGCCACCTTCAGGTCCTGGCCTCCGAAGGCGGCCGCCGCGGGCCCGCCATCGCCATCGGGCCGGGCAGCGTGCTGGGCGAGATCTCCTTCTTTGACAACGCCGGGCGCTCGGCCCTGGTGCGGGCCACCAGCGAGGTGGAGGTGGCCGAGCTGGGCCTGACCGAGTTCGACGCTCTGGCCAAGGTCAACCCGGACCTGGCCCGGCAGATCCTCTTCGACCTGGGCCGGATACTGGCCCAGCGCCTGCGTACCGCCCAGGGTCCCCGCTGATTCCATGGCCGAGCCTCCCGTCATTGAGATCAGGGAGCCGGGGCAACCCGTGCGCCGCCTGTCCCTGGACCGGGCCATTGAGGTGGGTCGGGAGTGCGACGGCGCGCTCCTCAGCGACCCCGGCGTCTCGCGCCGGCACCTGAAACTGGTGCCCAGCCCGACCTCGCTGTCGGTGGTCGACCTGGGCAGCCACAACGGCACCCTCCTCAACGGCTACGCCGTAGAGGGCCGGGCCACCCTGCAGCCGGGCGACATCCTGCGCCTGGGCCAGACCGAGATCATCATCGTCGGCCGCCCGGCCGCGCCCTCCCCCGTCCAGCCCGCCGCCTCCCGGGGCACGGTCATGTTGGGGGCCGTGCACGAGCCCGCCATCCCCGCCCCCCCGGTCCCGGTGGCTGCGCCCCAGGGCCCTTCGGCCGGGCGGCACCTGCTGGACCGCATGCTCGGCCTGGTCACCCGACCCGACCAGCCCGTCTTCCCCAACTACATGGAGCTGCCCCGGCGCATCCCCATCGGGGTCTGGCACGTCGTGCGCATCGTCAGCGTCGCCACCTACATCACCCTCTGCGTGGCCCTGTTCATCCGTCCGGCGGGGGCCCTGTTCGCCTTCTTCAAGGTGATCGTGCCGCTGCTGCCCATCCTCTTCTTCGTGGCCCCGGGACTGTGGCGCAACATCTGCCCGCTGGCCGCCTCCAACCAGGCGCCCCGGGTGCTCGGCTTCACCCGGGGTTTCACCACCCCCGAGTGGCTGCGCAAGCGGGCCTACATCATCGCCCTCGTCCTGTTCTTCGGTATCACCAGCGCCCGCCTGGCCCTCTTCAACCTCAGCGCCCAGGCCACCGGCATCCTCCTCTCCCTCACCATCGCCAATGCCTTCTTCATGGGCTTCCTCTTCAAAGGCAAGAGCGGGTGGTGCTCCAGCATCTGCCCGCTGTTGCCCCTGCAGCGCGTGTACGGGCAGACCCCGTTCGTCACCGTGCCCAACTCGCACTGCCAGCCCTGCGTGGCCTGCACCAAGAACTGCTACGACTTCAAGCCCCGGGTGGCCTACCAGGCCGACCTGCACGACCCCGACCCGGCCTGGGTCAACCCGCGCAAGCTGTTCGCCGCCGCCCTCCCCGGGTTCATCCTGGGCTTCTTCACGGTGCTCGACCGCGCCGGCCTCACCAAGGTCCACGCCTACGAGCACCTGGCCCTGTACTTCGGGGGCAGCGTCGCCATCTTCTTCGTCCTGGACGCCCTGTTGCCCGTCGGCGCCTCCACCATGACCGCACTCTTCGGGTCGGCGGCCATCAACATCTTCTACTGGTACGTTGGCGTCGCCCTGGCCGACACCGTCCACGTCGTCACCGGAGCCGCCGTCCCGTGGCTGCGCTGGCCGGTCCGGGCCCTCGTCCTCGTGCTGTCGCTGATCTGGCTGGCCCGCACCCGGGCGGCCGAGCGCCTCTTCGACCAGGAGTCGGCCCCGGCCGGTCAACCCATCCAGCTCAGCGCCCGGGGGGCCAAGGTACTGAAGGAAGTGAAGGAGAAGGAGGCGGCCAACACGGTCACCGTCTGCTTCGAGGCCGACGACAAGGGCGTGGCCGCCGAGGCCGGGCTCAGCCTGCTGGAAGTGGCCGAGCGCAACGGCCAAGCCATTGAGTCCGGCTGCCGCATGGGCGTGTGCGGGGCCGATCCGGTGGCGGTGACCGAGGGCATGTCGTGCCTCTCGGCCCCCGAGGAGGAGGAGCGCAACACCCTGCGTCGCCTCGGCTTCGCCGAGAGCACCCGCATGGCCTGCTGCGCCCGCCTGCAGTCGGGCCCGGTGCGGGTCTCCCTCACCCCCGAGGCCGGGGACGCCAGCGTGGCCAAGCCGACCGTGTACGACCGCTCCATCGTCAGCGTGGTCGTCATCGGAAACGGCATCGCCGGCGTGACGGCGGCCGACTTCATCCGCCGCGGCCACCCCGACTGCGAGATCCACCTCGTCGGCGCCGAGTCGCACGTCCTCTACAACCGGATGGGCATCTCCCGCCTGGTCTACGGGCGCTCGGCCATGCAGGGCCTGTTCCTCTTGGCCGAGCAGTGGTACGACGAGCACGGCATCACGGCCTGGCTCAATACCGTGGCCACCCGCATCGACCTGGGGACCAAGCAGGTGCACCTCGGCACCCGCGACGCCTTGCCCTACGACCGCCTCATCCTGGCCATGGGCAGTGCCAGCTCGGTGCCACCCATCGACGGCTTCGGCCAGCCCGGCTCCTTCGTCATGCGCCAGGCCGGCGACGCCATTGCCATCCGCTCCTACGCCCAGCAACACGGCTGCCGTGAAGCGGTGGTGGCCGGCGGCGGGCTCCTCGGGCTGGAAGCCGCCCACTCCCTGCACGAGCTCGGCCTGCACGTCACTGTCCTCGAGCGCGGCAACCGGCTGCTGGCCCGCCAGATCGACGAACGTTGCAGCGAGCTGGTGCACAACTACTTCGACGCCATCGGGATGACGGTGCTCTACGGCGCCGAGACGGTGGCCCTGGCCGGCGATCCCGCGGTGGGCGCCGCCCTCCTTAAGGACGGCCGGGAGGTGCCCTGTCAGCTCTTCCTGGGGGCCATCGGCATCAAGCCCCACACCGAGCTGGCCGCCGAGGCCGGCATCGCCGTCAACCGGGGCGTCCTGGTCAACGACCGCATGGAGACCTCGGCCGAGGGCGTCTTCGCCGCCGGCGACATCGCCGAGCACAACGGCATGCTGCTCGGCCTGTGGCCCATCGCCGCCAAGCAGGGCGAGGTGGCGGCCGTCAACGCCCTGGGGGGCGACGAGCGCCTCACCGCCGAGGTGCCGGCCTGCATCCTCAAGGGTGCCGGCATTGAGCTGTCCTCCATCGGCCGCATTGAGCCCGACCCGGGCGACGAGCTCATCGTGGTCGAGAACCCGGCCGAGCAGTCCTACCGCCGCCTGGTCATCTCGGGGGGCCGCGTGGTGGGCGGCCTGGTCCTCGGCCACCATCCCGAGGACTTCTCGGCCATATTGGCGGCCACCAAGAAGGAGGCGGACATCGACGCCTCCACGGTCGCCTCGCTCCGCAACGGCGATTGGAGCGTGCTCAAGGGTGTCGCTGCCAACCAGCCCGTCCCGGTGTGACCGCCGTCCTCCCTCTCCGTACCGCGGCAACCTCAGCCGGATGCGCTCAGCCCGGAGCGCCCATCCCGGCTGTGCCCAAGGTGGCGACCTGCCCCAGCGGGGCGGCACCGTAGACCTTGACCCGTCCCGTGCGGCCCTTCACGTCCACCTCGGCCGGTTCGGTGTAGGAGAAGCGGTCCGCCGCCAGGGCGTGCACCGAGTCGGTGACCACCACGTCCGACCACCCGGTGCGCCCGGCGATCCCCGACAGGCGGAAGGTCACGTTGGTGGCGTCGCCCAGCACGGTGACCATGGCCCCCGTCATCAGGCTCACCGCCGCCGGCCCCGAGCCGATGCCGAACCCCATGCGGATGGGTTGGTCGTCGGGGTCACGCAGGCTCAACGAGGGACCGATCTCGTGCACCTTGGCCGCCGCATCGAGCGCGAAGCCCACGGCCAAGGCCGCCGCCTCCGGATCGGCGCCCACCTCCCAGGTGGCGAAGAAGGCGTCGCCCACGTAGTTGCTCAGCGTCCCCTTGTAGGCGTTGAGCAGCTTGCGCAGCTCCGAATAGGTGCGGTCGATGCCTTCGAGCAGCGCGACCTCTCCGGTGTATTCGGAGATGGTCGAGAACGAAATGATGTCGCCCACCACCATGACCAGCTCGGTCATGGCCACACTGCGCACGGTCGATTTCGAGTCGACGCCGGAGGGGACCACGAAGTTACGAGAGAAGAACTGGAACTCCACCGGCCCCACCCGGACCCGGTCGCCCGGCATGATCTGCACCGGCACCGAGCGCTCAATCCGTGTCCCGTTGAGCCGGGTGCCGTTCGTGCTGCGGTCGACCAGCCAGGCCTGGTCCTGCTCGGTGTCGAGGCGCACCTCCATGTGGTTGCGCGATACGGCGTCGTCGTCGATCAGGAAGCGGCGCTCGTCCTCAATGCCGCTGCACTCCCGGCCGACGTAGAGGTGGTCGTAAATGGGGATCGACTGCTCGTCGCTCTCCCCCGGCCACGCCACCAGGTAAGCCAGCGCTCCCCCCGACACGGTGCCCGCCCCCCTAGGTCGAGGCCGAAAGGGAGTCGACGCTCATGTGCGTGAAGACCTGCTTGCCCACCCGCAGGCTCCACGTCGGCGGCAGCACCACCGGATCGGGGCCGACCCGGGTCCACTCCGCATCACCCGGCTTGGCGATGTAGGTCCCGTTGGCCGAGGAGGAGTCGCGCACCGACACCTGCCCGTCCTTGACGCTCACCACGCCGTGCACCCGCGAAATCAGATTGTCCGAATCGTCCAGCTTGATCGGGGTGGCTACCCCACTGGTCACCCCGGGATCGTCCTCGGGGGCCCGGCCCAGGACGTAGGCCCGGTCCAGGGGGATGCGCATCCCGTCGGTGGCCACCAGGAAGCCGACCGGCCGCACGACCATCTGCGTCGCCCCGGCCGGCTCGCGCTCAGGGCGCACACTCTCGCCGACCGCCGGCATGTCGAGGGTCGAGCCCTTCGGTGGGTCCGGCCGGGGCAGGTCGGCCTTCGGGGGGTCGGGCCGCGGTGGGTCCGGCCGGGGTGGGTCCGGCCGGGGCAGGTCGGCCTTCAGGGGGTCGGGCCGCGGCGGGTCGGGCCGCGGCGGTTCCGGTTTGCTCTCCATCGGTGCGGCGTCAACGGTGGGAGCCGTCACCGGGGCGAGATCAGTGGTGGGGCGGGAGGGGGCCGGGGCGGCGATCGGGGTGACCGGAGCGGGGGCGGGAGCGATCTCCTCCAGCGGGGCACTCGGACCCTGGGTGGCTCTGACCCCCGCTGTTCCCGCCACTTTGGCCCCTTCCTTGGGCTCTTCCTTGGGCTCGTCGACCACCACGGCTGGTGATCCGGTCGACGACCCTGACGGGGTGAGCACGAAGCCGCTCCCGGGGACCAGGCCGGCCCGGAGATCGGACCTCGGATCCACCTCCATCTCCTGCGCACCGCTCCCGACGCTCAACTGGAGCACGGCAACGTCGACGATGTGGTCCACCCAGGTCACCGCCTGCTCGCCGGAGATCCGTTGGCTGCCGTCGGGGCCGGTGACCTCGGCCCACACGGCGCCGTGCAGGAGCACCACGTAGGTATCCCCCAACGAGGCGACGACCCCGAACGGGGGCACCATCCCTGGTTCGCTTCCGGCCACGAGGGTGCCCAGGCGGGCCGCCAGGACACCCGCCGCCGACTCGCCCCCGGAGGCGGCGGACTCGACCGCCTGCAGCACTTCCCCGGTGCCCTTTTCGTGTGCCGCGTCCTCAGTGACGAGCACGATGGCGTCGCCGAAGCGCGCGACCAGACCTTCGCCCCGCTCGACACTCACATGTGGTTGTGCGTTGTCCACGGTGTGCCCTCCCTGGTCGCTGCCGTCATTAAAGCAGGCAAACGCCCCTGCGCTCCCGTCGAAGTTGCGAGGGCCAACGGGAAGGGGGTCACCGAGGCCAATCGGCAGACCAGGCGGGTGGGCTCATCGGAGCGGTGTCCGGGCCAGCGCAGGCGTACACTGCTCCCTCCATGTACAAGCTCACTCCTCCCCGACATGAGGGATCCGTGGTCGTCCGGGGGGGTCGGAATCTCGGCTACGCCGACTTCGGGTCGGAGACCGGGCGCACGGTCGTGTGGTACCACGGGACGCCCGGCGGGCGACGGCAGGTTCCCGAGGATGCCCGCGTTCTGGCGGCCAAGAACGACCTCCGGGTCATCGGGATCGACCGTCCGGGCATCGGCCTCTCCACGGGTCACCTCTACCGCAACATTTTGGATTTCACCACCGATGTCGAAATCCTCCTCAATGAGCTCAAGGTGGATCGGTTCGCCATAGTCGGGCTTTCCGGCGGGGGACCCTACGCCCTGGCCACGGCGTACGCCATGCCGGATCGGGTGACGGTGGCCGGAATACTCGGCGGGGTCGCCCCCCATGTCGGGGAAGAGAGCATTGAGGGGGGATTGGTCGGCTATCTCTCCCGGCTGCGTTCCAGCCTCCCGTTCATCAGCCTCCCGCTGGCCCGCGTCCTGCAGGTCGCAATCTTCGGCCTCGGGCCGTTTGGTCCTCAGGCGCTTGACCTCTTCGCTCGATACTCCCCCGAAGGTGATCGCATCGTCTTCGCACGAGAGGAGATCAAGTCGATGTTCATTGACGACATCATCGGGAACAGCCGGCACGGCATCTCAGCGCCCCTCCGTGACCTGGCGCTCTTCCTCCGGCCCTGGGGCTTTTCCGTCGCCGACATCTCTGTCCCCGTCCGCTGGTGGCACGGCGACGCCGACCACTTCGTGCCGCTGGAACATGCCGAACACCTCGTGCCGCTCATCCCGCATGCCCAGCTCTACATCCGGCCTGGAGAGAGCCATCTGGGGGCCTTCGGCGCCGCCGAGGAAGTGCTCCACGTCCTGCTCGAACACTGGACCTGACCGCTCCGCCGCGGCCTCCCTGCGAGGTCCGCATCTTTGGTCACCCGGACCGATGCACCGCCTACCCGAACCTTCAGGCGCCGTTTTCCTGTCCGGTGGGATGATGCAGCCATGAGTAAGCGGAAGCGCATTGTCGTATGGGGCACGGGGTTCGTCGGCAAGATGGTCATTCCAGAAGTGCTGCACCATCCCAACTTCGAGCTCGTGGGCGTCGGGGTGAGCAGCCCCGACAAGATCGGCCAGGACGTTGGCGACATCTGCGGTATCGGCCCGGTCGGCCTGGCAGCCACCGACAACCTCCATGCGCTCATCTCATTGCGACCCGATGCACTGGTGCACTACGGGCCCACCGCAGCCCAGGCCGACGACAACATCCGCGACATGAGCGCCTTCCTGCGCGCCGGCATCGACGTGTGCTCCACCGCCATGACGCCCTGGGTCTGGCCGGCCATGACGCTCAACCCGCCATCGTGGATCGATCCCATCACCGAAGCGTGCGCGGCAGGCGGCGCCACCTGCTTCACCACCGGCATCGATCCGGGTTTCGCCAACGACCTGTTCCCCATGACCCTGATGGGCCTGTGCAGCGAGGTCCGCCAGGTAAAGGCCCTCGAGATCCTCGACTACATCAACTACACCGGTGCCTACGAGGACGAGATGGGCATCGGCCGGCCACCCGAATTCACACCCCTGCTGCAGCACACCGACATCCTGGTGATGTCGTGGGGCGCCACCGTGCCGATGATGGCCCATGCCGTCGGCGTGGAGCTGAGTGAGATCACCACCACCTGGGACAAGTGGGTGACCGACACGCCCATCACCACCGCCAAGGGGGTGATCAACCCCGGCGAGGTGGCGGCCATCCACTTCACCATCAACGGGATCTACCAGGGCGAGCCCCGGATCTGCCTCGAGCACGTCAACCGGGTGGGCACCGATGCCGCGCCGGACTGGCCCCGGGGTACCCAGGACGACGTTTACCGGGTCGAGATCGAGGGCACCCCCTCCATCACCCAGGAGACCGCCTTCCGCTTCACCGACGGCAGCGGGCACGACGCCGCCGCCGCCGGCTGCCTGGCCACCGGACTCCGCGCCCTCAACGCCGTTCCGGCCGTCAACGACCTTCCACCAGGGTGGGCCACCGCCCTGGACCTGCCGCTCATCCCCGGGGCGGGCACCATCCGCTAGGGACTACGAGTCCCGAACAGCGCTCGGGCCTGCCTGGCCGTCCGGACGATGTCCGTCTGCGGCGGCCTCAGCTCAGGTCAGACGCTCCAGCTGCCAACATTGGCGGATGGCGGCGGACCCGGAATGACGTCTTACTGCCGCATTCGCCGTGCATCAAGGCACGGTGCGCCCATTCTGCGTTCCGGTCGCACACCATGAGCCAAGACCCTCTTGATGAAGCACTCGATGAAGCCCGCCGGGGTGAGGAGCAGGGTGTCGTCGCGCTCTATCGCGCCTTCAATCCCGGCCTCGTCCGTTACCTGCGTCACCAAGCACCCGGCGTGGAGGAGGACTTGGCCTCGGAGGCCTGGGCGGCTGGGGCGGCTCTGCTGCCCCGCTTCGAGGGCGATGCCAAGGCGTTCCGAGCCCTCCTCTTCACGCTCGCCCGCCGGCGGACCATCGACCACTACCGCCGATCCGGCCGATCACCCTCGGTCGTGGAGCTGAGGGAGGCCCACGAGCCGGCCGACCAGTGGGACCTCCAGGCGGCGGTGGTCTCTGATCTCTCTGCGCAAGAAGCCATCAAGGCCCTGGTCAAGGGCTTACCGACCACGCAGGCGGAGGTCGTCCTGCTCAGGGTCGTGGGCGACCTGAGCGTCGACGAGGTGGCGGGCATCCTGGGCCGTTCACCCGGCTCGGTGCGGGTGATCCAGCACAGAGCGCTGCAGCGCCTGGCCAAGAAGTTCAAGAAAGTTGTAACGCTATGAGCCCCGCCGACGATGACATGGATGAGATGTTTGGATTGCCAAAAACAGGCGGTATTGCAGATGCCCTGTTGGAGGGACGGGTGGAGCCGGATGACGCTCCGCCTGGCCTTCAAGAAGTGGCCACGTTCGTGCTCGCCGCCAGATCCTCCAACGCCGATGGGGACCTGGCGGGGGAAACCTCGGTCGTCGCTGCATTCATCGAATCCGTTCGGGCCCCTGTCGGCATCTTCCAAGACACCGAAGGAGGTGCGCGGGTGTTCAGTCGATCATTCTCAGCAAAGGTGGCCGGTGCTGCCGCTGTTCTGGCCCTGGGCGGTGCGACCGTTGCCGCAGCCACTGGGTCCCTGCCGGGTTCAATCCAAGGCGTGGCCTCTCGGAACCTCTCCCACCTGGGGATCAACGTGCCCGATCCCGAAACGGATGCGGGTCGGTCCGGTGGGGCAGGATCGAACATCCACGGCAGCACCGTCAATGCAACGGCGCCGTCCACGACGGCAAACGAGTTCGGCTTGTGCACGGCGTACTTCGCTCCCGATTCTCGATCCTCCACGAACACGAACCGCGGGAAGGCCCTGTCGTCAACGGCATTCTCCCGATTGAGTGCCGAGGCCCAAGCCAAGGGGGAAACGGTCCAGGTGTTCTGCGCAGCCGTCCCCAAGCCGGGTACGACTTCGAACTCCGGCTCCGACAACTCGTCGACCACGGACACTGGGAAGCCCGTCACCACGCCGGCGGGGAAGACACCGGGCGGCCCGCCGAACTCCACGCCGGCAGGCAACACGCCGGGCCAGCCCCCGACCTCGACGCCGCCATCGGGCACCCCGGCCGGGCCGCCGACTTCGACCCCTGCAGGGCACACGCCGGCCGGCCCGCCGTCCTCGGTGCCACCCTCACATCCCGGCCACTCCTAGTCCCCGTCAGGTCGGCACCACTCCCGCTTCGCCGACTTCCCGACGTCGCCGCCCGAGGCGCGTATCCGATCACCGAAGCAGCGCCCTCCCTCCCGCTGGGCCGAACCTCGTCGTTCAGCTCTCTGCCTTGCCGCCCGAGAGCGCAGCGGGGAAGTCTCACCGTCGACATGCCGACTCCGACGGTGACGGGTCGTTGACCACCTCGGGATTGTGCATCATGACCGAAACCGTGGAGGCAACCCCGACAACAAGGTAACTTCATCCGACCGCAATGCTGCCGCCTCCGGTCCTGATTCACAGCTGTTGCCCAGGAATTCGATTGGAGCGGGCGACGAGAATCGAACTCGCGTTCTCAGCTTGGGAATCACGCCGAGGGCGAATTGGCGAACGACGGCGAACAAGAACGGCAGGTCAGCGACTTGTCGGACTCTGGCGAACGACCACGGATGGACCCGAACGCGCCATAAACGCGCCATGGTGCCGACGGTTCTGGCATGTGGATTCTGCCGAATCAGGGAAGCCGGAGCTTGACTCCGGACGCATCAGCGAGGCCGGGATCCATGTATGCGTTGAGCTGGCGAAGGGTCTTGTCGGAGTCCTCGAACGTCGTCCAGTCCACGGCTCCAGTCCATTTCTGGGCGAACTGAAGAACCGATACGAGTGTCTCGCCGCGACCACTCCGGTTGCTCACCCCGGCGAGGCCCGCGAGGTAGTTATTTCGGTACACGGTCGGGACGACGATTCGGATCTGCCCCGCAGCGGACAGCGCGCCGTTCGAGATAATCCTGGCGACCCTACCGTTCCCGTCGTCGAACGGGTGGCATTCAGTCACGAGCAGCATTAGGGCGACTGCACGTTGGAACGGGTCGGTGACGCCAGCGAACACGTCGAAGCCCCGGCGAAGAGTGCCAGACACGAGGTCCGGGTCGACGAACGCATATCCACCCGCGTAGTTCTGTTTCTGTTTGAACTCACCCGGGTTCTTGTCCGGTCTTGCCGCAAGCAGGACCCGGTGATGGTCACGCAACAATTCCACGAGCTCATCGGCGCTGGCCGGTGTCAGACCGCGCGTGCCCGGGTCGGAGACGATCCGGTAGGTTGCGGCGACGTCATGGGCGTCCGCGGGGCGTTCAGGTGGGATCTCGCCTTCGATGGCGATTCTACGGGCTTCATCGATGCCAAACTCGGTTCCTTCGATGAAGTTGGAGAAGTACGCCTCGAAGAACGGCTCCCATTGCCACCGACCAACGTCGCCGAGTGCCGGGCGGGGTTCGGGTGCTGTGTCGCTGAGCAGCTCTGCGAGCGCCCGGAACATCGTTATCCGGTGCTCGTCGTAGGGCTCGCCTGACAGCCGGGCGGCGAGGCGTTCGGAGGTGGGCTTGGCGCCGGTGAAGGTCCCGAGGACCGCAACCAGCCGGTCTCGGACCGTCTTGACCGGTCCGTGGGGGAGGTGAGCGGCGACAACGTCAAGCTGGTTGAGGACGTTCTGGATCGCACCGGCCCCGCCGCGTCGGGCGAGATCGTCAATCTGGTCCTCCACTGCCGTTGTACCTGCCTGCCTCGCGGGCCGGCTTACTGGAGGGCGTCCGGCGGCGCTGACGTTCTCGACCAACTTGCGCGCCGGACCGGACAGATAGAGGCCATCGAGCATCGGCATGTCTCCCGGCAGCGGGCCGGGGCCCCGCCGTGGGGAGACGGTTACGCCCGGCAGCACGAGGTCGGACTGGCGGGAGGGATCGGGGTGCGCGACAAAGACCCACCCGTCGACCGGCTCGCCACCGGCGATGGCGGTGCGGTCGGACAGCACCCCACCTGCCCAGAACACCGAGATGATCCCGGTGCGGTGGTGGCGGACGGCGTGCTCGAGCGGCAATGTCGCTCCGACGATGTACACGCCAGGCGCGACCCGAAATGCCGCGCCTGCCTTGGTCTGGCGGGAGAGCCCAGCCTTGTTCTGCGCGGTCGAGACCACGAGTCGCCCGGCCGGGTGCTCCCGCTCACGCTGGGCAACTTGAGTGGGCTTATCTGCTCCATGATCGACCATTGGCGCAACCTAACGGTAGTTATAAGACGTCAAAAGCAACTTTAGATGATAAATAGGGAGATTCCGGCGATGTGAAGATTCCAACAACGCCAGACCGGTTATCTGCCCTCACTCCGCACCCGCAGCAACCAACGGCTGGAAATTGCCACCAAGGAGCAACCCTTCATCGGAATGTTTCCGAGGTAGTTGTGACCCACCGACCCGGCAGCGAACTGGGTCACCCTCGAACGGCTCGGTGGCCACACCTATCGGTCTCCCTGGCCTCGCTCAACCGGCTCGACCCGGATTGGCCCGCGTCTGCCGCTCGGCGACAGATCATCAGTCGTCGATTGCCTCGATTCCAAGCTGCTTGAGGCGTTCGAGGTGGTCCTTCATCGCCTGAAGGACATCGGGGGCGTGCCCCTCCCAGCTTGTGAGTTCCCCCGTGACCAATAGCGGGTCACGAGAGCGGTACGACATCGTCGGGTTGCCGGGGAACTTCTTATCCGTCAGGTTCGGATCGTCCTCGATGGGGCCGGTTGGTTCCACGACGTAGATCCTGCCGGGGCCTTCGCCGATTCCCAGTTCCGCTCCCCAGACAGCGGCGTCCACTGTGGCCGTCAGATAGACGTGGTTGGCTTCCTTGCGGCTGCCGAAGTTGGAGTTATAGCCGGGCTGGATCAGATCTCCAGGCGTTAAGTCGGCACGTGTGCCGTGGTAGTAGCGCTCCTGGCCTCCGTCACTCATGCTCCCAGGGTGCCACGCGAAGGCTCGGCGGCAAGCGAACTCGGACGGCGGCCTGTGTGATTGCCTCACTCGTGTCGAAGTGCCCCACCGACCCGTTCGGGGCGAACCTCGGTAATCGATGAAGGTCTATTCGGGGACCCTTGAAACATGGTTAGGGGAGGCTATGTCCTCGGTACCGGAACCGTCATTGGCGCCCGCGCGCACTCCTTCGATCACCTTCTGAGGACCAGAATCCCAATGAGCGAACTCATGGCTTCCTAGCCCGAGCGGCCCACCCAAACGGGTTCGTCTTGACCTCCACGTCGGCGAACCCGCACGCCTCCAGGCGCTCAGCCATACCTTCAGGGTCGATTGGGTTGTAGGTGTCGCTCTCGTGGTGAGCCTCGAGTTCAGGGCTCGCCAGGCCGTCGCCGGCAACGAACACACCGCCGGAGCGCAACACCCGGCCGACCTCAGCGAAGAGGCGGTCCTGAAGCGCCACGGTCGGTACGTGGTGCAGCATTGTGAACGACGCTGCGCCGCTGAAGCAGCCATCGGGGAACTCAAGTGCCGTCGCATCTCCTCTCACGATGGATACCGAGCCTTTTCCGGCAAACCGGTCCATCAACATCGCCGCGAGGTCGCGGTCAATCTCTACTGCGGTTAGCTTTGGCACCAACTCCCCAAGAACATCGGTCGTGGCTCCGTAACCCGGGCCAACCTCAAGGACGTCGTCGCCGAGGTCCAGGTCCCCGAGCGCCCAAGGGAGGAAGGAGTCGCGAACCACTGCTCTCCATTCGTCGCTGCCGCACAGCTTGTGGTACTCGTTCACCTCCCTACTCTTGCTCACCCAAGGCAACCACGCGCCGGTCGGCCCGTCATCAGGCCAACAAGGACGTGCTGCGCTTGGCCCGGTACCGGCGGACGGGGCTGCCCCCAAGGCGACGTTCTGCTCGCGGATCGGGGACACCTGCTGTCCCGGTTGACGTTCCCCAGCGAGAATCATCATCGGGCGGGGCCTACGGGACGCCTCCGAGCAGCGACCCTGGCTGACATGGGCCGTTGCCGCACGAGGTTCGACTTGCGGACATCTGCTGGGAGTCGCTCGCACCCGGGTTTCTATGTTGGCGGTCCAGGGACGACGAGCCCGCTCTCGTAGGCGGCGACCACCGCCTGGGTGCGGTCGCGTAATCCGAGCTTGTTGAGTACACGGCTCACGTGAGTTTTCACGGTTTCTTCGCTGACTATGAGGCGTTCGGCGATCTCATGGTTGGACAGTCCTTCCGCTACCAATCGCAGGATCTCGGTCTCGCGTGGGGTGAGAGTGCCGAGTGCGCCGGCGGTTGGACCACTCGGTTGACGCCGGGCGGCAAATTCGCTGATGAGATGACGGGTGATGGATGGTGCGAGCAGGGCGTCACCGCCAGCAATGACGCGTACGGCGTCGAAGAGCCGTTCCGCTGTGCCGTCTTTGAGCAAGAACCCGCTGGCGCCGGCCCGCAGGGCCTCGTAGACGTATTTGTCGAGGTCGAAGGTGGTCAAGATGAGGATGCGTGGACCGTCTGTTGCAGATCGGACGAGCTGGCGGGTCGCTTCGATGCCATCGACTCCGGGCATGCGAATGTCCATGAGCACTACATCGGGATGGAGTTGATTGCAGATTCGTACTGCCTCGGAGCCGTCGGACGCGGTAGCTACGACGGTGAAGTCGGGTTGGGTGTTGAGGAGCTCGGCGAATCCGTCGCGGACGACT
>DATLSH010000017.1:0-3499 GCA_035534235.1 Acidimicrobiales bacterium | reverse complement strand
GACGGACACTCCGTCCACCTGGACATCTGCGATGCACAGTCGAGCGTGACCGGTGCCGTGGCGTGCGCTTCACGGGTGAGCGGTGACGGGATCATCGTCGAGAACGGCCTGACCGGAGAGATGGCAGCGGCAACCCCGATCGTATTGAGTTAGCGTAAATCCACCACTTGGGGAGTCGGGTGGTGTAGTTGTTTTGGTGGTGGTCGTAGGGGTCCGGGCGGAGCCGGCCGACCAGGTGTCCACCATGATCACTTCCCCTTCTCTTCGCCAAGGTTCGCGGGAGTTGTCCCGCAGCGACATCGACCGGCTGGTTGACGAGAACGGCCGGCTGCATGCTGATATGGCTTGGCTGCGAAGGGAGTTGGATCGGGCCGAGGCCGAGGCGGCGGCGAGGGAGGCGGAGCTGCAGCGGCTCAGGATCGAGAACGCCGGACTTCGAGCCAAGCTGGAGGAGGCCCGTCGGGCCGCCAAGCGCCAGTCAGCGCCGTTCTCGCGAGGTCCCCGCAGGCCCGATGACGAGCGCAAGCGCCCGGGGCGCAAGCCCGGGGAGGCGTATGGGAAGAAGGCCCGACGCCTGCCGCCGGAGGACACCGACGAGGAGATCCCGGTCCCGTTGCCCGATTCCTGCCCACACTGCGGGGAGGATCTGGCGCTCGAGCCCGAGCGCTGGGTGGAGCAGTTCCAAGATGAGCTGGTTACGGCCATCGTGCGGCGCAAGTTCGTGATCGCCTTGGGCCGCTGCCCGGGCTGCGATCGCCCGGTGCGGGGCCGCCACGGCGCCCAGACCTCGGATGCCTTGGGAGCGGCCGGGGTGATGTTGGGGTCGCATGCGCTGTCGCTGGGGGCGTGGCTGCACTACGGCTGCGGGCTGTCGGCGGCCAAGATCTCCCAGCTGTATGGGTGTCTGGGCCTGCGGGTGAGCCCGGGCGGGGTCACCTCCGCCTTGGAGCGCGTCGCGGCCGACGCCTCTGGCACCTACGACGCGCTCAAGGCCGCCCTGCGGGCATCTGAGGTCGTGTCGCCCGATGAGACGGGGTGGAGGGTCGACGCCGAGCGGGGCTGGCTGTGGGTGTTCGTGGGCGACAAGGTCACGGTCTATGACATCGCGGTGGGCGAGGGGTCCCGCAGCTACGCGGTGGCCAAGGACGTGCTGGGCGAGGACTACGGCGGGGTCTTGTGCCGCGACGGCTGGGCCTCCTACCGCTGCTTCAAGAAGGCGACCCATCAAACGTGCCTGGCCCATCTTCTCAGGCGGTCCAACGAGATGATCCTCGACTCGGTGGGCGGCCAGGCCCGCATCCCCCACGCGCTGCGTCGCCTGCTCCTCGACGCCCTCGCTCTTCGGGCCCGGCGCGACACCGCTCAGATCGGCGGGCCGCAGCTCGAAGACGAGATCGCCAAGCTCGATGCGCGTGTCGACAAGCTGCTGTCGGCCAAGGTCACCCATGAGCCCAACCGCCGCCTGCTGGCCCACCTCGCCAAGGAGCGCGACGCCTTGTTCACGTTCCTCAAGCTCGACGGGGTACCAGCTACCAACCACTACGCCGAGCGCGGAATCAGACCGCAGGTCTGCATCCGCAAGAACTGGGGCGGCAACAAGAGCATGCGAGGCGCCTACGCGGCCAAGGTAATCGGCAGCGTCATCCGCACCGCAACCCAACAAGGCCTCGACCCCACCGACGTGCTGGTCGAGATCGTCACCAGCGACGGCGCCCGGAACGGTCTCGACCTGAGCATTCCCGAGCCCGGCCCGTGAGCCCCCGAGCCGGGGGACCCCTACCGCAGGGCCGCTACCGCATCGTTGTGACCGAGACCAGCGGCCAAGCACCCGAAGTGATCTTCGACGAGCAAGGAGACGCCTTCATCGCTGGTGTGGCCTCCCTCACCGGGACCCGCATCAATGCCACCACCGACCACGACGGGCCCCCCGTGCTCCAACACCGCCTCGTCGACTACATCACCGACGCCGTGGAACACCCACCCCCGGGTACGACTCCACGATGCTGATCGCGAACACGCCCAACAAGCGCTAACTCAATACAATCTGCGTTTGCAACCCCCGTGCAGGGGTAGCTTAATTTACAGCGGTACGTAGTCACAACAACTCCTCCGCTCTAGCGAGCCCGGCCGGCCGGCCGGGCTCGCTAGCTGCTCTGGAGGAACGCCAACGGCTGGGCCCGAGGGCCAGCTTCAGCACCATCGAACATACGTTCGCTATCGTGGTGACATGGGAGCCTCGGGGAGCGCTGCGAGGAGCACTGGAAGCTTGGCTGGAAGCTTGGCTGCGATCCAAGCCGGCCCGGTCGCCGCCGCGGTCACCCGCTTGGTGGAGGTGCCGGGCGCCTTGGCCGGCTGTTTTCCCGACGGTGGTCTCCGGCGGGGGAGCACCCTGGCGGTAGGGCCTGTGACGGGCGGGATGTCTGTAGCCCTGACCTTGGTGGCGGCTGCCACCGCCGGCGGGGGGTGGTGCGCAGCGGTGGGTGTCTCTTCCCTGGGTGTCGTTGCCGCTGCCGAGCAGGGGGTGGATCTCGACCGTCTGGCCCTGGTGCCGGCGCCGGCATCCCGGTGGCCAGTGGTGACCGCCGCCCTACTCGACGGGGTAGACCTGTTGCTGTTGCGTCCCCCTGAGCGCCCCCGGCCCGGCGACGCCCGACGCTTAGCGGCCCGGACCCGGGAGCGGGGGGCCGTGCTGGTGGTGGTGGACGTCCCTGGGGTCGGCTGGCCGGAGGTCCCTGACCTGCGCCTGATCGTCACGGCTACGGCCTGGGAAGGATTGGGGCGCGGGCACGGCCACCTTTGCCGGCGGAAGGTGCAGGTGGTGGCCACCGGCCGGCGCGCGGCGGAGCGCGAGCGGCGCTGCGACCTGTGGCTGCCCGGACCGGCGCCGCTGCCAGCGATGGCCGGGTGAGCGCGGTGTCTGCCCCCCGGGTCCTGGTGGCGTGGTATCCGGACTGGCCGGTGCTGACCACTGGCCTGCCCTCGGGCCTGCCGGTGGCGGTGGCGGCGGCCAACACGGTGGCGGCGGTATCCACCGCGGCGCGGCACACCCGGGCGTGGGAGCCGGCGGTCGTCGCCGTCGCCGCCTTCACCCCGGCGGTGGAAGTCGTAGCCCCGGGAGAGGTGGCGTTGTCCACCCAGGGGCCGTCCCGGTACTTCGGTGGCGACGAAGCCCTGGCGGAGGCGGTAGCGGGGGCAGTGGACCGGTCGGTAGGGCACCCCGGCTGCCGGGTCGGTGTGGCCGACGGCCGGTTCGCTGCTGGTCTGGCCGCCCGGGTGGCGCCGGCCGCCTCCGGCCCTGTGGTGGTGGTTCCCCGGGGGTCGAGCGGGCAGTGGCTGGCTCCCCAACCGGTCACTACCCTCGATCCCGTCCTCGGATCTCCGGACCTGGCCGACCTGCTGGTCCGGATGGGGGTCCGCACCCTGGGCGACCTGGCCGCCCTGCCCTACACCTCGGTGCTGGGCCGGTTCGGGCCGGCCGGTGCCACCGCCCACCGCCTGG
>DATLSH010000016.1:0-54706 GCA_035534235.1 Acidimicrobiales bacterium | reverse complement strand
CTCTTCGATCTTGGCTCGGAAGGCCTCGGGATCCACCAGTTGGTCGGTCACGTAGGCGAGGGCCTCCCCGTCGTTCCGGCTGGCCAGGATCGTCTCGGGCAACCTCCACATCTGGGCGAACCGAGCGTTGAAACTAGTGATCCTGCCGTCAGTGACCACAAGAATCCCGTCTGCGGTCGAATCGAGGGTCCCCCTCAGGAGCGACAGGGTGTTCCGTAGATCGAGTTCCATGGCCATCCGGGCCGAAATGTCATGGGCCGTGATGACCAGTCCCGACACGGTGGAGTCGTCGAGAAGATTGACGATCGTCAGCTCGAAGGGGATCTCCTCGGAACTACCGTGGCGGAGGAGGCGCAGGATTTCGACGACAGGATTGGCGCTGGTGGCACCTCGCAGGGCCAGGTTGATCGCCGCCGCCAGTGCGGGGCGGTCCTCAATGGCCACAATGGCCGCCAACGGCTCATCTTCGATTGTCTCCGGATCGTGCCCGAGCACCCTGGTCAGGGCACCGGAGACCGAACTGATGCGCCCGTCAGCGCGCACCAGCATGGTGATGGTGGCGGCATTGTGCACCAGTGAGCGGAAGCGGGCGTCGTCGTCGTGAGCCACCTCGAAACGCCGGCGCTCCGTGAGGTCACGCAGGCTGAAGAGGATCGCTCCCTCCTCGTACCAGCTCACGGGCATCCCGATCAGCTCGAACAGCCGCCAACCGGATGTGGTCCTGGCCCGGATCTCCAGGAAGGTCCCCAACTCCTTGGACTGCACCGACGCCAGTGAGCGGAGGACGAGTTCGATGTCGTCAGGATGGACGAAGGCAAGACCTGACTGGCCCATCGCCTCATGGAGTGGCTGCCCGAACACCTGCTCGGCCCGACCGTTGGCCCACAGCAAGTCGCCCCCGGCGTTGAGCACCAGGACGACTTCGGGAAACTCCCCGATGAACCGGGCCAGGCTTCGATCCGGGACCGTCCCGGGTTCGTGGTCAGTCTGCACGGAGGCCCGCCACCTCAGGTTGGGTCCTCGCCCTTCCCCGGAAATACTCGCCCAAGCCGTCCGTGAAGACGACAGAGCGGGACTTCCCGCAGTCCTTGGCGCGGTACATGGCGATGTCAGCGTGCCGGAGCATCTGATCGGCGTCGGACTCCCCATCGCGGTAAGAGGCGATACCAATGCTGGCGGCAACCTCGGTCGGACACCCGGCCACGCTGAATGGTTGCAGCAGGGCATGGAGAATGCACTCGGCAATGTCGGTCGCGGTGCTCCGGTTGTCTGCATCCTCCTTCGTCAGGACGGCGAACTCGTCCCCGCCGAAACGCGCCACAAGGTCTTCTGGACGGGCACAGGACCGCAGTCGGTTGGCAATTTCAATCAGCAGGAGGTCACCCGCATCGTGCCCGTGGCTGTCGTTCACCAGTTTGAAATCGTCGAGGTCGATGAACAGGAGGGCGGGTGGGCGGTCAGCGACATCGGGGCGCACGAGAGCAGCCTCAAGGCGTTGGCGCAGCAGTGACCGATTGGCCAGCCCGGTCAGTGGGTCATGGAGGGCCCGATGGGTCAATTCCTCCTGCAGGGCCTTGCGCTCGTCGACCAACCGGTCGTTGAAGACGATACCGCGCACCGTGGGCTCGTCCACCATGTTCGTGATCGTCGATTCCACCCAGTGCCACCGACCAGAGGAATCGTGTAGCCGTAGCTCGACCGTGCACGACTTTCCCGGATCGGACAGGATGTCCTCAAGGGCGGTGGAGGCACGCCCCCGGTCGTCAGGATGGACGAACCCGATGGTAGGCATCCCGAGTCGATGGCCGTGCTCCCAGCCGAGAAGCCGTTCCACGGCGGGCGATTCAGATGCGTAGGTGCCGCCGGGGTCGACGACGAGGATCATGTCGCTGGCCCGTTGGACCAAAGAACGGAACCGTTGTTCGCTCTGCCTCAGGGTATCGGCTTCGACCTCCCGCACCGCCCGCTCCCCATTCCGGTTGGCCTCATGGGCAGAAAGGCTGCGCACGGCACCGAAGAGCATGGTCACGAAGATCCCGATCACGATGAAGAAGATGCCCCGGCTCACCCAATCGCTCGTCGCCTGTGCCGTTGTCGGGTTAAAACTCAAGGGAAGAAGTGGACCGGCGGCGAGCATGGAGGTGCTCCCGGCCACCAGAGCGCCGAACGGCCCGAAGCGCAGACCGGACATGAAGATAGGGATGTAGAACCAGTGCGGTGCCACGAGACCCGCTCCTCCGAGGGGTATCGCCACCGCCCAGGACAACGCGGTCAGGGCGGCGATGACGGCCACCGCGGCCGGCGCAGGCAGGGCAGAAAGGGTGCCCCAGGCCAACAAGCGGGCACTGAAGCCCTTCGGTGCAACATCGCCTCTCCCATGGCTACGCACACCGCTCGCCGCCGTGGTTGTCATCTGTCCCCCTTTTTCGGTGCTCGCCATGCGGATGCACCTCTCATCCCGGTCAACACGCCGGCAGCGGAGCGCGACTCTCTTCTTCTCGGCAGTTGGCCCCCCGGCCTTTACCCGTGATCCCCGGCCGGCGCGCGGACAGCTGACAGCCCCAGGCAGCGGCGCCCTCCGTTGCGCCTACCAGCCCGGAAACGTTACCGCGACTAACCAAGCGAGTGGTCGCGACATGTCCCCAGGATCACTCGCGCCCGAGGTCCCACGCAACCGCAACCGGCCCGCAACCGGAGGGCAACAGGTGAGCCTTGCGGTCGGCACATCCGCGTCACCGGCACACAGCCTCCCCCAGGGCGAGCCGGGAACATCTCATCGTTGTTTTGGGCTAGACCCTCCAGCGTGGTCGACCGGGAACAATTGGCGAGCATGGCCCACATGGAGAATCCCGATCTGACCGTTGATCTGGGCGACTGCCTGCGGAGGCTTTACGAGTCCGCACCCGACGCCATGGTCCTGGTCGACGCGCAGCACAAGATCGTGCTGGTGAACGCCCAGACCGAGGAGCTCTTCGGATACGAGCGCCAGGAGTTGCTGGGCCAGGACGCCGAAATACTCATGCCCGAGCGCCTCCGCCAGAGCCACCAGGCCCATCGCATCAGGTATGCCGCGGATCCGAGCGCCCGCAGGATGAGAGGGGGACCGGACCTCTTCGGGCTCCGGAAGGACGGCACCGAGTTCCCGCTGGAGATCTCGCTCAATCCGTTGGTGTCCGAACACGGACTCGTCCTCGTCTCCAGCGCCATCCGCGACATCACCGACCGTATGAAGGCCGAGGAGAAGTACCGGGGCCTGCTCGAGTCCGCACCCGACGCCATGGTGATCGTCGACGCCCGGGGCGAGATCGTCCTGGCAAACGCCCAGACCGAGAAGCTCTTCGGCTTCCGGCGCGACGAATTGATGGGCCAGGCGGTGGAGATGCTGGTCCCCGACCGCTTTCGGGACCGCCATCCCGAGCACCGCACGGGTTACTCCGCCGACCCGCATCCCCGCCCGATGGGGGTGGGGCTCGACCTCTACGGCCGGCGCAAGGACGGAACGGAATTCCCCATTGAGCTCTCCCTGAGCCCGCTGGAGACCGAGGAGGGCACCCTCGTCTCCAGCGCCATCCGTGACATCACCGACCGCAAGAAGGCCGAGGAGAAGTTCCGCGGCCTGCTCGAGTCCGCACCCGACGCCATGGTGATCGTCGACGCCCGGGGCGAGATCGTGCTGGTCAACGCCCAAACCGAGAAACTCTTCGGCTACCGGCGCGACGAATTGATGGGCCAGGCAGTGGAGATGCTGGTCCCCGACCGCTTCCGGGCCCGCCACTCTGACCACCGCACGGGATACTTCGTCGACCCGCACCCCCGGCCGATGGGGGTGGGGCTCGACCTCTACGGCCGGCGCAAGGACGGAACGGAATTCCCCATTGAGCTCTCCCTGAGCCCGCTGGAGACGGAGGAGGGCACCCTCGTCTCCAGCGCCATCCGCGACATCACCGACCGCAAGAAGGCCGAAGAGGAGGCTTCGCACTTCCGCTCGGTCATTGAGTCGTCACAGGACGCCATCATCGGCAAGGACCTCGACGGGATCATCACCAGCTGGAACGCCGGCGCCGAACGCCTGTACGGCTACACGGCCACGGAGGCCATCGGGAAGTCGATCTCGGTGCTGGTGCCGCCTGGCCACGACGACGAGTTGCCCGAAATCATCCGCCGCGTCGTCGCCGGTGACCAGCTGGAGAACTACGAGACCGTGCGGGAGCGCAAGGACGGCACCCAAGTCGACGTCTCCCTGACGGTGTCGGCCATACGCGACCGGAACGGCAACGTGACCGGTGCTTCGACTATCGCACGTGATATCGGCGTCCGACTGCGTTACCAGGAGCAACTCCGGCAACTCTCCGAACAGGACGCTCTGACGGGTTTGCGGAGCCGCCGGCGCTTCGAGCGCGACATCAGCGAGCAGGTCGGACGGGCTCATCGCTACGGTGAGATCGCCACGCTCATGATCATCGACATCGACGGCTTCAAATTGGTGAACGACCTCTACGGCCATCGCACCGGCGACCGGGTCCTCAATACCATTGCCGGTGCGCTCAAGAAGCGGCTCCGGGACAACGACGTGGTGGCACGGGTGGGTGGGGACGAGTTTGCCGTCCTCATGCCCTACGCCCGCTCCGAGGACGCCTCCTTGGTGGCTGACGACCTGCGGCGCGTGGTCAGCGGATGCCGGATTGACGTTCCCGACGGTTCAGAACTCAAGCTCACGGCCAGCATCGGCCTGGCCCAGATCGACCGCGACACCCCGAGTGACGAGTTCGTCATGGGTGTGGCCGACCGCCTGATGTACCGCGAGAAGGAGCAAACGAAGTCGCACACCGATACCGGTTGACGTCCGGTCGTCAGCCCGTGCACTCGTTGATGGCGTCGATGAGCTGGCGCAACCGGGCGAAGTTCCACCGGTCGAAACGCAAGGCCAGGCGGGGCAGCTCCGGATGGTCGTTGCTCGAACGTTCGGGCGGGAAGGCGCCCGCCGTGCGGATGGCACCCTGGGTCACGATGTCGGAGAACTGGCGGTTGAGTTCGGCCAGCTCGGCCCGGCTGGGTGAAGTCAGGACACGCAGGACGAGGAGATGGCCGACCCAGCGGCACGAGTGGTAGTTCCGGTAGAAGCCGGTGATCTCCTTGCTCGCCTCTTCGACTGTCCGCACCACCTTGAAGAGGGCCGTGTCCTCGGGCGACACCCATCCGGAGGCAATGGCTTCGTCCTCCACGAAGCGTTGCCATCCATGCCAGTAGGTGCCGCCGGGCGTCTCCATCATGACCACCGGGGCCGGCTCGGCCTTTCCCGTCTGCAGGAGGGTGAGCAGCTCGAAGGCCTCGTCCTGGGTGCCGAAGCCGCCCGGGAGGATCGCATAGGCGTGAGATTCCTTAATCAGCATCAGCTTCCGGGTGAAGAAGTAGCGCATCTCGACCAACTTGGGGTCCTGGGCGATGAAGGGATTGGCGCCCTCTTCGTGAGGCAGGCGGATATTCACTCCGAAGGCATGCTCACGGCCCGCCCCCTCCAGGCCGGCGGCCATGATGCCGGGGCCGGCGCCGGTCACGACCATCCAGTCGGCTTGGGCCAACTGGGCCGCCAGGTCGCGAGCCATGATGTAGACGGGGTCTTCCGGCTTGGTCCGAGCCGAGCCGAACATCGTCATTTTGCGGATCTTCCGGTAGGGGCGGAAGACGCGGAACGCCTCGGACATTTCGGCCAGCGCGGCATTGATGATCTTGAGGTCGCCGACGGAGGTGCCCTCGCGCATCAGGTCGCCCAGGGTGCCGATCATCGCCAGCACCTCCCGGGACTGGGCCGGGGAAGGAGAGGAGCCCTCGGCCAGGGCCTCGAAGGCGCTGGTGCGTGCCCTTTCGATGTCGGCGCTCACGCTCCGGTCGGGGCCCCGGCCATGGCGTAGAGCGTGGAACGCCTCACCAGCGGCCGGCCGAGGGGCGCCACCAGTGCTTCGAGCTCCGCCACACCCATCCGCTGGCCGTGCCGGGCCCCGGCGGCGCGTGAGATGTTCTCGTCCATCAGCGTCCCGCCCAGGTCGTTGGCCCCGGCGCAGAGCACCTGACGCGAGCCTTCAACGCCCATCTTGACCCAGCTGACCTGAATGTTGTCGATGTCGCCGTGGTAGGCGATGCGGGCAATGGCGTGCATGAGGAGCGTCTCGCGAAAAGTCGGTCCCCTTCGGGCCTTGCGCTGGAGGTAGATCGGCGTGGCCATGTGCACGAAGGGCAGCGGGACGAATTCAGTGAAGCCGCCGGTCTCGCGTTGCAGGGCACGGGTGCGCACCATGTGGCGGGCCCAGCTGACCGGATGCTCGACCGAGCCGAACATGATGGTGACGTTGGAGCGCAGTCCCACCGAGTGCGCCGTGCGATGGGCTTCGAGCCATTCCTCCGTGTTGATCTTGTCCGGGCAGATAAGCGCTCTGATGTCGTCATCGAGGATTTCAGCCGCCGTGCCGGGCAGCGTCTTGAGGCCAGCCTCGCGGAGCCGGATCAGGTACTCGGAAAGTGGCACTCCGGAGCGCCGGGCCCCTTCGGTCACCTCCAGCGCGGTGAAACCGTGGATGTGGATGCTCTCGGAAGCCGCCCGCACGGCACCCAGCACGTGGAGGTAGTAGTCACCGTCGAAGTCTGGATGGATGCCGCCCTGCAGGCAGACTTCGGTGGCCCCTTCGGCCTCCGCTTCGGCGACGCGCCGAGTGATCTCGTCCAACTCGAGCAAATAGGGAGCACCCCGAAGATTGAGGCTGAGCGGTCCCTTGGAGAAGGCACAGAAGCGGCACTTGAACGTGCAGACGTTGGTGTAGTTGATGTTGCGGTTCTGCACGAAGGTGATGGCCTCGCCCACCACCCGGCCGCGCAGGTCGTCCGCCACCTCGGCAACCATGCGCACCTCGGGCCCGCGAGCCGAGAAGAGGGTCACGATCTCCTCCACCCCCACTTCCTGACCGAGCGCCACGCCGTCCAGTACTTCGGCCACGGGGCCCCCGTGCCGGCCCGTAGGGCCGCCGAGGATGAGGAGCGGCGGGGCGGTCTCACCACCCGAGCACCAGGCGGCATCCCGGGCCAGTCCTTCGGCGTCCGATGCGTTCAGGACGGGGAAATGAAGATCGGGATGGAGCCACCGGCCGGGATCGTGGGCGAATGTCGGGTAGACGGTGAGGCGGGCTGCCAGCACGTGTCCCGCCTCCTCGGTGGACCGGCGCAGGCCGTCCAGGGCCGGCCACGCCCTCTCGGGGTTCACGTGGTCCGCCGTGACCGGGGACACGCCGCCCCAATCGTCGATCCCGGCGTGGAGGAGCGGGGCCAGCTCATCGGAGAGATTGGGGGGAGCCTGGAGGTGGATCTGGGGCGGGAGCACCAGGCGGGCCGCCGCGATGGCCCATTGCAGGTCCTCAAGCGAACATGGCTCGGTCATGGCCATGGCCGTTCCCACCTTGGGCAGGAAGTTCTGCACAATGACCTCTTGCACGTGCCCCCATCGGGCGTGGGAAGCCGCAATGGCCCGCAGTGCCGCCAGTTGCCCGGCCCGGCCGTCGCCGATGCCCACCAGGATGCCGGTGGTGAAGGGGATCGCCAATTCTCCGGCCGCTTCGAGCGTGGCCAGCCGGCGGGCCGGCTCCTTGTCGGGGGCGCGCCGGTGGGCGGCGAGGTCCGGGGCCAGCGACTCAATCATGGTGCCCTGGCTGGCTGCGACGCCCCGGAGCAGTTGGAGCTCGTTCGGGTAGAGTGCGCCGGCGTTGGCGTGAGGAAGGAGGCCGGTCTCCTCTACGACCAGCCGGCACGCGTGGGCCAGGTAGTCGACCGTGGAGGTGAACCCGTGCTCGGACAGCCACCGCGCCGCCAACCGATAGCGCAGCTCCGGACGCTCGCCCAGGGTGAACAGTGCCTCGGAGCAACCGGCGTCGTGCCCGGCCCGGGCGATCTCCAGCACCTCCTCCGGGGTCAGGTAGGGGGAGGTCAGCCGGGCAGGTGCCTTGGCGAAGGTGCAGTACCCGCAGCGGTCCCGGCAGAGCATCGTCAGTGGAATGAAGACCTTGGGCGAGAACGTGATGCGCCGGCCGTGGGCCGCCTCGCGGACGCCGCGGGCCAGGGCCATGAGGTCGTCCAGGGGCGCGTGCAGGAGATCGGCATCGGTAGGCATCAGCGTCAATCTACGGGTCGGAGCCGGCCGCGGCGTCGTCTACCAACCAAACCGTCCTGCAGGCATGGACCCGGGATGCCGGAAGATCCGCACCCCGGCGCACGTCGGCCAGGGCCCCGGCCTTGGCCGCTCCGGCGACGGTGAAGACCACCAGGCGCGCCGCATTGATGGCCGGGAGGGTCAGGGTCAGGCGCGGATGGGGATTGCGGCCATTGGGGTCGCTCGTCGCCGCCACCAGCTCGTGCGGTGCGGCCTGCAGGGTCGGGGCACCCGGGAACAGGGACGCCACGTGCCCATCAGGACCGAGCCCCAGGTGGATCAGGTCGATGCCCGGTCCGGCCAGGAGCCGGGACATGGTGCGCTGGTAGTCCGCCACACAGTCGGTCACCGGCCCGACGGTGGGCATGGGCGTGAACGATCCCACGGGGCCGACCCGGTCCAGCAAGGCCTCACGCACCAGGCGCTGATTGGCGTCGTCGTCATCGGGATCCACCACCCGCTCGTCACCCATGAAGACGTCCACCAGGCTCCAGTCAATGGCGTCCGACGTCGCCAGCTCCTCGTAGCAGGCACGGGCGGTGGGGCCACCCGAGAGGACGAGCACGAACCGCGGCTCCGTCCGGGCTGCGAACGCGTCGCCGACCACGCCGGCGAAGGCACGGGCGACGTTGCTGACCGGGGTAATCACTCAGCCCGGGGCGGGGGTGCCGGTCTCAAGTCCCTGCTGACCGGATTCGAGGGTGACCGCGTGGCCCCCGAACTGGTTCCGCAAGGCGGAGAGGAGCTTCAGCTGGAACGAGTCCTCATGTTGGGAGGCGAACCGGGTGAAGAGCGAGGTGAGGATGACAGGCGCCGGCACACCTCGCTCCACTGCCTCCTGAGCAGTCCAGCGACCTTCGCCCGAATCCACCACCACCCCTCGGATCCCCTCGAATCCGGCGTCGGGGCGGAGCGCCCGCTCGGCCAGTTCGAGGAGCCAGCTGCGCACAACGGAGCCGTAGCACCAGATGGAGGCGATCTCGTGCAGGTCGAGACTGAACTCGCCGGCCGCGCTCATGATCTCGAATCCTTCAGCGTAGGCCTGCATGAGGCCGTACTCAATGCCGTTGTGCACCATCTTGACGAAGTGGCCCGCGCCGACTGGACCCACATGGGAATAGCCGCCCTCGGGGGCCAGGGTCAGGAAGGCAGGCTCCACCGCGGCCACCGACTCCTTGGTGCCGCCGACCATGAGGCAGTAGCCCTCGGTCAGACCCCACACGCCACCCGATGTCCCCGCGTCGACAAAGCCGATGCCCTTCTTGGACAGTCGGGCCGCGATCTCAATGGCCTCCTTGTAATTGGAGTTCCCTCCGTCGACGATGACGTCTCCCGCCGCGAAGTGCTCGGACAGGTCATCAATGGTGCTGTTGGTCGCCTCGCCGGCCGGGACCATAACCCAGGCCGCCCGGGGCGCCGGTAGCAGTGCCACGAACTCGGCCAACGTGGCCGCCGATGCGGCGCCCTTGGAAGCGACGGCCTGGCGCGCTTCGGGGCTGAGGTCGAAAGCCACCACGTCGTGTCCGCCCCGGAGCAGGCGCTCGGACATGTTGGCGCCCATCTTGCCCAGTCCGATCATGCCGATCCTCATGCGTGTTCCTCCCTGTTCGCTAGCCGTTCTGTCACGGACTTGCCCGCCAACCGTGCCGGCTTTCGCGCGGTTGCCTCAGAATGTGGCGGCCTTTTCGCTCAGCGACTGCAGCAGCTCATCGAAGGACTTGGAGAACGAGTGCACGCCCTCGTCCTCCAGAGTCTGCTCCACATCGGCCATGTCGATCCCGGCCTCGGCAAGCTCCCGGAGCACCGAGACGGCACCCTCGGGGTCGGCGTCGACCGTGCGGGCGAGCGTGCCGTGCTCCTCAAAGGCCCGCAGCGTACCGTCGGGCATGGTGTTGACCGTAGCCGGGCCGATCAGCGTGTCCACGTAGAGGAGGTCCGCATACGCCGGGTTCTTGGTCGAGGTCGAGGCCCAGAGGGGACGTTGTACCCGGGCCCCGTGGGCCCGCAGGGCCTCCCAACGGTCGCCCGAGAAGGCCTGGTGGAAGTGCTGGTACGCCACCTGGGCCTGCGCCACGGCCGCCTTGCCCCGCAACGCCAGCGCGTCCCCCCGGTCGCCTTCGGCCAGCGCGTCGAGGCGGCGGTCGATCTCGGTGTCGACGCGGCTGACGAAGAAGGAGGCCACACTGGCCACGCGGGGCAGCTCGGCTTGCCTCCCGGCCTCCACCAGCGCTTCAAGTCCGCTCAGGTAGGCCTCCATCACCTCGTCGTAGCGGTCGATACCGAAAATCAGGGTGACGTTGATGCTGTGACCCTGGGCGATCATGCGCTGAATCGCCGGCACGCCTTCCCGGGTGGCCGGGATCTTCACCAGGAGATTGGGCTGGGCGATTTCGGCGTGGAGCTTGAGGGCGTCGCGCACGGTGCCCTCGGTGTCGTGCGCCAGAGCGGGGGCAACCTCCAGCGACACGAAGCCATCCTCCCTGTCACTCTCGTCGTACATGGGCCGTAGGAGCTCTAGGGCATCGCGGACGTCGGTGCTGGCCAACTCCCAGTAGGCGCTCTCGACGGTGTGGTCCTTCATCAGGGCGCGAAATTGCTCGTCGTAGGTGTCCTGGCCGCTGATGGCATTGGCAAAGATGGTGGGATTCGACGTGATGCCGCGCACCCCCATGGAGACCAGCTCAGCCAGCCGGCCGCTCTCGATCCAGTCGCGGCGCAGGTTGTCGAGCCAGGGGCTCTGGCCACCGATGTCGTAGAGGTCGTGGAGACGGGTCATGTTCGCTGCTCCCTTTTTCGCCGTGCTGACTGCGCCAACAGTGCCTGGGCCCGCGCCACCACATGGGCCGCCGTGAACCCGAACTCTTCCATGGCCACGGCACCCGGTGCCGAGGCGCCGAAGCGGTCCAGCCCGATGGAGTCGTCGGCATAACGGCTCCAGCCGAACGTCGAGCCGGCCTCAATACTGAGCACCGGCACCCCAACCGGGAATACGTCGGCCCGGTAACTGTCGGGCTGGTCCTCGAACCACTCCCAGCACGGCAGGGAGACCACCCGGGCCGCCACGCCCATCCCGGCCAACGTGGTGGCCGCCCCGAGGCAGTGCTGGACTTCGCTCCCGGTGCCGACCAGGACGATCTGTGGCGCGCCGGTGGGATCAGCTAGGACGTAGCCGCCCTTCTCCACGCCCGCCCCGGCGCCCGCCGCGGTCTCGGCCAGGACGGGGACGTCCTGACGGGTCAGGATCAGGCCCACCGGCCCGTCGGCCTCCACCGCGGCGCGCCAGGCGTGCGCCGTCTCGTTGGCGTCGGCCGGGCGCACGAGGGCCAGGCCGGGCATGGCCCGCAGCGAGGCCAGGTGCTCGACGGGTTGATGGGTGGGCCCGTCCTCTCCCAACCCGATGGAGTCATGGGTCCACGAGTAAATGACATGGGCGCCCGAGAGCGCGGCCAGCCGCACGGCCGGGCGCATGTAGTCGGAAAAGACGAAGAAGGTGCCACCGACGGGCAGCAGGCCGCCGTGCAGGGCCATGCCGTTCATGACGGCGCCCATGCCGTGCTCCCGGATGCCGTAGTGCAGCTGCGCGCCGCCCGGGGTGGCCGCCGTCTGCCGCTCGGCCACCGCCAAGGCCACCCCGTTGTTCCCGGTGAGGTCGGCCGATCCGGCCATCAGTCCCGGCAGGCTGCCCGCGGTGGCGTTGATGCACCGGTTGATCGCCGCTCTGGTGGCCAGCTTGGTCCCGGCCTCGAAGGTGGGGAGGGCGTCGGCCCAACCGGGAGTGCCCCGGCCGGCCTGGGCGGCGTCCCAGGACAGGCGGTCGCCCTTCCACGCCGCCAAGCGGGCCTCCCAGGCGGCCCGATCCTGCGCCCCCCGGTGCACCTCGGCTGCGTAGAACCGGCGCACCTCTTCGGGCACCCAGAATGACTCCTCGGGCGGCAGGCCCAGGATCTCCTTGGTCACCCGGATCTCCTCGGCCCCGAACGGGGAGCCGTGCGCGGCGGCGGTGTCGGTCAATTTGGGCGAGGGCCAACCGATATGGCTCCGTAGCACCAGCAGGGTCGGCTTGGCATCGGGTCCGTCCGCCGGAACGTCCAGGGCCTCTCGGATGGCGGCCTCCAGGGCGTCGACGTCGTTGGCCATTTCGCCCAGGTTGCGCACCCGCCAGCCGTAGGCCGCGAAGCGCTCGGGAGCGTTGTCGTCACAGGCCAGCTCGGTCGGCCCGTCAATGGTGATGTGGTTGTCGTCGAAGACGGCCAGGAGGCGGCCCAGTCCGAGGTGCCCGGCCAGGGAGGCGGCTTCATGGGACACACCTTCCATGAGGCACCCGTCGCTGGCGATGACGAAGGTGCGGTGGTCGCACACCTCCGGGCCGAAGCGGGCCCGCAGGACACGCTCGGCGATGGCCATGCCCACGGCGTTGCCGATCCCCTGGCCCAGCGGGCCGGTGGTGACCTCAATACCGGGCGTGTGCCGGTACTCGGGGTGCCCGGGCGTCCGGCTGCCCCACTGGCGGAAGTGGCGCAGGTCCTCCATTGAGAGGTCGTAGCCGGTGAGATGGAGCATGGCGTACTGCAGAATTGACGCGTGGCCGCACGAGAGGACGAAGCGGTCCCGGTCGGGCCACCCCGGATCACTCGGATCGTGGCGCATGATCCGCGTCCACAACACGTGGGCCAAGGGGGCTAGCGCCATTGCCGTGCCGGAGTGGCCCGAGTTGGCCTGTTCGGGCGCGTCCATGGCCAGCCCGCGGATCACGTTGATCCCGAGCTCGACCAGGGCCCGATCCTGGGCGATCGGGGCATCGAGAGCCATGGCCAACCCTACCCAACCGCTCACCTATCCTCACGTCCGGTGACTTCGCGCATGCAGGTGCCTCCGAACAGCGACCTCACATTGGGCATGACTTGCCTGGACAAGTCCACGCCCGGCCGCTCGACCTGGAGGATGTCCGCCGACGAGCGCTTCGCCAATCCGGCCGGGATCATGCAGGGAGGGTTCCTCGGCGCATTCGCCGATTCGGCCATGGGGGCGGCCGCGGTCACCTATGTGAGGGAACGGCGGGTCTTCGCCGCCAACGCCGAAATGAAGATCAGCTTCCTGGCTGCGGTCCCGACCGACGCCGAGCTCACCTGTAGGGCCGAGGTGGTGGCGGGGGGGAAGCGCGTGGCCTTCGTTGAGGCCAGCGTGACGGCCAAGGTGCCCGGCCAGGCCGGCGAGCGCCTGGTGGCCCGGGCCACATCGACGTACATGTTCAAGGATCGGGCCTGACCGGACCGCACCCGGTGTTTGCGTGGATGCGGCGCACCGACCAGGATGGCGGGCCTCATGGGACCACTGCGCTCCAGCTCCGACGAAGGCCTGGGCGGCTTGCGCCACGCCGGCGATGACGCCGTCAAGCTGACCATCGATTACCTGAAACAGGAGACCCTTGAGCCACTGAAGGGCCTGGGGCGCTTCCTGGCCTGGGGCGTTGCCGGCTCGCTCGCTCTGGCCATCGGCTTCCTCCTTCTCCTCGTGGGCCTTCTGCGCCTCCTGCAACAGGAGACAGGGACGGCGTTGCGGGGAAGCTGGTCCTGGGCGCCCTACGCAGTTGTGGTGGCGCTCGGCCTGTCGGTGGTCGGGGTGGCCGCCTGGCGGATCACCGCCGGTCCGGCCCGCAGGAAGCTGCCCGCCGTCAAGGCCCACCGCGACGAGCTGGCGGACCCGACACCGGACGCAACACGGACAAAGGGAGGAAGTAGCTGATGGCACGGCCAGGGAGCAATGGACGGCTCATCACCCGGGAGGATCTGCAGGCGGCCTACTCCCAGGTCATGGGGGAGGGCGAGGCAACCGCACGGGCGGCCGCCCCGAAGGGGCTGGCAGTGGCCGGAGCCATCGGACTGGCGGTGATCACCCTGGCCTTCCTCGCCGGGCGCCGTCGTGGCCGCAGCCGCTCCGCCCTCGTCGAGATCCGCCGCCTTTAGCGATGGACCTGATCCTCCGTCGCCTCCTGCGGGCCGGGGTGCGCCGAGGCATCGCCGGCAACTGGTATTGGTTCCTCTTCGCCGCCGCCGCCTTCGTTCTGCGCCGCACCTTGGGCGACAAGGGCGGTGTGGTCTCGACCCTCACCGTGTCGCCGGGCGAGCAGGTGCTGATCACGGTGCGCGATGGCCGCGCCGTGGCCACCGCGCCGACCTCCTCGACCACCGCCGACGTGTCCTGAGGCCCGTGCGCCACGCCCTCGCGGCGGGGGAACGCGTTCTCCTCATCGATCCCAAGGAGCGCCGCTACCTCCTCACGCTGGTGGCGGGCGCCACCTTTCACACCCACTCCGGTGTGCTGGCGCACGACGACATCATCGGCGGGGACGAAGGACGCAAGGTCACCGGCTCGACCGGCCGCACGTTCCTGGTCCTGCGCCCGACGCTCAGCGACATAGTGCTCAAGATGCCCCGGGGTGCGCAGGTGATCTACCCCAAGGACCTCGGTGCCATCCTCATTGCGGCGGACATCGGCCCCGGCCAGCGCGTGCTGGAGGCCGGCGTCGGCTCAGGCGCGCTTTCCATGACGGTCCTGCGCGCCGGGGCCACCGTGGTGGGCTACGAGCTCCGGGAGGACTTCGCGGAACGGGCCCTGGCCAACGTCACGGCCGCCCTGGGGCCCGACCCGGCGTACCGCGTGGAGATCCGGGACGTCACTGGCGGAATTGATGAGGTCGACCTCGACCGCATCCTCCTGGACATGCCCGAGCCCCACAAGGTGATTGAGGCCGCCGGACGCGCCCTGCGGCCCGGTGGGATCCTGCTGGCCTATCTGCCCACCATCAACCAGACGGCAATCCTGCGCCAGGCGCTCGATGATCCCGGTGTGCCGTTCGGCCTTTCCGAGACGCAGGAGATCATGCGGCGGACGTGGCACGTGGAAGCCCGCTCGGTGCGTCCCGACCACCGCATGGTCGGCCACACGGGATTCCTGACCACGGCACGGCGCGTGAGCGCCAGCTGAGCCATGCCCGTCGCCGGGCCGCTAGTCGCGTTCTATGAAGATGCACTCCCCGGGGCACTCCTCGGAAGCCTCGACCACCGCATCCTCTAGGTCGGTCGGGACGGCAGCCATCCCGGCCGAGCCGCCGGGCTCGTTCTTGACGGCGTCGGCTTCCTTGACATAGGCGAGACCATCGTCGAGGAGGGTGAAAACGGCCGGAGCGATCTCCTCACAGAGCCCGTCGCCTGTGCACAGATCCTGGTCGATCCAGACCTTCATGTCGTCGTCTCGCTCCTCTGTCTGCCTGGTGCCTGTCGTGACCCGCCCGACCGGCCCCCGGGACCGTACTGAGGCGCCGTGCTCGCCGTCAATCTTCCCCGCAGGCACTCCATGATAGTCGCCCCGCAGCCGGCGGCCGGGCACCCAGGTCGGGGCCATCCGGTCGGCCGCCAGGGCTAGGGTGAGTTGCAGTGACCGCCGACTCCGACGACGTGGCTGCACAGGCCGAGGCGCTGCGGACAGAGCTCGCCGACGCCGAGGACGAAATCCACGCGCTCCGGCGCCGGCTCCAGGAGAGCCCCGGCCGGGTGCAGGCTCTCGAAGAGCGCCTTCTCGAGTCGAAGGGCCAGCTGGCCCACGCCACCTCCCAGAACGAAAAGCTGACGTTCACTCTGCAGCAGGCCAAGGAGCAGTTGGCCGCCCTGCGCGAGGAGGTCGAGAAGCTCACCCAGCCCCCGGCCGCCTACGGTACGTTCCTGGGCGTCAACGAGGACGGAACCGTGGACGTCTTTTCCGGTGGGCGGAAGATGCGCGTCAGCCTGCACCCTGACATCGACCCGGGCGTCGTCCGCAAGGGCAACGAGGTCGTGCTCAACGAGAGCCTCAACGTGGTCCTCGTCCGGGACGGGGAGCTGTCCGGCGAGGTGGTCACCCTCAAGGAACAACTGGAGGACAAGCGCCGCTGCGTGGTCTTCGCCCGGGCCGACGAGGAGCGGGTGGCCGAGCTGTCCGAGGAGATGCTCGGCACCAAGCTTCGCCCGGGCGACGCCCTCCTGATGGACGTGCGGACCCAACTCCTCATTGAGAAGCTGCCCAAGCTGGAGAGTGAGAACCTCGTACTCGAAGAGGTCCCCGACGTCACCTATGCCGACGTCGGTGGGCTCGACACCCAGATTGAGGCCATCACCGACGCCGTGGAGCTGCCGTACCTGCACCGCGAGCTCTTCGCCCAGTACTCGCTGCCGGCGCCCAAGGGCATCCTCCTGTACGGCCCGCCCGGCTGCGGCAAGACGCTCATCGCCAAGGCGGTGGCCAACTCGCTGGCCAAAAAGGTGGCCGAGAAGACGGGCAACGAGAACGTGCGCAGCTTCTTCCTGAACATCAAGGGACCCGAGCTCCTCAACAAGTACGTGGGGGAGACCGAACGCCAGATCAGGCAGGTCTTCCAGCGGGCCCGCGAGAAGGCTGACGAGGGGATGCCCGTCATCGTCTTCTTCGACGAGATGGAGTCCCTCTTCCGGACCCGGGGCACCGGCATCAGCTCGGACATGGAATCCACCATCGTGCCCCAGCTGCTGGCCGAAATAGACGGGGTGGAGTCCCTGCGCGACGTCATCGTCATCGGCGCCTCCAACCGGGAGGACCTCATCGATCCGGCCATCCTGCGGCCCGGCCGCCTCGACGTGAAGATCAAGATCGAGCGGCCCAACGAGGATGCGGCCGCCCAGATCTTCAGCCGTTACCTCACCGCGGACCTTCCCCTCGATGCCGGTGAGGTCAAGCGTCTCGGCGGGGGCGACGCCGGCAAGGCGGTGCAGGCTGTCATTGAGCAGACCGTGGGCGAGATGTACCGCGAGGACGACGAGAACCGCTTCTTGGAGGTCACCTACCAAAACGGCGACAAGGAGATTCTCTACTACCGCGACTTCGCCTCGGGCGCCATGATTGAGAACATCGTGCGGCGGGCCAAGAAGCTGGCCATCAAGCGGGTCATCGCCGGTGACTCCGGCGGCATCCGCACCTCCGACCTCCTTGAGTCCATCCGGCAGGAGTACAAGGAGAACGAGGATCTGCCCAACACCACCAATCCCGACGACTGGGCCCGGATATCGGGCAAGAAGGGTGAGCGCATCGTCTACGTCCGCACCCTGCTCACCGAGGACCGTGAGGTCCACGGGGGCCGGTCCATTGAGCGGGTGGGCACCGGGCAGTACCTGTAGCCGCCGCGCTCGCTGTAGGGTCGACGCGTGGCCACCACAAAGGTCTGCGGCATTGAGACCGAGTACGGCATTCAGTCCCCGGGACCCGAGCAGAACCCGATCGCGGCATCATCGGTGCTCGTCAACGCCTACGCCGCCGAGAAGGAGCAGCAGATCGGGTGGGACTTCGAGGACGAGACACCGGGCAACGACGCCCGCGGCTTCGCCCGGGAGGGATCGCTGGCGCCGATGGTCGAAACCCATCTGGCCAACACCGTCCTGACCAACGGCGCCCGCTTCTACGTTGACCACGCGCATCCTGAGTACTCGAGTCCCGAGTGCCTCACCCCCCTGGAATGCCTCGTCTACGACAAGGCCGGCGAGGAGGTGCTGCGGCGGGCCATGGCCGCGGCCGCGCTGCGCATGCCCGATCAGCCGGCACCCGTCGTCTACAAGAACAACTCCGATGGCAAGGGCAACTCCTATGGCTGCCACGAGAACTACATGATGGACCGGTCGGTGCCCTTCGCCAAGGTGGTCGAAGGAGTGGTGCCCCACTTCGTCTCGCGCACGATCTTCACCGGGTCCGGCAAGGTCGGTACCGAGACGCCGGCGCTCGATGCCGAGGCAGTGCAATTCCAGCTGTCACAGCGGGCCGAGTTCTTCGAGGAGGTCGTCGGACTAGAGACGACCCTCAAGCGTCCCATCGTCAACACCCGCGACGAGCCGCACGCAGATCCCAAGCGGTTCCGCCGCCTGCACGTGATAGTCGGTGACGCCAACCTGTCGGAAATCGCCACCCTCTTGAAGGTCGGGACCACCGCCATCGTGCTGGCCATGATTGAGGATGATGCCGGGCCCACCCGCGACCTCTCCCTGTCCGACCCCGTCCGCGCCCTGCACCAGGTCTCGGCCGACCTGTCGCTGTCACGCCCCCTGGCGCTGGGCGACGGCACCACGGCCACCGCGCTCGAGCTGCAGTGGGAGCTCTTCGGTGCCGCCCGCAAGTACGGCGAGGAGCACGGCCTGGCTGCACTGGGCGACGACGGCAGTGTGGGTGCCCTCGTGATGGAGCACTGGGAGGAGGTGCTGGGCGGCTTGGAGTCTGACCCCACCGCCCTGGCCGACACGTTGGACTGGGTGGCCAAGCAGCAGCTCCTGCTGGCCTACCAGGACCGTCACTCCTGCGGCTGGCGCGACCCACGCCTGGCCGCACTGGCGTTGCAGTACCACGACCTGCGCCACGACAAGTCGATCTTCGCCCGCCTCGACATGCGCCGCCTGATTGCGCCCGCTGAGATCCTGGACGCCGTGAGTGAGCCCCCCCGGGGCACCCGGGCCTGGTTCCGCGGAAAGTGCCTGGCCCGGTGGCCCGATGCCGTGGTGACGGCCAACTGGGACTCCCTCGTCTTCGACATCGGGACCGACCCCCTCCGGCGCGTCCCTATGATGGATCCGTTGAAGGGAACAGCCGAGCACACGGGCGCGCTGTTGGCCCAGAGCACCGGCCCGGCAGACCTGTTGGATCGGCTTAACTCCTAGCGCACCTAAAGGACGGGGGCACGGACGATGGCAGAACAAGAACAGAAGCGGAAGGGTGCGACGACCGAGCGCGCCACCAAAGCCGAGGCGGAGACCGAACTGGCCGATGCGGCACCGGCCACGTCCGAGCGCGGCGAGAAGATCAAGGCCGAGCTGGACGACCTGCTCGACGAGATCGACGAGGTCCTGGAGGACAACGCCGAGGAGTTCGTGCGCAACTACGTGCAGAAGGGCGGGCAGTAGGCACCAGTGGCGCTTCCCCTCTTCCCCCCGGAGAGCGATCCGGGACCCGACTTCGTCGGGCTGCTGCGCCTGACATCCGGCGGCTCCGAAGCGGCAGCACGCGCCGGTGAGACGACCCCCCCCTTCCCGGTGACCCACGCCACCACGGTGGTGGCGTTGCGCTATGCCGACGGCGTGATCATGGCGGGTGACCGCCGCGCCACGGCGGGCAACATCATCGCCCACCACGCCATGGACAAGGTCTTCCCGGCTGATCGCTTCTCCGCCGTGGCCATCGCCGGCACGGCCGGGATGGCCATTGAGATGGTCCGTATCTTTCAGGTCCAGCTGGAGCACTACGAGAAAGTGGAGGGCTCCACGCTCTCGCTCGAGGGCAAGGCCAACCAGCTGGCCCAAATGGTGCGTCAGCACCTCCCCATGGCCATGCAGGGCCTGGCCGTGGTCCCACTCTTCGCCGGGTACGACACCGCCCGCGGCATCGGGCGCATCTTCAACTACGACGTGACCGGCGGCCATTACGAAGATGCCGACTTCCAGGCCACTGGCTCGGGCGGTCGTGACGCCCGCAGCACCATCAAGCTCGGGTTCCGCGAGGGCCTGCCGCTCGACGAGGCGCTCAACCTGGCCATTAAGTCCCTCTACGACGCGGCGGACGAGGATTCCGCCACCGGCGGTCCCGACCTGGTCCGCGGCATCTACCCGGTCATCGCCGTGGTCGACGCCGAGGGGTACCGCCAGGTGCCCGACGAGGAGGTGGCCGAGCGCTTCGGCGACCTCATCGCCCGCCTGCAGGCGGAGCGCGCACCATGACGATGCCCTACTACGTGGCGCCCGAGCAGGTGATGAAGGACCGGGCCGAATATGCCCAGAAGGGCATCGCCCGGGGACGCTCACTGGTGGCCACCACCTACGACGCCGGCATCGCCATCGTGGCCGAGAACCCCTCCCGGTCATTGCACAAGATCAGCGAGATCTACGACCGCATCGCCTTCGGAGGCGTGGGCAAGTACAACGAGTACGACCAGCTCCGCGTGGCGGGCGTGCGCCACGCCGACACCAAGGGCTACGCGTACAGCCGGGAGGACGTAGACGCCCGGTCGCTGGCCAATCTGTACGCGCAGTATCTGGGCAACGTGTTCACCCATGAGATGAAACCGCTCGAGGTGGAGATCCTGGTGGCCGAGCTGGGGACCGAGGGCGATCAGATGTACCACATCGCCTACGAGGGCACGATCACCGATGAGGAGCACTATGCCGTCCTCGGGGGCGACGCCGAGACCATCACCGAACGGGTGGCGGCGGCCTGGCAGACCGACTGGGACCTGGCGGGCGCGCTCAAGGCAGCCACCAAGGCGCTGGCCGGGCCGGACCGGACACTGGGCGCCGGTGATCTTGAGGTGGCCACGCTCAGCCGGGGCAACGGGCGGCGCACCTTCCGCCGCGTCAGCGAGGAGGAGCTGGCACAACTCCTGGCATAGGCCGCTGTACGGTGGCCAGGGTGGAGCGTCGAATCTTCGGGATCGAGAACGAGTACGGGGTCACGTTCACCCTGCGCGGCCAGCGTCGCCTCTCTCCCGACGAGGTCGCCCGCTACCTCTTCCGCCGGGTCGTCTCCTGGGGGCGGTCGTCCAATGTCTTCCTGGAGAACGGTGCCCGCCTGTATCTCGACGTCGGCAGCCACCCCGAGTACGCCACACCCGAGTGCGACAAGATCAACGATGTCGTCGTGCACGACAAGGCGGGGGAGTGGATCCTGGCGCAGCTGGTCACCGGCGCCCAGGCCCGTTTGCGCGAGGAGGGGATCCGGGGCGAGGTCTACCTCTTCAAGAACAACACCGACTCGGTGGGCAACTCCTACGGCTGCCACGAGAACTATCTCACCGAGCGCAACGACGACTTCAACCGTTACACCGAGGTGCTCATTCCCTTCCTCGTCTCCCGGCAGATCTTCTCGGGTGCGGGGAAGGTGCTCCAGACCGCCCGCGGCGCCGTCTTCTGCCTCAGCCAGCGGGCCGAGCACATCTGGGAAGGCGTCTCCTCGGCCACCACGCGTAGCCGGCCCATCATCAACACGCGCGACGAGCCACATGCCGATGCCGAGCGCTTCCGCCGCCTGCATGTCATCGTCGGCGACTCCAACATGAGCGAGTACGCCACCTTCTTGAAGGTCGGCACCACCTCCATCCTGCTGGCCATGCTGGAGGACTCCTCGACGGTCCTGCGCGACCTGACTCTTGAGAACCCCATTCGCGCCATCCGCGAGATCAGCCACGACATGACCTGCCAGCGCCGGGTCCGCCTGGCCAACGGGCGCGAAATGACTGCCCTCGAAATTCAGACCGAGTACCTCGCGCGGGCAGTGAAGTTCCGTGACCACAAAGGACTCTCGCCCGAGGAGGACACCGCGCTCGGCATGTGGGAGCACTGCCTCAAGGGTCTGGAGACCGACCCAACCTCGCTGTCTCGCGAGTGCGACTGGGTGGCCAAGTACCGGCTGGTGGAGGAGATGCGGGCCCGCCACGACGTGCCCCTCTCACACCCGAAGGTGGCCATGATCGACCTCATGTACCACGATGTCGACCGCTCCCGGGGTCTCTACTACAAGCTGCAAAAGCGCGATCTGGTCGATCGGACGTGTACCGACGAGGCCATCACCGAGGCGATGACCCAGCCACCTGAGACCACCCGGGCCCGCTTACGGGGCGCCTTCGTCAAGCGGGCCAAGGAACGGCGCCGCGACTTCACGGTCGATTGGGTCCACCTCAAGCTCAACGACCAGGCCCTGCGCACCGTCCTGCTGAAGGACCCCTTCAAGTCGCACGATGAGCGGGTCGAGCGCCTCATCGCGTCGCTCTGACGGCACCCTAGAGTGAGGGGACATGCTCAACCTGGACCCCGCGAAGCTCCTCGTCATCGGCGTGGTCGCCATCATCCTGCTCGGGCCCGACAAGCTCCCCCAGGTGGCGCGCCAGGTCGGCGGGGCCTGGCGGTCCCTCAACGAATTCCGCCACCGGATGGAGACCGAGGTGCGCAGCTCGCTCCCGGACCTGCCGTCCACCTCGGACCTCGCCCGCCTGGCCCGCTCGCCCTCCGCACTCCTCAACCACCTCTCCAACATGGCCCCTCTTGACGAGGCGACCGGTGCGGACGCTCCGACAGGATCCGCCGACGGTGCGGCGGCCGTGCCACCCCGCACCCCCGCTGCCGGGTCGGCGATCCCCCCCACCCCGTCCGGGCGCCCGCCGGAGGTCATCGCCAGCGGTGACCCCAGCCTGAACTGACCGGGGAGCGAGCCAATGGTCACCCTGCCGTTCACGGGCAAGCGCAAGGAGAAGCCGTCGCCCGACAACATGACCCTGGGCGAGCACCTGGGCGAGCTCAGGCGCCGCCTGATCGTCTGCGTGGCCGCCTTCGTGCTGGCGTCGATCGTGGCCGTGATCGCCTACGAGCCGATCCTGCACTTCCTGATCCGCCCCCTGTGCAACGTCGACGCCTCCCGGCTCCACCATCCGGGAGGGAACGGCTCGCTTTTCTTCGCCTCCAACGGCAGCTGCAACCTCTTCGTCACCTCGCCGTTGGACGGCCTCTCCCTGCGGGTGAAGATCGCGGTGTTCGGCGGCCTGGTCATGGCGTCCCCGGTGATGCTCTACGAGCTGTGGCGCTTCGTGACACCCGGGCTGCAGGCCCGGGAACGCAAATACGCCATACCGTTCGTCTTCTCCGCCTTCGTGCTCTTCCTGGCCGGTGCGGCCACGGCCTACGTCACCTTGCCCCACGCGCTCGGCTGGTTACGGTCGGTCGGCGGGCCCAACCTTCAGGCCATCTACAACCCCATCCCGTACCTGGGCCTGATCCTGTTGATGATGACCCTGTTCGGCCTGACCTTTGAGTTCCCCGTGGTGCTGGTCTCCCTTCAACTTGCACGCGTGGTCACTCCGGCCCGGCTCCTGCGTTCGTGGCGCTGGGCCATCATCATCATCACCGTGATCTCCGCCGTGGCGACGCCCAGTTCGGACCCGTTCTCCATGCTGGCCCTGGCCATACCGCTTGTGGTCTTCTACTTCATCTCCATCGGCATCGGGAAGCTGTTCGGCCGTTGAGCACGTTCCCGTGGCCCGTCCAGGCGACGGGTGGGGGAGAGGCATTTGCGGCACTGCTGCCGTTCCCGCTCGACACGTTCCAGCAGGAGGCCTTCCGCTCCTTAGAGGCGGACCGATCCGTCCTCGTCTCCGCCCCCACCGGTTCCGGCAAGACCCTGGTGGCCGCCTACGCCGTCCACCGCGCCCTGGGGGCGGGAGGCAAAGCCTTCTACACCACCCCCCTCAAGGCCCTCTCCAATCAGAAATACGGGGAGCTGGTGTCCACCTACGGCCGGGAGCACGTGGGCCTGCTGACGGGTGACACCACCATCCGCCCCCAGGCACCGGTGGTGGTGATGACCACCGAGGTGCTGCGCAACATGCTCCTGGCCGGGTCCGACCTCCTGGCGGGGCTGCACACCGTCGTCCTCGACGAGGTGCACTTCATTCAGGACCCGTACCGCGGCGGTGTCTGGGAGGAGGTCCTCGTCCTGTCGCCTCCCGAGATCCGTTTCGTGTGCCTCTCGGCCACCGTGAACAATCCGGGCGAGCTCGGGAGCTGGCTGCGGTCGGTGCGCGGGGCCACCGACGTGATTGTCGAGCGCCAGCGTCCCATCGTCTTGCGCAACCACTTCGCGGTCCACCGCCGCGAGGGTGAGGAGACCCTGCTGCTTCCTTTGCTGCTGTCCGGCGGCAAGCCGGCCGCCGAAGGGCTGCGCATCGACCAGGCCATCCGCCGGGCCACGCAGGGCCGGCCGGCGCACTGGCAGCCGCGGGGCCGGGGACCCCGCCTGCCCTACCGGGCACCCCTGCGGACCGAGCTGATCCGTGAGCTCCACGCCCGGGAGATGCTCCCGGCCATCGTCTTCATCTTCAGCCGTGCCACATGCGATGAGGCGGTGCGCCAGGTGGTGCGCGACGGGGTCCGGCTCACGGATGCCGATGAGCGGGCCACCATCCGCCAGATTGCCGAAGGTCGGGTCGAGTCCCTGGGCGACGACGATCTCGACGTGCTGGCCTATGACGAGTGGGTCGAGGGTCTCGGGTGCGGGGTGGCGGCTCACCATGCCGGGCTGGTCCCGGTGTTCCGCGAGACGGTGGAGGAGTGCTTCTCCGCCGGGCTGCTCAAGGTTGTCTTCGCCACCGAAACCCTCTCCCTGGGCATCAACATGCCCGCCCGCTCGGTGGTCATTGAGCGTTTCACCAAGTACGGAGGGTCCGGCCGGGCCACCCTGACCTCGGGCGAGTACCTCCAGCTCACCGGGCGCGCCGGTCGCCGTGGCCTGGACGAGGTGGGCCACGCCATTGTGGAGTGGTCCAGCGAGATCACCTTCGCCGAGGCCGCCCGCGTGGCCTCCGCAGCGCCGCCGGATCTGCGCTCCACCTTCCGGCCGACGTACAACCTGGCGGTCAACCTGGTGTCCCGTTTCGACCAGGCCACCGCCAACGAGGTCTTGCACCGATCGTTCGCGCAGTGGCAGGCCCGTCGGCCCGACCTCCTCTCGCGCCAGCTCAGCCACCGGGTGGCCGTCCTGGAAGAATTGGGCTACGTCGACGGTTGGACCCTGACCCCGGCCGGGCGGCGACTGGAGCGGATCTACCACGAGTCCGACCTCCTGGTGGCCGAGACCCTGGCCAGCGACGTGCTCTCCGGTGCCGAGCCGGCGGTTCTGGCGGGGGTGCTCTCGGCGCTCGTCTTCGAGCCCCGCAGGGCCCGGCGCCTGCCCGGAGGTGGTCGAGGGCACCCGCCGCGACGGGGCCAGCGCCGCCAGGGCGTGGCGGACCGGTTGGGCGACAAGAGGGTCGCGGATCTGGGGTGGCGGTGTGACGCCGTCGCCGAGGCAGCCGAGCGGGTCCGTCTGGTTGAGGAGTCCCATCTGGTGCCGCGGACCCGTCAACCATCGGCGGGCCTGTCCACCGCGGTCACCTCGTGGGCCCGGGGCGCCTCATTCTCCACCGCGCTCGGCGTCGCCGCCCGTGACGTCGGGGAGATGGCTCCGGGCGACTTCGTGCGGACGGTGAAGTCGGTGGCGGACCTGGTCCAGCAGGTGGCCTACGCGGCCGCCGATCCGGGCACGGCCGGAGCGGCCCGGGAGGCCGTCGGCTTCCTGCTGCGCGGTGTGGTGGCGGGTGGTTTGCCCACCATGTGACCCATCCGCGTCCGGCTCTCCGCCTCCGTTCTAAGGTTGACCGGGCATGTTCCCCTACCTTGAAGAGCGCTTCACCGCGGACGAGCAGGCCATCCTCCGCCGGTACGTGACCAACCTGGATCTTCCGGTCTTTGCCCTGGTCAACCTGCCGGAAGTGGTCAAGGGAGCCCTCTTCGCCCGCTACTCGCGCTCGCCCAAGAGCTTGCGCCGCCTCTTCCTCGACGAGTTCGTCGGCGACCTCGACATCTCCGGTGATGCGTCGGTGGACGCCACCGTGGGCCTCCAGCGGGCCGAGCAGCTCTACGAGAAAGTGTTCGTCGAGTACGGAGACGACTCGGTGGCCCAGCTGGGTGGCGTCCACCTGGCCTGTGAGCAGTCGTCCAACATTCTCTCCAAGGTGCTGGAGTGGGGTCGGCTCATGTCCTACCTTGAGCAGTCGACCCGGTACATCGCCTACAACCAACGCCTGGACAACGGGCACTACCGCTACTTCCGCCCGCCCGAGCTCCTGGACTCTCCCTACGGTGCCCGCTACGTCGGCGACATGGACCGTGTCTTCGACACCTACGGTGAGCTCCTGCCCATTCTTCAGACATGGGTCGGTCGCCAATTCCCCCAGCAGGCCGGCGACAGTGACTTCGTCTACCGCCAGGCCACCCGGGCCAAGGCGCTGGATGCGCTCCGGGGACTCCTGCCCGCCGCGTCGCTCTCGAACATCGGCCTGTACGGCACCGGGCAGTCCTATGAGCAACTGCTGCTCCGCATGAGGGCGCACCCGCTGCCTGAGGCGCGCAGCTACGCCGACATGATGCTGGTCGAGCTGCGTAAGGTCATCCCGTCCTTTCTCCAGCGGGTCGACGTCCCCGCCCGGGGAGGAGAGTGGACCGCCTACCTGGCCTCGACCAGAGCGGAGACCGCCCGCCTCCTGGCCCGCCTGTGGCCTGACTGGGATCCTGACGCCGGTGGTGGGCCGGTGGAGCCCGCACGCGAGCCCGAAGTGAGGCTCCTCGACTTCGACCCCGACGGCGAGGAGAAGATCCTGGCCGCCGCGTGCTTCTCCCACCTCAAGTGTTCCGAGGAGCGGGCCACTGAGCGGGTCCGCCTCCTCAGCCATGACGATCGCGTGGCCCTGTTGCGAGCCTACGTGGGGGAGCGGCGCAACCGCCGGCACCGGCCGGGACGCGCCTTCGAACGCACCGACTACCGCTTCGAACTGGTCACCGATTACGGCGCCTTCCGCGACCTCCAGCGCCATCGCATGCTGACCATGGAGTGGCAACGGCTGGGCATCGGTCTCGGCTACGACATGCCCGCACTGGTGGCCGAGGCCGGACTGGGAGGTCGCTACGACGAGGCGGTGGGCCGGGCCGAGGATCTGTACCGCGCCCTCCTGCCGCAATACCCCGAAGAGTCTTCCTACGCCGTCGCGCTGGCCCATCGGATCCGCTACGTCATGCAATGCAACGCGCGCGAGGCCATGCACCTCATTGAGCTGCGCTCGGGCCCGCAGGGACATCCGGCATACCGGAGGGTGGCTCAGCAGATGCACCGTGCCATCGCAGAGGACGCAGGGCACCGCGCCGTGGCCGAGGCCATGACCTTCGTGGACCACGGAGCGACCGACTTGGAGCGACTCGACGCGGAACGCCGGGCCGAGCAGCGGCGGAAGGAAAAATCTTCAACGCGCTGACCAGGAGTTCTCTTCATCTTCCCTGGTGACAGGGGATCACAGCTCCTTGACGGAACCACCCCCGCCTTGCCTAAGGTACGGCGCAGTCCCTTACGCCCCAATGGAAGCGACTTCCCCGTCGCTGCTAGCGCCTGAGGGGGGGATGCTGTGAGAGGCGGAGGTTGGCCCTGGGGGTTGAGTAGAGAACGTTTTTCCTGGCCTGTGCATTGGGCCGGGTGAAATGGTGCCAAAGACCCCAGGGCCCGCCGCCTGCCCCTGCCGTCTGCGCCTCCTGCCAAAGCCTTCCCCGAAGCGGTTGAACTGGCCCGGCAACCGTCTATGCTCCGGCGGCACATGGCGACCAAGAAGAAGAAAGTTCCCGAAGATATCGAAGTTCCGAGCCCCGCTCTGGAGGAGGATGACGCCCTCGAAAGCGACGTCCTCGATGAAGACGACCTTGACGTCGAGCTCGATGAGGACGCTCTTGAGGGGATTGAGGACATTGATGTCGACCCCCTCGATGACGACGTCGATGTGGCCGTCCTCGACGACGATGACGACGAGGTGGAGGTCGAGGTCGCCGAAATTCTGACCGCTTCACCGGCAGCGGTGGTGGAGCGTTCGGGCGATGTCGAAGACGAAGAGGACGAGGAAGAGCCCGACGATGAGGACGTCGAAGCCAGCTTGGACGTCATCCTCAAGGAGCGCCTCGTGGTGGAGGACGAGCCGGAGGACGAGGAGGCAACCGATCAGGAGGACAAGACAGAAGGCAACGAGCGGGTCCTGCCCAAACAGCCCGACGAATTCGTCTGCCGTTCGTGTTTCCTGGTCAAACATCCGAGCCAGCTCGCCGACAAAAAGAAGATGCTGTGTCGGGACTGTGTCTGAGAACGCGGGATCGGGCGAAGAGGCGGAGGCTCCCGATCCCCTCCGCCGAGTGCTTGATCTCATTGTCTTCGCGCCAATGGGAGTGGTCTTGACCGTGGCCGAGGACCTGCCCGGCCTCATCTCCAAGGGGCGCCAGCGGGTGGAGTCCGAAATCTCCAACGCCCGCGTGGTGGGCCAATTCTTCGTCGCCCAGGGACGGAGCGAGGCGTCGCAGCGCCTGGGCAATCTCCTGAACCGCCCGGCCGCCGAACCTGCCCCCACGGCCGCGGCACCCGGTCCGGCTACCAGGACAGCGGCAGCTCCGGCGCCTTCGCCCAAGCCGGCACCTGATCCGGGCGCGCAAGCCATCGTGAACGGGGCCCTGGCCGACTACGCGACGCTCAGCGCCTCCCAGGTGGTGCGCCGCCTGGAGAGCCTCGGTCCTGACGAGCTCCGCGCCGTGCAACGCCACGAATCCTCGCACCGGAACCGTCGCACCATTCTCAACCGCGCCAGCCAGCTCCTCGACGAGTCACCGGCGTCATCCGCCTCCGAGTAGGCGCAGTGGAGGAGGCACGCCTGGCCGGCGCCGACGACCGACCTGCCTGTTTGTTGCTCCTGACCAGCGCGCTGGCGGAGTTGGCCACCCTGCGGGGTGGCGCCATCCTGGCCGGTCAAGCAACCGCCGAGGGACTCCTGGACCGGTGGATGGCACCGGGGTCGTCCACCGCCGTCTACGTGGGCCAGTTCGCGCAGGCGGTCGTGGGGATACTGGCGGTCAGTTCGTTCTCCCGCCCCGGAACCGGCACGGTGAGCGGGCGCATTGAGTGCTGCTACGTGGAGACCGGCGCCCGAGGCGTCGGTGTGGGCGCCGCGCTCCTCGCGGCGGCCCTCTCCTGGTGCGCAGCCGCCCGATGCGCCGACGTGGACGCCCTGGCCCTTCCGGGTGACCGCTCCACCAAGCAGCGTCTGGAGGCGGCTGGCTTCACCGCCCGGCTGCTCACCCTCAACCGCCGGTTGGACTGAAGCGCCGCTCGGTGTTGACCCGCGGTGGCGGGGGAGGGATGCGCAAACCCAGCATTTTGGCCAATGCCGGCACCGATCCCGAGGCATGACGGGCCGCCTGGCGCGCCACCTCGTCGGCCGGGATGCCGGCCGGCTTGACCGTGCGGCGCACCGGTGAGGCGACCACCGTGTCCAGTAGGCGCATCCATTCGGTGGGGGGCAATTCGGCGGTCATGGCCTCCCCGGCCGCAGCGGCCAGGCGCACGGCCAGCTCGGCAGGGCAACGGGTGCCGGGCTCCGGCGGGCGTATGGAGGCCTCCACCGCCTGTTGCACACGCCCGTCGTCCAGCGCGTTGGTGATGCGCGCCAGCCATTCGTCGTGCAGCGCGGTGGTCCGCTGCGCGAGTGACTCGTGGAGGGACTTGGCCAGGGCCCGCCCGTCCTCATCCAGATTGACGGTGCGCGAGGCAGTGACGACCGCCCGCAACTCGCGGAGGCGGTAGTCCTTGCCCGCACCCTGTGCCGCACTGGCGCGGTCCTTCCAATCCGCCAGGCGCACGGCCGGCAGCAGCTCATCGGCCATGGCCAGGAGGGCGTCGGTCGATGCCCCAGGCTTCCCCGAAGCCCGGGCCGCCGTATTCTGCGCATCGATCGCCTGGCGCACCGCATGCAGTCCGCCGCGCAGCAGTTGCTCGGCCACCGGGATCTGCTCAGGTCGGAGCGTGGCCAACATGGCATTGCGATGCACCGTGGACGTGGGGGTGACCGGCCGTTCGCCCCGTTGGCCGCGGTCAGCACCCTCACCAGGCCGTCGGCTCGCGGGCCGGCGGGACCCCCCGCCGGCGGGGGTGCGCTCGCCCCGTTGGCCGCGGTCAGCACCCTCACCCCGCTCCTTGCCCGGTCCGGCACCACGACGGGCACCACCCTTCCGTTGGGGGCGGGGCTCCTCGTCGTCCCCCCGCCGTGAGCGCTTGGCGGAGCCCGGAGCCAGGATCAACGAGACGTCGGGGGCCCGCTTGGGCGTCCCCTGGACCTCAATGCGGCCCTCCACCATGTCCGGTGAACGGGCCGGCTTGGCCGAGGTCAGCCCCAGGACCGCAATCCCCTCCAAACCGATCTCCACGTCAGCCCTCAACACGGCACCGACCGCCTCGCCCGCCGGGACCAGGGCACCGTCCAGGGTGCCTTTCGGGTGGCGGGCCCCAGCGGCGCGCCAGGTCCAGGTCCCGTCCCCTAGCCGGCTGGTCAATTCGATATCGATGCGGCGAGACATGCGGCGGACACGCTACCTCGCCCGGCACCGGTGCCCCGCCGGGCAACCATGACCCGAAGCCTGCACGCACCTCGCATCCCGTAACATGTCCCAGCGCCCGCCACGAGCACTGGACCGTGCCCGTGTGAGCCGCCACCGCAAGGGGGCACGGGGGACCCGTCTTCTTCAGGAGGTTGCACATGAGTGACGGCACCGAGGAGTCACCGCAGGTGCCAGAGGCCCCGGAGCCGCCCGCGCCGCCGTTGCCGCCCGTGTGGCCGCTTCCCCCCACCGACGCCTCCACTGCGCCGGCGTCGGTGCCCTTCGCCTACCCACCACCGGGGAATGCCCCCGGCGCCGGTGCTGCCTTCCCACCACCCCTCCCCGGGTCGATGGCCCACTCCCCTGATTCGGGCACTTCGGGGGCTGGGAAGGGACGATCCTGGTTCGGCGTGGCCGCGCTGGCCGCGCTGGTGGGGGCCGTCATCGGTGCCGGAGTGGGTGCCGGGGTCACCGCCATCGCCGACCACAACAGCAACGGCTCCGGCAACAGTGTGACCATCCACGAGAGCAACTCGGCCCCGGGGGCGGCGGTGCTCAGCGGGAACGTCACCATCCCCCAACTGGTCAAGAAGGTCGTGCCAGCCGTCGTCTCCATTGATGTCAAGTCGGGCGGCAACGAAGACCAGGGCACGGGGATGATCGTCACCTCCAACGGCGAGGTGGTCACCAACAATCACGTGATCGAATTGTTCACCCAGGGGGGCAACACCGGCTCCATCAGCGTGACCGAGTACGGGCAGACCAAGTCCGACCCGGCCACGCTCATCGGCTACGACACCACCAAGGACATCGCGCTCTTGAAGATCAACAACGCGACCAACCTGCCGACGGTGACCTTCGGCAGCTCGGCCAAGACACAGGTGGGTGACGCCGTGGTAGCCATCGGCAATGCACTGGGGCTGGCCGCAGGGACACCGACCGTGACCCAGGGGATCGTCTCGGCGCTCGGACGGTCCGTGACCGCGGGCGGGACGGGGACGGCCTCGGAGAACCTGCAGAACCTCATTCAGACCGACGCGGCCATCAACCCGGGCAACTCGGGCGGTCCTCTCATCGACACCGCCGCTCAGGTCATAGGCATGAACACCGCCGTGGCCGGGACGTCGAATGACGGGACGAACACCCAGAACATCGGATTCGCCATCCCCATCGCCCAGGTCGAGGCGCTCCTCCCCGAATTGCAGAAGGGTGGTCAGGCAGCCAATGGCGGCGGCTACCTCGGCGTCGACATCACGACGTTGACGCCGGCCCTGCGCCAGCAGTACGGATTCACGCCGACGGCCGGGGTCGTGGTGCTGACCGTGATCTCGGGTTCGCCGGCCGCCAAGGCCGGTCTCCAGCAGGGCGACATCATCGTTGCCATCGATGGCACGACCGTCACGTCGGCCGAGACCCTGCAGAGCGCCATCCAGAAGGACAAACCCGGCCAGACCGTCAACGTCGTCTACTACGTGGGCGACAGCAAACGCACCACGGCGGTGACGCTGGAATCCCAGGCCCAGGCCCAGCAGCAGGCCTCGGGGAGCCAGTCGAACCCCAACGGATTGGGCGCCGGGGGCTTCCCCGGATTCGGCAACACCGGTGGCACCGGCTAAACGGGAATGTCGAAGTTGCGGTCGGGATGGGCCGGGGGGTAGTTCATCGGCCCGTCGGGCTGCCAGCCGCTGGCCTCGACGTCCTCCAGCACGTGGACCATGTTGTAAGTGTCCTCCTCGTAGGAGAACTTGCCGTCACCGGCGTAGATCAGGCGTGAATACCCCGACTGGCGGTACGGCGTCCCGTCAGGACGGGTGCGCGGCATGATCTGGGTCCACTTGACCACCACGTCGTTTCCCTCAATGGCGGTGAACTCAATGGGGAACTTCCAGTCCTCCATGCCCACCATGGAGTCAACCAGCCACCGGGCGATGACCTGGCGCCCTTGCAGGCGCCCCCAGGCCCCGTCGATGTAGACGGCGTCCTCGGTGTAGAAGTCGGCCAGGGCCCCGAAGGCGTCTGGTTCCAAACCCTCGTCGATGCGCCGCCGCAACTCGTGGTAGCGGTCCACGGTCGCCTGCACTTCTTCACGCGGGTACGGCATGCCCCATCTCCTCTTTCCTAGGCTTTGCGTTCGTGTCGGCGGAAGGCCTCGCGGGACGCCCGGAGCTCCCCGATGGCGGCCGCCCGGTTCTCGAAGCCCATCACCTCGGTCGACTTCTCCGGCTCCAAGTCCTTGTAGATGCTGAAGAAGTGGCTGATCTCATTCAGCAGGTGGGGCGGCAGGTCGTCGATGTCCTGAACCCCGTCCCACTGCGGATCGTGCTCCAGGACGGTCAGGAGCTTGGCATCAGGGCCGGCCTCGTCGCGCATGAAGAACACCCCGAGGATGCGGGCCCGCACCACGCAACCCGGGAAGGTCGGGTCTGCCACCAGCACCAGGGCGTCGAGAGGATCGCCGTCCGCCGACAGGGTGTCGGGCACGAAGCCGTAGTCGGCCGGGTATGTGGTGGCCGTGAAGAGCCGGCGATCCAGGCGGATGACGTGGTTCTCGTGGTCGTACTCGTACTTGTTGCGGCTGCCCGTGGGGATCTCAATCACCACGTCGATGGCGGTCTCCTCGGGCTCGCTCATCGCGGCGAGAGGGATCGTTCCACCGCCTCACCGTACCTGAGCGGGGAGCGAAGAAGGCGTTGTACGGTGCCGCCGCGGCGCCAGGTCGTCGGCATCGGCAGGCGGCGCCGGGGGAGCAGCTCAGCCTCCGGGGACTGCGACGGCACCGCCGGCACCGCCTCCGCCGGGGACGCGCGCCACGCGGATCCCGGCACCCCTGAAACCGCCACCGAAGCCTCCTCCGAAGGTGTTCGTGTTGGACGAAGGGACGGCGAGCGCGAAGTCAGCCAGCACCACACTGTCGCCCCGCCGCAATCCGGACAGCACCTGGGTGTACACCCCGCCCACCATGCCGACCTTGATCGCTCTGCGGGCCAGGATGCCACCCGACACGGTCTCCACATAGGAGATCGTTTGGGCGGTCTGGACGGCCGACGTGGGCACGGCGAGGACATCGCTGACCTTGCCGGTGGCAATGAGGACGTTGGCCGACGAGCCCTGGAAGAGACCGGTGGCCGAGGAGGGGAGCGCCACCACGACCGGGTAGCTGTAGCCCGTGCTGCTCGACTGGACCGGACCCACCTGGGACACGATACCCGGAATGGCGGCACCGACCCCGTCCACCTCCACGGTCGCCGGCTGACCGACCTTGACCGATGAGACCTGCGTGCTCGTGAGGGTGCCGACCACCTGGAACGCCTGGGTCCCCACGATCACGATGACCTCGGTGCCCGAACCGGCACTGACGGTGTCACCCACGTTGATGCCGACCGAGGCGATGGTGCCGTTGATCGGGCTGCTCAGTTGCGCCTCATTCAACGACTGCTGGGCCACGATCAGATTGGCATCCGCCGAGTCGATGGCCGCCTGGTCCGCCGCGATCTGCTCAGGTGAGCTGACGGCCGCCGAAGCGCCCCCGCCCGATGACCCGGCCCCGCCCTTGGCGGCGGAACCGGCGCTGTTCGCGCCCGCCGCCGTGGTGGTCGTGCTGGAAGTGGGCGGGGAGCTGGGGTTCCCACTCGAGCTTCCCGCCGATGCCTCCGTCGCCAGGTCCTGGGACAGGGACAGCTCGTCATGGGCCACCGTGCCCTGATCGCCCGACACCCTCTGCTGGTCGATCGCCACCTGCTGGAATTCCGCAGCACAGTCGCTGGGAGTGGTGGTCGAGGTGGTGGTGGTCGAGCTGGTGGTCGAGGTACCGCAGTTCGACTCCGCCTGGGCCAGGTCAGCGGCTTCTTGTTGTTGGTCCGATGCCGTCTTGGCCTGATCGTTGGTCAAGGTGTTCTGGTCCTGGGTGATGGGGGCCGCGCTCGTTCCACCGGGCCCGCCTGATCCACCGCGGGAGCTCGGAACGGTGCTCGTCGTCGTCGTGCTGCCCGTTGCTGCCGGGGCCGTCTGGCTGGCCTCGTCCTGGGCCAACTTCGCTTGGTCCGCGGTCACGGTCAACCCATCGGCGGACACGGTCTCGCTCAGGGCGGTGGTCCCCAGTGTCGCCAGTGACTGCCCGGCCGACACCTGTTGACCCACGGCCGCCGTCACCGTGGCGACCTTGCCCGAGACCTGGAAGGCAGCCGACGCATCGCTGACCGGTTCGACGGTCCCCACCACGGTGAGGGACTGGGACACCGAGGCCAGCACCACCTGGCCCATGCGGTAGCCCGTGATCCCCGTGCCGGACAGCGCCCAGGCGGTCGCACCGGCGGCCAGCAACGCCGCCGCCACGAGCGCCGCGCCGATGACGCGGCGCCGGCTCCCGGCGCTGCGCCGGAAGCGATCCGTGGGATCAGGCACCGCCACCGCCAGAGCGCCCGCCGAAGGGTCCACCTCCGCCGAACCCGGCCGCGCATGTGGACCCTCCGGTCGAAGTGATGTGCACCGAATCGGCGGTCACCGTGCCGTTGCTGGCCGCCGCCCCGAAGGCGGACACGCAGTCGCCCACGGCCACGGCCGCGGCCGTAGTGGTGAGCGTCTGCGTCACCGTGGTGGAGCTCGAGGTGGTGATCTTGAGCTGCTGGGCCTTCGGCTTGGCCGGGACCTTGTTCTTGCCCGCCTTGGTGGACCGGGAGGACGTGGAGAATACGGACGGGGTGGCGACCACCCCGGTGACCGTGAAGGTCGACCCGGCGACCGCGCTGACCTTGCCGCTGGCGAAGGAGAACGTTCCACCCGGGAAGGCGCGGCGGCCCGGGCCACCTCCTCCGACGCTGCGGAAGGACGGAGGCCCACCGCTCCCGCCACCGAATCCACCCCCGACCCGGACCGTTCCGGACCCCGGGGCACCGCCCCTGATACCTACGGGGCGACCGGCCGGCCCAGTCCCGTTGCACAGGCCACCCGCGGCAGGGGGGCTGACGGAGACGGAACGGGCGGCGATGGTGGTCTTGGACTTCTTGGCGGGGCTGCCAACCACGGTGACGCAGTCACCGATGGCCAGCGAGGTGACCGTCTCGCTGACCGTCTTGGAGAAGGCGGTGGTCGCCGTCCAGCCGACCGTGGTCTGGCCGGAGGCCGGGTTCTGCACCTCCATGGCGGAGCCGCCGAGGGACGCCACACTTCCGCTGGCAAAGCCGCGGGGCCCACCGGCCGGCGTGGCGGCGCCCGCGGTGGTACCAAGGACCGTCACGGCCGCCAGTCCGGAGAGGGCGGCCCCGATACGGCGTCCCCGGCGCCGGTTGGTGCGGGCCCTGCAGGTCACGTCATCCATTGCGTTCCTTCCCTTCGTGGTCATTCACTCGCTCCTCAAGGCGTCGATGGGTGCCAGGTGGGCGGCGCGGCTGGCCGGGTAGACACCGAACACCACTCCGATGCACAGGGCGACGAGCAGGGCCAAGGCGGTGGCCGGCCCACTGATGGTGATGGGATTGCCCACCACTCCGGGCAGGAACTTGGCGCCGATGATGCCGAGAAGGGCGCCGAGAGCGCCGCCGATCAATCCGAGGACGGAGGCCTCCACCAGGAACTGGCGACGGATCAGGCGAGGTGTCGCCCCGAGGGCCTTGCGCAAGCCGATCTCGCGGATCCGCTCGGTGACCGAGACCAGCATGATGTTCATGACGCCGATACCTCCGACCAGCAGGGAGATGCCGGCCACGCCCCCGAGCAGGATGGTCAGCGTCCGGTCGACCGATGTGGCCGTCGAGAGCAAGGACTGCGACGAGGTGATGGTGAAGTCGGCGTTGGCCGCCTGAGTGATGCCGTGCAGGGCCAGGAGCTCGTGGTCCGCTTCCTGGTAGGCCGCCGTCAGGTCCGGTCCCGATCGGGCCTGGACGATGATGGAGCTGAGGGAATTGCGGCTGGTGCCGCCGAAGATGCGCTCGGCACCGGTCGTGATGGGGATGACCATGAGGTCGTCCTGGTTGGTCGAGCCCGATGACGAAGAACCCGTTGAGGTGAGGACGCCGATCACGGTCAGGGGCACCCCACCCACGGTGACCGACTGTCCCAACGGGTCGGAGCGGCTGAACAACTCTGAGGCGGTGGTGGCGCCGAGGACGGCGACGGCCCCGTGGTCGGTCACATCCTGGTTGTCAATGAAGCGACCCTGGGCCAGGGATCTTCCGCGCACGGTGAGCCATGTCGGAGTCGAGCCCTGGACGGTGGTCGTCCAATTGCTGCTCCCCGCGGTGAGGCTCTCGGCCGCCGACGTGATCGGGGCCACGGCCCGGATGTCGGGCGCCACCGTCCTGGACGACAGCGCCGACACGTCGGCCATGGTGAGAGTGGATGCCGTCCCGAAGCCGCCGCGGATCCCGGCGGTCGACGTGGAGCTCCCCGGAGAGATGGTCAACAGGTTGGTGCCCAGCGCGGTGATCTCGGAGCTCACCTGGGCCTGGGCTCCCTCGCCGAGTCCCACGGTGAGGATGACGGCCGCGATGCCGATCAGGATTCCGAGTACGGTCAGGGCCGAGCGCAGGCGATGGGTGCGCACGCCGCCGAGTCCCGTGCGCAGCGTCTCCCACCAGCTCATCGCACATGCTCCAGGTAGCGGTCGTCATTCTCGGTGACGAGTCCGTCGTGGATGCCGAGAACCCGCCCCGACGCCGAGGCCACCCCCACGTCGTGCGTGATCAGCACCAGGGTGCGCCCGGCCTCGTGCAGCTCATCCATGAGGCTGAGCACGTCGCCAGCCGAGACCGAGTCCAGGTTTCCCGTGGGCTCGTCGGCCAGTATCAAGTCGGGCTCGGTCACCAGCGCCCGGGCCACCGCCACCCGCTGCTGCTGGCCGCCGGAGAGCTCTCCGGGCCGGTGGTGCACCCGGCTGGCCAGGCCCACCCTTCCCAGGGCGGCCATGGCCAGGTCCCGGCGCTCGGCCCGGTGCACGCCGGCATAGGCGAGAGGCAACTCCACGTTCTGCCAGGCCGACAGGGAGGCCAGGAGGTTGAACTGCTGGAAGACGAAGCCGATGCGCCGGTTACGCACCTCGGCCAACGCCCCTTCGCTCATGGCGCTCACTTGCTCGCCGGCCAGGCGATAGGTGCCTGAAGTGGGCGTATCGAGGCAGCCGAGAATGTGCATCAGGGTGGACTTCCCCGAGCCCGACGGCCCGACGACCGCCACGTACTCGCCCGGGGCGATGGACAGGCTCACCCCGCGCAGCGCCGCCACGGCGATCGCGCCGGTCCGGTAGACCTTGGTCACTCCTTCGAGCTCAATGACCGGCGCCTGCGCCGGTTCCGCCGGGGAATCGTGGTCGCGGCGTCCGCTCACCCACCACCACCTCGATTGAAGGTCACGGAGCCGCCGCCGGGGAAGCCGCCGCCGGGGAAGCCGCCGCCGAATCCTCTGGTCCCGTTGCCACCGAAGAGCCCCGCGCCACCCCCGCCGGGGATGCCCTTGAAGGTCACCACCCGCTCCAGCACGCGGTCCCCCGCGGCGATACCGGTCACGATCTGGGTGAGACCGGCTTGGGAGTCGCCCACGGTGACCGGCCGGGAGATGTCCTTCCCGTGCACCACCTGGGTGACGCTGGCCTGGCCACTCTGGGCATACGAGATGGCCGCGGAGGGGACCTCGGTCACGTTGTTGAGCTGCTTGACGATGAGGGAGACACTGGCGGTGGATCCGGCATACAGGCCGGCTGGGTCACCGGTGATGTCGACCACGACGGGGAACGTCGCCACGCCCGAGGTCTGGGTGGCGATGAGGCCGATGGAGGCGACGGTGCCGTAATCCGGAGCGATGGCCCCGGTTGGCGTGACGACCGCCTGGTCGCCGGCGGCTATTTGGCCGATCTGCGTGTCATCGACGGTGGTGTTCACGATGTACGAGGTCGTCCCGATGACGACGACCTGCGCGGTCGATCCCGCACCGTTCGCGGCGGCCGCGGCACCCTGCCCGCTGCCACCCGAACCCGTCCCACCCAATTGTTGTCCGACCGTGAGGCCGACCGAAGCCACCGTGCCGGCGATCGTCGAGGTGAGCGAGGCATCGCCGAGCGAAGTCTGGGCGCTGGTGAGCGAGGATTCGGCGGACGTCACCCCGGCTTCGTCGGAGTAGATCTGCGTCGTGGCGGCTCCGGCCGCCTGGTCCGAAGCCAGCCGGGCATTGGCCGCACTGAGTTGCGCCGCCGCGGCGTTGACCTGCGCCGCCAGCGCCTTCGCGTCCACGGTGGCCAGGACCTGCCCGACGGCCACCGTCTGGCCCGCCTTCACATCGACCGCGGTGACGGTACCCGCGACGGCGAAGCTCAAGTTGGCCTGGGTGGCCGGCTCAATGGTGCCCGTGGCGGCCACCGTCTGTTGCATGGTGCCCGTCGTCGCGCTGACCACCTGGGTGGTGATCACCAGCCCCGTGGCCGGGGTGCTCCGGGTCAGCCACAGGGTCAGGCCCGTTCCGGCCCCGAGGACGACCACCACGACGGCCACGATCAGGATCTTGTGACGCATCCAGAGGGATCGGGGATCGAGGATCAGCTCCCCCTCGTCGCTCAGTGACAGGTTGCCCGCGACGCCCATCGGTGGCCCGGTAGCGGTAGAGGTTCCTGCCATGGACACGGGACCAGTTGAGCCAACCGATTTCACGGTCAGCCGAACTTCAGCTGTGAGCCCGCTGGGTATCTCGGCGGGGACGAGAGTGATCCCGGGGCCACGGCAGAAGTGGGGGAGCAGGCGTCTGCCACCGATTTGCGGGACGATGGGGGCCCGCACAGGGGCTGCGGCCGGGTACGAGTGGGGGAGGACGGGCATGACGGATCACCAGGGGGACCTGATCACGATCATCGGTCGCAAGACCACGAAGGAGCCCGGTGACCGGGTGGAGCTGGAGTGGGAGCTGAGCGCCCGACCCCCGTTGCAATGGGCCGAGATCTTCCAGATGGCTTCGCCCGCGGAACGCCACGGTTCGGTCGAATGGGTGCGGGGTGGGGGCCCCGACGTCATCGGCGAGGTCGTCCGTTGGTTCGTCCCCGCCTCGGAGGTCGAGCAGGCCGACCTTGAGGTTCGGGAGCGCCTGACCGTCGCCAATCAGCGGTTTTCCCAGGACCCTCCCGAGGAGGTTCGGCCCTGACCCAACCGCCGCCGTAGCCTGCGGCTTGTTTCAGGAGGGACCAGGGCAGCCCACTCCCCTTTAACCGCCGATAAGGTTCATTATGTTAAGTTAGCGAGCTTTCCGGGACTGGCCCGGCCGGCGGGGTCGGATGGTACGGTTCGATTGCTGGGAGCGCGGGAGGTGTCGTGGGGAGAACAGCAGCCGACATCGGTTGATCCGGGATGGGCGGGTCGAAGCCAATGACGCGGGAATATAGGTCGGATCCCTGATGGGTCACGCCGAGGGCGATGGCCCGCGGGAACGGCCGGCTCTGGCGCGCCGGGGAGGCCGGAGATTCCTGCCGCTGAGCATCCGGACCTCTCTGGTGGCCCTGGCCCTGGTGCCGCTGGCGGCGTCCGTCGGGCTGGCGGCGACGATCGTGGTCCACGAGTCGGCCATCCACAACCAGGCGGAGGTCGACAATCGGACCACCCTGGAACTTGACTCCCTCCTGCGTGCCCGTGCCGCGCTCACCGCCGAGTACCTCGACAGCGTCGAGGTCGTGGTCGGACAGTCCTTCCATCTCTCGGTGGCTCAGGTGAGCGCCCTGCTGGGGGTGGACGTGCAGGCACACCTGGCCGCGGCCCGGAGATCGGAGGACCGCCAGCCGGTCTTCGCACCGGGGGGACTCCTTCATGGCCGGTACGCCCAGTTGGTGGACCTGAGGCAGAGCGTGGACCGCGGGGCGACGACGGTGGCCCCGGTGGAGGCGTTCTTCAACGGCCTAAAGGCGGCGATCAACGCCCGGTGGCTCCTGGCGTTCGACCGCCTATCGACGGAAAGCGCTGCAACCGCCTCCCCGGGCACAGAGGACCGCCTCACCGCTCTCGGCCGGAGCTTCGCCGCGTCGACGGCCGGCCTGGCCGAGGATCCGCTGGTCGAGGCGGTCCTGACGACCACGGCCCCGCCCGCCGAGGTCCAGGACCTCATCGTCGCCCGGCAGGCGTACCAGACGGCCGTGCAAGGTTTCCCCCAAGGCCTCGGACCGAAGGCCACGACGGCTTGGGGCACGGTGGCCCACAACCCGCTCACCACGGAGTTCGATCACGCGGCCGCTCTGGCCGTCACCGTCGGCCTGGGCCATGAGACCCCTCCCTATGCCACGAACGTGCCCGCTGTGGCCGTGCTCGGCAAATCGGAGGCGTACCTGGTTACGGCGATGACCAATCTGGTCGTGACCGGTTCCGCGGATCTCCGCACGGCCACGACGAGTCAGGCGGGCTCAGCCACGCGCGCGCTCGAGCTGACCTACGTGCTGATGGCGCTGCTCATCCTGGCCGAGGTCGCCGTCGCCGTATCCCTGGGCCGTGCCATCCGACGCCCCCTGGCCCGCATTGCCGCGGCAGCCCAGTCCATCCGCGCCGGCGAGTTCGAGTTGCCCGAGCTCAGCGAGTCGGGACCGAAGGAGGTCGCCGTGGCCTCTGCCGCGTTCAACGAGATGTCCTCCACTCTCATGGCCGTGCAGTCGCAGACCGTGGCGTTGGCCAACGGGGACTTCGACTCCCCCGTGCTCCTGGGGCCGCTCCCGGGAAGGACCGGGGCGGCCCTGCAGTCAGCCCTCAACGAGCTGCAGCTGTCGGTGCGCATGCGGGAGGCCCAGCGGGCGTTCCTGCAGGAGCAGGCCACGCGTGATCCCCTCACGGGTCTCCTCAACCGTGGCGCCGGCCTTGAGGCGCTGCAGCTGGACCTGGCCCGGGTCCACCGGAGCGACGGCGAGCTCGTCCTGGCCATCCTGTTCGTCGACCTGGACGAGCTCAAGAAGATCAACGACACGTTCGGCCACGATTCCGGGGACAAGGCGATCCTGGCGGTCGCCGATGCCCTGCGGGCCAACACCCGCGCCTCGGACGTGGTCGCCCGGTTCGGTGGCGACGAGTTCGTCGTGGGCTGGCTCGGGGCCAGCGGCTCGGATAGCCCGGCCCTCCTGGCCGGACGCATCCGTGACGGGGTGTCGAGCTCGGACATTCAGAGTGACGGTCGCACGATCACGCTCGGGTGCAGCATCGGTGGTGCCATGTCGGAACCCGGGGACAGCACGATCCAAACCCTCATTGGACGGGCCGACGATGCCCTGTACGTCGCCAAGGCCTCGGGCCGTCACCAGGTGAGCTGGGCCGGGTCGGCGTAGCCAAATGGGGCTGCTGCCCCGGGCATGGCTCCCCCGCATCGTGAGGAGCTGACGCTCGGCTCCCGCGCTGCGGTGCAGAGGAGCTGGCCTCCGCCTCCGCTCCTCTCCTGGTCTCCTGCCCTACGATCCACCCCCATGGACATGAAGGGCAAAGTGGCGTTGATCACCGGTGGCAGCAGTGGCATCGGCGAGGGTGTGGCCCGGCACCTGGCCGGCCAGGGGGCCCACGTGGTCATCGCCGACATTGACGACGGCCGGGGCAACAAGGTGGCACGAGAAATCGGAGGCAAGTTCATCCACGCCGATGTGAGCGATGCGGCCGAGAGTGCCGCCGCCGTGTCCTATGCCGTCTCTTCGTTCGGCGGGCTCCACGTGGCTCACCTCAATGCCGGCGTGACCTCCTGGTGCAGCATGGGGGACGACTTCGACCCCGAGGCCTACCGCAAAGCCATGAGGATCAACCTCGACGGCGTCGTCTACGGAATCGCCGCCGCCCGGCCTGCCATCATTGCGAGTGGCGGTGGAACGATCGTGGCCACAGCCTCCATGGCCGGACTGGTGGCTGTCCCCTTCGATCCCATCTACTCGGCCAACAAGCACGCTGTGGTGGGACTGGTCCGCTCCATCGGCGACCTCTATGCCGCCGAAGGGATCAAGGTCCATGCCCTGTGTCCGTCCTTCGCCTACACCAACATCATCAAGGGATCCGAGCAGATGCTGTTGGACATGGGCTTCCCCATTCTCGACGTGGCCGATGTGGTGGCCGCCTTCGAGCGGATCCTCCATGCCGACTCGACTGGCGAGTGCTGGTACGTGATCGCTGGTCGGGAGAGCGAGCCCTTCCGCTTCCGCCATGCCCCGGGGCCACGCCTGGACTGACCGCCACTCCCCCGCCGGGGGAGGATGCCGCGCTCGGGCTACCATCGGTCCCACGGAACGGTTGACACCGTGATGTGCGGCGATGGATCCCGCCGGGAAGCACGCACGTGCAACGAACCGCCAGAAATCCCTGGCTGATGGCTCCTGACCAGACGGCACCGCGGCGCTCCCAGCCGCCGGCATCAGGCACAGGAGAACGATGACGATCCCTACCCCGGCCGGACCGTTCCACCCGAGCTCGCGCTCCCCTGCCACCCTGGTTGCCGTCACTGTGGGGGGAGCCCTCGGCACGCTGGCTCGCTATGCCCTGGACCTCGCCTTGCCGGTCGCTCCGGGCCACTTCCCCACCGCCACCCTCATGATCAACCTGAGCGGCTCGCTGCTAATCGGCCTTCTCCTCCCGTTCGCGTTGGCCCGCTCAGCACCCCATCCATTGTTCCGGCCGTTTCTCGTGACCGGCATCCTCGGCGGTTGGACCACCTACTCGGCTCTGGCTGCGGACACCGCCACGCTGCTCAAGGCCGGCCATCTGGGACTGGCCCTCATTGACGTCGGCTCCACCGTCGTCGGAGGGCTCGTCCTGGTGGCCTGCGGTTTCTACGCCAGTCTGGCTCACACCGCTGTTCGGTACCGCCGGTCAGACGGCCGAGGCAATTGACGATGCTTCCCAGCACCGGACACTCCCCCGGCCTCGTGCTCGCCGTCATGGCGGCCGGAGGCGCCGGTGCACTCGCCCGCACCTTCGTGAACGATGCCATCGCGCACCGGGTGCGCGCCGACTTCCCATTCGGGATCTTGACCGTCAACGTGACCGGGTCGTTCGCCCTCGGCCTCCTCACCGGCTTGACCTGGTACCACGGGCTGTCCAGCGAAGCGTTCACCATCGCCGCTGTGGGTGTGTGCGGCGGCTTCACCACCTGGTCCACCGCCATCTGGGAGACCCTGGCCCTCCTCAGGTTGCGCCTGTTCACCCAGGCTGCCCTCTATACCCTGGGGGGTCTGGCCCTCGCCCTCGGCGTGGCGGCTGCAGGCATCGGCGTGGCTGCGTTGGCCTGAGGGCCGGGCGGTTCCGAGGCGGCGTTCAGCGCACCCGCTGGAGCAAAGCGTTGGTGTTGACCAGGTCGAAGCGCTTGGGATCGTACGGGAAGCCGATCCATTCGAGGTAGCTCCGGTGGTCGTCGTGCATCGGTTCAGCGAGGGCTTCGAGGAACTCGGAGAAGCCCGAGGGACCCCCGATGTCATCAGGCGGACATGCGTTCTGCCCGTCAAGGCACACGGCGAACTTCAATGCTGTCGGGGACCAGACGAGGGACTCGACGGTCACCTCGTGCACCCAACCGTCGCCGAAGTCGTACTCAAGCGAGCATCGACCCACCTCACGGAGGGCTTCGACAACCGTGATGTCCCCTTCCGCCGTCTGATCGTCGTGGTCCTCATCGTCGAGGTCATCGAAGGCCGGGCCGATGTTCCTCTCACCGACCCGGAACACGTGGGAGTGCGAGTTGTTCCATCCCATCGCGACGAGGAGCATTTCGCCGAGGCTGGCCATGGTCGCCGATCCCGGGACCAGCACCCGCCGCCAGACTTCGGGATCGACGGCATGCAGCACGATGTGGCATTGCAAAGCACTATGGCCCGAAGCTTTTCGACCGGGTGGGTCCATACCCGGACACTACGGGACGACACCGGAGCCGGGCGGGGTCTTGCGCAATAGCCCCCAAGTCCCAACGGCCGGCCACGCCCCTCGCTCAGGTCGCGAAGGCCTCCGGCGGCGGACAGGTGCACAGGAGATTGCGATCGCCATAGGCCTGGTTGATGCGCGCCACCGGGGGCCAGTACTTGGCTGAAGCTCCCTCACTGGGAAAGACGCCGTCTTTGCGCTCATAGGGCCGGTCCCAATCCCCCACCAGCGCGGCCGCAGTGTGCGGCGCGGCACGGAGAGGGCTCGACTGCACGTCCCACCGCCCGGCCGCCACATCGTCGATCTCAGCGCGAATGGCAATCATGGCCGCACAGAAGCGATCGAGTTCGTACAGGTTCTCGCTCTCGGTCGGCTCCACCATCAGTGTCCCGGCCACCGGGAAGCTCACCGTCGGCGCATGGAACCCATAGTCGATGAGCCGTTTGGCCACGTCGTCCACGGTGACGCCGGTCTCCTTGGTCAAGGCCCGCAGGTCCAAGATGCATTCGTGGGCCACGAGGCCACCGTGTCCCGTGTACAGGATCGGATAGGCGGAGGACAGCCGGGATGCCACGTAGTTGGCGGCGAGCACAGCCGATTTCGTCGCGTGGGCGAGACCGCTCGCTCCCAGGAGCCTCACGTACGCCCAGCTGATGGGCAGGATCCCCGCGCTCCCGAAAGGGGCGCCACTGACCGGTCCGATTCCCTCCCGTTGTGCGGGGCGTGGGTGGAAGGGATGGGAGGGCAGATACGGCACCAGGTGCTCGGCGACGGCGACCGGACCGACTCCCGGACCCCCGCCACCATGGGGAATGCAAAACGTCTTGTGCAGATTCAAGTGTGAGACGTCACCCCCGAAGGCTCCGGGTTGGGACATACCAAGCAGGGCGTTGAGGTTGGCACCGTCGATGTACACCTGCCCCCCGAAGGAATGCACCGTGGCGCACATCTCGGTGATGCCCTCCTCGTACACCCCGTGCGTTGACGGATAGGTCACCATGATCGCCGCCAGCTGTCGCGCGTTCTCCTCGCACTTCCGGCGCAGGTCGACCAGGTCGACGGTGCCGTCGTCCCGGGCACCGACGACGACCACGCGCATCCCGACCATGACAGCCGAGGCTGCGTTGGTGCCGTGGGCGCTCGATGGGATCAGGCAGACGTCCCGCTCGGGTTGACCGCTGGCCCGGTGGTAGGCGCGGATGGCCAGCAGACCGGCCAGCTCACCCTGGCTCCCGGCATTCGGCTGCACCGAGACCTTGGCGTAACCGGTCAGCTGGGCCAGCCAGTACTCCAGATCGTCGATGAGCTTCAGGTACCCCGGCACGCCGTCCGATGGTGCGAAGGGGTGGATGTCGGCAAAGCCGGAAAGGCTGATCGGCTCCATCTCCGTGGTGGCGTTGAGCTTCATGGTGCACGATCCGAGGGGGATCATGCCCCGGTCCAGCGCGAAATCGCGGTCCGACAACTCCCTGAGGTAGCGGAGCATTGAGGTCTCGGAGTGATGGGCGGAGAACACCGGGTGGGTCAGGTACGGGCTCTGGCGCAGGAGACCTGCGGGCAGGGCGTCGGCGGGCGGCCCCTCAGGGCCACCGGGCGCCGGTGGTGCCCCGAATGCCGTGCGCACGGCCGCCAGATGCGCCGCGGTGGTGGACTCGCCGCACGACACACCGACGTGGTCGGCATCGACCAAGCGCAGCTGCACCCCGAGTGCGGCGGCTCGCTCCACCACATCGGCGCCCTGGCCGGGCGCCTGCACCAGGAGCGTGTCGAAGTACTCCGGGTTGACCACGTGCCAGCCGTCGTCCCGCAGCCAGGCGGCCAGCGTGGTCGCTTTGCGGTGGATGCCCTGCGCGATCTCCCGCAACCCGTCCGCCCCGTGGTACACCGCGTACATGGAGGCCGCCACCGCCAGGAGCACCTGGGCCGTGCAGATGTTCGATGTCGCCTTCTCCCGCCGTATGTGCTGCTCCCGGGTCTGCAGGGCCAGGCGGAGGGCAGGCCGCCCTTCGGCGTCGACGGAGACTCCCACCAGTCGTCCGGGGAGGTCACGCTCCAGCCCGGAGCGAACGGACATGAAGCCTGCATGGGGACCCCCGTACCACAAGGGCACCCCAAAGCGCTGGGAGGAACCCACCACAATGTCGGCACCCCATTCTCCGGGCGGTGTGAGCAGGGTCAGGGCCAGGAGATCACACGACACCGCCACCATCGCGCCGCGTTCATGGGCCTGCCGGGTCACCTCCGCGAGGTCCGCAACGGCGCCCGAACAACCGGGATATTGCTGGACCACGCCGAAGAAGTCGGACCCGGGTAACCCGCCGGTCAGGTCGGCCTTCACCACCTCGACGCCGAGAGGCTCAAGCCGGGTCCGCAGGACGGCGATCGTGTGCGGGAAGCATTCGGCATCCACTATGACCCGCCGGGTCTCTCCGTCCGCCCGCCGCCGCATGAGGATCACGGCCTCCACGACGGCGGTGCTCTCGTCCAGCAGGGAGGCGTTGGCGGTGGGGAGTCCGGTGAGGTCGGCCACCATCGTCTGGAAGTTGAGCAGTGCCTCTAGGCGGCCCTGGCTGATCTCAGGCTGATAGGGGGTGTAGGCGGTGTACCAAGCCGGGTTCTCAAAGACATTGCGCCGGATGACACCGGGAGTGAGCGTGCCGTAGTAGCCCATTCCGATCATCGGCTCGGCGATCACGTTCGATTCGGCCAGAACGCGCAGCTCCGCCAAGACCTCCGCCTCCGTACCGGCGGGGGGCAGATCGGCGTCGCACCGGCTGCGCACGCTGACGGGAATGGCGGCACTGAGCAGGTCGTCCAGGCCGGGATAGCCGAGCGCGTCCAGCATGCGCCGCTGCTCCTCGGGTGTCGTTCCGACGTGCCGACTGAGAAACGCTGCACCAGGGTCCAGCCCGGAGGCCGGAGGGGAGGTGGCGTGGGAAGGCTGTGCGGTCATTGAGGTCTCCAGACGTCGCTTCGCACGGTCACGAAGGTGGGCGGACGGCCTCCCCGCTCTGTCTTGGAACCTGAGAGTCTTGCCGCCCTGACGGGCGACTTACACCTTCGGTGCAGGCACCGTGACGGGCCTGCTTTCCAGAGTTGCCTTGCCGAAGCGGTGTGTCGGCCTGAGAGATTCTCGGGGAGAGTTGCTCCTCCGGCGCCCCTTCGCATACGCACTGCAGGGGCTCTTCCGCTCCAGCTCAAACGGCATATTCAGTTGTGGCCACTATAGCGGACGCGCTATTCCTCCCTGACCGGCCACAGCGGAGGGCGAACCAGCGTGGCCGGCAGCTCACGGCTCCGCTGCACCACGGTCACCGGGTCACCGTCGAGCAGCTGGGCGTCGGCGGAAATGAGCGCGAGGCCGATGCCGCGCTGGCGCATGGGTGAGAAGTTGCCGCTGGTCACCCTGCCCACGGCCCGTCCATTGCTCACGATCTCGGCCCCGTCACGCAGCGGCTGGCGCCCGTGGGCAACCAGGCCCCGCAGGCGCCGGGCCGGTCCCGCCACCCGCTCCTCTTCCAGTGCGGCCCGTCCGGTGAACTCCCCCTTTTCCCAGCCCACCACCCAGCCCAGCCCGGCTTGGAGCGGTGTGATCCCGGGCCCGAGCTCGTGACCGTGCAGGGGGAGCCCGGCCTCCAGGCGCAGGGTGTCGCGGGCACCCAGCCCGGCCGGCCTGACCCCCGAGGCCAGCACGGCCGCCCAGAATGCCGGGGCAGCCTCGGCCGGGACGGCGCACTCCACGCCGTCCTCGCCTGTGTAGCCCGTGCCGGCCACCAGGCAGGGCACCCCCTCCCACGCGAAGTGCGCCACGCCGAATCGGCGCACGGCCGCCGCTTCGGGTGACACGGAGGCCAGCCGCTCGCGGGCTCGGGGACCCTGCACGGCAATGATGGCTCGGGTGGCGGTCACATCCAGCCCGCCGATGGCAGCGACCACCCGGCTGGTGTTCGAGGCGTTGGGCATGACATCGAACCGCTCGTCATCGACCCACCACACGATGATGTCGTCGGTGACAGAACCGTCCTCGTCGAGCAGGTGGGTGTACTGCGCCCGACCGGTGGAGATCCGGCGCAGGTCGTTGCTCAATGAAGATTGCAGGTGCGCGAAGGCCGCCGCCCCCTCAACGCGCACGGTGCCGAGGTGGCTGACGTCGAAGGCGACTGCCGCCTCCCGGCAGGCCCGGTGCTCGGCCACTGTTCCCCCCGGATAGGCCAGGGGCATCTCCCAGCCCCCGAAGGGCACCAGCTTGGCGCCCAGGGCCACATGGGCTCCGTGGAGCGTGGATACCTTCATCGGGCGCGCGCCGCCCTCTTCTTCCCCGGCTGGCACCGGGCCAGGTTAGGCGGCCGAGGAGACCCGGTCGTCGAGTCCGTGGGCCGCCAGCAGGGCCAGGAAGTCCCGCTGGTAGACGACCACGATGGGGACCTCGGGGTACAGCTGGCGCATCTGGCGCACCTTGCCGTTCTTGCGAGTCACCAGACGCTGGTCCGCCGTGGTCAGCTCAATGAACACACCGCGGTCGACCAGGAAGAAGTCGGGCCGGAAGCCGGCCAGGGGTGAACCCTGGGCATCCCAGCGCAGCGGGAACTCCACCGGCTCGTACTCCCAGCGTTCCCCGTGGAGATCGAGGATGGCGGCGAAGACCCGCTCGGAAGGGTGGGCGAAGCGGACGCGCCCGGCCGGCGAACCCGCCGGGTGACGTGCGCGCCGATTGAGCCCGGGATCCGTCAGACTCACTCCCCGGCGGCCCGCGCCACGGTGTCGTGCGCCTGGCGAACCTCACCGGAAGGCCTCGACTGTGCGGTGACGTCGAGCCGTACGATGTCGGCTTCCAGCTCGTCGACCACGCCGGCCAGCGGCACGATGTTGAAGACGCCCTGGCCACCAGCCAGCAGATCGACCACCTCACCGTTGGACCGGGCCAGGACCGAGCTGTTGCCGGTCAGGACCAGGTTCGAAGAAGCCACGTCGGTCCCCAGGTCCTCGCGGAGGCACTCCACGGCGCGCCGGGCGGATTGGAGCGAAATGCCGGCATCGAGCAACCGCTTGATGACCTTGAGCTCAAGCACGTCGGAGTAGGAGTACAGCCGCCGGCTCCCACTCCCCCGCGCCGACGCCACCGAGGGCTGCAACAGCCCGGTACGGGCCCAATAGTCGAGTTGGCGGTAGGTGATCCCGACCAGTCCGCACACCTGCGGCCCGAAAAACCCCCCGACCCGGGTTGTGGACACCTCAGCCATCACACCTCCTGTGCGCCGCGACGGGGTCAGCCTACTGCACCGCGGACGACAGCGAGGTAGTTACGGAGGGGTGATTTTGGGCCAGACGACCACCGGGCCGTCCACCGTGAGGCCGACCCGGCTGCCCGGGGAGAGGGGCACGCCACCGGTGATCCGGACCACGAGCTCGGGCAGGGATTCCTGGTCGGGCCGCACGCGCACCACCGCGTCGTGGCCGAAGTCCTCATAGCTCTGCACGGTGCCGGAGACCCCACCCGGCGCCGCCTCCCCGATCCTGAGCTGCTCGGGCCGGACCATCACCCGGGCCTCCCCCATGGCGGTGCCGACCCCGGCTTGGACCGCCAGGCGGCCCAGGGCGGTCGTTGCCGTCGAACCGTCGACGACACCGTCCACCAGGTTCGCCTCCCCCAGGAACTGGGCCAGCTCGGCGTCGTGCGGGTGCCGGTAGAGGTCCGAAGGGCTGGCCAGTTGGGCGATGACCCCGTGGCGGAGCACCGCCACCCGGTCGGCCATGGAGAGGGCCTCATCCTGGTCGTGGGTGACCAGAACCGACGTGGTGCCCGCCCGGTTCAGCACCTGAAGCACATCGGCCCGGACCGAGGCCCGCAGGGCGGCGTCGAGAGAGGCGAAGGGCTCGTCCAGCAGGACGATCTCCGGATCGGTGGCCAGGGCCCGGGCCAGGGCGACGCGCTGCTGCTGGCCTCCGGAGAGCTGGTGCGGGTAACGGCGGTGCAGCCCGGTCAGGCCGACCAGTTCCAGGAGCTCGTGCACGCGGTCGCGCCGACCCTGCTGGCGCGCCAGCCCGAAGGCCACGTTGCGCGCCACGCTCAAGTGGGGGAAGAGGGCACCTTCCTGAGGCACGTAGCCGATCTGCCGCTTCTCGCAGGGGACCAGGCGGTGCGCCGAGTCGTCGACCACCACGGAACCCAGGCGGATTTCGCCAGCGTCGGGGCGCTCGAACCCGGCGATGATGCGCAGCAGGGTGGTCTTGCCGCTTCCCGAGGATCCCAGGATGGCGGTGAACGACCCGGCGGCAACGGTCAGGTCAACGCCGCGCAGCACGCGGTGGCCGCCGAATCCCTTCGTCACCCCGGTGATGGTGAGCCCGTTCATACCGTCACCATTGTGCTCGGCGCCGTCGCCGGCCCCGGTACCGTGCCCAGGGCCGCCGGGGACCGGGCGGGCAGCCGGTCGAACCAGCGCCCGAGGACGTAGCTGGGCACCGCCGCGATGAGCACCATCACCCCCGCATAGGGCGCGGCCTGGCTGTAAGAGAGGTCGGTCTGGTAGCTCCAGAATTGGGTGGCCAGGGTCTCCACGTTGGTGGGGCGCAGCACCAGGGTGGCAGTGAGCTCGGTGGCCGATTCGAGAAAGACCAACGAGAACGCCGCGGCCAGGCCCGGCCCGATCAGGGGCAGGGTGACCCGCCAGAAGACCGAGCGGCGGCTGACGCCGAGCGAGTGCCCGACCTCCTCCAGCCCGAGCGGTGAACGGGCCACGGCGGCGCGCACCGAGACCACCGCCATGGGGAAGAACATCACGGCATAGGTCACGACCAGCAGCGCCGGTGTCTGGTAGAAGCGTCCCGCCAGGTTGTGCTCGGTGAAGAAGGTGAAGCTCAGGGCGATGACCAGGCCCGGGACGGCCAGCACGAGCATGCTGGTCCGTTCGAGCAGGCGCGCCGGCCGTCCGGCGAAGCGGACCGAGAGGAGCGCCACCGGCAGCGCGGCGACGGTGGCCAGTGCCCCCGCCCCGGCGGAGTAGGCGAATGTGTAGCCGGCCGCGCCGGCCAGTGAAGCCGACGGCAGCGTCGTGCTGCCGCCCCTGATGATCAGGTACACGATGGCACCCACCGGCACGCCCAGGGCCAGCGCGACAAGGAGCGACAGGCCCCCGAGAACGGCGGGCCGGGCACGCCCCAGGGTCCGGGGCCGGGAGCGCCGGGCCGCGCCGGCGCCGATGCGGGAGCTCCGGCCCCCTCCCCGCGCCGCACCCTCACCGATCAGCATGGTCGCTCCCATGACGACCAGGATCAGCGAGAAGGCACAGGCCTCGGGCGCGTTGAAGCCCACGGAGTACTCGGTGTAGATCTCCGTGGTCAGCGTACGGAAGCCGAGGATCTCGAAGGCGCCGAACTCGGCCAGCACCACCAACCCGACCAGCATGGAACCGCCGAAGATGGCCAGGCGGGCCTGGCCCACGGTGACCTTCCAGAACGTGCGCAACCGGCCCAGGCCCAGGCTGCGGGCCACCTCTTCCTGCGCCGGGTCGGCATTGCGCAGGTTGGCCGCCACCGGCAGGAAGACCAGCGGGTAGACGGCCAGGATCATGACCAGGACGGCGGCCCAGAAGCCCCCGAACGAGGGGAAGACGGACCGCCACCCGAAGCTCACCACGAAATCGGGAATGCCGAGGGGGATGACCACCAGCACGGCCCAGAAGCGGCGGCCTGGGATCTCGGTGCGCTCGACGAACCAGGCGGTGAGCGTCCCGATGACCGCGCAGAGGACGGTGACGACCAGGGTCAGGGTCACCGTGTCCCAGATCAGCTGGGCGGTCAGGCCGCGGAACAGCAACTGGCCCAATTGTCGGCCACCGACCTGGAACGCCTGGAGCACCAGGAACACCACGGGCAGCACCACGGCGATGGACACGCCCACCGCCCCGAGAACCAGGAGGAGCGGTGGGCGGCGGCGCCCCGGGAGCCGGTGCGGTCGGTTCACCTCGTGGTCACAGGAGCTGAGCCTCCTGAAGCAGCTTGATCGCCGCCGCCCCAGTTCCGAGCTCGCTGATCGTGATGGCATTGGGACGGAGCTCCGCCAAGGGGGTCTCGGGCTGGGCCGTCGTGACGCCCGAGGCGACCGGGTACTCGAAGCTGTCGCTGTGGGCGATGATCTGCTGCCCCTGGGCCGAATTGACGAAAGCCACGAACCTCTGGGCATCAGCCTGGCGCGTCGAGGACCGCAGGATCCCCACGCCCGACACATCGAGCACATACCCGACGTCACGCGGGGCGAAATAGGCAATGGCCGAGTGCATCTGGGACCGGCCGCTCTGCGCCCGCTCGCGGTACCAGTAGTACTGGTCCACCAGGCCGACGGCCACCTGGCCGCGATTGACCTGGTCCGCCACCGTCTCGCTGTTGGGGTAGTCGTGGTTGCCCGCGTTGGACCGGAGCGCCCCGAGCCATCGGAGCGCCGCAGCCGTGCCGTGGGCCCGCAACACCGACATCACGATGGGCTGAAAGTCCGTCTCGGTTCCGGCAATGGCCACCTTCCCGTTCCATTGAGGTCGCACCAGGTCCATCACCGAGCGCGGCAGCTGCGCGGGCTTGAGAAGCAAGGTGTTGTAGACCATGACGCTCACCCGGGCCGAGATCCCCACCCACTTCCCTCCGGGCGGGTCGAACCGGGCCGGCGTGCGCGTCAACGTCGACGGATCCACCCGAGCCAGGAGCCCCTGGGATGCCAGGTACTCCAGCGGGGGCGAGTTCTCGGAGAAGAACACGTCGGCCGGCGAATGGGACCCCTCGGTGACGATCTGGTCCGCCAGGACGTCTTCATCGGCATAGCGGGCGTTGACCGTGATGCCGGTCTTCCTCTCGAAGCCGGCGATGAGCAACTGCGTGGTCTGGACATGCTGCCCGCTGTAGAGGGTGATGCTGCGGGCCGAGCCGGGCGACCTCCCCCCGCAGGCGGCCAGGAGCAACGCCCCCACGCCCAGCGCGCCGGCCATCCCCAGCGCCGGTCGCCGCCTCGCGGTGCCAGCCTCACTCATCGGCCGGTTCTCCCTCCGCCGCGAATCTTAGGGCACCCTAACTTAGTGGCCGCCCCCGGGGGCGTCAAGGCTGCCCGAGCTGAAGTGCCTGGTCAGTCGGGTGTCGGCCCGGCCGAGCCGAAGTCCGGGCGCCCCTCCGATGGGCTGGAAGGTTCGGCATGGAAGCGCACCGGGATCCGCCCGGCCCGCCGGGCCGTGTGGCCCGCCTCCACCGCCAGCCGCATGGCCCGGGCCATGGCGGCCGGGTCCCGGGCCCGGTTGACCGCCGAGGCCACCAGGACGCCGTCACACCCGAGCTCCATGGCCAGGGCGGCGTCGGAGGCGGTGCCGATCCCGGCGTCCAGGATGACCGGGACGTCGACGGCCTCGCGCAGGAGGGCGATGCTGTGCGGGTTGCGCAGGCCGAGGCCGCTCCCGATGGGTGAGCCGAGGGGCATGACGGCGGCGCACCCCACCTGCTGGAGGCGGAACGCCAGCACGGGGTCGTCATTGGTATAGGGCAGGACGACGAACCCATCATCGGCCAGCTGCTCGGCGGCGGACAGCAGCTCCACCGCGTCGGGAAGCAGGGTGCGGTCGTCGCCGATCACCTCCAACTTGACCCATTGGGTACCGAAGGCCTCCCGGGCCAGCTTGGCCGTCAGCACCGCCTCGCTCGCCGTGGCGCACCCGGCGGTGTTGGGCAGCACCCGCACCCCGAGCTCGTGGAGCAGGGACACCAGCGAGCCCCCGCCCGAGGGGTCGACCCGGCGCACGGCCACGGTGGCCATGGCCGCGCCCGACGCGGTGAGGGCCTCCCGCAGGGCCTGGAGGCTCGTCATGCCTCCGGTGCCCAAAAGCAGGCGTGATCCGAGGACCTCGCCGGCAATGGCGAACGCGTCACCCGTGTCGGCTCCGGCAGAGGCGGCGGGGGTCGTCATCACGGACGACGATACCCCCGCACCCTGCCGGTCCCGGGACGCCGGCTCCCCCCTAGGGTGGCCCGGTGCCGGAACCGTCGACCCCTCCCAGTGCACTGACGATCGCCGGCTCGGACTCGGGTGGTGGTGCGGGGGTACAGGCCGACCTCAAGACATTCGCCGCCCACCGGGTGCACGGGACGAGCGCGCTCACGGCCGTCACCGCCCAGAACACCGATGAGGTGCGCGGGGTGGTGGTGCTCGAGCCCGCCTTCGTCCGTCTTCAGGTCGAGACCGTGCTCCATGACTTCGCGGTGCGCAGCGTCAAGACCGGGATGTTGGCCCGGCGGGAGACGGTGGAGGAAGTGGCCCGGCTGGCCGCCGAGGGCCGGCTCCCCCGACTGGTGGTCGACCCCGTGCTGGTCACGTCCAGCGGGCACTCCCTCATGGACCCCTCGGGGGTGGAGGCCTACCTGAGCCTGCTGCTACCGCACGCCCTGGTGGTCACCCCGAACCTGCGCGAGGCCGCCGTGCTCGGTGGCACCACGGTGGAGAGGCTCATGAGCATCGACGCCATGGCCGCCGTGGCCGAGCGCATCCGGGGCACCGGAGCCTGCTACGTGGTGGTCAAGGGAGGCCACCTCTCCGATTCGGCCGATGATGTCGTGGCCGGCCCCGCAGGGATCACCGTGCTCCCGGGCCGGCGGGTCCGCACCGGCAACGACCATGGCACCGGCTGCTCGCTGTCGGCCGCCATCGCCGCCCACCT
>DATLSH010000015.1:0-18001 GCA_035534235.1 Acidimicrobiales bacterium | reverse complement strand
GAAGGACGACTTGGTCGAGCGCGTCGAACTGAGCCCGCTCGACGACGATCTCATTGAGGACATCCTGGTCTCGGTGCTCGGAGGCCCGGTGGACCCGGCCTCGGTGCGCCAGTTCGCCGAGCGGTCCCTTGGCAACCCACTGTTCCTCCGCGAGCTGGTGACGGGGGCCATGGAGGCGGGCGCCTTGAGCGCCAAGAGCGGGAGCTGGCGGCTTCAGGATGGTTTGCGTCCCACGGCCCGCCTGGTGGAATTGGTTTCCCTGCGCTTCGGCGAGCTGACCGCGCCCGAGCGCGAGGCGATGGAGCTCACTGCTCTGGGCCAGCCCCTCTGCCAATCGACGCTGGACAAGCTGGCCGATCCGGCGGCCGTCAAGTCCCTTGAGGACAGGGGTCTGATCACGAGCAGCTTGGAGGGGCGCCGCCTCCGCATCGGCATGGCGCATCCCGTGTACGGGGAAGTGGTGCGGGCCGGCATCGGCGCCCGCCGCGAGCGCGTCCTGGCCCGCTCGCTGGCTGAAGCGTCGGTGGGGCGGCGCCGGGAGGACACGCTGCTCCAGGCATCGTTGCGCCTCGTCGGCGGTGGCGGCAGCGCTGAGCTCCTCCTGGCCGGGGCGCAGGCGGCCCGGATCAGGCACGATCATTCCCTCACCGAACGCCTCGCCCGCGCCGCCATCGACAAGGGGGATCGCTTCGAGGCCCGACTGCTGGCCGCCGAGACGGCCCACCTCCGGGGCCGGCCCGAGCAGGCTGATCGCGAATTGGTCGCGCTCGAAGCGGACGCGGTGAGCGAGTCCGAAAGAGTCCGGGTGGCCGTGCTCCGCTTCGACAACGCCATCTTCCTGCGGGGCCGAGCCGACTCCCGGAAGATTGACGAGCTCTCCCTCGTCGTCGGCGACCCCTCCCTGCGCGACGAGCTGCTGGCCCGCCAGGTGTACCTCCGGAGCATCGCCCGCGGGCCGCGCCATGCGCTCGAAACCGTTCCGGGCCTCCTTGATGATTCGCGCGCCGCGCCGCACACGGCGCTACGGGGGGTGCTCGGCCGTGCGCTGACCCGCGTCGGTCGCCTGGACGATGCCCTGGAGATCCTCAGCCCGCACGCCGGAGGCGAGGGTGGCACCGACACCGCGCAGGCGGACGTCCGTTGGAACCTGTACGGGAACCGGTCCGCCGCGCTCCTCAACCTGGGGCGACTGGGCGAAGCGGAGGATCTCCTCTCGTCGGTCCACGTCGGCGCCATGGCGCAACCGGCCGACGAGAGAGCCATCGTCGCCTCCGCCTTTGCCGCCCTCTACCTCAGTCAGGGCCGCGTGCAGAGCGCCTACCTCGAAGCCCGGTCCTCCTACTCGCTGTTCTTGGAGCTGGGGCGCCCCGCCGCCGCCCGGTGGCCCTATGCCGCTGCCGCCATGGCCCTCGCCCTGTCCGGGCAGGCCGTGCGGGCGGAGTCGACCATGGCCGAAATGGACGCCCTCGGCCTCCCGCAGAACCTGGGGGGGGACGAGACGGACATCCTGCAGGCTCGCTGCTGGGTGGCGTCGGCCGGGGGGGACCTGGGGGCCGCCCGCCGGCACCTGCAGGCCTCGGCCGACCTCGGCCGGGAGATCGGGGACGGCACCGGTGAGTCCAGGGCGCTGCACGGCCTGGCCCGCCTGGGCCGGGCCCGCCAGGTCACCGATCGCCTGGATGCACTGGCCGCCGCAATCGACGGCGAGCTGGTGGCCGCCCGGGCCCGGTACGTGCGCGCCGTCTACTCCAAGAGCGTCAAAGAACTGGAGGGGGCGTCGGCCGATTTCGAAGGCCTCGGTGCACTCCTCTTCGCCGCCGAGGCGCTCGGCGAGGCCGCCGTGCTCCTGCGCCGCCATGGCGACACCCGGGAGGCGACCGCCGTGGAGCACAGGGCGAGGCGTCTGCTGGGCCGCTGCGAGGGGGCGGTGACACCACTGGTCGGGACCATCTGGGCCCGGTCCCTGTTGACGCCGGCCGAACTCGACACGGCGCTCCAAGCGGTGGACGGGAGCTCCGACAAGGAGATCGCCGGCCGGATGCACCTCTCGGTCCGGACCATCGAGAACCGCCTCCATCGGACGTACCAGAAGCTCGGGGTCACCCGCCGCCATGAGCTGGCCGACGCCCTGCGTGACTTCATCGCCCAGTGAAGGGCCGGCACACGGCGTGGGGATTCAACGGCGCCGGAAGAGGCTGCCCGGGTGCGAGGGGAGGCCCATCGCCGGCAGGGCCCAATGGTCGAGCCCGATAAGGCCGGCGTTGCGCCAGGCCAGCATGAGGAGCACACCGGCGAGCGCGTAGACCGGGTTGACCCAGGCCACCCCGCTCAGCATGAAGGTCACGTTCAGGGTCACCCCGGCCGTGGCGGCGATGCCCACGAAGAGCCCGAGGATCAGGCCGAGGCCGACGGCGAATTCTCCGAGGGAGACCACCTTGGCCAACCAGGCGGCGTTGGGGGCCACAAAGTTGTGCAGGAACGCGGCCCACCACCCGTAGGCCACCTCGGGCTGGGTCCCGTGGGACCGGGCCACCCCAACCAGGGCGAACCCCTTCACGGCGCCTCCGCCGAACCAGAACCCCCGCCTGTCGGAGCCCCAGATCTTCTGGTAGCTGGCGTCGGCCCACCGCCAGCCGATCCAGAGCCGGACGACGAGCCAGAGAGCACCGGCCGGGGCGGACCGGAACAGCCACTCCGACACGCTGAGGTGCTCACGGGCGGGATCGACTGGGCGTTGCCTGGCCTGCAGCCGTCCGGAGAAGAACCCCCCGTGGTCCCGTGACGGGGCCGGGCCGGGAGTCGTCGTCATGGAGCCTTCTTCTCCCCTCCGGGCATGGTGTTCCTGATCTTCGCTCATTGTCAGGGCAACGTACCCCGGCCCCGGGGACCGGAGGCCCGGAGGCCCGGAGGCCCGGACGGGACCTTGGGCTCTATTGGCCACGCAGCATTCAGTCAATACTGAAACCATCAGGAGGTACCCATGACGACGAACGCCATCCGCACGGAGGGCCTGACCAAGCGCTACGGGCCCGTCGATGCCCTGAGCAACCTCACGCTCGAGGTGGCTCACGGCGAGGTGCTCGGTTACCTCGGGCCCAACGGCGCCGGGAAGTCCACGACCATACGGTTGCTGCTGGGCCTGATCCACCCGACGGCGGGCCGGGCGGAGATCTTCGGCCTCGACAGCCGGCACCAGACGGTCGAGGCGCACCGTCGCCTGGCCTACGTGCCGGGCGAAGCCAGCCTGTGGCCATCGCTCACCGGTGCCGAGACACTGCACCTCCTGGGGCAGGTCCAGGGTCAGGTCGATGCGCCGTACCGGGGCGAGCTCATTGCGCGCTTCGACCTCGACCCGTCCAAGAAGGTCCGGGCCTATTCCAAGGGAAACCGCCAGAAGCTCATCCTCATCGCCGGCCTCATGGCCCGGGCCGATCTCCTGCTCCTCGACGAGCCCACGAGCGGTCTCGACCCGCTCATGGAGCAGGCCTTCCGCCACAGCGTCTTCGAGGCCAAGGAGCGCGGCCAGACCGTCTTCCTGTCCTCCCACATCCTCTCGGAGGTCGAAGCGCTCTGCGACCGGGTGGGGATACTGCGCAACGGGATCCTGGTCGACCTGGGGACTCTGGCCGAAATGCGCCACCTCTCGTCCCTCAGCGTCGAGGCCACCTTCGACGGGTCGGTGCCCGATCTGACCAGGGTCCCCGGCGTCAGCGGGGTCCAAGTCAACGGGCGCGTGGTGCGCTGCCAGGTGCAGGGGGCCGTCGAGCCGCTCCTCAAGGTGCTAGCGAACACAGGGGTCCACGAGCTCCTCAGCCGCGAGCCCTCGCTCGAAGAGCTCTTCCTGGCCCACTACGGGACCGCCACCGTGCCCGAGGCGGTGCAGGCACATGCCGACTGAAGTTGCCGCGGCGGTCGCCACGGACGGCCCGGATGCACGCAGCGGGGCGGTCTTGGCGCGGTCGGCGCTCCCGGTCGGCCGCCATCCCGCCACGGTCGTCTCCCGGCTGACGGCCCGCAAGTGCCTGCGCTCGGGCGGGATCTGGGGCGTCGTCTTCGGCGTCTACGTCGCCCTGCAGGCCCAGGCCTACGTCTCGACCTATCCCACGCAGGCCGCACGGGTCCTGCTGGCCAAGTCGTTCTCCTCGGGCGGGCTCAACGCCCTCATGGGGCCGGCCCGCAACCTGGCCACGGTCCCGGGCTACACCGCCTGGAAGAGCCTGGGCGCCCTCAGCGTGATCGGCGCGGTGTGGGCCCTGCTGCTGGCCACCAAGCTCCTGCGGGGCGAGGAGGACGCCGGGCGTTGGGAGCTCCTGCTGGCGGGCCAGACCACCCGCAGGGGGGCGGCGGTCCAGGCCCTGGCCGGGCTGGGCATCGGCCTGATCGCCCTTCTGGCGGGCACCGCGCTGATCACGGTGGTGGTCGGGAGTGAGGCCAAGGTCGGGATCGGCTTGGGAGCGGCGCTCTTCTTCGCCGTCAGTGTGTGTTCGGGAGCCGTGATGTTCATGGCCGCCGGCGCGCTGGCCAGCCAACTGGCGGCCAGCCGCCGCCAGGCGGCCGCGTACGTGGCCACCGCGCTGGGGGCGTCCTTCGCGCTGCGCATGGTGGCCGACTCCTCCTCCGCCCTCAGCTGGCTGAGCTGGGCCAGTCCCCTGGGCTGGATCGATCGGCTCCAACCCCTGACCGACCCCCAACCGGCGGTGCTCATCCCGATCTTCGGACTCACCGCCACCCTGGCCGCCATGGCCGTCTCCCTGGCCGGAGGACGCGACCTGGGTGCCAGCACACTGCCCGACCGAGCCAGCACGAGGGCGCACATGGTGCTCCTCGGTGGGCCCGTGGGACTGGACATCCGGCTCGGGCGGGCCGTCGTGCTCGGTTGGCTGGCCGGGGTGTGCGCGTTCGGCCTGCTCCTGGGCGCCGTGGCCAAAGAGGCGGCCAAGTCCCTGGCCGCCTCCCCCTCGGTCGAAGCGGCCCTGGAGCGCATGAGTGGGCGGGGCGGCGTCATCCGGGCCTACCTGGGCGTGTCCTTCCTGCTGCTGGCCCTGCTGGTGGTCTTCACCGCCGCCGGCCAGATCACGGGGGCGCGGCGCGAGGAGGCGACCGGGCGCGTCGAACACCTCCTGGTTCGTCCCGTCGGTCGGTCCCGGTGGTTGTGGGGTCGCTTCGCCGTGGGCGCCGGCGTCGTGGTCGTGGCCGGGGTCCTGGCCGGCGTCCTGGCCTGGCTGGGCACCCTCAGCCAGCACGCCGGGATCAGTGCCCCCGCCATGCTCGGCGCCGGACTCAATGTGGTCCCTCCCGCACTCCTCCTCCTCGGCATCGGCGTCCTGGCGCTGGGTCTGACGCCCCGACTGGCCTCAGGTGCCGTCTACGGCGTGCTCGCCTGGTCCTTCCTGGTCGAGCTCCTGGGTGGGATCGTCAATTCGAACCACTGGCTCCTCGACACGTCGATCTTCCACCAGATGCAACCCGCACCGGCAATCGCGCCGGACTGGACGAGCGGCTTGGGCATGATCGCCGCCGGCGCCGCCGCCGCCGCGGTCGGGGTGCACGCCTTCGGGCGCCGGGACCTGGCCGGCGAATGAGCGCGCCGGCCCCACCCGGCCCGGCGCCGGTGGCGCAGTGGCGCCAGCGCTTCATTGAGGATCTCGGTGGACTCGTGGTCGACTACGGCACGCCCCGGGCCGTGGTGCGGGTGCTGGGGTGGATGGTGGTGAGCGACCCGCCCGAGCAGAGCGCCCGCGAAATTCAGGAAGAGTTGACGCTCTCCGCCGGCAGTGTGAGCGCAGCGGTCCGGATGCTGGCTGATGCGGGCATGCTCGAGCGTGTGTCCCACCCGGGCGATCGCCATATCTACTACCGGTTGCGTCCCGAGGGGTGGGCCCTTGCGCTCGCAGCGCGCTTGCGCTCCCTGGTCCAGTTGCGCCAGGTGGCCGACCGCGCCCTGCAGGCTGCCGGCCCCGAGGCCGACCATCGCCTGCTCTCCATGCGCGACACGTATTCCCGGATTGAGGTCAGAATGGCTGAACTGCTCCCGCAGAGTCCTGACCTCGCCCCCGAGGGGGCCGTCTCGACCGACCGATGGCCCAGCAGAGGAGGTGCGCGGTGAAGCGGCACGGCACGATCGGGGGCATCCCCTACGACACCCGGCGGCCCACGGTGGCCCGGTTCAAGAACACCTACTGGAGCGCGGACAACCCGAAGTTCTTCCCACCCAAGATGAACGGGTTCGGCTGGGCCATCAACCTTTACTGGGTGTTCCGCCCGCTCCGCTGGCTGAAGGCCCGCCGGTCCGCCCGCGCCGGGGCCGGTGCCGATGCCGGTGAGCCGGAGACGGCGCCATGAGCGCGACCTTGGAAGGGAAACTGGAAGTCCTTGATCGGGACGACTGCCTGCGACGCCTGGAAGCACGCGGGGTCGGCCGCATCGGCGTCTCGTTGCAGGGCCGCCCCCTCATCTACCCGGTCAGCTACACGGTGCACGAGGAGCACATTTACGTCCTCACCCGCCACGGCGGCGATCTCCATGCCGCCACGCCCTCCACGGTGGCCTTCGAGATCGACGGCATTGATGCCCTCGCCCACGAGGGATGGAGCGTGCTCGTCTCGGGCCGTTGCGCCATCGTCTCCGACCACGCGGAGCTTGCCCACCTGGCCCATCTCCGGTTGACCCCCTGGGCCGGTGAGGATCGGGACCTCCTGCTTCGGATCTCCATGGACGTGGTCAGCGGCCGTCACATCCACCACCGCGCCACCTGAAGGCGTGGGGGCTTGCCCGCACCGGGAGCCTTGGGGTGGTCACCCCTTCAGATCACGGGCGGTCGGGTGCCTGGGCTCGTAGAGCCCGATCTCCCCGGCCCCGGGCACCTGCAGGCGGATGAGACGCCCGAATCCCGCCGTGCAACGGCTCGGGAGGTCACCGCCACCGCCGGCTCTCCGATCGTCAGGCCCAGGACTTCGAGCACGTTCGTCATGATCTCGCCGAAGGCATCGGGGTCGGCCAGCAGCCAGGAATGAGTGCCGGTGAGGGTCACCACGTCGGGCTTTCCCAGAGCCCGGCACAGGTCCTCGAACGAATCGCGGGTGATGAGATGGTCCCGCGGACCCCAGAGCACGACCACGGGAAGGCGCCGGCGCCGGAGCGTGTCCAGCTCGCCGGCCAGGTCGGCGCGCCGCACCAGTCCGGCTGCCCTCCAGAAGGCCCTCGGATCACGCAGCAAGTTCGGCAGTGCCTCGCCCACAATGACCGGGAGGACCCGCCGGGCCTGGCGCACGGGAAACAGGTCGGCCGGGAAGTGGATGCCCCAGTCCCACAGCGGCCTCTCGGCCATGGAGCGCAACGTCGACCCCGAGTGTGCCCAGGCCGAGCCCCCGATCGAATTGATCAGGACGAGCGAGTGGGTGAGCTCCGGGTGATCGTGCGCCACCATGATGGCCACCCCGCCGCCGAAGGAATGCCCCATGACGTTGACCGGCCGCCCGACTCCGACGGTGCGCAGGAACTCGGCGACCCAGTCGGCGTACCCGGCGAGGCTGTTGGTTTCACCCGGGAGGGCAGCGGTACCACCGAAGCCGGGCAGGGCGGGGGCCAGTACATGCACCCCGCCGCGCACCAATCGGGAGAGCGCGCGCTTGTAGGCCTTGTGGTCGAGCCCCCAGCCGTGCAGGAACAGGACGGGAGGGCCGTCCCCGGCCTCTCCGTAGAGCGCCGGCCGTCCCGCCACGGTGGTCTGCTTCCAGGTCAGCCAATCCCGGCCGCTCCGCGACGCCCGGTCGCCCGCTGCCGCGCCCCGGCGTTCCCTGGACTCCGCACCCATTTGTCCACCCTGGCGTGCCTGTTTGCCCCGGCATAGGGTCAAACGGCCCATAGTGACCGAGCCGGCGTCCCGCGGAACGCAAAGTGTGACTTTCGGACCTGGTGGCCAGGGCCCGGGGAGTCTGGCGGCTCCCCGGGCCCTGGGCGGGGCACCCTCGGGTACCGTTCCAGTCCATGTCAAGCCAGCCGCCCGCCGGTCCAGGTGCAACCGGCGGGCCGGCCATCGACCTGTTCGCCAACATCCTGCGCGACGACGAGCGAGGGGGGGCGGCCTATGGCGAATTCGTCGAGTTGTTCCGCTCAATGCAGGACGCCGTCGTCAGTGCGAACCCGCCCGAGGGGGTCTGGGGTGACCTGGCGGCCCGGTTGCGGGAGGCGATCGACCTTCTCGGGCCCTGGTGGGTGCCGGAATGGCAGAGGCCGGCGGGACTGCGGACCGACCTACCCGGCCGGGGCAACCCACTTCTCATGCCGTTCGTCCCCCAGGAGGAGTCCGACGACCACATCCGTGGCCGCGTGACCTTCCGACCCTTCCACCTCGGGGGCAACGGTGCCGCCCACGGGGGGACCCTGCCCATGCTCTTCGACGATGTGATGGGCCACCTGGCCAGCCTCGGCGGACGGAGCGTCGCCCGGACGGCCTTCCTCAAGGTCAACTACCGGAGCATCACGCCACTCGGGGTGGACCTTGAGGTGCGCGCCACGGTGGACCGGATAGACGGGCGCAAACGTTGGCTCAGCGGGCGCCTGACCGATGGGGAGACGTTGGTCGCCGACGCCGAGGCGCTCTTCGTGGAGCTCCTCCCCGGCCAGCAGTGAAGGGCTGCCAGAGCTCCGGGGCGACCTAGGATTACGCCGTGTCCGAGGGCGCCGCGAGCCGGGACGTTCGCACCCACATCAGGCACCGCCTCTACCTCTTGATTCCCCTGGCCCATCTGACCGGGGCCGCCTTCGCCGTGGCGTCCGGCGCGCTGACCGACGCCAACATCAGGGGCCAGCAGGCCAATGGGCTGGAGGATGTGATCCTGCCCGCCGTCTACCTGGGCATCACTCTTCCTCTCGGGGGATGGTTGTTCGAGCGGGCCAGCAAGAGATCCACCCGGTGGTTGGTCGAGGACCGGGCACCGAGCGAAGCCGAGCAACGGTCAACCCTGGCTTTGCCGTGGTACATGGCCGCCGGGTCGATGTGCTTCTGGGTCGGCGCCGCGGTCGTCTGGTCCTTGCTCGCCAGCACTACCCACAATCCCGGGTACGCCGTGCGCGTCGCGCTGTCCATCCTCCTCGGCGGATTGACGGCGTGCGGGCTGACGTACCTACTCGTGGAGTGGACCGGGCGACCTCTGACCGCGCTGGCGCTGGCCGGGCACGTCCCCGAGCGCTCTCTCGGCGCGGGGGTGCGGACCAAACTGCTGGTCTCCTGGGCCATCGGGGCGGATGTGTTTCTCCTCATGATCGGCCTCAGCTTCGTCGGGCGCCCGACCGGCAAGCCACCGAGCGCCGCTGCGATCTGGTTCATCATCGGCGCCGGCCTGATTGCCGGCACCATGGTGCTCTACGTGGCCACCCGTTCGCTGGTCAGCCCTCTGCTCGAACTGCGCCAAGCCGTGGGGAGAGTCCAGCGGGGTCAGATCGATGTCAAGGTCACGGTGAACGACGGGGGGAGCTGGGACTCCTACAGGCCGGCTTCAACCAGATGGTGCTGGGCCTGCGCGAGCGCCGCACGCTCCAGGACCTCTTCGGCCGCCACGTCGGGGAAGATGTGGCCCACCAAGCCTTGGAGCAGGGGCGGGTCACGCTCGGAGGCGAACGGCGCGAGGTCGGCATCGTCTTCGTCGACGTCATCGGCTCGACCAACCTGGCCCAGAGCAGCTCGCCCGAGGCGGTGGTCGAGTTGCTCAACCACTTCTTCGCCGCCGTGGTCCGCGTCGTGGCGGCCGAAGGTGGGTGGGTCAACAAATTCGAGGGTGACGGAGCCCTCTGTGTGTTCGGGGCCCCGGTGGCCCAAGAGGATTGTGCGCTGCGGGCGTTGCGGGCGGCCAGGATCCTGCGCCGGGAACTACTCGTCCTGGCGGCTGCCCACCCGGAGCTCGATGCGGCCATCGGGGTCTCGGCGGGGACGGTGGTGGTCGGGAACATTGGCGACGAGCACCGCTACGAGTACACGGTGATCGGGACACCGGTCAACGAGGCGTCCCGCCTGACCGACGAGGCCAAGCACCGGCTGGGCCGGGTGCTGGCCAGCGAGGAAGCGGTGCTGCGGGCGGGCGGCGAAGCCCGGTCGTGGTTGGTGACCGGGGAGCTGCAGCTCCGGGGCATCGGCGAACCTGTCCTGGTCTACGAACCCGCCTCGGGGATTGAGGTCGCCCAACCAGCAGGGTGAGGATGGCGGGGTGAAGGTTCGGGTGACAGGCCGGGTCTAATCGCCCCTCAGGTCCGCTCGGTCGGCGCAGGATTCGATGCCACGCCCAGAGTGAACCAACTCCACGGCTTCGGACCTTTGGCGTAGCGCTGCTCGGTGCTTTCGAGGACGAAGCCAGCCTGGCCGACCAGGGCCGCGGCATCCCTTGTCAGGTGGCAACCGTCGGCCAGGCGGCGCTGCCAGGGATCGAGGCGGTGCTGCCACTTGGCCACGGAGGGATCGGGGGAGACGCCGTGCTCAAGGAAATGGAGGCGACCCCCTGGTCGGAGCACCCGGCGGAGCTCGGCCAGGACCCGGTCCGGTTCCGGTACCGTGCAAAGGGTGAAGGTGGAGAGTGCCGAGTCGCAGCTGGCGTTGTCGAGTGGGATGGCCTGGCCGTCGAGCCCGACATGTTTGATGGGAACGCCGCAATGGGCGATGCGTTTGGTGGCCAGCCGCCGGGCCACGGCGGCGGGTTCGACCGCCAGCACCTCTTCCACCTCTGGCGGGTAATGCTCGGCGTTAAGGCCGGAGCCGAATCCGATCTCGACCACACGGCCCGACAACCCCGCTGTGACCTCAGCCCGCCACCTTCGCAGGCCGGCCGTCCCACAGACCCGATCCACGCAACGGGGCAGGATCTGCTCCCGGTAGAAGCCCACATGGAGCACCATAGCGGTGACCCCCGGGCCCAGCGCGATCAGGTGAAGATGATCTCGCCGACGGCGGCCTTCTCGTAGAACTCCCCTACGGTGATCACGTCGTTCACCTGGCTGATGAAATCGGCCCGGGTGAAGCCGAAGAGGTCCACCGAGGCCTTGCAGGCGTAAATGCCACACCCGGTGTCGGCGATCATCTCCATGGACTCGGGGATGTCGGGGATGTCGTTGTGCTCCATCTTCTTCTCAATCTTGTGCGTGGCGATGGCCGACATGCCGGGGAGCATGCCGATCAGGCTCGCCATGTGCATGCCGGGGTTGCCGACCGAGGCCACCTTTATGTGCTCGAGCCGCTTGGCATGAATGCCATCGAGTCCGAAGAAGGTGAACAAGAGGTTGGCATCCATCCCCTCGGCCCGGGCGCCGTTGGCCATGATGAGGCCGGGGTAGGTGCCCTCAAGAGAGCCTTTGGAAATGATGATGGAAACCTTTTCGATACTGCGGCTCATGGGTGTACTCCTCTGTCCACGTGGAAGGTCAGATGCAGCCGCGCGGCTTGGGTATCCCGGCGATCTTGGCCGCCAGCTTGGCCGGTCCCGTGTCGTCGACCGGACCTTCTATATGCCGGACGACGCGGCGGTCGGCCAATTCGGGCAGGAACCCCTCCACCGGATCGTCCAGTCGCAGGGCACACTCTTCGAGGAGGATGAGGGTGGCCACCGCGGTGATCGGCTTGGTCATGAAAGACAAGCGGAAGATCGTGTCCCGACGCATGTCCCCGCCACCGTCGAAGGCGGTCGCACCGACGACGTGCACATGGGTCTCGCCGCGCCGGCTCACCATCGCCACCAGGCCCGGCGCCGCACCCCGCTCGACATGGGCGGACATGCAGGCGTCAAGTCGGTCCAGGCGCTCCCGGGAAAGGCCCGCGAGCGAAGTCACCGCGGCCTATGCAGGAGCGGTCCGCAGCCTGAACTGGGCCCCCGCCGGGTCGGCCACCGTGGCGATGCGACCGTAGGGAGTGTTCTCGACGTCCGCGATGACCGAACCGCCGAGCACCTTGACCTGCGCCACAGCAGCCTCGGCGTCGTCGACTTCCCAGTAGAGGGTCCATTGGGAGGGCGCGCCGTCGGGCAACCAGGCCGACGCATCCATGATCCCGGCCAGCTGGCCCTCACCACCGGGCTCACGCATGACCGTGTAGCGGAATTCGTCGGTGTCACCGACCACGTCGGTATCCCAGTGGAATGCCGTGCGGTAGAAGTCGACGGCGCTCGCATGGTCCCGGGTGTGCAGCTCGAACCAGCTCGGCGCCCCGTGCGCGTCCAGCACGGTGAACCCGGGGAACGTCCCGGCCTGCCAGGTTCCGAGGTGGGCGCCGGTGGGGTCGATGAGCACTGCCTGCGTGCCGAGGTCGGCCACGGCCATGGCCGGGGAGATGGTCTGCGCGCCCTCGGCCTCCGCCACGGCCAGAGTTTTGGCGATGTCGTCGGTATCCAGGTAGATCTTCCAGACGTTCTGGGCCGGCATGTCAGGACCCATGTCGCCCATCCCGCCAGCCACGGGCACTCCTGCACGGGTGAACATGAAGTAGCCGCCGAATTCGGGGTTCGCCTCCTGGGCCTCCCAACCGAGTAGCTCGCAGTAGAACTTCCGGCTGCCTTCGACATCGGAGGTCCACAGATCGGCCCAGCACGGGGATCCGAGGGGGGCACTTTCGCGAGTGGTCATGGTCACTCCTTGGAGTTCGGGGGTTCGCTCTGATTGTAGGGAAGCAATCGGCCGCATTCAACGCTGTGGCGTGGCTCGTTGACCAACGGGCGCGAGGTCCACCTTGGGACGGCCTCAGCTCTCCCCCACCGCCGTCCGCGCCAACGCGCTCAGGATGCCCGACCACCCCCGGGCGCGTCGAAGGACCTGCGTATGTCGTCCCGTGCGTCACCGAAGCGATCAAGGTTGCGGTGCTCGAACTCGGCCCTGGTCTGGTCCTGTCCCTCGGCCACGAAACGCACTTCCACCTCTGTCAGCAAGTCGGGGTCGAATTGCCACGAGGCAGTGCGCTGGCAGGCCGAAACGATCCGGTGCGGTGGTTCCCAGCTGGCCACTCGTCCCCACGTGCACTGACTCCCGTCGGTCAAGACCACGAACACCCGGTCAGCCGGCGCTTCGTCCCTGACGCTCTTGCGGACAGCCCACACTGTCAGGGAGCTGTGCTCCTTCGCCCCTCATGGGCGGGGCGGCCGCCGAGGACGCCAGTGCCTGGTCCCAGAGGCTGTCCAGATAGAGGCGCAGCGCCGCCAACCCGTCCGGGCGGAGTTCATAGAGACGGCGCGCCCCCACGTGGCGGTCGGCGACGAGGCTCGCCTCCTTCAGCACCCGCAGATGTTGGGAGACGGCAGGACGGCTCACCGGGAGGCCCTCGGCCAGCTCGACCACGGCCCGGGGCCCTTCCGCGATGCGCTCGAAGATGGTCCGCCGTGTGGGGTCGGCCAGGGCATGAAATGCATCGGCGTAAGTAACCACTTACGGTAAGTGACTAATTACTTTCAGGGCGGGCAAGACCCAGGAAGGGGATCCCGCGCCACACGGCGCCTGTTACCGTCGCGCGACGTGCCAGAGGTCACGCCCCACCTCCCGCCGGGAGTGACGCCTTCGGGAGCCGGCTACCGCATGCCGCCCGAGAGGGCACTCCATGAGCGCACGCTGATCTCGTGGCCCTGCCGCAGGGAGCTCTGGGGCTCCAGCCTCGACGACGCCAAGCGTGAGTACGCCGGCGTCGCCGACGCCGTGGCCGCCTTCGAACCGGTGACGGTGGTGGCTTCGACGGCGCCGGACGCCGCGGAGGCGCGCCGGGCCACGGGGGAGAGAGTTGAGGTGATGGAGATCCCACTCGATGACTCGTGGTTGCGCGACAACGGACCGGTGTTCGTCACCGGGGGCAGCCGCGGACGCCTCGGGGTCCACTTCGCCTTCAACGCGTGGGGCGCCAAGTTCGCCATGTGGGAACACGATCAGGCGGCCGGAGCTGCGCTGGCCGCGCACTTCGCAGCCGAGGTGGTGGAGGTCCCGCTCGTGCTTGAAGGCGGGTCGATCTGCGTCGACGGCCGGGGACGGTTGGTGACGACGGAGCAATGCCTACTCCACCCCAACCGCAACCCCGGCTGGACCAGAGAGAGCATTGAGCGGTGCCTGCGGGAGCAGCTGGGTGTGACCGAAGTCGTCTGGCTCGGTCGCGGTCTGGTCGGAGACCGCGACACCGACGGGCACGTCGACATGTTCACCGCGGTCACGGACGACGACGCGCTGCTCATGGTGGCGCGGCCCCCGGGGGATGCCGATCATGCGGCGATGGCCGAGAACCGGCGGCGGGCCGAGGACGCGGGTGTCCCGGTCGTCGATTTCCCCCTGCTGGCACACGGGCAGATCGGGGGGATGGACGTCATGCTGTCCTATCTCAATTTGTACCTCTGCAACGGGGGCGTGATCGTCCCACTGGCCGGCGCCCCGACCGACGAAGAGGCCCTGGAATGTATCGGGGCCGCCTACCCGGACCGTCGGGTGATCGGAGTGCCGGGCTTGACGATGGCTTACGGCGGTGGCGGCCCGCACTGCATCACCCAGCAGGTGCCCCTGCCGTGAAGGTGCTGACCGCGCCCGCGCTGACCTCGTACGCCCGGGTGGAGGCACCCGAGCACCGGCCGGTGCGGGTCGGCGCCGTGCAGGTGGCCTGGCGAGCCGACCCGGGCCAGCACATGGCCGCCCTGGCCGAGGGCATCCACCTGGCCGCGGCCCAGGGAGCGGAACTGGTCTGCCTGCAGGAGCTCACCCTGTCCCGGTACTTCGCCGTGTCGCCTGACGGGCCGGGTCCCGGCGCCGAACCTGAGCCCCTCAAGTCCGGCCCGACCATGCGGTTCGCACAAGCGATGGCGGCCGAGACCGGTGTGCTGGTGCACGCGTCGCTCTTCGAGGAACGCCCGGGACACCACCTTGGTTTCAACACGGCCATCGTGGTGGCTCCCGACTCCACCCTCTGCCTGCGCACCCGCAAGCTCCACATCCCCGTCACCGCCGGCTACCACGAGGATCGGTACTTCACCCCCGGGCCGGCCGCACAGGGATTCGACACGCTGCAGATCGGCGGGGCCGCATTCGGGTTCCCCACCTGCTGGGACCAGTGGTTCCCCGAACTGGCCCGGGCCTACGCGCTGGGCGGAGCATCCGTCCTCGTGTACCCCACCGCCATCGGCTCCGAGCCCGATCACCCGGACTTCGACACCGAGCCGATGTGGGAGAAGGTGATCACGGCCAACGGGATCGCCAACGGCACCTTCATGGTCGCCGTCAACCGCATTGGCACCGAACCGCCGATCACCTTCTACGGGTCCTCGTTCATCTCCGATCCCTATGGCCGCATTCTGGTGCAGGCGCCACGCGACGAACCGGCGGTCCTGATCGCCGACCTGGACATCGACCAGCGGCGGGACTGGCTGGCCCTGTTCCCGTTCCTCGCCACGCGCCGTCCCGATGCCTACGGGCCACTGACCGCCAGAGAGGACGGGGCACCCTCTGGCGCGCCGGAAGACCCCCGCTGAGTTCCTGGCGCACTCCGGCCACTCAGGGCCCGGCCAGCTCCTCAATCTCGGCGATGCCGCTCTGCAGGCAGTCGATGAAGGTCTCGGGATCGGGGACCGCTGCCGGATCTGTGCTGATGCCGAAGTGCAGGTCATCGACGTAGCTGAGCAGGGTGATGTTGCAAGCTGCACCGCTCAACGGGCCGAATCCGTAATTCGCCAGCATGCGCCCGCCCGAGATGTAGATCGGGAACGGTGCGCCGGGCACGTTGCTCGTGACGACATCGATCGCCTTCAACATCGAACCGAAGACCGCGGTAGTCAGCGGGATGGGCAGGCGATTGAAGATCCCTGAAATTGGACCGGCCAGCCCGAGTGCGGGCTCGGCGCGCTGTTGAGCGACCAAGGCCTTCATCGCCGCCATTCTCTCCACCGGATCCACGATCGATACTGGGAATGCGAAGCGTGCCGGGACGAACTGGTTGCCGCCCACCTGCGTTCCACCCTTGGGACGGACATTGATGGGCATCGTCATGCGCAACTGCTCGACGTCGACACCATGCTTGTCGTGATAGCGCGCCAGGCCCCCGGCCACACCGGCCAGGAAGGCGTCGTTGAGGCGTCCCTCAACCAGTTTCGACGCCGACTTCATGGCCGGAAGCGACGCGGCCAAGGTGTCGAAGCGCACGCTGAGTGACCGCGCGCCCATGATCGGGCTCATCGGGTCAGAGACGGGTCGGAGCATGCGGGCAGCCGACGCCGTTGACCGGAGAACCCCTTTCGCCACGTCGAGCGGACGGCTGGCCAGCGCGGACACCCGCGGCGGTAGCGAGGCGATCGCCGAGACCCGTTGACCGGCGCGGTAAGCGACGCCCGAGCGAACCTGACCGAACACCGATGGCCGGTCTCCCGGTGGTAGCCCCGGCATGGGTCCAGCGTCCGCCCTGGGGTCGCGCTCAGTCTCCAGAAAGGCCATCGAGAGCTTCATCATCCCCACCCCGTCGGCCAGGGAGTGGTGGATCTTCTGCACCATGGCCGCCCGCCCGCCCTCGACCCCGTCGAGGACCACGAATTCCCAAAGCGGCCGGGCCCGGTCGAATCCCGCCATGGCGAATGGTCCGGCGAAATCGAGCACGTCGCGCAGCGAACCCGTACCCGGTGCTCTTTGGAATCTCAGGTGGTAGGCCAGATCGAAGTGCTCATCCACAACGTATTCGGGAGGAGCGATGTTGTAGGGAGCTTCCACCACACGTTGGCGCAGCCGGAGGACGGTCCGGGATGCCCGATCGACCTGATCCGTCAGGCGCGCCCGATCGGGAGGCTGGTCCAATAGGGTCACTCCTGTGATGGTCGAACGCAGCAGGGGGTCCTGCTCAATCGACCACATCAGGGCGTCCTGATCGCTCATCCTCTTCTCGAAGTGCAGATCTATCTTCGCCATGTCGCCCCCGGGAACGTCTTCACGCAGCTGTCGGCCCCTCTCGCATCGTAACCGGAGGCATCACTCACGCGTTTGCCTCGGAGGCGGAGAGCTGGCTCTTGAGAACCTTGCCGGCGGCGTTACGTGGCAGGAGGTCGACGAAGACGACGTCGCGGGGCACCTTGTAACGGGCGAGATTCTCCTTCACAAAGGCTCTTAGTGACTGTCGCGATTGTTTCCCCAGCGCGATCACGCGATCGGCGATTGGGTGAGTCGGCGCAAGAGGTAGCGGCTGTGGGCAGCCCAGATGAACCCCTCGGTGACAATCGGATCGCGCTCGTAGTCGACCTGGAGTCGTCGGCTGTTCATGAGCCAGGCCCAGGTGCGCTCGACGATCCAGCGTTTGGGGAGCGCTTTGAATTGGCCGGGGTGGATGCGGTTCACCACTTCGACGCCCACGTGGTGGTTACGGCAATGGCCGATGAAGGTGCGCTTGAAGCCGGCGTCGCACCAGAGCTTGGCGAAGCGAGCCGAGCGGCCGCGGGCACGGTCGGCCACCGTGATCCCACCGACGTTGTCCGACATGGATGCCGCCACGACGACGACCGCCATGAGGAGTCCGAGCGTGTCGACGATCCCGAAGGTCTTGCGACCGTTTACCTTCTTTCCGGCGTCAAATCCCTTGGTTTTCTTGCTTATCGTGGGGGCGGCGCGCACCGAGCGGGCATCGACGATGCCGGCCGACGGCGCGCCCTCACGACCCTCTTTTGTGCGCACCGCCGCGGCCAGTCGCTCGGCAATGCGTTCCCAGGTGCCGTTTCTCGACCATTCGAGGTGGTAGCGATGCACCGTGTTCCAGTTCGGATAGCTGCCCGGAAGTGCTCGCCACTGACAACCAGTCGCCGTCACGTAGAAGATGGCGTCGACCACGCGGCGGCGATCGACCTTGACCGGGCGGCCTATCGACCCCGGCGTCCAATACGGGGCGACCAGGTCAGCGATGAGCTCCCACTCTTCATCGCTCATGTCGCCGTGTGTCGTTCGCCAGGTCTGCGCCGTTGCAACCGAATCGGATTCCATGCCAAACGCTACGCGATGGCAGGACCCTCACGATGGATATCTAGCCATTGAACTGCCTATT
>DATLSH010000014.1:0-77260 GCA_035534235.1 Acidimicrobiales bacterium | reverse complement strand
TGATCATGATCGACCACGTCGGTCCGGCCCATGCTCCGCTCGAGGGCAGAAGGACAAGTGCCGCAACGAAGGCGATGGCGGACGGGAGCCACAATGCCCAGCGCGGAGCCATTCCCATGATCAACTCGGATTCGCGACGCTCGTGGCGGTCCTCGGAGCCAGCACGTCCGTCAGGGTAACGGTTGCTGGATCCCCGAGCCATCCTCCTTGAGATCGACGGATCGAAGATGTCACTCGCACTCGCACTCCCACCGGGCCGGTCCGATCCCTCGTGCCCACTTTACCGTCACGGGGAACCGGTTTCCGGTTGATTGGGCGAGCGCCGGCACGCTCCCTGGTCCAACCGGAGCCTTCTGGTCAGCGCGGTGCTAATTGCCGACGTCAGTGGCGACTGTGGCCGTCGTGCGGCCCACCACCGTCAGGGCCATTGCCGTGTGGGTGGCCGAACGGAGCGTCGGGTGGCGGGGCAACTTCGTGCACCGCCTGCGATGACGGAGGGGCTGGGGCGTCGATGTGGGTGACGATTGCCGGAGGGCCGTTCCCGCCGAGCCCGCGCCGGGGAGCGGCTCCGTCGGCCAGCGCGGGGGTCGGCCCCTTGGGTCCATTTGACTTCGGAGGCGGTGGCGGTGTCGGTGGTTCCGCCGCGGTCCCGGGCGTCGACGTGGCAGGGAGGGGCGTCGACGTGGCCGGAGCCGCTGAAGACGGAGGGGATGCCGTTGCGATGGTGACGTCCAACAGTGTTGCCTGCACGGTGCCAGCGGGGGCTGTGTGCGCGATGGCAACGCCCGCCGTTGCGGCGGAGGTGCCTGAAGGGGCGATGCTTGAGGCGGCGACTCCGCTGGCTTGGTTGCCCGTCACGGCGGGAGCCGGCGCGGTGGGGGCGGGTGAGTTCCCTCCGCCGTTCACCGGTGCGGTGACGCCGCCCGACCCGGGAACACCGCTCGGCGGGGTGCCGGATCGTTCCGAGGGGTTCGACCGACTCGACGACCCCAGCGCACTCAGGGTGCGGTGCCCGTCGGACGATTTTCCCGGCATGGTCTGGAACCCGACCACAAGGAGAAGGGTGGCCAGGGCTCCGCTCATGGCGCCCGCCGTTGAGAGCTGCCGCCGGTGCGTGGTGGCGAAGTGGACACCGATCGGGGCGTGGGGCGTCACGACCGGAGTAGCCGTCAGCGGCACCAGGGCAGACCCCTCGCGGCGGCGCGACTGAGCTTCCCGGTCGAACTGACGGGAAATGAAAACGTCCTCAAGGGTCGTGAAGCGGCCCGACTCCTGCCCCCCCGATGTCAATTCTTTCGTAGCCCCCCCTCTCTCCTCCTCATGTGCACTGCGCCATGCTCCGGCTACGTCGACCCGGTCCCCACACGGATCTGGTGGCCTGCCCTCGGCCTCCCGTCCCTAGCGGTTCAAGGTCGAAGTCGAAGCGCTATGCCTACCGTCTAGTAAACGCCCGAACCCCCGGAATGTCCATCGAATTTCATGGAATTGGGGCGGCGTTGGGTCGCTGATCACGAAGAGATCAGACGGCGCCGATTGCGGAACACCACGGTACTCGGTGATGCACCGGACGCATGGCACCGGGAGTCCAAACAGGTCAAATGGGGAGAGGCTGCAGCGATCCGGCCGCGGGATGGGGGCGGCACCGCACGGGTGCAGCCCGGTTGCACTCCCGTTGCTGTCGGCAATGCAGCAGGGCGACAGCCAGGTCGAACGCACAAATCGCCGAGGAAAGACGCGTGATGCACATTTCCAACGGGTAAACAAGGGGTGATGAAGGTGACGCGCGGGGAATTCGGCGGGCGTCGCCGACCCAGCATCGGACTGGTGCTCGGCGCCGGCGGCGTGGTCGGCCAGGCGTACCAAGCCGGGGTGCTGGCCGCGCTCGAACGCGAGGTCGGGTGGGATCCCCGTGAGGCCGACATCATTGTGGGCACGTCGGCCGGTTCGGTCACCGGGGCCGCGCTGCGCATCGGGGTACCGGCCACCGACCTGGCAGCATCGGCCTACGGCGCTCCCCTGTCGCGCCGGGGCGGTGCGCTCCTGGAACGCATCCTCCCTGCCGATGCCGGTCCGCTGCCGGTGCCCTCGGTGACGTCGCTCCTGCGACCCTGGAACCTCCCCTCACCGGCGCTGATCGGCCGGGTGGCCCGACGGCCACTGGCCTTCCGACCCCAGGTGGCCGCCGTCACCATGCTCCCGCGCGGGCAGGTCGATATAGCCGAGAGGGCGCAGGGGCTGGACGACTTCATGGGACACCGGTGGCCCGAAGGCCTGCGCATCTGCGCCGTGCGCCGCCAGGATGGCGCCCGCGTCGTCTTCGGCCGCCCGGGTTCTCCCGAGGCCAGGTTGGCACCCGCCGTGCTGGCCTCGTGCGCCATCCCGGGTTACTTCAAACCGATCACCATCGACGGTCACGAGTACGTCGACGGCGGGGTGCACTCGGTCACCAACGCCGACGTGCTGCGCTCCGAGAGCCTCGACGTCGTAGTCATCGTGTCCTCGCTCTCGGCCGCCCATGGCAACGCCCATGGGGCCGACGCCGTGTTGCGCCGCGCCGTGCACAGGCGCATGGAGCGGGAGATCGCCCGCCTAGAGGCTTCGGGGACAGCGGTCATCCGCCTGGAGCCCGGCGGCTACGCCCGGCGGACCATGGGGCTGCGCGCCATGGCCGAGGACCGCGGGCCGCGGGTGATCGAAGCAGCCTACGAGGAGACCCGGAAGAGAGTCCTCTCCACCCCCTTCCTGGCCAACCTGGGCCGGCGGGCCCGCGTCAGCGCCGTCGGCTGAGACGCTGCTCCATTCGGGGGCCGGACCAGGAGAGAGATCCCCGCTTCGGTGGTACCGTCCAGGGACCACCCACCTGACGAAGGGGAGCCCCCGTGAGCATCGACCGGCTGAGCCCGCTTGACGCATCGTTCCTGCACATTGAGGACAACGTGTCGCACATGCACATCGCCTCGGTGGCCATCTTTGAGGGACCCCAGCCCCCCTTCCCCGAGATCGTGGCCATGGTGGACGCCAAGCTGGGCCTGGTCCCCCGCTACCGCCAGATCGTCCAGTTCGTCCCGTTCCAGCTCGGTCGGCCGGTGTGGGTGGACGACCCGCACTTCAACATTGAGTACCATCTGCGCCACACGGCACTCCCCGCCCCCGGGGAGGAATCCGAGCTGCGCAAGCTGGTGGGGCGGGTCATGTCCCAGCAGCTCGACCGCTCCAAGTCCCTGTGGGAGATCTGGGTGGTCGAGGGACTGGAGGATGGGCGCTGGGCCATGCTGTCCAAGACGCATCACGCCATGGTCGACGGGGTGGCGGGAACGGACCTACTGGCCGTCATCATGGACCTGAGCCCCGAGGCCGAACGCCCGGCAGAGACGGAGGAATGGCAGGCCCGGCCCAGCCCGACCGGGTCCCAGCTGGCGGCCGAAGCCCTGGCCAACATGGTGACCTCGCCCTACGAGCAGCTGCGGGCGGCCCGGGCGCAGACACGGGTGCTCCGCCAAGCGGCCGCCTACGCCAAGGAGGTGGGCAGTGGCCTCCTGTCCATGGGCGGCCTGGTCCGGCCCACACCTCCCAGCAGCCTCAACGGGCCCATCGGGCCGCACCGCCGCTACGCCTGGGCGTCGACGTCGGTCGAGGACATCAAGCAGGTGCGCAAGGGCCTGGGCGGCACCTTCAACGACGTGGTGCTGGCCTCAATCACCAACGGGTTCCGCGAGCTCCTCTTGTCGCGGGGTGAGGACGTCGAGCGGGTGGTGCGCACGCTGGTCCCGGTGTCGGTGCGGCCGCGTGACGCCAGCGGCAAGGCCGTGGGCGACGGCACCTTGGAGAACAAGGTCTCGGCCATGTTCGCCGAGCTCCCCGTGGCCATTGAGGACCCGGCCGACCGCCTGCGGGCCATCACCGAGCAGATGGAAGGCCTGAAGGAGTCCAAGCAGGCCATGGCCGGAGAGGCCCTGACCTCCATGTCGGGGTTCGCCCCTCCCATGTTGCTGGCCCTGGGCATGCGCCTGGCCACCCGGGCGGCCCAGCGCAACGTCAACACCATCACCACCAACGTGCCGGGTCCACAGTTCCCGCTCTATGCGGCCGGGCGCAAGATGATCCGCGCCTTCCCCTACGTGCCCTTGGGCGGCCAGATACGTATCGGCATCGCCATCTTCTCCTACGACGGCGAGGTCAATTTCGGCATCACCGGCGACTACGACACCACGGCGGATCTGGACGTGCTGTCGGGGGGCATTGAGGACGGGATGGCGCAGATGCTCAAGTTGTGCCGGTGAAGTGAGTCACGGGGCTGGCTCGGTGCAACACATTCAGCACCGAGAGTTGCCTTCTCTGCAGTCCACAGCGATCGACAGCGCGGAGCAGATTGCGGTCATCGTGACGGGTCGCGCGCGTCCGACCCGTCTCTTGAAGCGGGTGCGCGCCACGAGTTGGACGTTGTCAAGGTTCGCCACGGACGGGCGTGGGATGCCGTCCTCGCTGCCGACGGCTACTTCGGTGGATGTTCCCCTCACTGTCGAGGTGACGGGAGCGACGACTACCGCGTTGAGGAGCTGCCCCATGGGGTCACGCGTCAACACGATGACCGGGCGCGTCTTGTCGAGCTCTGCCAGCCAGACCTCGCCCCGGCCAGGAGCTGGGGTCATACGGTGTCGTCGGCGTAGAGGGCGGACCAGTCGGTGTCGTCGGCCAGATCACTGGAGTCGGCCAGCAGCGCCAGGTCGACTTCGGACTGGGTAGGAGGTTCCCTGCGATAGGCGGCGATATCGCCTCGTAGGCGCTCGCTTCGAATGAGGTGATCCAGGGCCAGGTCAACGACCTCCGACGTGGATGCGGCGCCGACTATGGCGCGGGCTTCGGCTGCCTTGGCGCGATCCAGGGTGATGGTTGCCTTCTCTCTTGCCATACTTATTATACTACCAACAGGTGGTATCTTATGGTCCGGCATGGTGAGGGAACGGTCGGGAACCGGGTGAATGTGTGAGCTGCTACGAGCACCCGTCGTGAGTGATGTCGGGGTCGGCGAACGTCTTGTGCCCGTGCAGATCGAATGCATAGCCCGAGCAGAAGTAAAAGGACAGGTTGCCGTCCCGATTGAAGGTGTGCATGGCCCAGTGGCCCTCCTGGTCGGGGCCGATGTAGCGGACGGTCGGTGAGAGGAGCCCGTAGCCGCCCTGGGAATCGTGCTTGAGGTACTTGTCCAGCCAGGCCTGCACGTAGTAGCTGGCCATGGCCTGCCCGGCGGCCGAGGCGGGGAGCACCGGTGGGGAGTCGGTGTAGATGAGGTGAGTGGAGGCACGCGGCACAATGACCATGGAGTCCACGCCAGCCGCCCGCCACGTGTTGAAGCCGGTGTCCTCCTCGCGGTTGGGGCTGGGCGCCGCGCCGAGGTCGGGCACGGCCACCGTCCCGCCGGGGGCGGCGGGGCAGGGCTCGAATGAGGAGCAGCCGGCCTCGAAGTAGGGCTGGGGCTCGAAGCCGTACTCCGACTGCACGCCCAGGGTGGGCACGACAGGCACCACGGGTCCGGGCAACGAACCCGTGCCGGCCTGGTCGTCGGAGATGGCGTTGGCGGTGGCCGTGATCTTGTCGAGGGCCACTGCAGTCTCAATGCGGGGGTCTACGCCCTGGAGGTAGGAGGTGATGACGGCACCGGTGGAGTGGCCGATGAGAGCCAGGCCGGTGGTGCGGCCGGGGGTGGCCGTGCGGTTGTCTCGGCTGTGGTCGAACAGGTCCCACTGCGGGTTGTAGGGGTTGACGGCGAGCGAGCCCGCCCCGGGGTTGGGATAGGGGTCGCCGGGGGTGGAGAGGAAGAAGGAGATGGCGTCCTCGGTCGAGTCGATGAAGTTCTGATCCTGCTCGGAGGGGACCCCGTCGCAGGTGGTGACCTGACCGGACTGGGGCTGGCCCAGCGGGCAGCCGGACAGGTTGGGATCGGAGCTCCCGTGGGGCAGCGTCTCGCTTTGGCCTTGTCCCTGCACGTCGAAAGTGAGGACGACGTAGCCCCGCTCGGCCAGGTCCTCGGCCAGCCACTGGTATTCGTTGCGGGAGGCCTGAATGGAACCGGGCACAATGACCACTCCCGGGAAGGGACCTTGCAGCGACTGGCCCGTGTAGGGGTCGCGGGCGCCCGGCAGCGGCGTGAACACGTCACCTCGCAACGCGGCGCCGTCGCTGGCGGTGAAGGTGACCGCTATGTCCTGTCCCCGGGTGCCACTCCAATGTGCCCGGTCAGGGGCGGGGGCGGCGAAGCCGGGGACCAGGCTCCCGGCGGTGAGGGAGGGTCGCGTCGGGTTCTCCAGCTGGGTGGTCCCCTGGTCGCCGTAGAGCCGCGCCGCGCCGAGGAAGAACTCAGGCAGGTAGGCCGGATTCTCGAGTTGCGCCGCGTTGCGCCCGAAGGCGGCTTGCATGTTCGAAATGTCGCGCTGCATATAGGCCGGTGAGCCCGGTGTGGGGCCGGGGGTTGGTGCGGCAGAGGCTGGGGTGACGGCCAGCACGGTGCTGATCAGCGTCGTGCCGATCAGGGTCAAGGCGGCGGCGGCCAGGCGCCGCCTCGGGGTGATCACCCAAGAGGAACGTCCGGGATGCTCGTTACTTCCGCCGCAATGTACTGGCGCAGGTCCGTCACGATGACCCGCTCCACCCGGCCGCCCACGAAGGGCACGTGGATCTTCAGTTCCCCTTCCACCGTGACCACGGCCGAGTCGGGACCGCCGGGACCTTCGGAGAAGCGGTAGGTGCCCTGGCTGGTCAGCCGGTCGGCGTAGTGGTCGGGCAGGATCTTCCACCTGGTGCGCATCTCGACCACGAGCACCTCGGTGCGGGTGATCCACGACAGTTTGTGCGGATCGACTACGGCCCGCACGGCCGAGGACACCGAGCCGGTGAACTGGAACCGCACCTCAATGAGCACGCGGTCGCCGGTCTCGTCGTGGCTGACCACTTCGAGCATCGAGATGTTGTCCCGGGGCCGACGACCCTCGTAGAAGGCGGGGTTGCCGTAGACGGCCAAGGCCACCTCGGGTGACACCGCCACACCCTGGTCGATGGAGAACCTCACCCGGTGCCCGCCGGGCGGGTGGGTGGCAGCCCGAGCTTGCGGTGGTCCCAGCTGACCGTCCGCTCGGCGTGCAACATGATGGCCACCCGCTTGTGCAGCATGGTCTCAAGGAAGGGCTTGAGCTCGTCGGAGTACGCCCCGTAGTAGCGCTCGAAGACGCTGACGCCGAGGGTCCAGAGCTGATCAGGGTCGTCGATGATCTCGGCTCGACCGACGAGCTCCACCCCCCGGAGCTCCTCGTAGTAGTCGCCGGTCTCGAAGAGCAGGGTGAGGCGCGGATCACGCCGGAGGTTCTGCACCTTCTGCGATTTGGCCTTGGTCTCGACGGTCACGCACCCGTTCAGGAAGCCGTACCACATGGCGACGGCGTGAATAGTGCCGTCGGCGCGCAGGGAGCACATCGTCATGGCCCGGCGCTCGGCCAGGAAGGTTTCGACCTCGCCGGGCGACATCTGAATGGCCTTGCGCTGGTTCACCCCATGCCCCATGGCTTCGGACATCTGCCACCTCCCGATCGTGTGCCCTGGAGCGTAACGCCCGCACCAGGAAGGCAACGTGAAGAGTTCATCTGGAGAACACCCTCCGGTAGCAGCGGTTTCGCGCACCGTTCACCTCCACTGCTTAGCGTGACCCCTGATGGCGTCGGCGCACGGACAGTCGCACCGCAACGCTCGGGACCCACGTTCTCGTCTCGAGTCCGGGAGCCATCGCGGCCGGGACACCCTGGCCGAGGTCGTGCCAATCAGGCCGGGGCTCGCACGCCCGAGCGTCGGGCTATTCGGCTCGCTGCTCACCATGGTGCGGGTACTCGCCTCCGGGCGCGCCCGGGCGGCGCCGGTGGTTACCTCCCCCCGACCACCGTCGTCGCCTGCCCCTCTCCGATTCACCCGCCATGACGCGCCCGACGGCGCGGCCTGAAGCGGGACAGGACATGGCGCTGGCCACCGTCCCGAGTAACCGGCATCCGGTGGGCGGACCGGCACGGGACAACCGCCCCCTGGTCCTCGTCGTCGATGACGAGGAGTCCTACCGCCAAGCTCTGGCTTCGGGCCTGGCCCGGGAGGGCTTCGCCGTCGAGATCGCCGGCGACGGCCACGAGGCGCTGCGCCTCTTCCACCGGGTGCACCCCGACCTGGTGCTGCTCGACGTGATGCTGCCCGACCAGTCGGGCATTGAGATCTGCCAGCAGATGCGGGCGCTCAAACCGGTGCCCATCATCATGGTGACGGCGCGTGACTCCGAGGTCGACGTGGTGCTCGGTCTGGAGCTCGGGGCCAGTGACTATGTGGCCAAGCCGTTCCGGCTGCGCGAGCTGGTGGCCCGCATGCGGGCCGTGTTGCGCCGCGGGGTGGCGGTGACCGAACACCTTGAGGAAGTCCTCACCGTGGGTCCGGTCCGCCTGGACGCCGGCCGCCGCGAGGTCACGGTGCACGACAGCGCGGTCGACCTCTCCCGCAAGGAATTCGACCTCCTCGCCCTCCTGATGTCCCACAGCGGGCAGGTCGTGACCCGCGACTGGTGCATCGACCGCCTGTGGTGGGACCAGGAGTTGACCGACACCCGGACGCTGGACACCCACATCAAGCGGTTGCGCCGCAAGATTGAGCCCGATCCGGCCAATCCCCGGCACCTGGTCACCATCCGGGGCGTGGGCTTCCGCTTCGAGGCCTGAGGCGGCGCAGCCGCCGAACGGGCACGGCGGAGCACGTGGCCCCTACATTGAGGGGATGCAAAAAGGTGATGTGGTCCCCGACTTCGAACTCCCCGACCAGAGCGGCGCAGTGCGCAAGCTGAGCGATCTGCTGTCGGGCGGCCCGGTGGTGCTGTTCTTCTACCCGGCGGCCATGACCTACGGCTGCACCAAGGAAAGCTGCCACTTCCGTGACCTGGGGGCCGAGTTCGCCGCCGTCGGGGCCCAGCGGGTGGGCATCAGCGCCGACTCGGTGGACAAGCAGAAGCAGTTCGACGAGAAGGAGTCGCTCGGCTACCCGCTGCTCTCGGACTCCGACTTCACCGTGGCCACCCAACTCGGGGCCAAGCGGGGTGCGAGCTTCCTGCCCAACAAACGGGTGACCTTCGTGATCGACACCGACCGCAAGGTGCTTGAGGTCATCCACAGTGAATTCTCCATGGCCGGCCATGCCGACAAGGCGCTCGAGATCCTGAAGGCGCGCCAAGCTGCCTGATCGCGCCCTCGTGGTGACCGGCGCCGCGTCGGGGATCGGTGCCGCCTGCGTGGCCCGGCTGCGCGCCACGGGGCACACCGTCATCGGCGTGGACCGTTGGCGGGCCGAGGTAGAGGCCGATCTGGGGACCGCTGAGGGCCGCTCCCGAGCCATCGCCACCGTGGGGGAGCAGTGCGGCGGGACCCTGGCCGGTGTGGTGACCTGTGCCGGCCTGGCCGGTGCGCCGGACCGGGCGGGGTCGGCGGTGGCCTCGGTCAACTACTTCGGCACGGTGGACTTCCTGCAGGGGGTGCGACCGCTGATGGAGGCGGGTGGGTCGGCGGTGGCCATCAGCTCGAACTCCACCACGGTGCAGCCGGCCATCCCGGCCGAGCTGGTGGCCGCGTTCCTGGCCCACGACGAAGAACGGAGCCGGATGCTGGCCGACGAGGCCGGTTCCATCGTCACCTACCCGGCCTCCAAGCTGGCGCTGGCCCACTGGGTGCGCCGCAGCGCCACCGGGCCCGACTGGGCCGGTGCGGGATTGCGGCTCAACGCCGTCGCCCCCGGCATGATCGACACGCCGATGGTGGCCGACATGCGGGCCGACGCCGAGGTGGGCCCCCTCCTGGACATGTTGCCCATTCCGGTGGGCCGTCCCGGCCGGCCCGAGGAGATCGCCGCCCTGGTCGCACTGCTGCTCGGTCCCGACGGCGGGTTCTTCTGCGGCTCGGTGCTCTTCTGCGACGGGGGGAGCGACGCCCTGCTGCGCACCGACGACTGGCCGGCGGCCTGGGACATCTCGGTGCGGGACCTGGGGCGCACGCTCTCCTCGTGAGAGGCGGTCGCCCCGGCTCATAGGCTTCCCCCATGCCGGGACGGATCCTGGTGGACATCACCCCGCTGCGGGAGAGCCGGGAGTTCCGGCTGCTCTTCACCGGCCAGCTCGTCTCCACGCTGGGCACGCAGCTGACCGTGGTGGCCATCCCCTATCAGGTGTACCGCATGACGCACTCCACTTTGCAGGTGGGTGCCATCAGCCTGGCCCAGCTCCTGCCGTTCATCGCCGGGGCGCTGGTGGCCGGGCCGATCGGGGACTCGTCCGACCGGCGTGGCCTCATGGCGTGGATGGCCGGGGCGTCGGTGGTGACCAGCGCCACCATGGCCCTCAACGCCTCGGCCCACCACCCGTCGCTCCTGGTGCTCTACGTGGTCAGCTCCCTGGCGGCCGGGCTCATGGGCTTTGCCAACACGGCCCGCATGGCCACGGTGCCCGGCCTGGTGGGGCAGCGCTACGTGATCGCGGCCAACGCCCTGGTGCAGGTCATCTTCCAGCTGGGGGTCATCGTCGGACCCGCCCTGGCCGGGCTGCTGCTGGGCGTCGGGCTGCCGCTCGTCTTCTCCCTTGATGCCGGGACCTTCGTAGTGGCCCTCGGGGCCACGCTCCTCATGGCACCCATCCCTCCGGGCGAGCACAGTGGCCTCTCGACCTGGCAGGCGACCAGGGAGGGTCTGCGGTTCCTGCGCACCCACCAGGCGCTGCAGGGCGTCTATGTGATCGACATCAACGCCATGGTGTTCGGCATGCCCCGCGCCCTGTTCCCCGCCATGGCCGGTTCGGTGTTCGGCGGGGGCACCATCACCCTCGGTTTCCTGTACGCCGCGCCGGGTGTCGGTGCGCTGATCGGGGCCGTGACCACCGGCTGGGTCGACTCCTTGCGGCGCCAGGGCGGGGCGGTGATCCTGGCCGTGGTGGTCTGGGGCGCGGCCGTTGCCGTGTTCGGGTTGGTCGACACCTTGTGGGTCGCCCTCCTCATGCTCGCCGTGGCCGGCTGGGCCGACGTGATTTCGGCCGTGCTCCGCAACACCATCCTGCAGACCTCCATACCGGAGCGTTTCCGCAGCCGCATGTCGTCCATTCAGATGGCGGTGGTCCAGGGCGGGCCGCGCCTGGGCGACATGGAGTCGGGTGCAGTGGCCACGGCGACCAGCCTTGAATTCTCCGTCGTCTCCGGCGGCCTGGCCTGCATCGCCGGTGCCGTGGTCATCGGCGCGCTCATGCCCCGCTTCCGTCACCACGTGGCCGGCGCCGCCGGAGACAGCGACGAGGTCCCCGTATGATCCGGCCATGAGCATGGGCGGGGGCGTGGACGAACCGACCTGGGGCGAGGTCGACCCGGCCGCCTTCACCCGCATCGCCGTGGTCTCCCCCCACTTCGACGACGCCGCCATGGGGGCGGGGCACCTGCTGGCCAGCTACGACGACACCACGGTGATCACGGTGCTGGCCGGCCGCCCTCCGGCCTACCCCGACCCCCCCTCCGGATGGGACGCCCTGGGAGGCTTCAGGGCCGGCGACGACGTGGTCGCCCTGCGCCGCCAGGAGGACCTGGCCGCCATGGACGTACTGGCATCCGACCACCGCTGGTTGGAGTTCTGCGACCACCAGTACCTGGCCCCGGCCGACCGGCCCACACCGGCCCAAGTGGCACCGGTCCTCGCCGCCGCCATTGCCGAACTGGACCCGACCTCGGTCTTCTTCCCCATGGGGCTGGGCAATCCCGACCACGACATGGTGCACGAGGCCTGCCTTCTCGTGCGCAACGAACAACCCGGACGGACCTGGTTCTGCTACGAGGACCACGGCTACAAACACATACCGGGGCTCCTGGCCTGGCGGGTGGCCAAGCTCCTGCGCGCCCACCCGTGGCCCACGCCGGCCATCGTCCCCCACGTCCCCGACGAGGAGCGCAAGCGCCGGGCCATATGGAGCTACACCAGCCAGATCCCGCCCTTGGAGCGCGACCACGCGCTTACGGCACGAATGGAGGGGCGGGTCCCCGAGCAATTCTGGCGGTTGGCGGCACCGCCGGCCGGGTGGGAGGCGCTGGCCGACCTCATTTGAGGCGGTTCCCACGGCTCCTAAGGTGGGCCGTCACGCTCTATGGCGAATTGCCTGGTGGTGCAACATGCGACCCCCGAGTCGCCCTGGGCCATCTCCGACGGCCTGGCGCGGGCCGGGGTAGTGGTCGACGTCCGGAGGACGTTCGCCGGTGACATCGTGCCCATCCACCCCACCGGCTACGACGGGGTGGTCGTCATGGGTGGGCCCATGTCGGCCGGTTCCGACGAGGGTTACCCCTCACGGCGCGCCGAACTCTCACTCATAGCCGGTGCCCTGCGGACGGGCATCCCCACGTTGGGCGTCTGCCTGGGCGCCCAGTTGTTGGCCATGGCCGCCGGCGCACGGGTCCACGCCGGAGCGCAAGGCCCCGAGATCGGATGGGGCCCGGTGAGCCTGTCCGGGGCCTGCCGTGACGACCCCCTCTTCCGGAGACTTCCCGGCAAGCTCACCGTGCTGCACTGGCACAGCGAAACCTGCGACCTGCCCGAGGGCGCCCAACTCCTCATGAGCAACGACCGCTACCCGCACCAGGCCTTCCGCGTCGGCGAGACCGCCTGGGGCGTGCAGTGCCACCTGGAGGTGACCGCGGAGGCGGTAGAGGGATTCCTGGCCGCGTTCACGGACCAGGCCGCGACCGTCGCAGGTGGGCCCGACGCCATCCGGCGGGATATGCCCGCAGCCCTGGACGCGTTGCAATGGTCCCGCGACCTCATCTTCGATCGGTTCGCCGAATTGATAGTGGCCCGGTCCACTGCAAAGGATGCGGTGAAAGTGCGACCCGGCTTCCCCTAGTTCTGCGGCGTGAACACCTACCCCTAGACGGCCCGGTGGTTCTCGAAGCGGGCGTACTGCTTCAAGAACAGCAGGTTGGCCTTGCCGGTGGGGCCGTTGCGGTGCTTGGCCACTTCGACCAGCGCGTCGTCGGCCCGGTCGATGGGGATCTCGTCGTTGTACTCGGACTCCCGGTAGATGAAGAGGACGACGTCGGCGTCCTGCTCCAGTGACCCCGACTCACGGAGGTCGGACAGCTGCGGGGTCTTGTCCTGGCGTGACTCGAGGTTGCGGCTCAGCTGGGACAGGGCGACCACCGGCACCTCGAGCTCGCGGGCCAGGATCTTGAGCCCGCGGCTGATCTCGGCCACTTCGGTCTGGCGGTTCTCGGCCCTACCCCGCCCGGTCATGAGCTGCAGGTAGTCGACGACCACGATCCCCAGGTCGCCCTGGGCCTTCTTCAGCCGCCGGGCCCGGGCGCGGATGTCCATGACGGTGACGTTGGGGTTGTCGTCAATGAAGATGGGGGCGTTGCTCAAGCGGGTGACGGCGACGCCTATTTTGCTCCAGTCCTGGGCCCGGATCCGGCCCGTCTGCAGGCTCTGCCCGTTCACCTCGGCCTCGGAGGCCAGCAGGCGCTGGGTCAGCTCAAGGTGACCCATCTCCAACGAGAAGAGGAGGGCGGGCCGCTGCACGACCACACCCACGTGGGCCAGGACCCCCAGGGCGAAACTCGTCTTGCCCATGCCGGGACGGGCGCCGACGATGTTGAGCGAGGAGGGCTGGAACCCCAGCAGGATCCGGTCCAGATCGTGGAAGCCGGTGGCCACCCCGGTGATCTCCGAATCACTCTGTCCCAGCAACTCAATGCGGTCCAGACCCTGGCCCAGGAGTTCGTGGAGTGGGAACATGCTGTCGGCCGTGCGCCGTTCGGCCACGTTGAACATCATCTGCTCGGCTTCGTCAATGGCCCCGTCCACGTCCTCGGGCACCGAGTAGCCGATGTCGGCGATATCGCCCGCCACCCCGATGAGGCGGCGCAGCAGGGAATGCTCCTCCACGATGTCGGCGTAGTGACGGGCATTGGCGATCGACGGCGTGTTGGCCTGCAGCGATATGAAGACCGACGGGTCGCCCACGGCGTCGAGCAGACCCGATCGCTTGAGCTCGTCGTTCACGGTGACCGCGTCGATCGCCTCGCCCCGCTCCATCAGGGCACAGATCGCTCCGAAGATGTGCCCGTGCGCCGGCTTGTAGAAGTCCCCCGCCTTGCAGACCTCCATGGCCACCGAGGCGGCGTCGTTGGACAGCAGCATGGCGCCGAGGAGCGACTCCTCGGCCTCAAGATCGTGCGGGGGGATGCGCGAGCCCGTCGAGGTAGGTGGGGGCGCCGCCCTCAGGCTGCGCAGACGGGCATCATCAAAGGCTTGGACCACGGTCCCCCCACTCTGCCGGTAGGACCCTGGGGACCGTAAGGCCCCAATAGGTGTGGAGAAGGGTCCCGGGCGTGTGGATAAGCCGTGCACGGCCGGTCCCGGGTTGTGGAGGAGGTGGCGGGGGCATCGGCACCCCACAATGGTGGGCGCGGGGTGTCACAACGCGGATGCCGGCCCCACGGCTCAGGAAGAAGCTGTGACCTCCAGGGTCACCACGGCGGCCACACCGTCGAACAGCTCGACGGTGACCTCGAAGGAACCCGTCTCCTTAATGTGCTCGGGCATGACCACGTGCCTGCGGTCGACCTCCACGCCCTTGGCCGCCCTGATGGCCTCCACGACATCGAGGGGGCCGATGGAGCCGAACAGCCTCCCCCCGCCGCCGGCCCGGGCCGAGACCGGGACCACGGCGCCGGCGAGGATCTTCGCCTGCTCCTCTGCCGCCCCCCTGTCCTGGGCCTCGCGCAGGTCACGGCCGCGGCGCATCTGCTCGGCCTGCCCCTCCACTCCGGCGGTCGCCACAATGGCCCGACCCTCGGGCAGGAGGAAGTTGCGGGCGAAGCCGCCCGCCACCTTGACGATGTCTCCGCGGCGTCCCACGCCGGCAATGTCGTCGCGGAGAAGGACCTTCATGCCTCACCATCCCCGGCCGGCGCCTCGGCGCCGGCGGCTTCCCCGGTGACGGCTTCTCCGACGGCACCTTCCCCGGCGGCATCCTCATCGACCACCGGCTCGGCGGCGGCACCCTCGAGGGCGTCGACGCCCCCCTGGTCGAGCACCTCGACGCTGGCCTGCCGGTCGCGGGGTGCGTCGGCCGAAAGGGTGTCGCTGAGCGTCCGCTCGGCGCGCTCGCCCCGCTCGCCCCGGTCCCGCCCGCCGCCGCGGCCGCCCGGGCGCTCGGTCACCGTGCGCTGGGTGTAGGGCAGGAGGACCAGCTCGCGGGCCGTCTTGATGGCCTGGGCCAGCGCCCGCTGATGCTGGGCGCAGTTCCCGGTGACCCGGCGCGAGCGGATCTTGCCCCGGTCGCTCATGTACTTGCGCAGCATGGGGACGTCCTTGTAATCGACCCATTCGGTCTTGTCCCGGCAGAGCGCGCAGGGCTTCTTCTTGACCCGCCGTCCCAGATCCTTGGGGGCACGACGCGTCGTGGTCCCTCCGCGTTGGTTGTTCCGTGCCATCAGAAGGGCTCCTCGTCGAATCCGTATCCGCTGTCGGGGGCAACCGGCGGTGGTGCGGGCGCCTGCCGGTTCCCGCCCCCGCCGCGTGAGGGCCCGTCACCCGGGCTCTTGCGCTCGTTCTTGGTGATCTGCGCCGTGGCCCAGCGCAGCGAGGGCCCGATCTCATCGGCCACCACCTCGACCTTGGAGCGCTTGTCACCTTCCTGGGTCTCCCAGCTGCGCTGCTCTAGACGACCGGCCACCATGACCCGGGCACCCCGCGTGAGGGTCTCGCTCACGTTCTCGGCCATCTCGCGCCAGCACACCACGTCGAAAAAGGAGGTGGCTTCCTCCCACTCCTGGGTCTGGCGGTTCTGCCAGCGCCGGTTGACCGCCAGCCCGAAGCTTGCAGTCGGCTGCCCGGTGTTGGTGAAGCGAAGTTCGGGGTCACGGGTGATGTTGCCCACCAGGATCACGCTGTTGTCTGTCGGCATTGTCCTCTCCTTCCGGCCTGCGGATCAGTGGCCGGCCGGCTGGGCCGCCGCGACCTTGGCCATTTTCGCCTCGGGCAGGCGCACGATTTTGTGACGGACGATCTCGTCGGCCAGACCGAGCATCCGGTCGAGGTCAGCCACCGTCTGGGTCCCGGCGGAGAATTCGATCACCACGTAGTAGCCCTCGCGCTTGTGGTTCACCTCGTAGGCGAAGGTGCGCTTGCCCCAGCGGTCGATGGCGCCCGGGTTGCCCCCCGTGCTGCGAATGACCTCAAGGGCGTGGTCGATCACCCCTTGAATGACGGTGGGCTCGGTGGTGGCCTCAAATATGGCCATGACTTCGTAAGGCCGCATGTGCGGCTTACCTCCCTCTGGACCGGGCGTGGAGCCCGGGCCCCCGACGGTCGGGGGCAGGGTCTGTTGCGGGGCGCCATGCTAGCCCAACCGGCAGGCGGCACCGCCGGCGCCGCAGCCTCAGGAGAGCGAGTCCCCCAGTTCGGCCGAGCCGTGGTAGCTCTCGTCGTCGCTGGGGAAATCGCCCCGGCGCACATCCTCGGCGAAGGCGGCCACCGCCTCGGTGGCCAGGCGCCCCAGCGCGGCGTACTGGCGCACGAACTTGGGCGGTGGCGCGGACCCCAGCCCGAGCAGGTCGTGGAAGACCAGGACCTGGCCGTCTGTGGAGGGGCCTGCCCCGATGCCGATGGTGGGCACCGGCACGGCCGCGGTCACGGCGGCGCCCACCACGTCGGGCACCCCCTCTATGACGAAGGCGAAGCAGCCGGCCTCGGTGAGGGCCTTGGCGGCGCCAAGCAGTGCGCCGGCGGCATCGACGCTCTTGGCCTGGACCCGGAAGCCCCCCATGGCCAACACCGACTGGGGGGTGAGCCCGAGGTGGCCCATGACAGGTATTTCGGCGCGGATGATGGCCTCCACCACCGGCAGGCGGGCCCGGCCGCCCTCCAGCTTGACCGCGTGGGCACCGGCCCGGATCAGGGTGGCCGCGTTGCGCACGGCATCGTCCGTCGAGAGGTGGTAGCTCATCCACGGCATGTCACCGAGGATCAGGCAGCGCGGCTTGGCCCGGGCCACGGCCGCCACGTGATGGGCCATGACGCCGATGTCGACGTGCAGCGGGTCCTCGTAACCGAGGACCGTGTTGGCCACCGAGTCCCCCACCAGCACGATGTCCACCCCGGCGTCGGAGACGATACGGGCGCCCGGCTCGTCGTAGGCCGTGACCATGACGATGGGCGTGGCGCCGTCCCGACGCTTGCGCGCCCGTATTGCGGGGACCGTGACCGCGGTCCCGCTCACCGGACCGCCTTCCGGGGGGCCCTGGTGCCCCCGGCCCGGTACCTCTTCATCAGGTGGTGCCAGGCGCAGTCCGGGCAGACCTCGACTTCGAAGCAGAGCACCGGCTCGGACCGGCGGCACAGGGCCTTCAGTTCGGCCGCCGTCCCCGGGCAGCGTCCACCGGCGGGGAGCTTGGACCCGAAGACGAAGGTCACCGTCACCAGCCTTCCCTCGTCGCAGATCGGGCAGACCTCCTTGGTGGGCCGCCCCACGTTGCGAGCCGCCCGGAGGAGCTCGGGGTGGGCATCGCAGACGTCGACCTTCAGGACCCGGCCCCGCTCCACGTCGCGCACCACGCCGTTGCGCACGATCCGGTACTCCACCTGGGCCGCGGCGTCAGGGCTCACCGCTCGGGAGGACGACCTCGGTTCCGAGGTGACGGACACGGGCGCCAGGCTACCCCTCACGCACGGAAAGGACCGCCCATGGTCGGGCAATCGGGCTGCTCAGTGATCATCAGGTGACAGAACTGTTTACTACGCTATATCGATCCGATATAGTGATTCGCAATGTTGGACATGGCAATCCTGGGACTCCTCGAAGAGAAGGACCTCCACGGCTACGAGATCAGGCGGCAGCTCCGGGACAACCTGGGCATTCTGGCCAACGTCTCGTTCGGATCGATCTATCCGGCGCTGACCCGGCTGGAGAAGTCGGGCGCGGTGGTGGCCACCGAGGGTCAGGCGGTCCCCGGGGTCACCGGGTCGGCTCCTGCACCGCCCACCGGCTCTCTCAGCGGAGAGCTGGCGGTCATGCGGGCCCGCCTCCACTCCCCTGCACGCTCGCGCCGGGGCAAGAAGGTCTACCGGATCACCGAGAAGGGCCGGCTGCTCTTCACCGAGCTGCTGGCCGACGGCGGCTCCGTCGACGACGCCCGCAGCTTCGGCCTCCACCTGGCCTTCGCCCGCCACCTGGCTCCCCAAGCCCGGCTCGCCCTGCTGGAGCGCCGCCGGGCCCAACTGGTCCAACGCCTGGCCGAAACCGAAGGGCACAGCCCCGACCTCGACGTCTACGCGCGCTCGGTGGTGCAGCACACGGCCGACAGCGTGGCCCAGGACATCGCCTGGCTCGACCGCCTCATTGCCGCCGAACGTACCAACACCCACCCGGTCACGATCGGGTTGACCTATGGAGGAGACACCCGATGAGCAGCCCCATCCGACTGGCGATCGCCGGCGTCGGCAACTGCGCCAGCTCCCTGATTCAGGGGATCACGTACTACCAGGACGCCCAGCCCGACGAGACGGTGCCCGGCCTGATGAACGTCGTGCTCGGGGGCTACCACGTGCGTGACCTCGTCCCGGTGGCGGCCTTCGACGTGGACCAGACCAAGGTGGGGACCGACCTGGGCAAGGCCATGCATGCCGGGCTCAACAACACCATCCGCTTCGCCGACGTGGGCGAAATCGGGGTGACCGTCCAGCGCGGGCCCACGTTCGACGGCTTGGGCAAGTACTACCGCGAGGTGGTCGAGGAGTCACCGGCCGCTCCGGTGGACGTGGCCCAGGCTCTGCGCGACGCCAAGGCCGACGTCCTGGTCTCCTACCTCCCGGTCGGGTCCGAGCAGGCCCAGCGCCACTACGCCCAGGCCTGCATCGACGCCGGTGTGGCCTTCGTCAACGCCATCCCCGTATTCATCGCCTCGGATCCCGTGTGGGCCCGCAAGTTCCGCGATGCCGGCGTGCCGATCGTCGGTGACGACATCAAGAGCCAGGTCGGCTCCACCATTGTGCACCGCATCCTGACCCGGCTCTTCGAGGACCGCGGGTTGGCGCTGGACCACACCTACCAGTTGAACGTGGGCGGGAACATGGACTTCAAGAACATGCTCGAGCGCGAACGCCTTGAGTCCAAGAAGATCTCCAAGACCCAGGCGGTGACCAGCCAGATTGAAGACAGTGTGCTGGACGCCGACGACGTCCACATCGGCCCCTCGGACCATGTGCCGTGGCTGAAGGACCGCAAATGGGCCTACATCCGCATGGAGGGGCGCAACTTCGGTGACGTCCCGCTGAACCTTGAGCTCAAGCTTGAGGTGTGGGACTCACCCAACTCGGCCGGCGTCATCATTGACGCGGTGCGCTGCGCCAAGCTGGCCCTCGACCGCGGCATCGGTGGCCCGCTGCTCGGGCCGTCGGCGTACTTCATGAAGTCGCCCCCGGTGCAGTACCACGACGACGTAGCTCAGGAACTGGTGGAGTCCTTCGCCAAAGGGGGCCGCGGCGAGTCCTGGCCGGCCGACTGAAGCGGGGGCGCGTCCGCCGGCTCAGGACAGTGACTGTTGCCCGGCCCACCACGCCCGGAGCCGCGACGCAGCCTCCTCCTCCCCCAGGGGGCCCTCGTCCAGGCGGAGCTCCATGAGGAACCCGAGGGCGCGGCCGATCGCCGGCCCGGGTCCCACGCCGAGGATCTCCATGACCTGATGGCCCGTGAGGTCGGGACGCAGGCGCTCCAGCTCCTCCTGCTGACCGAGCTCGGCGATGCGGGCCTCCAGCTCGTCCATGCGCCGGGCCAGGGCCCTCGCCTTGGTGGCGTTGCGGGTGGTGCAGTCGCAACGGGTGAGCTCGTTGAGCGGCCCGAGCAGGTCACCGGCGTCGCGCACGTAGCGCCGTACCGCCCTGTCGGTCCAGCCCAACCGGTAGGTGTGGAAGCGCAGGTGGAGCTCGACCAGGCGCACCACCGTGTCGACCTCGGCGGCCGGGTAGCGAAGCGCCTCCATGCGGGTCCTGGTCATGCGGGCCCCCACCACCTCGTGATGATGGAAGGTCACGCCGCCCTCGCCGATGGCGCGGGTGCGGGGCTTGCCCACGTCATGGAAGAGGGCAGCCAGCCGGAGCAGCCGGTCCTTCGACGTCTTGTCCACCACGGCCAGCGTGTGGGCCAGGACGTCCTTGTGACGGTGGATGGGATCCTGCTCAAGAGCCAGTCCGGGCAGCTCGGGCAGGAACTCGGTGGCCAGCCCCGTGCGCACAATGAACCACAGCGCGTCCGACGGTGCGTCGACCATCACGATCTTGTCCAACTCGTCACGGATGCGCTCGGCCGAGACTATGGAGAGGCGGTCGTGCATGCGCACGATGGCCGCCTCCAGCGCCGGTTCGGGTTTCAGCGAGAAGCGGGCGGTGAAGCGGGCCGCCCGGAGCATGCGCAGGGGGTCGTCGCCGAAGGACACCTCCGGGTCGAGCGGCGTGCGCAAGCGGCCCGAGGCCAGGTCACCCAGCCCGTCGAAGGGGTCCACCAGCTCCATGTCGGGCAGGCGCAGGGCCAGCGCGTTCACGGTGAAATCGCGCCGGGAGAGATCCTCCACTATGTCGTCGCCGAAGGACACCGTGGGCTGGCGTGACTCGGGCACGTAGACCTCGGCCCGGTGTGTGGTGACCTCAAAGACCTGAGCGTCCTTGCGGCAGCCGATGGTGCCGAAACGGGCCCCCTGGGTCCACACGACATCGGCCCAGCCGCGCAGCAGCCGCTCAATCTCCTCGGGCCGGGCGTCGGTGGTCAGGTCGTAGTCGGTGTTCTCCCGCGTCCCGGCGGGGAACAGCGCGTCGCGCACCGAGCCGCCGACCAGATAGAGGGATCTCCCCGCGCCGGTGAACCGCCGGGCCAGGTCACTGGTAGCGGCCAGCAGGGGGCGGAACCGTTCTGGCACCGATGGGGACTCCACCCGCCCACGGTAGTGCGCCCTCTAGCGTGTCCCTGTGTCGATGCGCTGGGCCAAGGCCGCCCTCTGCACGCTGGTCCTGTCCACTGCCGTTGTCGCGGGAGGCGCTCCCGCCATCGCCTCGCCGCAGGCTCCGGCTGGGGGCCCGCCGCTCGTCCTGGTGTCCCAGACCCCCTGGGTGACCCCCACCCAACCCTGGTTCTCCCTGGCGCTGGGCGTCCGGGGGAACGGCGTCCCTACCCGCGATCTCCACGTCAGCGTGACCTTCTTCAGCCGGATAGACAACTTCTCCCAATTCGAGCAAGCCACGGCAGCCACGCCGCAGAAGGGAATCCTCTTGCGGCTCAACGACGTGGCGGTGACCGCCGCTGCCGACGGGCGCTCCGCCTCCACCTGCGTGGCGGTCCTGCCCGACAGCACGGCCGGTGCACCGGCACCGGGCCCGGGCGCCGGGGCGAAGTGCGCGGCCGGTGACCCGACCGTGGACCTCGGCTGCACCGCGGACACCGGGGTCTGCGGCGACGTGTACCCGGTCTCTGTGGCCCTGCTCCGCAAGGGTTCGTCCAACCCCCTGGCGCGGTTCACCACCTTCCTCACCTACCAGGAGCCCGCCGGCCCGACCGGGGCCGGCGGTCCACTGCGGGTCTGCGTGATCGCCCCGGTGCGCGGGCCCGGGGCGGGCGCCATGGCGGCCGCCCTGGCGGCCCACCGTGCCGTGCCGGTGACCGTCGACGTGAGCCCGGCGGCCGTGCCCACCCTTCTCGGGCTGAGTGGACGCGCCGACACACGTGCGCTGGCCCAACTGGCCGATGTGACCACCCCCTCGGGCGGGTCGGGCGGCGCCGATCAGCTCCTGGACGCGCCCTACGTCCCCATCGGCCTGGCCGCCCTCATCGGGGCCGGGCTGACCGGGGAGATCGCGGCCCAGCTGGGCCGGGGGACCCAGCTGCTCAAGGAGGGTGGGCTCCATCCGGGCGGGGGGCTGTGGGTCGACACGGCTTCCACCCTCTCCGCGGCCGACAGCACTGACCTCGCCGCCGGCCTGGCTGCAGTCGGCGCCGGACAGCTGGTGCTCAACGACCGGGCCGTGGCCCCCGGGGGCCCGGCCAACACCACCTTCGCCCAGCCCTTCACCCTCGACCTGGGGCGCACCGGCCGCTTCCGGGCGGCCACGGCCAACGGGGCGCTGGACAGCCTCTTCACCGCCGATCCGGGCGACCCCACCCTGGCCGCCGACCAGCTGCTCGGGGGGTTGTCCTTCGTCCACTTCGAGAATGCCTTCCTCTCCGATCCGCGCGGCGTGGTGGTGGTCCCCCCAGCGGGATGGCAGCCTGCCGGCGCGTTCATGGAAACGCTGCTCACCGGCTTGACCGGCGACCCGGCCCTGACACCGGTGACGGTGAGCCAGTTCTTCGCCCAGGTGCCCGCCGGTGGCAACAGGGAGCCGTCGTCCCTCGGATTGCAAACGGGTGCCACCGGGAGGGGGCGGATCAGTGCCGGCGCCGCCCAGAGGATCATGGCGGCCCGACAGGAACTGGTCTCCTTCTCCGGGGCCGTCTCGGGTCACCCGCCGGCACTGGACGGGCTGTCCGATGGGCTGCTCTCCGCCGAAGCCCAGGGCCTGAGCACCACCCAGCGCGCGGCGGCCATCAGTACCTACATGCGCGCGTTCGACCACCAGGTGGGCAGCATTTCGCTGGCCAGCGAGCGCACCGTCACCTTCACTTCGCGCACGGCGCCCATCCCGATCACGGTGCTCTCGTCGGCCAACTTCGGCGTGACCGTGGTCATGTCGCTCGACAGCGACAAGTTCAAATTTCCCGACGGCAGGACCAGGACGCTGCACCTCGACCGCCCCACCACCTCGGTCCGGGTGCAGGCCCAGGCCATTTCGTCGGGTGACCGGCTTCCCATTGACGTGACCCTGCGCACACCCGACGGTCAACTTGTGGTGGCCCACGCCGTGGTGACCGTGCACTCCACCGCCATCTCCATTGTGGGGGTCGCGCTCACCGTGCTTGCCGGTCTGGTCCTCTTGTTCTGGTGGGTCAGGACGTGGCGCCGGTCCCGGCGGCGCCGGCCCCGAGCCCACTGAGCGTGGCTTCCCCCCGCCGGGCCGCACGCACCCCCCTGCGCCGGGCCGCCACCTACGTCGCCATCGGCACGGGCGCCTCGCGCCTGACCGGGCTGCTGCGCATTGTGGCCCTGGCCTGGGCCCTGGGCCAAACGCACCTGGCCGACGCCTTCAACCTGGCCAACACCACACCCAACATCCTGTACGACATCGTCCTTGGCGGCGTGCTGTCGGCCACGTTCATCCCGGTCTTCGTGGCCCAACTCACCAGGCGGGAGGAGCCGGAGGCCTTCGCCTCAATTTCGGCGGTGCTCACCTTGTCGGTGGTCGTCCTCCTGGGCGCCACGGCGGTTACCCTGGTGCTGGCGCCCGAGTTCATCGCCGCCCTGACCGCGCTCGATACCCGGGCCCACGCCCACCAGGTCCACCAGGTCCTGGCCGAGCGGGACGTGGCCACCACGCTGCTGCGCTGGTTCATGATCCAGATCGCGGCCTACGGGCTGTTCGCCCTGGGCGGGGCACTCCTCAACACCCGCCGTCGCTTCGTGGCCGTGGCCTGGGCCCCGATCGTCAACAACCTGGTCTGCATCGGGGTCCTGATCTGGTTCGGCCGGTGGGCCGGCACCGGGGCCGACCTGGCCAGCGTCCAGGGACGGCGGGACCAGCTTGTCCTCCTCGGGCTGGGCACCTCGCTCGGGGTGGTGCTCCAGGGGGTGGCTCTCCTGCCGAGCCTCCGGCAAGCCCGGCTCGGGTTGCTGCGCTGGAACTGGGACCTGCGCGACACCGCGCTGCGCACCGTGGTGCGCCTGGGCGGGTGGACCCTGGGCTTCGTGGTGGCGAACCAGATTGCCCTCTTCGTGGTCCTCCTCCTGGCCGGCACGGCGTCGGGACCCGACCCGGTCTCTTCCTACACCTACGCCTACGCCTTCCTGCAGCTCCCCTACGGCGTGGTGGCCGTCACCATCATGTCGGTGGTCACGCCCGACCTGGCCGAGCGCTGGTCGGCCGGTCGCCGGGAGGCCTTCGTGAGCCGGCTGGCCACCGGGTTGCGCGCCATGTTGGCCCTGATCGTCCCCTCCGCCGTGGGGATGCTGCTGCTGGCCAAGCCGGCCGTGGCACTGCTCCTGGGCCACGGGCACAGCACCCCGGCCCAGACGGCCGACACCGGTGCCGCGCTGGCCATGTTCGCCCTCGGGCTTCCCGGCTTCTGCACCTACCTCTACATCGTGCGCGTCCTGCAGTCCATGCAACGCACGAAGGTGGCCTTCTTCCTTTACTTGGGGGAGAACGCCCTCAACATCGCGCTGGCCGTCGTACTGGTCGGCCCGCTCGGGGTGCGCGGGCTGGCCCTCTCGCTGTCGGTGGCCTACAGCGCGGCCGCGCTGGCCGGATTGGCCCTACTCAGGCGGTGGTTCGGCCACCTGGGGCCGGCCGCCACCTGGATCCCGCTGCGGCGGGTCGCGGTGGCCTCTCTGCCCATGGGGATGGTCGTGCTCGTGGTCTCCAACCTCTCGGGTGCCACCGGGGACGTGGGCCTGCTGGCCCGGGTGACCGCCTCGGTCGTGACCGGGCTCGCCACCTACGTCGGGCTGATCATCTGGCTGGGGCGCCGCCATGACTCCCGGCGGCCGACGGGCTGATCCCGGGCCCCGCTGTGAGTCCCCGCCAGGGCTGATCCACCCGGCCGGGCCGTGGCAGACTCCCCCCATGCCCGGCGTCCACATCGTGACCGACAGTGCCTGCGACCTGACCGACGCGCTGGTCAAGGAGCACCACATCATCGTCGTACCCCTGACCATCCGTTTCGGCAGCGAGGAATTGGAGGACCGCCGCCAGCTGAGCCCCGACGAGTTCTGGCAGCGCTGTGCCGGCAAGGGGGCGCTGCCCGAGACGGCCGCCCCCTCACCCGGATCCTTCCTGGCGGCCTTCCAGCAGGCGGCCGACGATGGCGCGGAGGCGGTGCTGTGCCTCACCCTCTCCTCGGGGGTCTCGGGGACCTACGGCTCCGCGCTCACCGCGGCCGGCACGTTCAGCGCGATCCCGGTGCGCGTCGTCGACACCCGCTCGCTCACCATGGGACAAGGCCTCCTGGTCATCGCCGCCTCCGAGGAGGCCGAGGCGGGCGCCGTCCTGGACGACCTGGTGGCCGCCACGGAAAGTCGGATCAGTCGCGTGCACGTCTACGGTGTGCTCGGTGGGCTGGAGCACCTGCAGCGGGGCGGGCGCATCGGCGGGGCCCAGGCCCTGATCGGCTCCCTGCTCAGCATCAAGCCGGTGATCCAGGTCAAGGACGGTGAGGTGGCCGAGGAGTCCAAGCAGCGCACGAGGGGCCGTGCGTTGGCCTACCTGACCACCAAGGTGACGGCGGACGCCCCGCTGGAACGCCTGGCCGTGGCCGACGGGGCCTGTGACGACATCGCCGATGTCCTCGCCCGCCTCGGTGCCGTGCACACCGAGCACCCGCTGGTGTCGGTGCAACTCGGTCCGGTGGTGGGCACCCACACGGGCCCCAACACGGTGGGGGTCTGCTACATAGAGGCCGCGGGCGCAGCGGAGAACGGCGACTAATCTCACTCCGTGCCCGAGAACGACCTTTCCTTCGCCGACGGCTTGTCCGCCCGTGCCCTTGACACCATCGACACGGTGGTGGCCACCGTCAACGACAAGGCGGTCCGCCCGGCCATTGTGGCCGCCCGCGGGGTGGTGTTCGGGGTCATCATCTCGGTCGTCACCCTGGCCGTGCTGGTGTGGGCCTGCGTCGGCTTCATCCGCCTGACCACCGCCTTCCGCATCCCCTTCGACCACAAGGTGTGGATCTCCTATCTCGTGCTCGGCACCCTCTTCTCTGCGGCCGGCGCCATCCTCTATTCCCGCCGCGGGGTGACACCCGATGCCTGAACGGCGCAAGCTGGTGGTCATCGGGAGCGGGCCGGCCGGTCTGACGGCCGCCATCTACACGGCCCGGGCCCAGCTGTTGCCCCTGGTCATTGAGGGTGAGCCCTCTTCCGACAGTGACCAGCCCGGCGGCCAGCTCATGCTGACCACCGACGTGGAGAACTACCCCGGCTTCGTCGACGGGATCATGGGTCCCGAGCTCATGGGCATCATGCGGGCCCAGGCCCTGCGCTTCGGCGCCGAACTGCGCACGGCCAAGGTCAGCCGGCTCGAGCTGGCCTCCTCGCCCTTCGCCCTGTGGGTGGGCGCTCCCGACGCCGATGAGCCCACCGTGCTGACCGATGCGCTCATCATCGCCACCGGTGCCCGCTCCCTCATGCTGGGTTGCCCGAACGAGGACCGCCTCCTCGGCTACGGGGTCTCGACCTGCGCCACCTGTGACGGCTTCTTCTTCCGCGAGCAGCACATCGCCGTGGCGGGCGGGGGCGACTCCGCCCTTGAGGAGGCCCTGTTCCTCACCCGCTTCGCCTCCAAGGTCACCGTGGTCCACCGGCGGGACGCCCTGCGGGCCTCCAAGATCATGCAGGACCGGGCCTTCGCCAACCCCAAGATCGAGTTCCTGTGGAACTCCGTCATCACCGATGTCCTGGGGGACACCAAGGTGAGCGGCCTCCGGGTGGAGGACACCGTCTCGGGAGCCACCTCGGAACTCGCGGTCACCGGTCTCTTCGTGGCCATCGGGCACGAGCCCAACAGCGCCCTGCTCAAGGGGCAGGTCGAGCTGGAGGACAACGGGTACGTGAAGACCTTCGGGCGCTCGTCGCGCACCAACGTCGACGGGGTGTTCGCCTGCGGCGACGTCCAGGACCACTTCTACCGTCAGGCCGTCACCTCGGCCGGCTCGGGGTGCATGGCCGCCATCGACGCCGAGCATTGGCTGGAAGAACGCGGCCAGTAGGTCCTGGGAACAGAAGCCGGACCGGCGGCGTTGGACCATGGTGACAAGGAGAGACGATGAGCGAGAAGATTGTGACCCTGAGCGACGCTACCTTTGACGAGCATGTCAAGGGTTCCGACGTGCCCGTCCTGGTGGACTTCTGGGCCGAATGGTGCGGACCGTGCAAGATGATCACCCCGGTGCTGGAGGAGATCGCCCAGGAGCAGGAGGGCAAGCTCCAGATCGGGAAGCTGAACATCGACGACAACCTCGACGTGACCCGCCGCTTCGACGTGATGAGCATCCCGACCCTGATTCTGTTCAAGGACGGGGAGCCCAAGGTGCGGCTGATCGGGGCCAAGCCCAAGGGTCAGCTGCTGGAGGAGATCGCGGCGTACCTGTAGGCCTCCCCCTCTCCATCGGGGATCGCGGCCAGGCGGTCTCCGACGTGCAGCACCGCCTGGCCGCCATCCTGCCCGGGGCACCCATCGATCGCGACGGGATCTACGGGCCCGGGACCCGGGCCACGCTGGAGGCCTTCCAGCACCAGCGGGGGCTCCGGGTCGACGGGATCTGTGGCGAGCAGACGTGGAACACCCTGGTGGAGGCCGGATTCCGGCTCGGTGACCGCTTCCTGTACCGGCGCACCCCCATGCAGCGGGGCGACGACGTGGCCGACCTGCAGCAGCGGCTCTGCACCCTCGGCTTCGATTCCGGACGGGTGGACGGGATCTTCGGCGACTCCACCTCGCACGCACTGGCCGAGTTCCAGCGCAATGCCGGGCTGCCCATCGACGCCATCGTCGGCGCGGCCACCCTGCGCGAGCTCATCCGCCTGGAGAGCCGGCACCATGATGCCGAGCTTGTGTCCTCGGTGCGGGCCCGGGCCGCGCTGCGCAATGCACCACCGACGCTGAGCGGGCGCCATGTGGCCATCGGGGAGAGCGGCGGGCTGGGCAGTGTCAGCGGCGCACTCCGGAGGCGGCTCCTGCTCGGCGGGACCCGGGTCACCGAGCTGCACCACCCCGACGATTCCATTCAGGCCAAGGAAGCCAACGAACTGGGGGTGGACGTCTACGTCGGGCTACGGCTCAATCCCACTTCGGGAACCTGCCGGACCGCCTTCTGGGCCGGCACCCACGACGATTCCCCCGGGGGCCGGCGCCTGGCCGAGTTGGTCCAGCGCAGCGTGCCTGTCGCCCTCGGGATCACCGATGGGGGCGCCCACGGCATGTCCCTGCCCATCCTGCGCGAGACCCGCATGCCGTCGGTGCTGGTCGAAGTGGGGCCGGCCACCCTGGTGGTCGAACGTTCCGCCGCATTGGCGGCCGCGCTCTCCGGCGCCCTCGGGCACTGGGCCGATGCCTCCTGGGATTGAGGCATCCCACAGTTCAGACATTGGTGGGTAAGATCCTATTTCGCCCACAAGGGCCGCTACAGTGGGACCATGGGGCACGAACCAGGGGTGGCCGGGTTCCCGGTCCACCTCGACACCAAGCGACGGCCTACACTGTCCGCCGCCCTTCTCCGGGAGGCCGGGCTGACCGGAGTGACCGAACTGGTGGCCCGGGCGGACGGCCCCGGTCGCATCGTGCTCGAGAGCCCCAGTGCCCTGCTCGAGGCGCTGCAGGCCAGGCTCTCGGGCGCGGCGGACGGGGCGGCAACCACCCCGGCCGCCGCGTTGGACTCCCTCCTCGGCGACCGGCCCGCCGACACCACTCGGCGCCCGTAGTGCCCCGCACCCTCCCCGTGGGCGAGATCGTGGTCGACGCCGCCTTCGTCATGGCCTTGCTCCTCGGGGAGACCCTGGCCACCCGCTTCACCTCCGTGCTGTCCCGGGCGGTCATGGTCGACGTGAACCTCGCAGAGGTCTTCTGCGCGGTGGACCGGCGCCGGTCAACCTCGCCCGCGGACGTGGCGCGCGTGCTGGGCGCCCAGGGCCTGCGCGTCGTCCCTCTCGGCATCGCCGGGGCCGCCATCTTCCCGCTGCTGGCGGGGCTGGAGTCCCGCCGGCCGGATCTCGCACCGGCCGGGGACGCCGAGGGGCTGCAGGCGGTGCCCCTCTCGCTGGCCGCCATGGCCTGCCTGTCGGTAGCCATCGACCGCCAGCTCCCCGTGCTGACCGGCGACGCGCACTGGCCGGGCCTCGGACTGGCTCTGCGCATCGACGACTACAGGGACCCCGAGCTGCTGGCGCCGGCCTAATCTGGCCATCGGGGAGGTGGGCGACAGTTACGCGACGAACTCCTCGCCAAGGTGAACCAGGTAACAATCCACAACGTCATGCACAGGTTGTGGATGAAGCTGAACCGTCTCTTGACGGTTCCGCGAACAACTAGACGGGACCGTGACCCACCATGGCCCGGTAGATCCGCTCCAGGTCCTCCAGAGTGGCGAATTCCACCACCAGACGCCCCCGCCGATTCTGGATGTCGACCTTGACCCGCGTGTTGAGGTAGGTCGAGAGAAGCTCTTCCAGTTCCAGCACGCCGGGTTCGGGGAGATTCCTGGCCGAAGGTCGACGGGCGCCCCCACCGGTGTTACCCGCGGTCACACCACCTGTCACCGGCTCGTCGTCGGGCTCGGTGAGGGGCGGCACCACATGCAGCTCGGACCCTCCACCGCGGACCAGCTCCTCGACCGCCCGCACGGTGAGGCCCTCATCCACGATCCGGGCCACCAGCTTGTCCTGGAGGGCACGGTCGGGCGTCCCCAGCAGCGCCCGGGCATGACCGGCCGTGATCGTCCGCTCGGCGAGCGCCCGCTGGGCACCGGCCGGAAGCTGCAGGAGGCGCAGCGTGTTGGTGATGGTGGCACGGCCCCGGCCCATCCGGGTGGCCACCTGCTCATGGGTGAGCCCGAAGTCGTCAATCAGCTGCTGGTAGGCCGCGGCTTCCTCAAGGGCGTTGAGGTCCTCCCGGTGGAGGTTCTCCACCAGGGCCTGCTCCAGGCTGCCCCGGTCGTTGGCCACCTGGACCAGCACGGGGATGGTCTGGAGGCCGGCCCGCCGGGCTGCCCGCCAACGCCGCTCACCGGCGATGAGCTCATAGCTCTCGTCCTCACCCTCGACCTCGCGCACAAGCACCGGCTGGAGCAACCCCACCTCCCTGATTGAGGCGGCCAGGGACGCCATCGACTCCTCGTGGAAGTGGCTCCGGGGCTGATGGACGTTCGGCCTGATGTGCGAGATGGGGACCGTCCGGAGGACGGAGTCGGCCTCCCCGGTCGCCTCGCCCGGAATCAGGGCACTGAGCCCCTTACCGAGCCCGCTGCGGCGCGCCATTGCTCACCTCCTTTGCCAGCTCACGGTAGGCCACGGCCCCCCGTGAGGTGGGATCGAACACGGTGATCGGTTGCCCGAAGGACGGGGCCTCGGAGAGCCTGACCGTGCGTGGGATCACGCTCTTGCAGACCCGGTCGGCGAAGTGTTCGCGCACCTCGTTGGCCACATCGAGGGAGAGCCTGGTCCGGGCATCGAACATGGTCAGGACGATGATGGTGACCTCCAGTGTCTCATTGAGGTTGGAAGAGACCAGGTTCACGTTGCGCAGGAGCTGGCTCAGACCCTCGAGGGCGTAGTACTCGCACTGGATCGGCACCAGGACCTCGTCGGCCGCCGCCAGCCCGTTCACCGTGATCAGCCCCAGGGACGGGGGGCAGTCGATGAGCACGAAGTCGAAGTCGTCCACCACGGTGTCGACCGCCCGCTTCAGCTTCAATTCCCGGCTGAAGGCCGGTACCAGCTCTATCTCAATTCCCGCCAGGTCGATGGTGGCGGGGGCCACAAAGAGGTTCTGCACGCTGGTGGGCTCGATGCAGTCCTCAAGAGGCTGGTCCCGCATGATCACGTCGTACATGGAGAGCTCGAAATTGCGGGCGTCGACTCCCAGGCCTGTGGTGGCGTTGCCCTGGGGGTCGAGGTCCACCACGAGGACCCGGTAGCCCTGTTCGGCCAGCGCCGCCCCCAGGTTGACCGTGGTGGTGGTCTTGCCCACGCCGCCCTTCTGGTTGGCGACGGCGATCACCCGGGGAAGCTCCCGCACGGCCGGCCGGTCACCGTTGAGCAGCTCGTCGGCGTCGACCCGGATGCTCGGTGGTCTCATTTGGGCTCCCGCCGGCGTATCCGATTTGCCCGTCTTGCCTGCCTTGTCTGTTTCAACTTCCGGTTCCGGCTTGGGCTCCCGGGCCACCGGGGGTTTGTCCGTGGCCTCGGACTTGGCCGTCGGTGCCTGGTGTGGTTCCTCGGGCTTCTCCACCAGGGTGACCACCGGGACCTCCGAAGTGGTCAGGTGCCCGGCGGGTGCCGCCACTGTCTCACTCGGGGGTGCAGGGGGCACGGGGCCGTCCTCGGCCGACGGGGGGGGTGGAAGTGACTCGCGGGCCCCGCCGTCGGCTGGATCCGCCACCGTGGCGGGCTCGGGCACCGAATTGGTGACCAGGGCACCGGTGTGGTTCTGGTCCGAGGTCTGAAATGTCTGGGGGGCGATGAGATCCTTGTCCCGGCGGCGCATCCGCATCAGGCAGTTTCTCCCATTCGCCGCGACACGGCGCCTATCCTGGCCTCCCCGCCCCCTCAGGTCAAGGCTATGGGGGCGTTTCACGTGAAACATTTCTATGCTGGGCCCTCCGCGCCCTTCCCGCGGCCTGTTCCACGTGAAACCCCCCGTGATTCCAAAACGGGTCTCAGAAGAGCGGGGACTTCGCCGGCACCCCGTTCCGGCGGGGGAACCGCTCCGGGCACAGCTCGAGCTGGCGGAGAATCTGGTAGCCGAAGCCTTCCTGGACGTACTCCACGGGCTCCAGCCCCACCTCACGGAGGGGCCCGGCGGGCCACCGCCTCCGAGTCGGGTTCTTGGGGGCCACCCCGCCCCCCGGAGCCACCGGGGGCTCCGAGACGACGATCCACCCGCCGAGGCGGAGAAAGGGTGCCGCGCATTCGGCGAGGACAGCGGGTGGACCGAAGGACCGGGCCAACACTCCGTCGTAGGCGGCGCGATGGGCGGGGGCCCGGCCGCTGCGCTCAGCCCGGTCGTGCACGACGCTGACCCGGTCCGCCAGGCCGAGACGGGACACGGCCCGGGACAGGAACGCACACCGGCGCTGGGACGCATCGAGGAGGACGACGGTGGCCCGGGGACATTCCAGGGCGACGACCAGGCCGGGGAGGCCGCCTCCTGACCCGAGGTCCAGCAGGTGGGGCGCCGTACCGGCCGGCACCAGGGGCGGGCGCCGGACCAGAGCGACAAAACCCTCGGCATGGGCCAGGTGAGGCTCCACGGGGCCGGGGCCCAGGAAGCCGGCTGTGCGGGCCTGGTGCAGGATCTCCAGGAGCGGGGAGACCGGCCGATCCCCGTGGTCGGTGGCAACCACCGACGATCCGGTCAGCCGGCCGGCGAAATGACGATGTAGCGGTTCGGGTCCTCGCCCTCGGAGCGGGTGACGACCCCCGCCATCTCGTTGACGGCGTCGTGGACCGCCTTGCGGTCCGCCGGGCTCATGGCTTCCAGAGCCTTCTCCTGGCCCGAGGCGATGACCTCCTCGGCGATCTGCGTGCTGAACCGCTTGAGGGCAGCGGAGCGCTTCTCGCGGTAGCCCGCCACATCGACCAGGATCCGGTCGGTACGTGAGGGGCATTGGCGCTGGACGACGGCCCGGGTCAGGTCCTGCAGGGCGCTGAGCGTGGAGCCACGGGGCCCCACCAGCAGGCCGAGTTCCTCGCCGTTGGCGGCAACCTCCACCGTGTCCTCGTCGATCAGGCGGGTTTCGACCGTCGCCTGTAGACCGTATTCGGTGAGGAGACCGGCCAGAAACGCCCGGCCGACTTCACCCTGCTCCTCGAGCGTCATTCCCTCGGCCATGGCAACTCTCTCCTTCGGTTCTCTGCTGCGCTGTGTGGATCTGGCAGCCGGACGCGGCGCGCCGGGATCTGCTCCATTCTGCTTCTCTTCCCGGGCGCCCCCACCCTGGCCCCGGCTTCGCCGGCGCCGGGACGAGCGGCTGGTACCGGTCCCGGCAACCTCACCGGACCGGGTGGCCGCCGCAGCGCCCTCGCCGGACCCGTTGGCCGCAGTGCCACCGGCCGGGGTGCGTGACCCGCCCTGGCGGTTGCCCGACCCCTGGCCGGCCTTGCCGGAGCGACTGCGCTCGCGGGACCGCTCGCGCTTGGGCCGCGGCCCGACGGGGCGCACCCGGGCTCGGACCCGGGCCTCGACTCGGGTCCGTCCGAACAAACCGGTCTTGGACTCGGTCACCACAATCACCTCGGCGTCGGTGACCGCCACCCCGAGCTGGTCCAGTGCCTGCTCGGTGGCCTCTTCCACAGTCCTACCTGCAACCTCAACCCACTCCACGCCCTATCGAGCCTTTCTCGTCCTCTTGGAGCGCGAGCGCGGGTGTTCCTTGGGCGCCGGTGCCGGTGCCGCCTCCCCGTCCGCTCCCGCCGTCCTGTTTCCGTTCGCTGAGCCCTGGCCCTGGCCACCCGCTCCGCTCTTCGGCCTTGTGGGCTTCCTGGGCGGCACGGTCCCCTTCGACGTCCCCAGCACGGTGCCGTCGGTGGCCGTCGAGCGCTTCAGCGGCGGCTTCGCCGCCGGCTTGGACTCGGGCTTGGCCGCCTTGGCGGCAGGTCCGATCTCGCGCTCGGCGGCCACCGGCGTGACGATGCCGGTGCGGAACATCACCTCCTGCGTACCGATCCGCATTGCCGAAGACACCACCATGTAAATGGTAGCGCCAGTGGGGACATTTAGATAAATGAATCCGAAAATCAACGGAAAGAACTTCTGCATGTTTTGCATCTGAGGATTCGCCGCAGCCGCCTGAGGATTACGGCTATTCATCTGTTTCATTTGGTAATATTGCAGGAAAATCGCCATGGCAATTAAGACCAAATAGGGAATGGTCAGCAGGGCCTGATTCCCTCCGTGGTGTGCGAACGGCTTGGACGACAAATCCATGCCAAACCAGGAGTGCATTTTGCCACCACTGAGGACCAAGTCCTGATGCATTCGTGAATTCGTAGGAATGTATCGAGGCAACGCAACGATCTTCCCGCCTATTTTGGCGGTGTTGGAGAGGCCTCGTATCAACGAATAAAGCACGATCAGGAACGGCATCTGCAGGAGGCTGGGCAGGCAGGCACCGAACGGGCTCGTCCCGTTCTCCTTGTACAGCTTCATCATTTCCTGATTGAGCGTTTCCCGGTTCTCGGCGCCCTTGTACTTGGCCTGGAGCTTCTTCATCTCGGGTTGCAAGCGCTGCATGGCGATCATCGACTTGGTGCTCTTGACCGTCACCGGCGTCAGGGCCAGCATGATGATCACCGTGAGCCCGATGATGGCCACGGCGTAGTTCGGGACGACGGAATAGATCCCCGCCAGGATCAACCCGAAGAGCTGGAAGAGGGGGTGGAAGACCTTGCCCACATCCCTGAACAGGGAGTTCTCCCCCAGAATCGGGTGGAGGGCGCTCAGCATGACGTCCCTGCCCCCTGACCGGCCGGGGCCCGCAGGGGCACCAGGTCGACGCCGTGGGGCCCGAAGGGCCGGCAACGAATCAGGCGCCGGGCCGTGAGGGCGAGGCCGGTCCAGAAGCCGTGCTCGGTGAAGGCCTCGGCGGCGTAGTGCGAGCAGCTGGGGTAGAAGCGGCAGGGCGAGACGCGCCCCGCGCTGGCACCCCGATACAGGGTGAGCGCCCGCAGGGCAGCGCGCACGGCCAGGCTCGGCCGTTGCAATTCTGTGGTCACGGCCGCAGACCGGGGTACCGGCCGGCGCGCCGCAGTGCTTCGACGACGTGGGCCGAGAACTGGGCCCGCTCGCACCGCGCCGCCGCCGGGTCGACTCTCAGGAGGTAGGTGCCACGGGGTAGGTCCAGGGCGCTGGCCCGGGCCGCTTCACGCATGCGGCGGCGCAGGGTGTTGCGGACCACGGCATTGCCGCAGTGTCTGCCAATTGCGTATCCCACCTGGGGAAACAGGCCCGGCACCGCCTCGTCCACCGGGACGAAGGTGGCGCGGACCGGGCCGCTGGTGGCGCGGGCGCGGGAACGCTGCAGCCGTGCGAAGGCGGCGCGACTCTGGATCCGTCCGACTGACCGGGCAGGCACCAGGGGCTCAGACGGTGAGGCGGTGGCGCCCCTTGAGGCGCCGTGACTTCAGAATGGCCCGGCCGGCCCGCGTCGACATCCGCTGGCGGAATCCGTGGGTCTTGGCCCGCTTACGGGTATTCGGTTGGTAGGTGCGCTTCACGTAGGTTCAGCCTTTCACCGGCCTGAGCGGCCTGAGGTGCCGTTGCGTGGCCGAGTTCATGCCACCGGCCGGGGGTGATGACCCGGCTGGCGGCGACAGAGTTCGCCCATGTTAGGCGCGATTCCCCGATGGCCTCTAGTCGGGCTTCGTGCCACGGTGTACGTTCAGACAATTACCCGCACCGAGGAACGTTCCGATCTTCCCTGGACGCCGAGGACGGAGAAGGGACGATCGGACGGAGCGGTGTCGCAAGCTGGAGAACTTTGGACGAAGTGCACCAAGTCGCTGCGCGACCAGGTGTCGGAAAGCACCTGGCAGCTCTGGCTGTCCGGCATAGAGCCGATCGACTTCGCCGACGGGGTGTTCGTCCTCTCGGTCCCCAACGGTCTCATCCGTGAGCGGGTCGAGTCCCGCTACCTGCCCATGATTGAGGACACCTTGGCCAACGAGGTGGGTGCCCCGGTGCGAGGGCGCCTGGAGATCCATGGGCGGGACCAGTCCGAGCCCGACGAGGTCCCCGAAGGGGAAACCAGCCCCACCGGGCGCGAGCGCGAGCCGGCCGCGCTCAACCACGGAGCGGTGACCCCGGCGCTCGGCCGGGAGTCTCCGGCCGTCCAGCTCGATCCCAAGTTCATCTTCGACACCTTCGTCGCCGCCTCGTCCAACCGGCTGGCCCACGCCGCCGCCCAGGCCGTCGCGGAAACCCCTGGTCGGTCCTATAACCCCCTCTTCATTTACGGCGACAGCGGGTTGGGCAAGACGCACCTCCTGCACGCCATAGGGAACTACGTGACGGAGAACTACCCCCGGCGCAAGGTGCTCTATGTCACCACCGAGACCTTCATGAACGACTTTGTCGACTCGCTCCGCACCTCGACCACCCTGGCTTTCAAGCGGCGCTACCGCGAATGTGACGTCCTGCTCATCGATGACGTCCAATTCATGGAGAACAAGGAGGGGCTCCAGGAGGAGTTCTTCCACACCTACAACGACCTGAAGGGTGCCTCCAAGCAGATCGTCCTCACCTCGGACCGCCCGCCCAAGTCGATCGACACGCTGGAGGACCGCCTGCGCAGCCGCTTCCTCTCCGGCCTCATCACCGAAATCGACCCTCCCGACCTTGAGACCCGCCTGGCCATCCTGCGCTCCAAATCGGTTAGTGAGCACCACGAGGTGCCCGACGACGTGCTCGAATTCATCGCCTCCCACGTAAAGAACAACATCCGGGAACTGGAAGGCGCCCTGACCCGGATCTGCGCGTTCGCCAAATTGAACAAGGAGGTCATCTCCCTCAGCCAGGCCGAACATGTGCTGTCAGACCTCGTGCTGGCCGGTGAGCCACGGCGCATCACCCCCCAAATGATCCTCGATGCCACCTCAGGGAGTTACGGCTTCTCCATTGACGCCATCTGCGGCCCCAGCCGCACCCGCCCTCTCGTCACGGCGCGCCAGGTCGCCATGTACCTGACCCGGGAGCTGACGGACTACAGCTATCCGGCTATCGGGCGGGTGTTCGGCAAACGTGACCACACGACGGTGATCCACGCCGTCGACAAGATCACCGGGCAGATGCAGGAGCGGCGTCAGATTTACGAGCAGGTCACCGAGCTGATCCAGCAGATCCGTGCCGGCACCTGAGCTCCCGGCCGGACTGGGGATCGGGCTGTGGGTGGGTGATCCCCGGATTGGGGAGAACATCCCCGGCGCTGGGGATAGCGTGACCCTGCGTCCCCAGCCCGGCGCCGTACGGGCAACGCTCACGAATTCCCGGCCCGGTTGCCCACACCGCCATGGGGAGAAACTTTCGGGGCTCCACCAGGCCCGAAAAGGTGTCGTCCACAATCCACAACCCTTACTACCTTTACCAAGGACATATCTCCCCCCCGTACAGAGCAGAGCTTGGGGACACTCCCGAAAGGACCGGAATCGGTGAAGTTCAGATCCGAGCGCGATGCGCTCATAGAGATGTTGGCCACGGCTGGACGTGCCGTAGGCGGGCGGACCACCTCCTCACCGGTGCTGTCCGGCCTCCTGCTGTCGTGCCAGGGCAACACGCTCTCGGTCACGGGGACCGACCTCGACCTGACCATTGTGGTGACCGCAGAGGTCATCGGGATAGATGACGGAAATTGTGTGATTCCCGCCCGCCTCTCCACCGACATCGTCCGGCGGCTGGAGCCTGGCGCCGTCACCTTCGCCCATGGCGATGACCACATCACCATTTCGGCCGCCCGCTCGAACTTCAAACTACGAACTTTTCCGGTGGTCGAATTCCCGGCCGTGGCCCGGGCTAGCGAGCCCACCACCCAACTTCCCGAGGCGCTCCTGTCCGAAGCCGTACGCCAGGTCGTGCGCGCCGCCTCGCACGACGACGCCCGGCCCCTCTTGACCGGAGTCCTGCTGTCCCAGGTCGACGGCTCCATCCGCATGGTGGCCACAGACTCGTACCGCATGGCCATGCGGGACCTGGCGGGGACCCACGCCATCCCCGGTGAGGCGGATCTCCTCGTTCCTGCCCGGGCACTGGCCGAACTCCAGCGCCTGCCCGCGGGGACCATCAGTGACCAGTCCGAGACCAGCCGGGTGGGGGTGGCGGCCGGCAGCAACGAGATCACCTTCTGGCAGGGAAACGTCCAGATCAGCACCCGCCTGCTTGAAGGCCGTTACCCGGATTACAAACAACTCATCCCCGAGCACTACCCGAACCGCCTCCACCTGGGTAAGGAGACCTTCCTGGCTGCGCTGCGCCGGGTCCAGCTGCTGGTGCGGGACAACACGACTCCGGTCCGGCTCTCCATGCGCCAGGGAGGGGTTGATCTCACGGTGGTCAGCCAGGAAGTGGGCGACGCATCGGAGTCCGTCGACGGAGACTTCAGCGGAGAAGACCTCATCATCGCGTTCAACCCCTCATACCTGATAGACGGCGTGGAAGCCGTGCAGAGTGACGAAGTGATCGTCGAGACGGCCGACGGGTCGAAGGCGGCCACCGTGCGGGGAGCCGAGGACGACCAGTTCCGCTACCTCCTCATGCCGGTCCGGGTCTCCTGACCGTCACTGTGGCGCGGTGAGCCTGCGCCGCCTAGAGCTGACCGATTTCCGGAGCTTTGCCGCCGGGGAGTTCCGGCCCGAGGCTGAAGGCACCACCGTGATCACCGGGCCCAACGGCACCGGGAAGACGAGCGTGCTGGAGGCCTTGGCCTACCTCGGCACCGGCCGCTCCTTCCGCGGTGCACCCAAGGACGCCATGGTGCGCAGTGGCCAGGAGAGGGCCCTCATCCGGGCTGAGCTGGACCAGGGAGGCAGCCCTACCCTGGCCGAAGCCGAGATCGTGCCCGAGGGCCGGAGCCGAACCCTGATCAACCGCAAGGAGGCGCGCGGGCGCAAGGAGCAGGCGATGGCGGCCCCGTGCACCATCTTCTCGCCCGAGGATCTTGTCATTGTCGGTGGTGGGCCCAAAGGGCGCCGGGAGCTCCTGGATGACGCCCTCAACCTGTTGGACCCGGCCGGAGCCCGCGCCGCAGAAGAGACCGATCGCGTCCTGCGCCAGCGCGGCGCCCTCCTGCGCCAGGCGACTGGCCGCGTCACCGAGGACGTCGCCACGACACTCGACGTCTGGGACCAGCGCCTGGCCGGGGCCGGCACGTCCCTGGCCGAGGCCCGGGAACGACTGGTGGGCGACCTGGAAGAGTTCGTCGTCCCCGCCTATTGCCGTCTGGCCGGCGCCGAGGCCCGGGACCTGGTGCGGCAGCGCTACCAGCGCAGCTGGGACGGTGATCTCCTCGATGCCCTGCAAGAGCAGCGCCGCCAGGACGTGCGCCGCGGCGTCACCACCCGCGGCCCGCACCGCGACGACCTCATGCTCGAAATTGAAGGGAGGGAGGCCCGCACACACGCCTCCCAGGGGGAGCAGCGCTGCCTGGCCCTGGCCCTGCGTATCGCCGTCCACCAGCTCGTGCGGGCCCGCACCGCCGTCGTGCCCACCCTCCTGCTCGACGACGTGTTCTCCGAGCTCGACCCCGCCCGCAGCCGGGCCCTGGTGGCCGAGTTCCCGCCCGGACAGGTGATCCTCACCACAGCGGTGCCCCTGCCTGGGGGAATTGAGGTGGGCCACATCGTCGACATCGAGCAGCTAGGAAGGACGCCGTGACCCCCGGCCGCCGGTACCCCCGACGCACCGACGCCGGCCCCCGACCGGTGGCACAGTCGCTGGCCCGCGTCCTCGGACGGATGGGAGCCCCCCCCTCACTGGCCACCATGGACCTGGTGTTCACGCGCTGGCCCGAGGTGGTGGGTCCGGAGTTCGCCGAGCACCTGCAGCCGGTGCGGGTCGATGGCCCCGTCCTGGTTGTCGCGGCCGACCATCCGGCCTGGGCCACCCGGGCCCGCATGGACACCGGGTCGATTCTGGCCCGGGCCCGAGCCCTGGGCGACACCTCGATCGAACGCCTCGATGTGGTCGTGCAGCGACCCTGAATTCGCGGCTCCCGGCCGGCTCAGCCGACCGTTCAAGAGTGCCGAATTGGCACATTCGTCGGGTAGGATGGAGCGTTCGCATCGGAAGGCCGGGGGTACATCGTTCGGGGATTCGATACGCACCGCGAAGACTGGTGATTTGAAAGGGCGCGCCTGTGGCTGTGAGGGTGGATGAGACTCCGGGAGGGATCGACATGTCGTACGACGAGGGCGACATCACCATCCTGGAAGGGCTCGAAGCTGTACGCAAGCGCCCGGGTATGTACATCGGATCGACCGGACCGAGCGGCCTCCACCACCTGGTGTGGGAGGTGGTCGACAACTCCGTCGACGAGGCCATGGCCGGGCACTGCAGTCGCATCGACGTCACCATCATGGCCGACGGTGGCTGCCGGGTCAGCGACGACGGACGCGGCATCCCCGTCGGCCCGCATCCCAAGCACCCCAAGATCTCCACCGCCGAAATTGTCCTGACCCGCCTGCACTCCGGAGGGAAGTTCGGCGGCAAGGGCTATCAGGTCTCCGGTGGCCTGCACGGGGTGGGCATCTCGGTGGTCAATGCCCTCTCGAGCCGGCTCGTCCTGGAAGTGGACCGCGAGGGTCAGCATTGGGTAGCCGAATTCGAGAAAGGTGGGAAGGTCAAGCAGAAGGTCTCTGCCACCGGGCCCTCGCCCAAGGATCGCTCCACCGGCGAGCACCGGACCGGCACCACCGTGACGTTCTGGCCGGACGGGTCCGTCTTCGACGAGACCGACTTCCGGGCCCACACCATCGTCGAGCGCATGCAGATCATGGCCTTCTTGAACAAGGGCCTGGAGATCCGCTTTGCCGACGAACGCACCCAGCCAGCCACCAAGACGACCTTCCGGTACTCCGGCGGCATCGTCGATTTCGTCAAGCACCTCAACGCCTCGAAGGAATCACTGTTCCGCAAGGTCGCCGCCTTCGATCAGAACGAGGAAGGCCAGGAGGTGGAGATCGCGCTGCAGTGGAACACGGGCTACCACGAGTCGATCCACTCCTTCGCCAACGGCATCTCAACCATTGAGGGCGGGATGCACGTCGAGGGGTTCTCCAAGGCCTTGACAAATGCCGTGAATCGCTACGCCCGTGAGCGCAACCTACTCAAAGAGAAGGAGGAGAACCTGAAGGGGGAGGACATCCGCGAGGGGTTGACCGCCATCATTTCGGTCCGCCTGCGCGACCCGCAGTTCGAAGGTCAGACCAAGGCCAAGTTGGGTAACCAATCCATCCGCTCGCTCACCGAACGGGCCACGAACAAGAAGCTGAACGAATGGTTGGAGGAGAACCCACGCGAGGCCAGCCAGATCGTGCAGAAGTCGACTCAGGCCGCCCGCGCCCGCATGGCGGCCCAGGGAGCCCGCGACCTCACCCGTCGCAAGTCGGCGCTCGACGGGGCCGGTCTACCGGGCAAATTGGCCGACTGCTCCTCGCGCGACCCCCGTGAGTCCGAGATCTTCATTGTGGAGGGCAACTCGGCCGGAGGGTCAGCCAAGGACGCCCGCAATCCCCACACGCAGGCCATCCTGCCCATCCGGGGCAAGATCCTCAATGTCGAGCGCGCCCGGATCGACAAGATGCTGAAGAACGCCGAGATCCAGGCGCTGATCTCCGCCATCGGTGCCGGGCTGGCCGATGAGTTCGACGTCGAGAAGATCCGGTACCACAAGGTGATCCTACTGGCCGACGCCGACGTCGACGGGAGCCACATCCGGACATTGCTGCTCACCTTCTTCTTCCGCCAGATGAAGCCCCTCGTCGAGGGGGGATTCGTCTACGTGGCTCAACCCCCGCTGTTCTCCACCCTGGTGGGCAAGGAGAAGATCTACCTCAAGGACGAGGCGGCCAAGGCGGTATTCCTGGCTGAGCACCCCGACCACAAGCATGAGTTCAACCGCCTGAAGGGGCTGGGGGAGATGGACTTCGCCGAGCTGCGCGACACGACCATGGACCCGTCCCTGCGCTCGTTGCTGCAGATCAACGTGGAACAGGCCGCGTTGGCCGACGAGGTGTGTTCGATACTCATGGGCGACGACGTGGAGTTGCGTCGCCATTTCATTCAAACCAATGCAAAAGACGTCCGCTTCCTCGACATCTGAGCGTTAGGACGAGGAGAGCACATGGCAAGGCAGGCGCGCGGCACAACGGGGCGCGGGGGATCAGGTAGGGGCCGTGGCGGCAATGGGGCGCCACCCTCCGGCGAGGATCCGCCCGTTGGCGCCATTGAGCCAATTGAGATTCAGGAGGAGATGGAGCGCTCGTTCCTTGAATACTCCATGTCGGTCATCGTCGCCCGGGCGTTGCCCGACGTCCGCGACGGGCTCAAGCCGGTACATCGACGCATCCTCTATTCCATGTTCGACCGGGGACTGCGTCCCGATCGTCCCCACAACAAGTGCGCCAAAGTGGTGGGCGACGTCATGGGGACGTACCACCCCCACGGCGACTCGGCGATCTACGAGGCGCTGGCCCGCATGGTGCAGGAGTTCTCCCTCCGCCACCCGTTGATTGACGGGCACGGCAGCTTCGGCGGGCGTAGCCCCGACGACGGTCCGGCCGCCATGCGCTACACGGAGTGCCGCCTGGCCCCACTGGCCCTGGAGCTCATGGCCGACATTGACGAAGAGACCGTCGACATGATCGCCAACTACGACGGATCCGATGAGGAGCCGGTCGTGCTCCCGGGCCGCTTTCCCAACCTTCTCGTCAACGGCTCCCAGGGCATCGCCGTCGGCATGGCCACCAACATCCCGCCCCACAACATGGGCGAGGTGATCGATGCCGCCATTCACGTGCTGCGCCATCCCGATGCCACTCCCGATGACCTGCTCCAGTACGTCAAGGGCCCGGACTTCCCCACCGGTGCGCTGATCCTGGGGCGCCAGGGGATTCTCGACGCCTACCGGACCGGGCGCGGGTCCATAAAGATGCGCGCCGTCGCCGAGATTGAAGAAGGCCGGGTCGGCGACCGCATTGTGGTCACCGAGTTCCCGTACCAGACCTCGGTCGAGGTTATTGAGCAGAAGATCACTGACCTGGTGAAGGCCGGTGATCTCGACGGCATAAGCGAGCTACGCAACGCGTCGGCCAATCAGGAGCCCCGGCTGGTCATTGAGCTCAAGCGTGACGCCAACGCCAACGTGGTGCTCAACAACCTGTTCAAGCAGACCCCCCTCCAGACCAGTTTCGGTGTCAACATGCTGGCCCTGGTGGACGGGGTGCCGCGCACCCTCAACCTGGCGCAGGCCCTGACGCACTACATCGCCCACCAGATTGAGGTCATCACCCGGCGGTCGCAGTTCCGCTTGGACAAGGCGCGCAACCGCGCCCATATCGTCGAAGGCCTTTTGCGAGCCATCGACATGCTCGACGCGGTAATCGCCACCATCCGCGGTTCGGACGACCGCCCTTCGGCTCGCGTCGCGCTGATAGGTGAACCCTTCTCTTTCACCGAAGTCCAAGCCACGCACATTCTCGATATGACGCTCGGTCGCCTGACCCGTCTCGGACGCAGCGAGCTGGAGGACGAGAGAGCTGCCCTGCTCGAGACCATCGCCGAGTTGGAGGCGATCCTCTCCGACGACGCCAAGCTGCGCGGGGTGATCGACACCGAAATGACCGCGATCCGGGACAAGTACGCCAACCAGCGTCGCAGCGTCATCACCCACGACCCCGGTGAGATGGGAGTTGAGGACCTGATCGACGACGAGGAGATCGTCGTGACGATGACCAGTGCCGGCTACATCAAGTCGGTGGCCGCCGCCGCCTTCCGCACCCAGGGCCGGGGTGGCCGCGGGGTCCAGGGTGCCCGCCTGAAGGAGGAGGACCTGGTCAGCCAGGTGGTCCACACCTCGGCCCACGCCCACCTGCTGCTCTTCTCGAACCAGGGCAAGGTCTACCGGTTGCGGGGCCACGAGATCCCCATGAAAGAGCGCACGGCCAAGGGGACGGCGGCCGTCAACCTGGTGCCACTCTCACCCAGCGAGTCGATTCAGGCCATCATCGCCACCCGCGACTTCCCGCCCGACCAGTACCTGGTCTTTGCCACGGCGCAGGGGCAGGTCAAGAAGACCGCGATGAGTGAATACGACAAGTCACGCCGCGAAGGGTTCATCGCCATCAACCTCCGCCAGGCTGACGAGCTGGTCCGGGTGGTGGCCACGTCGGGGACCGACGATATCTTCGAGGTGACGCGTAACGGCATGACCATTCGCTTCAACGAGGGCGACGTGCGGGCGATGGGTCGTGACGCCGCCGGCGTCCGGGGCATCCGGCTCCGCGAAGGCGACATTGTGGTCTCGTGCGACGTCGCCGCAGATGACACCGACATTCTGCTGGTGACCGACGCCGGCTATGGGAAGCGGACCAAGTTGGAGCGTTTCAACCGGCAGGCTCGGGGCGGGCAAGGTGTGCGCGGCATCCGACTCACCGGGCGAAGGGGATCGGTGGTGGCGGCCTTCATGGTCGGCCTGGACGAGGAGATCCTCCTGGTCTCTTCGGGAGGCGTCGTCATCCGCACGGCAGCGCGGGAGATCGCGTCACAGGGCCGCGATGCCACCGGAGTGCGGGTCATGAACCTCGACGAAGGCCAGTCGGTCGCCGCAGTGGCCCGGGTGACCGCCGAGAACGAGGGCGTCGAGTAGCGGCTCCGGGGTGGTGCGGTTCAGCTCACCGTGTGGAAGGTCAGCGTGTACGGCGCCTTGGTGGGGAAGAAGAAACCGATGAACTTGCCGTCCTCGTAGAGATAGGCCCGGGCCGACCCGCTCCCTGTCTCGACGGTCATGGTCCCCTGAACGCTGAAGGAGTAGTCGGCGCCTCCGGCGAGTACCTGCTCGAAGATCGGCGCCTGTTGATTGGTGTCGGTGACCTGAACCCAGCTCGGGTACTTGACCGCTGCGATCTTGACGGTGAAGTGCGAGGCATGGACGTTCACCGTCACCAGGTTGGCCGCGGGATTCTGGACCATGACGACGCTGGGCAGGCCCCGGTTGGCCCGCGCCGGGGAATGCCCGGCCGGGTTGGAGGTCAGTCCTGCGGCCACCTCGGCATCGTGGATCCAGTGGCCGGGGTCCCGGCTCGTCATGCGGGTCCAGGCCGAGAAGTGGCTGTGCTCGGTGAGGGCGAAGATGCCCAGGACGACGAGAATCCCGGCCGCCACGACGAGGCCCTTGAGCCAGGTGGGCGGTGACTGCCGCACGGCGGGGATCTCGCCCGTGTCGACGATGGGGATCTGACCGGTGTCGTGAATGGGCGAGGGGGCGAGGGGGGAGACGACTCCGGAGATGGAGAAGTCGGTCACCCCGGTCCGGCCGTCACCGGCAGGGGAGTGCCCGCCTTCGGGCGCCGCGGATACCGAGACGGTGGGCACCTGGCCCGAGTCGCCCGGACGGCTCGGTACCCGCTCGGGTGGCGGCCACAGCTCCACCACGGCCAACAGGAAGTCGTGGCCGGGGAGTCCGAGCGCATCGGCGTACCTCCGGAGCGACCGCAAGGTCTCGACCCGGTCGCGCATCCGGGAGACCGCGCCGCTTTCCAGGTCCTCCACCTCACCGCTGGTCAGTGCGGCCAAGGAAGCAGCCTCTTCCACGGAGAATTCGGCCTGCTGGCGGGCAAGGCGAAGTGACCGACCGATGTCGGGCAGCGAAGCTGACGCCACTTTCATGTCCCGTGGCGAGGGCCGGCTGTCGCGATGCAGTACCATGCACACCCTTCCGTCTGCGTACAGACCACAAGATCGTACCCGGTGGGTCAGAGATCGCCGGAGCGCGGTCCCCGGATCAGAAGAGGTGCAGGGCGCTGAGGGGCCACACGCGTAGCTCGACCTTGCCCACAATGAGGGAGCGGGGAATGGGACCCCAGTACCGGCTGTCGCAGGAGTCCTGGCGGTTGTCGCCCATGACGAAGTACCGGTCGGGCGGTACGTGGTACGGGCGGGCCAGGTTCGTGGCGGACCCCGCGGGCCCCTGCGAGGTGAGCCCCTTCTCGGAGGCCGGAAGCCAGGTCTCGTCCAGCCGCTTGCCGTCTATGTAGACATTGCCTCCGAACAGCCACAGGGTGTCTCCGGGGAGCCCGATCACCCGTTTGACCAGGTCATCGACCGGAGGCCCGCCGCAGTTCTCGAAGGGTGGGCGTGCGAAGACGACGATGTCACCGCGGTGGACGCCGTGGAGGTGGTAGCTCAGCTTGTCCACCAGGATCCGGTCGCCGATCTGGAGGGTGGGTTCCATCGATCCCGAAGGAATGAAGAAGGTCTGGACCACGAAGGTGCGCAGCAGCAGGGCCACCGCCAGAGCCACCACCACGACTACGACGCCCTCGCGCAGCCAGTGGGAGCGCCGGCCGCCCGCTGCCGGAAGGGTGGCGCCGGGTTGACCTGTGCCGCCTCTTCCCGGGGTGGTCCGGGGGGCGGCATTGTCCGCGACCATCGTCGGCTCGGGGGGAGTGGGAGGCACCGCTGGCAGGCTAGACGGCGGCTGGGGCCACAGTTGCCGTGTCTTGCCCTGATCGCAGAAGGCGACCCGGCACCGCCCCGGTGGCCACGCCGTCGCGCACGGTCTCCACACCATTGACCAGGACCCGGACCACTCCGCGCGAGCCGGCGAAGAGCCGGGGCGTGTCTCCGGGGAGGTCGTAGACCAGGCGGGCCGGCTCGGAGCCGACGGTGGTGGGGTCGAAAACGAAGAGATCGGCGGCGAAGCCCTCGGAGACCAGGCCGCGCTCACGCAAGCCGAAGAGCTGTGCCGGCTGCCCGGTCATCATGTGAACCGCCTTCTCCACCGGCACCAGCTTCCTCCCGTGCAGGCAGTCATCGAGGAACGCCGTCGGGTAGTTGCTTCCGCACATGCGGTCGAGGTGGGCGCCGGCATCGGATCCTCCGACCATGGCCCGCGGGTCACTCCAGATCTCCGCCCGCATGGCCCAGGTCGACTCGTCGCCGTCATCGGTGTTGGGCCACAAGACAGTCCGCAGGTCATCAGCCAGCACGATGTCGAGCAGCGTGTCAAAGGGTGCGGTGCCGCGCTCGGCTGCAATGTCGGCCACGGTCCGGAACGCGCAACCTTCGTTGGCCGCCGTGTACGTATCGCCGATGACGTAGGTGCCCCAGCGGGCCAATCCCCGGAACACACCCGCCTCCTTGCTGCGGGCACGCTCGTCCAGCAGGGTGCGGACCGCCGGGTCGGCCAGCTTGGCCATCCGCTCGGCCGGCGGCAGGCCCATGATGTCGCCCCACCCGGGGATGAGGAAGAGCGCGCAATGGGTGCGGAAGCTCATGTTCATGGGCACCAGGGTGGGCATGGTCAGGGCGACGATCTGCCCGCCGGCCGCCGCCGCGGTCGACGATGCGGACAATTGGTGCTCTATGCGATCGGCCGATCGGGCATCGACCGTGAGCACGTTCCAGTTGAGGGGGCGTCGTGCGGTCACGCTCATGGCGGTCATGAGGTCCACCTCTTCGGGGCTGAAGGAGTCAAGGCAACCGTTGGTGATGTACTCGAGGGTCGTCCCCTCGTGGGTCTCGACCTCCTCGCAGAAGGCCAACATCTCGCGGCGGTCGGCGTGGCGCGAGGTGATCGGCCTCCCATCGCCGTCGGAATGGGTCCGTGACTGCGATGACGAGAAGCCCAGCCCGCCGGCGCTCAGTGACTGCCCGAGCAGGGCGCGCATGGCAGCGATCTCCTGGTCGGTCGCCACCTCTTCGGCACGGGCCGACCCCATGACCTTGCGCCGCAGGGCACAGTGGCCGACGAGGAATCCGGCGTTCACGCCCAGATTCCCCTCGAGCGCGTCGAGGTACTCGGCGAAGGTCGACCAGGTCCAGGGCACACCCTTCTCCAGTGCGGCAAGCGGCATACCTTCGACCTTCGCCATCATCTGCCGGATGTAGTCGGCATCCTCGGCATTTATCGGGGCCAGCGTGAAGCCACAGTTCCCACCGATGACCGAAGTCACTCCGTGCAGGTTGGAGGGGGAGGCCGAAGGGTCCCAGAAGAGTTGGGCGTCGTAGTGGGTATGGGGGTCAATCACCCCGGGAGCCACCATGAGCCCGCTGGCGTCGAGTTCTCTCCCCCCCGCTTCCTCCACCATCCCCACCGTGGCGATACGGCCCTGGCGGATGCCGACGTCGGCCTTCCGACCCGGTTCACCGGTGCCGTCGATGACCGTGCCGGATCGGATGACGTAGTCGAGCATGAATCCTCCGGATGGTGGGTTCGGGGGGGGGCGTACGGAAAAACTGACGGCCCGTCAGCTTAACGTCGAACCGACACCGCTCCCGGGTCGGTGCACGTCAGCGCGCCACCGCGCTCAGGTCCCCGCGCCCGCGCCGCATTCATGCCGGGGCGCCCCATCGACCAGGGCCCGTGACCCGGCGCCGTGGCGAGCCGGTCCGAGGGCGACGGCGCACTCAAGTTGCCTGTGGACAACCCCTGCGTGCCTGGGAAACCCGTGTGTCTCCCTTTTCCGTCCCCAAGTCATCCACAGGCAGGAGTCCCGGTCCCGCCCGGAACGGGTTTTCGGGGGGTCACGGTACGTGCTTTGCTCTGAGGGTGCGCCCGTCCACCGTCCGGCCCCAGGACCGCCGTCCATGGTGCTGAGCCTCCATCCCAACGCCGAAGGCGTACTGCCCGGTCATCTCCTGGAACGAGCCATCAGAGCCGGCTATGTGGATGCCGGGCGGTTCAACATCCCCGAGGCCAATGTGCAGCCGGCCAGCCTCGATCTGCGCCTGGGTGAGCGGGCACTCCGCATCCGGTGCAGCTTCCTGCCCGGTGCCGACACGGTGGAGCGCAAGCTGAAGGACTACGTCCTCGACGAGATCGACCTGCGGGGCGACGGTGCGATGCTCGAAGCCCGCTGCCCCTACCTCATTGAGCTCAAGGAGCGGCTCGACCTCCCGGCCGGGTTGCATGGCAAGGCCAATCCGAAGAGCTCGACTGGCCGCATAGACGTCTTCACCCGCGTCATCACCGATCACAGTGACCGGTTCGACGAGGTGGCCGCCGGCTATCAGGGCCCCCTCTACCTAGAGGTCGTGCCCTTGTCGTTCGCCATCCGGGTCAAGGAAGACCTGACGTTGAACCAGCTCCGCCTCACCATAGGGCGACCCAACCTGAGCGACGACGAGGTGCGCCAGGCCCATGCCCGGGAGCCCATCCTCTTCCGGGAGGGTGAGGCGGTCCCCGAAGAAGGGCTCGTGCTCTCCGACGGGCTCTTCCTCGGCCTCGATCTCCACGGCGACGAATTGGGCCGGGTCGGCCACAGCACCCGGGACAGCGCACCCCTCCTCGACCTCACGGCCGGGGGCGAGGTCGACCCGGCGCCGTTCTGGGATCCCGTGATCCGCGAGGAGGGTGACCGCCTGGTCCTCTCCCCCAAGCGCTTCTACCTCCTCATTTCGCATGAGGCGGTGAGCATCCCGCCCTACCTGGCCGCCGAAATGAAGGCCTACGACCCCACCAGCGGGGAGCTGCGTACCCACTACGCGGGGTTCTTCGACCCCGGTTTCGGATTTGATGCCGGTCGCAGGTTCCGCGGTTCCCGGGCCGCGCTGGAGGTCAGGGCCCACGACGTGCCGTTCATGGTCGAGAACGGGCAGGCCGTGTGCAAATTGACCTTCGAGCGCATGCTCGAAGAGCCGATGACGCTTTACGGCTCGGACATGGGCTCTTCCTATCAACAGCAGGAAGAGACGCTGAGCAGGTATTTTCGGCGAGCTCAGGAGCGGCCCTCCGCGGGTGGTGCGGGCTAAAGTTGCAAAGCGGTTGCGGCTGGCGCAATTCACGTCTTGTTCCGTAGTTCGCCGAGGTACCCCCCCGTTTCCTTCACAGAGGGGCGCCACCCCCGATGTGACCAGGGCATGTCCCCATCCACCGGGAGGTGGGAGGAGAGGCCCGAGGTACCGGCGGAAGGGTGGGTGCGATGGAGAGTGGGGGACCCGTGATTGGGCAGCCGGAAAGCGAAGAATCCAAGAGCCTTGAGGAGGTCTTCCTCGCCCATGAGTTCGGCCAGGCACCGTCAACCGATGGGTCCGCGGACCTTGACGACGGCGGTGCGCCGGCGGCGCCCCTCACGCCTTCTCAGGTGCGGCGCAACCGGGCCGCGGGAGCGGCGAGCGGCCTGGCAGCCCTGCTCGTCGTCGCCCTGGGTCTGGTGGGTAACCAGGGACAGCCGAAGCCACCCGGTTTCATCTCGGCGCAACCGCCGGTGACGGGGGCGACCGCGAAGGCGAGCGGTGCCGCTGCGACGAGCCCGGTAGGAGCCGCGGCCGGCAACGGGAGCCGCACCGGCAGCGCGACGGCGATCCGGTTCTCCCGGACCGCCTCCGGGAGCACACTCGCCCTCGTCGGAGGGGCCACGACCGCGACCTTGGTCAGCACAACCGGTACTGCCGGCACCGGCAATCCCGTCGTTGCTGCGGGACCGGGGAGCCCCGCGGCGGATGCGACAGCTCCGGCCCAGCCCACGGCGCCATCGGGCGGCGGAGGTACGGCCACTCCGTTAGATGCCCTCCTGAAGCAAACGGTCGCCTCCGTCGGCAAGAAGCTGCCCCCGGTGGCACCGCTCACCACGCTGCTGGGGCGCGTGGCCTGAAAGGTGAGCCGATCGCGAGCGCTGGGCCCGCGGCCACGCCGCCCCGCGTCTGGTAAGCCTGGGAGTTCCACCCCGTCGGGAGCGGGCACGAGCGAGGTCAGGCATGCACTACGAGAATCTGGGAGAGTCCGGGCTGCGGGTGTCGAGAGTCTGCCTGGGCATGATGGGCTTCGGGAACGGCAGCGAGCGACCGTGGGTGATCGATGAGGAGGCAGCCGAGCCGATCGTCAGGGCGGCCGTGGAGGGTGGCGTCACCTTCTTCGACACCGCGGACACCTATTCGGGCGGGGCCAGCGAGAAGGCGACCGGGAGGCTGGTCTCCAAGTACCTGACCCGCGACGAGGCGGTGATCGCCACCAAGGTATTCATGCCCATGACCCCGGGAGAGAACGGCGGCGGCCTGTCGCGCAAGCACATCCTCTCGGGCATCGACGCCTCGCTGACCCGGCTCGGAATGGACTACGTCGACCTCTACCAGATCCACCGTTGGGATCCCCGCACGCCGATTGAGGAGACGATGGGTGCACTGCACGACGTGGTCCGGGCCGGCAAGGCCCGCTACATCGGTGCCAGCAGCATGTTCTCCTGGCAGTTCGCCAAGGCGCAGTACACGGCGGAGCGGAACGGCTGGACCAGGTTCGTCTCCATGCAGAACCACTACAACCTGATCTACCGGGAGGAGGAGCGCGAGATGATCCCGCTCTGCCTCGACCAGGGTGTCGGCTGCATCCCCTGGAGCCCGCTGGCCCGGGGAGTCCTGGCCGGCACCCGCACCCGGGACGGGGGTCGGCACACCACGCGCTCGACCACGGACCCCTTCACCGACTACCTGTACGAGCAGCCCACCGACTTCGATGTCGTGGAGGCCGTTCAGGAAGTGGCCGGCGGGCGCGGCGTCCCCATGGCTCAGGTGGCCTTGGCCTGGCTTCTGTCCAAGAAGGGGGTGGCGGCGCCGATCGTCGGTTCGACCAAGTTGGCGCATCTCACCGACGCCCTGGCCGCCGAGGCGCTCTCCCTCACCGACGACGAGGTGGCGCACCTTGAGAAGCCCTACGTGGCGCACCCGGTTCTCGGCCACTTTTAGGGGAGGCGGCCGGGGGCCCGCTAGGGTCGGCGACCAGGGACATCATCGTTCACCAACTACATGGGGGTCTCATGCGGGTCGAGCTGACGGTGGCGGACTTCCTGCGTCGGGCCGCGCTCGTCCACGGTGAGCGGACGGCGGTGGTCGACGAGCCGGGCGTGCCCGGATCCTTCGGTGACCTGACCTACGCCGGCCTGGAGGCCCGGGCCCGGGGGATGGCCCGGGCACTCGACGACCTGGGTGTCGGCCACGGTGAGCGGGTGGCCATCGTCAGCCCGAACTCGGGCCGCTTCCTGGTCTCCTACTTCGGGGTCAGCGCCTTTGGCCGCGTCCTGGTACCCATCAATTTTCGGCTCACTGCCGAGGAGATCAGCTACGTGGTCGGGCACTCGGGTGCGTCCGTCCTCTTGTACGACCCGGATCTCACCGACGAGGTGGCCGCCATAGGAGTGGCACACCGGTTCGCCCTGGACGGAACCGATGACGCCCCCCTGTTCGCGCCGGCTCCCGAGGGTGCGCAGCCGCGCCCCTGGCCGGTGGATGAGGACGCCACCTGCTCGATCAACTACACCTCGGGCACCACCGCCCGTCCCAAGGGCGTGCAGCTGACCCATCGCAACTGCTGGATCAACGCCGCCATATTCGGCTGGCACACCGGGGTCAGCGATCGCGACGTGCTGCTGCACACGCTGCCCATGTTCCACTGCAACGGGTGGGGCATGCCCTACGCCGTCACCGGCATGGCGGGGAAGCACATCGTCCTGCGCAAGGTCGACGGTGAGGAGATACTCTCCCGGGTGGCACGCCACGGGGTGACCCTGCTCTGCGGCGCCCCCGCCGTGGTCACCGCCATCCTCGATGCGGCGGCGACCCGCCGGGCCCGGGGTCAAGACGTCCCCGGCCGCGGCACCGTGCGCATGGTCGTGGCCGGTGCACCGCCGCCGTCGAAGACCATTGAGCGGGTGGAGACCGAGCTGGGGTGGGAGTTCATTCAGATCTATGGGCTCACCGAGACGGCGCCCCTGCTCACCATCAACCGCTCGATCCCCGAGTGGGACGGTGACGGCGCCGGCGACAGGTCGCTGCGCCTGAGCCGGGCGGGCGTACCGGCTATCGGCGTGGAGATCGCCATCGACGACGAGGGCGAGGTCCTGGCTCGCTCCAACCACGTCTTTGCCGGCTACTGGGATCAACCAGCGGAGACAGGGGCTGCCCTGACCGGGGGCTGGTTCCACACCGGCGATGGCGGCTACCTCGACGGCGCCCACCTCGTCATCGCCGACCGCAAGAAGGACGTGATCATCACCGGCGGCGAGAACGTCTCTTCCATTGAGGTGGAGGACTGCCTGTACCAGCATCCCGAGGTGGCCGAGGTGGCCGTGATCGGCGTGCCCGATGAGAAGTGGGGAGAGACGATCAAGGCACTGGTGGTGCTGCGCGGGGATGCGACCGCCACCGAGGCTGAACTGATCGCCCACTGCCGGGCCCGTCTGGCCCATTTCAAGGCTCCGACCACGGTGGAGCTACGCGACGGGCTCGACCGCACCGCCACCGGGAAATTGCAGAAATACAAGTTGCGCCAGCCCTACTGGGCCGGGCGTGAGAAGGCCATCAACTGAACGGGCTGGCCCGGAACGACCGCTCCTCCAGCACCAGCGTGCCCTCCGGGCCGAAGGTCACGGCCACCTCTCCGGCGATCAGGCGGTCCAGCGGATCGCCGGCGATGGCGCGGCGCCACCCCGTATCGAGCCGGCTGGGCCCCCCGCTCAGCCGCTGTGCGATGTCGGCGCGCGTGGCCAGGAGGCCCTGATCGAAGGAGAGGTTGTCGGCGATGTGGCGCACCAGGCCCGTGCAGACGGCCAGGGCGGCCGGCGGAACCAGGGCGTCCTTCCCCTCGGGTGGCAACCTCAGCTCCCCCGGAGGCAGGTTGAGCCCACGGTGAACGGCTTCCAGGATGGCCGCCGCACCCCTTTGGGCCAAATGTCGCCCGTCCACGCCGCGCAGGTTCCGGAGCTCCCCCTCGTCACGGGGCGGCCGCTGGGCGACGGCGAGGAGGCCGAGGTCCGAGAGGACGGTCCTCCGGGGACGGTCGGTTGCCGCCGCCTTGCGCTCCCGCCACGCGGCCACCTCCTGGGCGACGGCGCGGGCGCGGCCCGACATGCTCCTGACATCGCCCATCTTCCACCAACTCTCCTCGGGCACCCGCGTCCGAGGCTGGTCTCCGAGCACCTGAGCGCACTCTTCGAGGGCCCATTCCAGGCGTCCCAGGGCTGCGAGCTTCTCGCTCAGGACGGCACGCAACTCAAGGAGGTAGGCGACGTCATTGGCGGCGTAGGTGAGCTGCCGATCAGAGATGGGTCGGTGGATCCAGTCGGAGAGCCGGTCGGCCTTGGGCAGCGAGACCCCGAGGATCTGATCGGCCAGACGAGCCAGGGACGGGGAAGACAGGCCCAGGAAGCCGGCCACGATCTGGGTGTCGAAGACAGTGGCCGGCGTGGCGCCGCAGGCCGCGGTGAGCACCTGAAGATCCTGTTCGGCCGCGTGGGCCACCGCGACACCGGGACCGGAGAAGAGGTGGGCCAGGGGTCCGGGGTCCACGGCCAGTGGGTCCACCAGGGCCACCTGGTCACGCCACGCCAGCTGAATCAGGGCCAGTTGCGGATAGTACGTGCGCTCGGTGTGGAACTCGGTGTCGATACCGTAGAATTCCTCGGCAGCCACCTCGGCACACAGGTCCTCAAGGCGCTGGCGGTCGGTGATCGGGTTCGGGCCGGCCGTCGACCTGGTCATGACCGGAAGTCTGGCGCGATCCGGCGCGGCGCGCCCACTTCGGGCGTCCGACCGCAGCGGTCTCGCGTGGGCGATCGGCAGGGGCGCGGGTAGACTTGAGCCCGATCCCGACGGGGCCCGTGGGCTGCGCATTCGGGAGCGGACGGACGGATGTGACTAATGGCACTAGCCAGCTTGCCCGATCTTGGATAAGGGTGAGAGAGGCATTGCATTCCTGAGGGGGGACGGCGTCATGATCACGAGAAAGATGTTTGGACGAGAGCGGGTACAATCACGCACGGGCGCCCCAGCGCGTGAGCCACTTCGTCTCATGGAACCCAACCACGACGCAACTCCCGAACCGACGCCGGCCCAAGCAGTTGGGAGTGTTGAGTCGATGTTCGATCAGTTCACCACGGTGGGTGGCAGCGAGCCGCCACCGGGTGCCAAGTCCCCACGGTCGGGGAAGTACGACCACCTCTGGCAGCTCTCCATGGCCGATCCCCACACCGGATTGGCGAATAAGCTCCTTCTGCTCGACCGCTTGGCCCAGGCGCTCACCCGGCGCCAACGGCACGGCGGCCAGGTGTTCGTCTGCCACATCGATCTGGCAAATCTCGGAGAGATCAACTTTGAGCTCGGCTACGCCAGCGGGAACGAAGTGCTCTGCGAGATGACCCGCCGCCTGACGGCGATCCTGCGCACCGAGGACACCATCGGGCGGGTCGCCGGAAGCGAATTGGTGGCTGTGATGTCGGTCAGCGACGAACCAGCCGTCGACATGTTGACCCAGCGGCTCCGAGCGACCCTCGATGATCCGGTTGTCGTCGGTGGGCACGAGGTTCAATTTCAGGCGGTCGTCGGTATTGCCGTGGCCCGGGACTCCGAATCAGCCGAGGACGTCCTGTCCCGAGCTGATCGCGCCACCCGGGCGGGGAACAGGCAGAAGCGAGGGCTCGGCGGCTGAAACTCCGGCAACGCACGGCTCAGAATCCGGCCGGCGTGGTCCGTTGAGCATCAAATTGTCCCCAATAGGGGAATATTGGATCTAGTGGCCCACACCCCATCCGGGCGACGATGGCAGTAATGTCGATGTACAGCGAGTTGCTCAGCGTTCTGTGCGCGGACGCCGACCCCTTGGTGCTCCCCGAGTCACAGGACGAGATGGTGGTCATCCTGCTCCAGTGCCGCCAGCGCCTGCAGGAAAAAGGGTCCGGTGATGGGCGGGTCATGGCCGAAGAACTGGCGCTTGAACTCGATCACGACCGCATGCTCCTGCGGCTGTGCTCCGCCGTGGGAATTCAGGGCGATCCCGAGCTCTTCGTCAATCCGATCGCCGAGCGCCTTCGGCTTGAGGAACTGCTCCAGAAATGCGGGGTCGACTTCCGCACCCTCGCCGACGCACGCCGGGTGACCGCCTGACCGGACCACCCGGGGAGTCCCCGCCGGCCCACCGGGTCCGCCGTGCCCTCAGGCGGGGGGGCCGGACAACTTCCTTTCGGCCAGGACGGCGGCGTACACAGCCGCCTCGGTCCGCCGGCGCATCCCGAGCTTGGCCAGCAGGCTCGAGACGTAGTTCTTGACGGTCGTCTCCGCCAGGAAGAGTTCCTCCGCGATCTGGCGGTTCGACCGACCGCGCGCGATCAGTTCGAGGACCTTGCGCTCCTGAGGAGTGAGAATGGTGAGGCGCGATTCCGCCTCGTGATCCTTGCGCAGCCTGTCGAAGAGGTCTTCGGTCAGGTTGCGGTCGAGGAGGGAGACCCCCCGGTTCACCCGACGGATGTCGCCCAGGAGGTCCCGGCTGCCGACTTCCTTCAAGACGTACCCGTAGGCACCCGCCATGATGCTGGCAAAGAGAGCATCGTCGTCAGAGTACGACGTGAGCATGAGGCACCGGATTCTCGGGTAGAGGGATTGCACTTCACGGCACACTTCGATGCCGTTGCCGTCGGGCAGCCGCACGTCGAGGATGGCCACGTCGGGCTGCGAGGCCCCTATGTCCGCCAATCCCTGCTCGGCGGTGCCCGCCTCGCCCACGACCTCCATGTCGTCCTCGGCCTCCAGCAGGGCACGCAAGCCGGTCCGGACCAGCTCATGGTCATCGAGGAGAAAGACCCGGATCGTCATTTCCCCAATATTGGCATGACGGGCACCGGCGTGGTCGCGAACGGGCGGTGAAGTACCGATCACCGGCCACTAGCCTTGGCGGCGTGCAGCCCTTCGACTTGATTGACGATCCAGTCAAGCTGCGCCGGCTGGTGCGCGCCATCATGATGCTGGACGGCGAGCTCAGCCTGCCCGTCGTGCTCCGGCGCATCGTCGAGGAGGCCCGCGACCTGGTCGACGCCCAATACGGCGCGCTCGGTGTGCTGAGCGAGACTCGCAACTCCCTCGATCAATTCCTCACGGTGGGCCTCGACCCCGAGGAGGAGCAGAAGATCGGGCCCCGACCGACTGGTCGCGGCGTCCTCGGCACCCTGATCGCGGACGCCATCCCCCTGCGCCTGGCCAACCTCCGGGAGAGCCCGGACAGCTACGGTGTGCCCGGCAATCATCCGATCATGACCTCATTCCTGGGGGTCCCGGTGCGCGTCCATGGCGAGGTGTACGGCAACCTCTATCTCACCAACAAGACGAACGCGGAGGAGTTCTCCGACGATGACGAGGCCACCGTCATGGCGTTGGCCATGGCGGCGGGAATTGCGATTGAGAACGCCCGGCTCCATGCCGTGGTGCGGGACTACACGCTTACCGAGGATCGGGATCGCATCGCCCGCGACCTTCATGACTCAATCATTCAGCGGCTCTTCGCTGTCGGCCTCTCGCTGCAGGGCACGGCCCGCATGGTCGACCGTCCCGAGGTGGCCAGCAGGATCAGTGACGCCATCGACAAGCTCGATGAGACAATTCGCCAGCTCCGCACGGCGATCTTCGACCTTGAGGTCACCATCAACAAGGAGGGATTCCGGCCCAAGGTGCTTGACCTCCTGCACGAGTTGAAGCCGATGCTGGGGACGCATCCCCAGGTGACCTTCAGCGGACCGGTCGATACCGCCATCACCGGATCGCATTCCGACCATGCGCTGGCCACGCTGCGGGAGGCTCTGACCAATGTGGGCAAGCACGCGGTGGCCACCGACGTCATCATCACGATCACCGCGGGGGACGAATTGCGCCTGGTGGTGGCCGACAACGGGCGCGGCATGAGCGACGCCGGCGACGGCGGGCGGGGCCTGAGGAACATGCGCAGCCGTGCCGAGCGACTGGGTGGTGGGCTCGATCTGGGGAAGTCCAGGGAGGGGGGGACCCGGCTCACCTGGCACATCCCTCTCGAACCGGCCGGATCGGAGCCGGACCCCGTCCCCGGAACCTAAGCGCAGGCGGGATTCCGGGAGCCGAGATCAGGCCATACCGGCGGTGAAGGCCGCCAGGGAAAGCGTGAAGTTCCCGTCGTTGATGGCGTCCACCTGACCGGTGACATCGAAGTTGAAGTAGCTCTCGAAGGCGACGTTGTTGGCCGGGTTCTTCATCCAAGAGATCATGTTGTTCACGAAGAGAGGGTCGTCGCCCAGGCCGTGCCCGTCACTGCGGATGGCCACTCCCCATTCGGTGACGGCGAGCGGGACGCCCTGGGCGGCTGCGAACTGCTGGGACGCGACCAGGGTGGGGAGCGTGGTCTGGTTCCAGACGTTGGTCGGGGTCATCGGGTTGGCCCAGCTCTGGTCGTAGACGTCGATGGCGATGTCGTCGACGTAGGCCTTGCCCGGGTAGGCCAGGGAGACGTCGTAACCCCCGTTGACGGCCTGGGTGGTGAAGGCCGAGGCGTCGGGGTTCCAGACGAACCTGAAGTTCGCACCGGCCACCGAGCGCATGGCGGTGACGATCTGGCGGAAGTAGGCCGCGTAGCTGGCCTCGGCAGCCGGGGTGGAGGCGGCCCAGGTGTACCAGTTCCCGTCGAACTCCCAACCGAGGCGGAGGTAGGCGTTGGACTCACCACCGGCGATCAAAGTCTGCGCCAGGGTCACGTAGTAGTTGTTGTAGGCCCCGGTGGCGCCCTGGGCCAAGGTACCCATGGGGGTGCCGTTGGAGTCGGTGGGGATGATGGGCACGCCCAGCGAAAGGGTGTAGCCGCTGCCGGCCCACCCGCCACCGAGCATCCAGGAGAGGCTCCCGCCGGCACCGTCCATGCCGGCCCACCCGCTGGAGCCCGGGAGGTAGTCCGAGGCGATGGTGGGGTGGGTGCCGGTGGAGGCGCCGAAGGCGGTCACGCCTGCCGGGTTGACACCGCCAGCGTAGGCACCCTGGAGAAGCGAGCTGTTGACCGGGGGTGTGACGGCCGGGGGTGTGACGGCCGGGGGTGTGACGGCCGGCGAAGAGCTCGCCAGTGAGGGGGTGAAGGCTGAGGGCGTGCCGTCGGTGGCCACCAAGGTGTAGCCGGCCGTCGAGGGGTTGACGATCATGCCGGCGACCGACTGGCCGCTGCCACCCAGGGACCCGTAGAAGGGGGCGTCGCCGAAGCCGAAGATGCCGCCGTCCGACGCCACAAGCCAGTAGCCGCCGCCATCGGGCGTGGCCAACATGCCGACAATGGGCTGGGTCAGGTGGATGGCGCCCGTGGACCCGAAGAAGGGGGCGTCGCCGAAGCCGAAGATCCCGCCGTCGGAAGCGACCATCCAGTAACCGCTGCCGTCAGAGGTGGCTGCCATCCCGACGATCGGCTTGTTCAGGTGGATGGCGCCGGTCGACCCGTGGAACTGAGCGTCGCCGAAGCTGAAGATCCCGCCGTCGGTGGCCACCAGCCAGTAGCCCTTGCCGCTGGGCGTGGCCGCCATGCCCACAATGGGCTTGTTCAGGTGGATGGCGCCGGTGGACCCGTGGAATTGGGCGTCGCCGAAGCTGAAGATCCCTCCGTCGGACGCCACCAGCCAGTAGCCACCTCCGCTGGGCGTGGCCTCCATGCCGACAATCGGGAGAACCGGGCGGACGCCCGAGAGGGCGGGTGAACCGAAGATGGGAGCACCATCGAACGCCGAGATGGCGCCGGTGCCGGTGACCGTCCAGAACCCGCCGTTGGGGTCGGCTGCCATCATTTGGCCACCGCTGTAGGCAGAATTGGTGGTCCGGGAGGCCACGGCCTGGGCTGAGTTGATCGCCCCGAGACCGAAGGTGGCGGAGAGTGCTCCCAGGGCGACCGCCAGGCTGGCGATGCGTCCGAAGCGAAGCGGGGGCCTGGCCTCCGTCGTCTGCGTGATCTCTCGCACTTTTCCCCCGTAACCCTGAGAAATCGGGCCGCGGGGTAAATAGCGATGCACGGTCTGCTATTTCGGCGGCTCGGCTGACTCAGAGAGTCCCGTTTGCTTTGCGTCCCACCCTCGCGAGTGGTTTGCCTTTTCGATTGCTTCCGACACCCACACTGATTGACTTCCGGACCTGCCTCAAGGGACAAATGGACTATTTCGACGTGGCCTTGACCAGGAGCAACCGGTTTGCAACGAAGATCGCAGCGGGGCGGCCCCTCCGGGGAAGGGGGCGGAACGGACCGGCGGCGCCGTCGGAGAATGGCCGGGGAGTCGGCCATACTGGTCGGCCGGCAGATGCGGGCCCGAAGTGACCAGGGCCATTGCGCTGGTGGCCCCCACGAAAGGACCGGTTCATGACGACTGCCACGTTGGATTCCGTCAGCGCGCCGGGCCTGGTGGCGGCGCGTGCCGTGGACCTCGTCAAGACGTACGGGTTGGGTGACGCCGCCGTCAACGCCTTGGCGGGCATCAACGTCGAGTTCGAGAAGGGCAGGTTCACTGCGGTCATGGGCCCGTCGGGGTCGGGCAAGTCCACCCTCATGCACTGCATGGCCGGTCTCGACCGGCCGACCTCGGGGCACGCCTTCGTCGGCGGGCAGGACCTGGCGCTGCTGGACGACTCGGGCATGACCGAGTTGCGACGGGACCGGATCGGCTTCGTCTTCCAGTCGTTCAACCTCGTGCCCACCCTCACGGCGCGCGAGAACATCACCCTGCCTGTGGACCTGGCCGGAAAGAAGGTCGACCGGGCCTGGTTCGATTATCTGGTGGAGCAGCTGAGCATTGCCGATCGACTGTCCCACCGGCCCATTGAGATGTCCGGGGGCCAGCAGCAACGTGCCGCCTGCGCCCGGGCGTTGATAAGCCGTCCTGACCTGATTTTCGCGGACGAGCCCACGGGCAACCTCGATTCCAACTCTTCGGCCGAGATGCTGGCCTTTCTCCGGCGCTCGGTCACCGAGTTCGCACAGTCGATCGTCATGGTCACGCATGACCCGCGCGGCGCCGCCTATGCCGATCGGGTGGTCTTCCTGGCTGACGGCCGCGTGGTGGGTGCCCTGGCCTCACCGACGGCCGACACGGTGCTGGAGCGGATGAAGCAGCTGGGCAACTGATATGTGGAAGGTCACATTGAAGGGTCTGCTGGCCCACAAGTTCCGCCTGGGGCTGACCGCCCTGGCCATCGTGCTCGGAGTGACCTTCATCTCCGGGACCCTCGTTCTCACCGACACCCTCCACAACACGTTCACCACATTGTTCGGCAGCATCTACCAGCACGTCGACTTCGAAATCCGGGGTCATGCCGCCTTTGCCGACAACACCGGCGGAGGTGGCGTCGTCCGCAAGCCGATACCCGATTCCCTCATTGCCGCGGTCCGCCGGGTGCCGGGCGTCGCCTTTGCCGAGGGAAACGCCTCCGGGTACGCGCAGTACATCGCCCGTGACGGGAAGGCGGTCACCACCGGTGGGGCGCCATCGATCGGAGTGGCCTTTGACACCAATCCCCAGCTCTCTGTCCTGCACCTGGTCGCAGGCGTTGCGCCCAAGACCTCCCATGACGTCCTGATGGATGCCGGCACCGCGCGCACGTACCACTTCACGGTCGGCAATCACGTCCGTATGCTTCTTGCCGGGCCTCCGCAGACGTTCACCATCACGGGGATCGTCATGTTCGGCTCCGCCGACAACCTGGCCGGTGCGACTCTCGCCGCCTTCACGCTTCCCACGGCGCAACAGCTGTTCGGAAAGATCGGTCACGTCGACGCCATCGACATTGTGGTCGCTTCCGGAGCCGACAAGGCAACCGTGGAACACAGGATTGCCCGATCCCTGCCGCACGGGGTCGAGGTGGTCACCGGGCAGACGGTCGCCGACGAGCAGGCGGGCGCCATCAACAGGGCGTTGTCGTTCTTCTCGACGGCGCTCCTGGTGTTCGCATTCATTGCGCTGTTCGTCGGCGGATTCACGATCTTCAACACGTTTTCGATCATCGTCGGTCAACGCACCCGCGAGCTGGCGCTCCTGCGGATTGTGGGTGCGAGCCGCCGGCAGGTCTTTCGCTCGGTCCTCCTTGAGGCCGCCCTGGTCGGCCTGACCTCGTCTCTGATCGGCCTGGGGCTCGGGGTCCTGTCCGCCAAGGGCCTGGAGGCGCTGCTTGGCGGTTTCGGTATCACACTTCCGTCGGGGCCTCTGGTCTTCGGGGTGCGAACTGTGGCGGCGGCACTCCTGGTCGGGGTCGGAGTCACCGTGGTCTCCGCAGTCAGTCCGGCCCGCCGGGCCGTGAGGATCCCTCCGGTGGCGGCCATCGTGTCGTACGCCGGAGAGCTCGAGGTGTCATCGCGGCGGCGCATCACCATCGGGGGCATCATCACGGTTGTCTCCATCGCCGTGCTGGGGCTGGGGTTGACATTGCCGGCGATCCAGCTGGTCGGACTCGGTGCGGTGGGGACGTTCATCGGTGCCGGCATGCTGGCGCCGAGCATCGCCCGACCCATTGCCAGCGCCCTCGGTCGCCCGCTCGCCCGCGTCCTCGGGGTCTCCGGTCGGCTGGGTCGGGAGAACTCCATGCGCAGTCCCCGGCGCACCGCCCAGACGTCTTCCGCCCTCATGGTCGGACTGGCACTGGTCTCGGCCATCTCCGTGTTCGGGGCATCGTTGTCAAAATCGGCAACCAGCAGTGTCAACAACGCCATCAATGCGGACTTCATCATTTCGGCCACGGGTGTCGGAGCCGGGAGATTCAGCCACGCGGTGGAAGCCACGGTTTCGAAGGTGCCGGGCGTCACGGCAACTTCGACGGTCTACACCGGAGAGTTCGAAATCGGGCACGCGCTGGCCACCCTGACCGGAATCTCGACCGACCACCTGGCCGACACCGTGATCCTGCGTATGCAAGCCGGCACCGGTGGAGCTGCCCTGGCGGCCGGTGCACTGCTCATTGACGCGACCACGGCCGATTCCAAGCACCTCTCCGTTGGCTCGGTGGTGCCGGTCAAGTTCGCCCAGACCGGGAACGCGACCATGCGCATCGGCGGGATATTCAAGGCCAACGCCCTCATCGGCCGCTACGTGGTGGGTGACGGGTTCTTCCTGTCGCACTTCAACGACCCGCTTCCGGTGGCCGTCCTCCTCCGATCGGCCAGCGGTGCCGGAGGCATTGAGCACGCCGTCGCCCGGGTGCTCCACGCGTACCCGAACCTGCAGGTCCAGACGCGCGCCCAGTTCGAGAAGTCACAGGAGGCGATGGTCAACCAGTTGCTGGGCCTGGTCTATGCCCTGCTGGCGCTGGCCGTCCTCATCGCCCTCATCGGGATCGTCAACACGCTCATGCTCTCCGTCTTCGAGCGCACCCACGAGATCGGGCTCCTCCGGGCCGTCGGGATGAAGCGCCGCCAGATCCGAGCCATGATCCGCTCGGAGTCGGTGATCCTGGCCGTCTTCGGCGCCATCATCGGGCTCGTCATCGGCACCGCCCTCGGCGTCGCCCTGGCCTCCTCGCTGAAGCAGCAGGGCATCACCGACATTGTCGTACCGTTCAGCAACCTGGTGATTTTCCTTGTCATTGCCGCACTTCTGGGACTCGGTGCGGCGAGCTGGCCTGCCCGCCGGGCGGGCAAACTCGACGTGCTGGCGGCGATCGCGGCGGAATGACCGGAGCGGTCCGGTTGGTGGGCGAGGGGGGACTTGAACCCCCACATCCTTTCGGACACAGGAACCTGAATCCTGCGCGTCTGCCTATTCCGCCACTCGCCCGAGCGACCGGACAACAGTAGTCGCTGGGTCGGGCGGCTAAATTCGACTTGATGAGCAGGTCAGACGCCCGCCGAACCCCTACCGGGCGCATCGGCCCGGTAGTCTGAACAAGACCATGGGACTCCAGCAGTTTGAGGAGCGCCTCGAGCGTCTGGTGGAGGGCACGTTGGCCAAGCCGATTCGAAGCAACCTGCAACCAGTGGAAATTGGGCGGAGGCTGACACGCGAAATGGACTTGCACCGCCGGGTGGGGGTGCGGGGGCTCATCGCGCCGAACGCCTTCGCCGTGACGCTCGCGCCCGCAGATGTCAGCCGGTTCGCCAGCTTCATAGACGCCCTGTCACGGGAGCTGTCCGATGCCGCCCGGGAGCACGCCCGGATTGAGTCGTACTCGTTCGTGGGACCGGTGGAGGTGGAGATCTTCGAGGGGTCCGACTTGAAGTCTGGCCGCTTCACCGTGACGGCCGAGGTGCACGAGAGCGGAGACGGCGGCGTCCTGGCTGAGCTGGTGTTTCCCGACGGCCGACGTGTCGCCGTGGGTTCAGAATCCCTCGTCATAGGCCGACTGCCCGAGTGCGAGATCGTCCTGCAGGACACGAACGTGAGCCGCCGCCATGCCGAGTTGAGCCGGCGTGGCGACGGCGTGTTCATCACCGACCTGGGATCCACAAACGGCACGCGGGTGAACGGCACGCCGGTCCGGGAGCAGATGCTCGCCAATGGGGACGAGGTGAGCGTCGGGTCGACGAGACTCATCTTTGAGATGACGTGAGGGAACCGGGTGCGGTGGCATTCTTCATCGCCACGCAGAATCTGAATGCCGTCCTCCGCGTCATGCAATGGGGAGTCATGACCCTCATCTTCCTCTTCTTCTTTCGGGTGATCCGGGCCGTCTGGGTCGAGATGAGCCCCGCCACCGTACGCAAATCGCGTACGGAGCGACGCCAGGAACGGACCGATGCCAAGCCGGCTCGACCAGCGGTGAAGCGCAAGCAGCTGTACCTGCGTGTGGTCGAACCCAGCGAGCGCGAAGGTATGACCTTCGACCTTGACGATGAACTCACCATCGGGCGTTCTCCGGGCTGTGGGGTCCCGACGCCGGATGACATCTACACCTCGACGCTGCACGCCCGCCTGTTCCGGCGAGGCGATCAACTCTGGGTGGAGGACCTCGGCTCAACCAACGGCACCTACGTCAACGCAGAGAAGATCACGCAGTCACTCCGTCTGGGCAAGGGTGACATGCTTCAGGTCGGGTCGTCGGTGTTCGAGGTCACGCGGTGACCGTCCTGCGTTCGGGATCGGCCACAGATGTGGGGCGGGTCCGTAAGGTCAACCAGGACATTCCGCTGGAGTCCGACAATCTGTACGCGGTAGCCGACGGCATGGGTGGTCATGTCGGCGGCGAGGTGGCTGCGCGCGTCGCCGTGGAGTCCCTGCAGGCGGCCTTCGCCCGGGAGCCGAGCATCGTGGGACTCGGTGACGCCTTTTCCGAAGCGAACCGTGCCGTGTGGCAGGAGAGCCAGGCCAACAGCGACCTGCGGGGAATGGGCACCACCCTGACCGCGATGGCCCTGGTGGGCGGCGCCGACGGGCACGATGTCATCGCCCTGGCCAACGTGGGGGACTCAAGAGCCTACGTCTTCTCCGCGGGGCAGATCGTCCAGATCACGGCCGACCACAGCCTGGCCGAGGAACGGGTGCGACACGGCGAGATGACCGAAGAGGAAGCCGCCGTCCACCCGCAGCGGCACATCCTGACCCGGGCGCTCGGCGTCTCCCCGGAGGTCGAGACCGACATGTGGGAACTGCAGCTGCGTACGGGCGACCGCATCGTGCTCTGTAGCGACGGCCTCTCCAACGAGGTGGACTCCGAAGGTCTGGTCGAGGTGCTGGAGTCGGTGCCGGATCCGCGGGAGGCGGCTCGGCAGCTGGTTGCGCTGGCCAACGAGCACGGTGGAGCCGACAACATCACCGTGGTCGTGGTGGACGTGCTGGTGGGTGAAGATGCGTCCGGGCCCTCTTCCATCGCCATGCCGATCAGCGTCGGTGACGGTGTGCCCCCGACGCCGACCGAGGCCGCGGTGGATGGGGACACGGCGGAGGGTGCCCTCCTGACCGACGGCGCCCTTGGCGCCGACGAGGAGCTCACCGGCATCGTACGGACCGGACCGCAGGTGGCTGAGACCTCGGTGGTGGCCCGGGCGGATGCGTTGGCGCCCGGCGCCCGGCTGGGCTTCTCCGGACTGGGGACCGATCTGAGCGACGAGGGACGCGGCACTGGCGAGTTCTTCCTGGGTCACCCCGCTTCGGTGCCCGTCGCCCGCTCGAGCACCCAGGTGGACATTCCTTCCCGGCCTACCCTGCCCCCGCCTCCGGGAAAGGAGAGCCGCGGTGACCGCCGCCGCCGCCTGGGGATCCCGCGCCGCGTCACCCCTCGGGTCGTGCTCTTCCTTCTCGCCGTGGCAGCCATTCCCACGGCGGCGTACTTCGCCATCCGGTGGTACGCGTACGACAATTGGTTTCTGGCCGTGCAGGGCAATGACATTGTCATTGAGCAGGGCCACCCCGGGGGGATCCTCTGGTTCTACCCCAGGGTCGTGGTGCGGACCGATACGAAGACGTCGCAGGTTCCATCCGATGGCCTGGCCCAGATCCGCTCGGGAGTCCAGGAGGCCACGTTGCTCGGGGCGCAGAAGTACGTGGACAACTTGTACGCCCAATACGTCTTCCTGCAAAAGGCGAGCGCGTCCCCCAAGAACTCCGCCAGCAACTCCGTCGGGCCGAGCGGCACCATCCCGAACATCACGGCACCCACGACCACCACGACCACGGCGCCGACGACGACCACGGCGCCGGTGGCTAATTCCGGCAACACCGGGTGAGGCGCGGCGGCTGAATGGGGAGGCGCATCCGTTGGTTGGGTCTGGTGATGGTGTGCTCCTTCGCGCTGGTCATCGTCCAGCTGGTCAATATTCAGTTCCGGCGGGCACCCGCTCTGGCCAGTTCTCCCTTCAACCCCCGCGTGGCCGAACTGAGATTCGACAACATGCGTGGGGTCATCACGGCCTCCGACGGCTCGGTCCTGGCCAAGTCGGTCAAGGCACCATCGGGCACCTACCACTACATGCGGGTGTACCCCCAGGGGCCGTTGTTCGCGGGGGTCACGGGGTTCTCCGACAGTTTCTACGGAACACCCGGCGGAATTGAGTACCAGTACAACCAGTACCTGGAGTCCCATCCTCAGAGCCCGCAGAACCTGAGCCAGCTGATCTTCGCCAAGCCGCCTTCGGAGCCGGACAACATCACCTTGACCCTCGACCCCGTCCTGCAGAAGGCTGCCATGACTGCGCTGACGACCCTGCCCCCGAGTGCGAACAAGGACGGTGCGGTGGTGGTGCTCAACCCGACCACCGGAGCGGTCCTGGCCATGGTCTCCAACCCGACTTTCGATCCGAATGTCCTGGCCAGTACCGACGTGGCCACCCAGCAGTCCGCCCATTACCAGTATTCGCTGCCCGATCGGCCCGAAGGGTTCAAGCCGCTCCAGCCGATCGCCACCGAGGAGCGGTTCCCACCGGGCTCCACCTTCAAGGTGGTGACCAGCACGGCCGCCTACAACCTCAAGCCGAGCCTGGCCGACTATTCCTTCCCACCGGCGGTCTCCATCTCCTTCCCTGACTCGAACAAGACGCTCAGCAACGACGGGTTGTCCGCTTGCGGAGGCCCCATGATCGTCATGCTCCCCGAATCATGCGACCCCGGGTACGCCGAGCTCGGGGTCAAACTGGGTGCGGCGACGATGACCAAGCAGGCACAGCTCTTCGGCTTCTCCATCTTCGGGACGCCCAATCAGACCGTTCCGAATCTCGATCTCCCCGGCGTCGTTCCCTCCACCTTCACCGAGCTACCCACGAGCGGGCAGGCCCTGCTGGCCTACAGCTCCATCGGGCAGGAGAACGACACGGCCACCGCCCTGCAGAACGCACTGGTCGTGGCCGGAATCGCCAACGGGGGCGTGATCATGACCCCGCACCTGATGGAGCAGATCCGAGACAGCCAGGGCAACCTGGTGGCGTCGTACCAGCCGACGCCCATGCTGCGGACGGCGACCCAGGCCGCTGCGGCATCGGTCGATGCCCTGATGCTGGGCGTGGCGACGCACGGCACGGCCGCCGGAGTCGGGTTCCCCAACTCCTGGAACGTGGCGGTGAAGACAGGTACGGCACAGGTCCAGGCGCCGACCGGGCCCGAGCAGACCGACGACTGGATGATCGGCTTCATGCCGGGCAAGGGCACACCGAAGGTGGCCATAGCCGTGGTCGTGCCCTACCAGAGCTTCTCGGTGACCGGGGCCGAAGTTGCCGGCCCCATCGTCAAGGCGGTGCTCCAGGCCTACGTCAACGAGGCCGGGACGCCATGACGGCACGGTGTGGTGCGCACATCCGCCCGCACGGCCCAGCGTAGGCTCAGGTCGCCATGCAACCGGTCGAAACGCCACGGGTATTCTCGGATCGCTATGAGCTGACCCACCTGATCGCCCGGGGGGGTATGGCCCAGGTCTACCGGGCCCGGGACCGCCAGCTCGACCGGCCGGTGGCCCTCAAGGTGCTCTTCCCCGAGCTCTCGGTGGACCTGGCCTTCGTGGAACGCTTCCGGCGGGAAGCCCAGGCCGCCGCCAACCTCTCCCACCCCAACATCGTCCCCGTCTTCGACTGGGGTGAGGACGACGGCTCCTACTTCATCGTGATGGAATTTGTGGACGGCCGTCCCCTTTCGGCCGTCCTGCGCGAATCGGAACCGCTGGCGCCCCAGCAGATCGCCACCATCGGAGCCAGTGTGGCTGCCGCCCTGGCCTTCGCCCATCGCCACGGGGTCGTGCACCGGGACGTCAAGCCGGGCAACGTGCTGATCACGGCGGACGGGCAGGTGAAGGTGACCGATTTCGGCATCGCCCGGGCCATGAACACCGAGGACAGCCTGACGCAGACCGGTGCCGTCATGGGCACGGCGGCCTATTTCTCGCCGGAACAGGCCGAAGGACAGACCGTCGACGCCCGGAGCGACATCTACTCGCTCGGGGTCGTGCTCTACGAGATGTCGACTGGCAAGCCACCGTTCACCGGTGACTCACCGGTGGCCGTGGCTTCCAAGCACGTGAGGGACACCCCCGTACTGCCTCGCGTCGTCAACCCGGCCGTGCCGGCGGCCCTCGAAGCCGTGGTCATGAAGGCGATGGCCAAGAATCCCGCCCACCGTTACAGCTCGGCCGAGGAATTTCGGGCCGATCTGCTCCGCTTTGCCGACGGGCGCCCGGTAGAGGCGGGGGACCCCGGCACCACCCATATGGTGGCCGCGGTCGGTGCCACCCGGGCCGTCATGGTGACCGGGCAGACCCAAGCCATCCCCATGCACAGCGGGAAACTCGGCGTCAGCGGTTCCGAGGTGGCCCGCCAGCAGCGGACGCGGCGCCTGATCCTGATCCTGGTTGCCCTTCTGTTGGCACTGGCCGTAATCGCGTACTTCCTCTTGCGCTCGCTGGGCGTCATCGGGGGGACGGTCAACGTGCCCAACGTGGTCGGCCAGCCCGCACAGGCGGCCGCCCAGACCCTGCACAACGACCACCTGCAGGTGGGGACGACGACGGCCCGGACCAGCAACGCCCCGGCGGGCCAGGTCATCGCCAGCGATCCCAGTGCCGGTACCAGCGTCTCCAAGAACTCCACCGTGAAACTGGTCATCAGCAACGGCCCGACCATCACCATGGTGGAGGTCCCCTCGGTGGTCGGGGAACAGTTCACCCAGGCTACCGAGACCCTGACCGGTGCCGGCCTGGCCTATGTGACCAAGTACGTGACCAGTACCCAGCCGACCGGGACCGTGCTTTCCCAGAACCCGGCGGGCAAGAAGAAGGTGACGTCAACCTCGGTCATCCACCTGACCGTGTCGGGCCAGCAGACGTCGGTGAGCGTGCCCAGCGTGCTTGGCAACTCGCCGGCCAATGCGGGCAGCATGCTGACGGCAGCCAACCTGACGGTGGGCACCCAGACCTCCATGTGCTCGTCGGACTTCGGCAACGGGTTGGTGGCGTCCCAGAGTCCGGCCGCCGGAACGGCAGAGCCGCCGATGACGGCGGTCAACCTGGTGATCTCGACCGGCGCGTGCGCGTCGGTTCCCTCTGTGGTCGGGGAGTCCCAGAGCCAGGCCAGCGCCGCCATCACGGCTGCCAACCTGGTGCCGGCCTTCACCCAGGACTCCAATTGCGCCGGGGGGACGGTGGGCCCGGGCTACGTGGACGGTCAGACGCCGGCGGCGAACTCGCAGGTGTCGAGCGGCAGCACGGTCAACATGACCGTATGCAGCCAGTCCTCGTCGACGACCTCCACTTCATCCTCGTCATCCTCGACGACCACCTCGTCGTCCTCGACGACCACTTCCACGGGTAAGCCGCCGCCCACGCTCTGAGGCGAATCCCCCTCGGGTCAGGTTGACGCAGGCGACCCAGCCAGCTGGTTCAGGAAGTTCCCCAGCAGCGCGGGGCCCGACGCCGTCAGCACGGACTCGGGGTGGAACTGCACCCCTTCGACGGCGAGCTCACGGTGGCGCAGGCCCATGACCACCCCGTCCGTCGAGGTGGCCGTGACCACCAGCTCGTCGGGCACCGAGTCGGGGCGCACCACCAGGGAGTGGTAGCGGGTGGCCACGAAGGGGTTGGGCAGGCCGGCGAAGATGCCCTGGCCGTCGTGGTGGATCTCGGAGGTCTTGCCGTGCATGAGCTGCGGTGCCGGGACGACCACGCCGCCGAAGACCTGGCCCATGCACTGGTGGCCCAGGCAGACACCCAGGAGCGGGATCTCCCCGGCCAACGCGGCGATGGCCGCCAGGCTGACCCCTCCGTCCTCGGGACGCCCGGGTCCGGGCGATATCAGGACGGCGTCGGGCCGCTCGGCCCGGATCCCCGGCACGTCAATGGTGTCGTTCCGGAAGACGAAGGGGTCGGCCCCCAGCTCGCCCAGTTCCTGGACCAGGTTGTAGACGAACGAGTCGTAGTTGTCGATGACCAGGACGCGGGCCCCCATGGGGGCGATGGTAACCGAGCCGTGCGGAGCGGCCGGCCCGACCTGAGTATCCTCGGCGGTCGTGGCGACCAGAACCAAGTCGGGCCCGGGAGGCGCTTCCCGCAAGGGGAAGTCGGCGGGGGGAAGGACGGCTTCCAAGGTCGGGCGCTACAAGACCGCCGAGGAGACCGGGCGTTACACCCCGCCCATCCCGAAGAGCGTGCGCAAGAGCCCGGCCTGGTTCGGGGTGCTGGTGCTGGCCCTTCTCATCGGCGGGGTGGCCGTCATTGTGGCCAACTACCTCACCCACCTCCCGTTCGTGGCGCACGGGTCACCCTGGGGCCTGGTGGCGGGGCTGGCGCTGATCTTCGCCGGGTTCCTTTTGGCCACCAAGTACCGCTAGCGCGGGCTGCCCGGGAGCGCCCGGAGGTCAGCCCAGACGCTCGATGATGGTGGCGTTGGCCAGCCCGCCGCCCTCGCACATCGTCAGGAGCCCGTAGCGACCCCCGGTGCGCTCCAGCTCGTTGAGCAGGGTGGCCAGCAGCTTGCCGCCCGACGCCCCGAGAGGGTGGCCCAGGGCGATGGCGCCCCCGTTCGGGTTGACGGTCTCCATGTTGGGATGGTGCTCCTTCTCCCAGGCCAGCACCACCGACGCGAAGGCCTCGTTGATCTCCACCGCGTCCATGTCGTCCATGGCGAGCTTGGCCCGCTCCAGCACGCTGGTGGTGGCCGGTATCGGCCCGGTGAGCATGGTCACCGGGTCCACCCCGGCCAGTGCGAAGGCGTGGAACCGGGCCCGTGGGCGCAGGCCCAGGGCGCTGGCCTTCTCCTCGCTCATGATCAGCACGGCGGAGGCGCCGTCGGTGATCTGCGACGAGTTCCCGGCCGTGACCTTGCCCCCTTCGGGCTTGAAGGCGGGCTTCAGGTTGCCCAGCGTCTCCACCGTGCTGCCGGGACGGATCCCCTCGTCGGTGGCCACCAGCTCGTCGGTGTCCTTGCCCTCGTCGTCGCGGACGGGCACCGTGATGATCTCGTTCTCGAAGCGGCCCTCGGCGGTGGCCCGGGCGGCCCGCTGGTGGCTCTGCGCCGCGAAGGCATCGAGGTCCTGGCGGGAGATGCCCCACTGGTCGGCGATCATTTCGGCCCCGATGCCCTGCCCGACCAGCCCGCCCACCTCGGCGTAGCGGGCCATCATCCGGGGCCCGAAGGGGAACCCGAGCTCGCGGACGACCGAGGAGCCCATGGGCGTGCGGGTCATGCTCTCCACACCGGCGGCCACCACGACGTCGTAGGCCCCGGCCATGACGCCCTGGGCGGCGAAGTGCGCCGCCTGCTGGGAAGATCCGCACTGACGGTCGATGCTGGTGGCGGGCACCGACTCGGGCCAACCGGCGGCCAGAACCGCGTTGCGGCCGATGTTGAGCGATTGCTCGCCCACCTGCATGACACAGCCCATGATCACGTCGTCGACCAGCGCGGGGTCGAGCTTGTTCCGCTCCACCAGGGCCTTGAGGGCCTCGGAGGCCAGGTCGACGGCGTGCCAGTTGCGCAGCTTCCCATTGCGCTTTCCGCCGGCGGTCCGAACGGCATCGACGATCACTGCGGTGGTCATGGCGACTCCTCCCATTCCGGCGGGCCATCCCTACCGGTTGCAGAACGGGGGAGAGCCTACCCGTCAGCCGGTGGGCCTACACCTGGCGCCGTTCACCCCGCCGCGTGCAGGTCCCCCTCGGGAGCGCCGGTGCGGGCAGATAGGGTCTGGCCGATGGGTGGCAAGGACATGGACCGCTGGCTGGGTGACGGCGGCATGCCGATCATCGCGGTGGTCGGTGGCGGCTTCACCGGATACGGCGTCGACGGCGAGGACCTCGGATGGGTGGTGGGCACCTTCACCCCGACCGACATGGCGTGCAATCCCCACGGGATCACGCAGGCCGGGATCCACGCCCTTCTCCTCGATGCCTGCATGAACTTCGCCATCAACGCGGCCCTTCCGGGCCGTGACCGGACCCGGGGCACCCTGGAAATGAAGACCGAGACCATGCGCCCGGCGATGAAGGGCGACGCCTACGTCCTGCGGGGAGAGGTCGTGCGCATGGCCAAGCAGGTGGCCTACGGGGAAGCCTCGGTGCGCCACCCGGACGGCACGCTCGTGAGCAGGGCCACGGGGACCTTTCTCCTGTATCGCTCCGACCCCGCCCCCGCACCTTCCTGAGCGCCACCCCGTCCCCGGGCCGGATCGCGGGGTCTGCCGGGTCTGCTGCGGTCCCGCAGGCGGCGGCTTCGGCCTCTGCTTCGCCTGCCGGTCGGTGGCCCGACGCCTCGGTCTCCCCCTGGCCCCGGTCATGCCGGTGCGGTTGTGCCCGCTGCCGGGACCGCTCTACACGGTGCTGATGGGGTACAAGGAGGCGCCGCTCTCTGAGGCCCGCCACCGCTTCGCCGGAATCGTCGACGCCCTGTGCAACGCCTTCCTGCGCCACCACGCCGCCTGCCTGGCGGCGGTGCTGCACGGCCCGGTCGACTTCGCCCTGCCCGTGCCCTCGACGTCGCGCCGCGGGCGGACGCCGCTGGACCTGGTGCCCGGCCTGCCCGCGCACGTAGAGGAGGCGGTCGGACCTCCCGGCACCTGGAGCCCCGGACTCCTGCGGCACGCCGGCGGGCCGATCGGGCACATGAGACCCAACGCCTCGGCCTTCGCGGTGCCGTCCCGGGCCCGCCCGGCCCTCGCCGGAGCCAGGGTCCTCCTCCTGGACGACACCTACGTCAGCGGCTCGCGCGCCCAGAGTGCCGCTGCCGCGCTGCGCCTGGCCGGGGCGGGGGCCACACTCATCGTCCCACTGGGCCGGGTGCTCAGGCCTGACCGTTCACCCCTCCATGCCGCCTTCCTCCGCCGGAGTGAGGTGCCGGCCGACGCTGGCACCGGCCCCGACCGCCGGCTCGGCCCCGGTGCCACCCGCTGTTGCCGGTGCGTTCAGACGGAAGCGGCAATGGGGTAGCGCACCCCGGTGAGCTCCTCGGAGATCTCCCACAGGCGGGCGGCCAGATCGGCGTTTCGCGCCCGCTTGTTGGGCCGCACGATCCCCGGTGGGCCGAAGAGCTCGAAGACGCGGCCCGGCCCGATGTACTGCCCCGGCTCCACCTCCGGCGACGTGGCGGCATAGAGCGTCGGGAGGGCGCCGGTGGCGGTGGCCTGACCGAGCGTGCGCCCGGCCAGCCGCCCCATTCTGGCCCGGAGCCTCCTTTCGCCCACACCGGCACCGGTGGCGGCCAGATTGCTGCGCGTCCAGCCCGGGTGGGCGGCCACCGCCATGGTTGTCCCCCCGGCGGCCTCCAGGCGCCGGCTGAGCCCGGCCACGAAGAGCAGATTGGCCAGCTTGGACGTGCCGTAATTCAGCCACGTGTTGCGTACCGCGTGGCCGGCCACGTCGTCGAGGGGGAGGTGGCCGATGCGGTGCAGCAGGGAGCTCACGGTGACCACGCGGGACCGACCGGTGGTCACCAGGCGATCGAAAAGAAGGCCCGTGAGGGCAAAGTGCCCCAGGTGGTTGGTGCCCATCTGGAGCTCGAAGCCGTCGGGCGTCTGGCGGTAGGGGGTGCCCATCACACCGGCGTTGTTGATCAGGAGGTCGAGGCGGGCATGCGCGGAGAGGAACCGGCCCGCGGCGTGGCGCACCGAAAACAGATCGGAAAGGTCCAGGTCAAGGAGCTCAACGGAGGAGCGGTCGAGGTCGTTCTCCAACTCGTCGCGGGCACGGAGCGCCTTGTCCGGGTTCCGGCAGGCCAGGACCACGTGGGCACCGTGGCCGGCCAGGGCACCGGCGGTCTCGAACCCGATCCCGCTGTTGGCCCCGGTGACGAGCGCGACCTTCCCCGTCAGGTCCCCGATGTCCTCGGAACCCCACTCCTTGCCGGCCGGCCGTCCGGTACCGGTTGCCACTGCGCTACGCACGACCGATGTGGTCCGCCGGAACGGTGCCCAGGCGGCCGGCCTCGTAATCCTCGAAGGCTTTGACAAGCTCCGCTCGGGTGTTCATGACGAACGGCCCGTGGGCGGCCACGGGCTCCCCGATCGGGCGACCACCGAGGACCAGCACGTCCAGCGCGGGGTGGCGCGACTCCTGCACCTCGTGGGCCCGCAGGGTGAGGGCATCGCCCCCCCCGTGGACCACCAGCTGCCCGGTGTGCAGCGGCCGGGCGTCCGGGCCCACCGTGCCCCGGCCGGCCAGCACGTAAATCAGCGCGTTGAACTCGGTGGGCCACGGCAGGACCAGCTCGGCACCCGGCTGCAGGGTGACGTGGGCCAGCGAGATGGGGGTGTGCGTCGATCCGGGTCCCCGGTGCCCCGCCACGTCACCGGCGATGACCCGCACCAGGGCGCCGCCATCGGGCGAAGTGAGGAGAACGCTGTCTCCGGCATCGAGGTCCTGGTACCGGGGATCGACCATTTTCTCGGCCGCGGGCAGGTTCACCCACAGCTGTATGCCGTGGAAGAGGCCGCCGGTGGCGATCAGCTGCTCGGTTGGACGTTCAATGTGCAGGATGCCCGAGCCGGCAGTCATCCACTGCGTCGAGCCGTTGGTGATCAGACCACCACCCCCTATGGAGTCCTGGTGCTGGAATGTCCCGTCGATCATGTAGGTGACGGTCTCGAACCCCCGGTGCGGGTGCCAGGCCGTCCCCTTGGGCTCGCCGGGCGCGTACTCAACTTCGCCCATCTGGTCCATATGGATGAAAGGGTCGAGGTCGGACACCGGCACGCCGGCGAAGGCCCGCCGGACCGGGAAACCCTCACCCTCAAGGCCCGAGGGGGAGTCGGTGATGCCCCGCACCGGTCGGATCACGGTGCCGGCGGGCACCTCGGCGATGCGGGGCAGGGCGAGATTGTCCGGAACGGTCACAGCGGGCATGGCGCACTCCTTTGGTCACTTGCGTGCAACGCCACTCCGGGCACTTCTGTTCCAGGCCGGCCGGTCAGGAAGCGTCGAGCCGCGCCACCTGCTCGGCGCTGAGGACGATGTCGGCCGCGGCGGCCGATGCGATCGCCGTTTCGAGCCGGCTGCTGCCGGGGATCGGGATGACGCGGGATCCCTTGACCAGAATCCAGGCCAGGGTCACCTGTTGGGCCGTCGCCCCCACTTCCCCGGCCACCTCGGAGAAGGCGGGGTGGTCCCTCTGCATGCTGCCGGCCCGGCCGATGCCGCCCAGCGGGCTCCACGGGATGAAGGCGACACCGATCTTCTCGCAGTGCGCGAGCTCGCCCTCCGACGAGCGGAAACGGGGTGAGAATTCGTTCTGCACGCTGACCAGGCGGCCACCGAGCACCCGTTGGGCCTCGTCAATCTGCTCCACCGTGGCGTTGGAGACGCCCGCCATCTCAATCTTGCCGGCGTCGAGCAGGTCGGCCAGTGCGCCCACCGAATCCGCCCATGGCACCTGGGGATCGGGCCGGTGGTACTGGTAAAGGCCGATGGCCTCCACTCCGAGCGCCTTGAGTGACGCCTCGCAGGCCGCCTTGACGTACTCGGGGTCGCCGTGGACGGTCCAGCTCCCGTCGCCGGGTCGCCGGTGGCCACCCTTGGTGGCGACCAGCACATGTTCGGTGGAGCTGCCGTACGTGGCCAGGGCTTTGGCCACAATGCGTTCCCCGTGCCCGTGCTCCTCCACGCTGAGCGCGTAGGCGTCAGCGGTGTCGATGAAGGTGACTCCGGCATGGAGCGAGGCGTGGATGGTGGAGATGGCCTGTGTCCTGCCGGGGCGCCCCTCAATGGAGAGTGGCATCTCCCCCAGCCCGATGGCGCTGACCATCCGGTGACCGATCTGCCGCTCGTGCATGGGGGTCCTCCTGTCGATCCGGGCGCACCGTCGATGCGGGCGCGAATTGCGACCGGCGACGTCCGTGGCGTGGGGCTAGCAAGAATCGAACTTGCGACCTCAGCATTATCAGGGAGCCCAGGGTTGTCCAATGGGATCTTGCTCAGTCCCGGTCAGTGCCATATGCGCAGTTCAATGCACCGTTGGATCTGGCGGCGTGAAACCGTGCGGGACGGGGCGGGACGGCTCCGGACCCAATTGTTGGGACAAAAGTTGGGACAATTGGCGGAATTCGGCCCTTGGCGAGGCGTCCATTCACTTACAAATGGACGCTTGAGCGGGCCGCCCAACCTTTTGGGACGAGTTGGGACAGGAGCGGGACGGGGGGCCCCATTCGCTCACGATAATGGCCGTATGGCGCTCTCGACTTCAGCTTGCCATTGGGGGTCGCCAGTATCGCCGGAATTCCACACACGCCCTTCTGGTTCGGTACAAGCCTAGTTTTCGTCCCCGACACAACACCCGCCAAGGACAAGTCTGTTCTCGTCGGCTGCATCCACCGCCTCAGACGTTGGTAGTCCATAGATGATCGGTACGGCACGGTTGCCGCAGACGGGACACGTTGGCATCCCAGGCATCCATTCAACTGGAAAGCTCCGGACCCGCATGTTCGGACAATGGTCAGACTCGCCGGCCAGGTGGGTCAAGAGACGGCCGACGGCCGAGCGAGGACACGAAGCGAAGCGGCGTCCCGCAGTGACCCTTGACGGACCGGACTACGCCCACAGCACGATGGTGATGGTCGGCCCTTTGGGCCGGCCTGTCAGCGCCTGCTGACCAATTTCACGTCGGCTGGATGGGTGGACCAGCTTTCGGTAGGGCAGACATTCCTCGGGCATACGGAGGTGAGGAAGGTCGACGGAGTTGTGTCGATTATGGACAAAAGCCGAATCGGCCACTAAAGGCCGAGTTCCTGCCCTTGGCCTGCGTGATCCTGCAGGTCCCCGTTCCTCCGCCGGCGGGCCCGATCACAGTCCCAAACAAGCGTTTGACCGGGGAAGCCGGATGCAATAGTTTGTGGCTCCCCACCACCTTGGCGGGAATGTGTGTGCGCGGAATGTGCGGCTTGAACTTTTCACGGCACGCGGGCGGGAGGAGCAAGGCGTGATCAGTGGGCGGAAGCATGTGAGATTGGCCGTCGCCGGTTTGGGTGCGGCCGCGTGTTCGTTGGGAATCTGGGGCGGCGTT
>DATLSH010000013.1:0-36667 GCA_035534235.1 Acidimicrobiales bacterium | reverse complement strand
CGAGCATGTCGATGTCGCTCTCGGGATTGTCCTCACCCCGAGCAACGCTTCCGAACACCCTGATGTGCTGCACGCCATGGCGGGCCGCGGCAGCGAGCACTCTTTGGCGGCGCTGTCGAAGTCGACGCCCGAGCGGAGTGTCAGGAAGCCCAGGTCGACATTCCGGATCCAACGTGAGTCCGAGATTGAGCCGGTGACCGGTTGCGGCAATGAGCCGTGAAAGGGTCTTCAAGGAAGGTTCTCGGTGTCCGGACTCATATGCGCTCACGACGCTCTGAGCGATGTGGGCTCGGCGCGCCACGTCGGTCTGGGACAGATTTGCCCTGGTCCGGGCTTGACGAAGAAGCGAGCCAGCAGAAGGGAGCTCCGGGTCCACAATTCCCTAGCTTATAATACATCGTCTATGGGCAAGGTCTGACCGGGGCTGCCAGGGCGGGGGTCTTACGGTCCGATGACCTGCTCTGGCTCGCGGCGGCCTGGAAGTCGTCGAATACCTGCTTCGAGCTCTTGGCGTGCCCAGCTGCCTGTCGACAAGAGGCTGGCGGGCCGCCGCGCTCGCCCGGGCGTTCGCTCAGTTGTCTTTCAACAGCCGGTGGGGTCCGCCGCCACCGTCTGCCCGGCGCTGTTGGTCGATGCGACCGGGCCGAGTTGCGAGGGAGCTGCCGGCAGGCCCAGCGTTCCCGTCGGCACGACCGCACCACAGGTCCCGACATAGGCGCCCGGAGTGCCGTTCGATCCCGAGGACTGCGGATCGGGATTGTTGTACACCATGACCCCGGGCTGGGACGTGACGTTGGAGGCTTCCTGCTGGTTGTAGTAGTTGGCGCCACAGGTCGGGTCGTTCGGCCCGCCCCCTTGGGTGCAGGTCGGGGTCTGACCGTTGCTTCCCGGCTGCGTCAAGCACGCCTGTTCGCCGGCCGCCGAGCCATTCGCACACTGCGCCGGTTGCCAGTCCTTCGGCTGCCCGTTGGGCTCCTGGTAGTTGTAGATGTCACGCTGGTTGTTCGAGGAGGTGTTGGTGCCCCCACCGCCTTGATACAGCGTCTCCTGGTTGGTGTAGACGCCGACATAGGGACCGTCGAATCCCGCACCGAATCCGAAGTTGACCAGCGGGAACGGGTTCTCGAAGATGGGGGCGAGCGGCGTCACTGACTGGTTCTGCGCCGCCTGCTCAATGATCGCCGGCCACTGCGCCAGGCTCTGGGCTCCCGACTGGGGCTGCCAGGTGAGGTACGTGCCCCCGCCGTCAGGAGAACCATCGAAGGTGTTGCCGGACGAGTATTGGCCGTCCATGCCGTCGTGCTCGCCGGTGTTCACATTGTCGTCACCCACTCCATAGATGGCGCCGCCGAGCAGGAGATTCAACGCGCACGGGCCCGAGAGCGACTGAGTGGACGCCTGTACCGACGCGCAGTTCGTGTCGAGCGGTCCTTGGGACACCCAGGGAGTGGCAGTCGGTGCTCCGCTCGGCAGGGTCCACGCCGGCGTGATGGAACCTGGCCATGAGGCCGCCGACGAGAGGTCCGGGTTGGGGCTGAAGCCCTGCTTGTCCTGGCTCGGGTTGTCGGTCAGGGGAGAGGTGGGCCCGCTCCAGGTGACCGGGGCCGCGGTACAAGGGGCGCTGTTCTGTCCCGCCAGGTAGGTGACCCAACTCACAATCGACTCGGCCGCACTCTGGGCCGCACAATCGCTTGCCGGGAGCGGTTGGTAGTTGGTATCAACGGAGGCGCCTGCACCAGGTCCGGTGACGGGGGACGCCGGCGGCGTGGTCTGGCAATTCTGATCGGTCTCCTGCTGGCCGGGCTGGGGAGCCTGAGAGGCGCCGGACACGTCAGGGCACGGAGGCGTGCCCTGAGGGTCCCCGTAGGGGTTCCCGTCACCGTTTGGAGTGACCATCACCGTGCCGGAGTGGAGGTTCTGGTATTGGCCCGTCTGGTCGGTGCCGGCTTCGAAGTAAGTGTGGCCCGATCCGTCCTGCACGAGCAGGTTGACGTTGTGGCAGCCCGGATACGAGCCGTAGTAGGACCACGCGCTGTCGTTGGTCGGACATCCCTGAAGGCTCGTCGAGTTCGTCGGCCCACCGCTCGTCGCGACGGCGGATCCGGCCCACCCCGCCACGATGGTGACCGGCACCAAGGAGATCACGAGGATCCTGGCGTGACTGCGCACCCACTTTGCATTGCGGCTGCGGTCAATCTTCGTCATTTTGCCCTCACCTCTCATTTGCTGCTTGCCAGTAGTCGGATCGCACCACGGACCCCCTTTTGCGCGCTGCGCACGAGCAAGTGCCGTGAAATCTTGCCGCCGCGCCGCCTGAAACCATCTTGCCGCCACACCCCCGCCCCATTCCCGTCAAAGTGATGGGTAGCAGAAGAGTATTGGATCCGGCAGCCCCGGTCAAACGCTTGTTTGGGACCGTGATCGGGCCCGCCGGTCTCCGCTACGGCTGCGGGCCGGCTTCCTCTCTCGGGTCTTCCTCGTGCGAGACGGTGATGTAGACGACGAAGCCGATGATCAGCGCCGTGAGGACGAGCGCCACCCATCCGTCTCCCCATCCCAGCCCGCTCTTGACCTTCGCCTTCCCAAACCAGTCGGCAAAGGAAGCCCCGATAGGCCGGGTCAGCACATAGGCGGTCCAGAAGGCGAGGATGGCGTTCATCTTGAAGCCCCGGTAGCCCACGGCCGGCAGCAGGATCATGGCCATGAAGACGAGAGCCGACGCGAAGTAGCCCAGGCCCATGGTGTTGGCGGTCAGATCGCCGGCCGCCGTGCCGAGGGCGAAGGTGGCCAGCACGGCGGCCCAGTAGAAGAGCTCGCGGCGCAGGGTGAAGACGCTGTGGATCGACAGGGTCCGCTCAAAGCGGTGCCACACGATGAACACGACGGCGAGCACCACGGCAAAGAAGATGGTCGACGCTGTGTAGGGCACCTTGAGCTGTATGTGCAGCGCGTCGGCGGCCATGGTGCCGAACACTGCCACCATGGCTACCGCCAGCCAGTACATCCCCGGCACGTACCGCGTCGCCACCAGCTGGATCGCCAGCGCCACGGCCAGGAGCACCCCGCTCACGGCCACGGCGAGGAACTTGTTGTAGCGCAAGACGAAGAAGTCGGCGGTCGCCTCGCCCATGGCGGTGGTCAAGAGTTTCGTGATCCAGAAGACGGCCGTGATCTCGGGAACCTTTATGGCGGTCCGCCTGGCCAGATCCATGGGAGGGGGATCGTAAGGCAGCGCAGAAGGGTGGGCAAGACTTTTGCGCCCGGCGGAGGGGCCGAGGACCGGCGTCCGGGATGCGGCCCGGTTTGCCCTAGCGGTCGACGCCCAGGACCAGGCCGCTGGTCGGGACACCGGTCCCCGCGGTGACCACCACGTGCTGTAGGCCGGGCACCTGGTTGGTCGAGGTGCCGCGCACCAGGCGCACCCCTTCGGCGATCCCGTTCATGCCGTGGAGGTAGGCCTCGCCCAGCTGCCCGCCGTGGGTGTTGATGGGGAGCGTGCCACCCAGCTCAATGCGTCCGTCCTTGACGAAGTCCTTGGCCTCGCCCCTGGCGCAGAAGCCGAGCTCCTCCAGCTGGTAGAGCACGTAAGGGGTGAAGTGGTCGTAGAGGATGGCGGCCTGCATGTCGTCGGGCCCCAGGCCCGAGGTCTCCCACAGCTGGCGCGCCACGACGGCCATCTCGGGCAGGCCGAGCAGGTCGTCGCGGTAGTAGCTGGTCATCATGTCCTGCCCGGAACCCGAACCCTGTACGGCCGCCCGGATCACCGCGGGCACCGACGGGAGGTCCCGGGCCCGCTCCAGCGAGGTGACCACCAGGGCCTGGCCGCCGTCGGTCTCCTGGCAGCAGTCCAGGAGATGGAGCGGCTCGACGATGAAGCGGCTGTCCTGGTGCTGTTGGAGCGTGATCGGCTGCTGGTAGAACCAGGCCCTCGGGTTGGCCGCGGCGTGCCGTCGGTCGGCGACGGCGACGCGCCCGAGGTCCTCGCTGGTGGCACCGGTCACATGCAGGTAGCGCTGGGCCGCCATGGCCACCCATGAGGCCGGGGTGAGCAGTCCCACCGGGAGGTAGGACGCCATGTGGGCGTTCTCGGCGTTGGGCAGGGGTGGGCGGCCCTGCACGCCGGCGCCGAAGCGGTTCCCCGAGCGCTCGTTGAAGGCCCGGTAGCAGACGACTACGTCGGCCACCCCGGCCTGCACGGCCAGCGCCGCCTGCTGCACGGTGCCGCAGCCGGCGCCGCCCCCGTAGTGGATGCGGCTGAAGAAGGTGAGCTCGCCGATGCCCAGACTGCGGGCGATGTCGATGTCGGGGTTGGTGTCCGTACTGAAAGTCACCATGCCCCCCACCTCGGAAGGCGCGATGCCGGCATCGTGCAGGGCGAGGTCGACGGCCTCCACGGCCAGCCGGAGCTCCGACCGCCCGGAGTCCTTGGAGAACTCGGTGGCCCCGATGCCGGCGATGGCCACCTGGCCGGCGAAGGCGTGTGGGCTCACCGGCGTTCCCCGATCCCGAGCGGCAGGACCACCTGGACCGTGCCGCTGACGTGGTCACCGAACTTGTTGGTGCCCCGGATCGACACCGTCACCACACCGCTGGCGCCGTCGTCGGTCACCGGACCCTTGTCGGCCACCGAGCCGGTCAGCGTCATGGTGCAGTCGGGGTAGTTGGGGGCGCCGAGGCGGATGTTGACCTCCATGATCTGGCCGCGCGGGCCGGACCAGTCCGTCACGAAGCGACCGACCAACCCGTTGGTGGTCAGGATGTTCATGAAGATGTCCTCCGAACCCCGGGCCCGGGCCAGCGCGGCGTCATGATGGACGTCCTGGTAGTCCCGGCTGGCGATGGCGCCTGCCACAATGAGCCTGCGGGTGATGGGCAGCACCAGGACGGGCAACTCGTCGCCGACGCTGACTTCGGCGTAGGTGAGCCCGGGCGCCGTGCCGGCCGTCATGATCCGGCACCCGTTTGGGCTTCGGCCTCGACCCCGGCCAGGGCATCGGCGGCGATCTGCGCGCCCAGCCGGGAGAGCTGGGCCCCGGGGCCCCCGAGCATCAGCTCAATCTGCTTGCCCCAGAGGAAGTAGCGGTGGATGGGGAAGGTGATGTCCGCCCCCATACCGCCGTGGAGGTGCTGGGTGGCGTGCACGGTGCGCTGGCCCCGCTCGGAGGCCTGCCACTTGGCCACCCGGGCGGCGTCGGTGGCGTCGCGGCCGGTGTCGAAGAGCCAGGCCGCGTTCAGCCAGGTGACCCGCATGGCCTCAATGTCGATGGCGGCGTCGGCCGCCCGCAGCATGGTGCCCTGGAACGTGCTGAGAGGGCGCCCGAACTGGTGCCGGTTGTTGAGGTAGTCCGCCGTCTGGGCCAGGGCGGCCTCGCACACCCCGACCTGCAGGGCGCACAGGGCCGTGGTGGCCGCGACCAGCAAAGTGTCAAGGGCAGCCCGGCCCGCTTCGGGCCCGACCAACACGTCGCCCGGGCCGATCGCCGTGTCCGCCAGGTGGAGGTGGGGGTGGATCTCGCGATTGGTGGTCCCGGCGCGTTCGAGCGACGCGCCCGGGCTCAGTGGATCGACCAGGGCCAGCAGCACCGTGCCGTCGATGGTCCGGGCCGGCACCACGATCCGGGCCGCCAGGTGGGCCTGGGGCACGGCCAGCTCGGTGCCGTTGAGCACCCATCCCTGGCCTTCGGGCGAGGCGGTGGTGGCAGGCAGGGAGCGCACGCTGTGGGCGCTGCCGGTCAGCGCCGCCGTGAGCATCACCTGGCCCGAGGCCACGCCGGGCAACCATTGGGCCCGCTGGGACGGCGAACCGAAGCGGGCGATCGGCAACGCCCCGAGCACCAGGGTGGCCCACAGGGGAACCGGTGCCACCACATTGCCCTGGGCCTGGAGCAACAGGCAGAGCTCGGTCAGGCCGTAACCGCCGCCGCCGTGTTCGGCGGGCACGGCGATGCCGAGCAGGTCGGCCACGGCCAGGGCCTGCCACAGGTCGCGATCGACCGCGTCCTCCGACTGTTCGGCCGCCAGCACCCGATCGGGTTCGACCAGGCCGGAGAACAACCCGTCGGCCGCCTCGGTCACCGCCAACTGCTCGTCGGAGAGGGCGAAGTCCATCAGTGCGCCACCTCTGCTTCTGCCTTTGCTTCCGCCGGCACGAACACCGGCAGGCTCAGCTCGTCGTCGCAGTCGACGAAGCGGGCCCGGAGGGCCATGCCGATCCGCAGGCTCCCGGTCTCCACCCCGTCCAGGTTGGCCACCACCCGGGTGCCCTCCTCCAACTCCACCAGGCCGATGGGCAGGGGATAGTCGAACGAGGGGACCTGGGGGTAGTGGACCACGACGAAGGAGTAGAGGGTGCCGCGGCCGCTGGCCTCCACCGTGTCCCACTCCAGTGAGCGGCAGCTGCCACAGGCCGGCAGGGGAGGGTGGCGCAGGGTCCCGCACGCAACGCAGCGCTGGATCAACAGCGTGTGCCGGCGCGCCCCCTCGAACCAGAAGGCGTTGTCCTGGGTCAGCGCCGGCCGGGGCCGCGGCGGTCGGGGGGGCCGGGCGGGCTCGGCGGCGGGAGGTCCTTCGGTGGCCCCAGGCGCCTTCGGCCGCGGCAGGTATTTGAGGATGCGGAAGCGCATGGTGGCCACGGCCTCACCGGCCCCGGCCAGGGCCGCCACCTGCGCCGGCGTCGGGTCCGCCGGCACGTCGGCGTCGGCCACGGCCACGAATTCAAGGCGGGTGGTGACGAAGCGGCCGGTGCCGAGCCCGGTGCGCTTGGGGGCCGAGATCTCCTCAATGACCGAGCGCACCAGCAGGCGGTCCCCGATCACCAGCGGGCGGTCGTAGTGCTGCTCGCAGTTGGTGGCCACGACCGAGGTCAGGCCCTCCGAATCAAGCAGGCCCATCATGAGGTCGGCGGGCCCGCTCCCCTGCTCCCCTCCGGCCTCCCGCGCCGCCTCGACCACCTGGCTGGCCCGCAGGCCGCGCATGATCCACGCCTGGAGCATGGTGGGCGGGGCGATTATCCGTTCAAGGCCGTACTCCCGGGCCGCCCCGTCGGACACGTAGACCGGGTTCTCGTCGCCCATGGCCTCGACCCAGTGCCGGATCATGGGGGCGTTGACGGCGTCGGGGGAGAGTTGGGGCTCGCCCGACGACAATCCGACCAGCCGTTCCAGCTCGGCGCTGTGGTCGGGGAAGGGAGCCAGCTCGTCGGGGCGATCCGTCATCGCGCTCCCCGCTTCATGCCCAGGCCGGCGGTGGCCACGATCTCGCGCTGCACCTCGTTGACGCCGCCCCCGAAGGTGTTGATCTGAGCCTGGCGCCCCGAGGCTTCCAGCCTTCCCCGCAGCAGGGCACCGGGGGACCCGGGGGTGAGATATCCCGCTGCGCCGATGATGCCGAGGAGGAGGCGGAAGACCTCAATGGTGCGCTCGGTGCCGAAGACCTTTATGGATGAAGATTCGGCCCCGGTGAGCTCGCCGTCGGCCACGTGCACCGCCATGCGCCAGTTGAGGAGCCACATGGCCTGGAGCTCGGCGTGGCACCTGGCCAGGTCCATCTGCACCCAACCCTGCTCAATGAGGGTGCGGCCGTCGTCGCTGGATTGGCGGGCCGCCCAGGCCACGATGTCGTGGTACAAGGAGATGGCCAGGCCGCTCCAGGCGGCCAGCCCGACCCGCTCGTGGTTGAGCTGGGTGGTGATCATGCGCCAGCCCTCGTTCTCCGCACCCACCCGGTTCTCCACCGGCACCCGTACGTCCTCGTAGTAGGTCGACGTGGTGGTCAGCCCCCCGACCGTGTTGATGATCGACCACGCGAAACCCTTGGCGTCGGTGGGCACGCAGAGAATGGATATGCCCTTGTGCTTGGGCGCGTCAGCGTCGGTGCGCACGGCCAACCAGATGTAGTCGGCCTGGTCGGCGCCGGAGGTGAAGATCTTGGCCCCGTTGACCACGTACTGCTCGCCGTCGCGCGCGGCCCGGGTGCGCAGCGAGGCCAGGTCGGTCCCGGCTTCGGGTTCGGTGTAGCCGATGGCGAAGTTCAGCTCGCCCGAGAGGATCTTGGGTAGGAAGAACGCCTTCTGCTCCTCGGTGCCGTAGCGCATGATGGTGGGCCCGACGGTGTTGATCGTGACGAAGGGGAAGGGCGCGCCGGCCCGCCGGGTCTCGTCGAAGAAGATGAACTGGTCGGTGGCCGGGCGGCCCTGGCCCCCGAACTCGGTGGGCCACCCGATGCCCAGCCAGCCGTCGGCACCGACGCGGCGCACCACCCGGCTCCAGGCCTCGCCGCCCTCTCCCCCTTCGGCCAGGCCAGCCCGCACCTCGTCGGTCAACAGGCCGGCGTAGTACCGGCGCAGCTCGGCGCGCAGCTGCTGCTGCTCGGGGCTCTCTTCGAGGAACATGCGGCCAACCTCGGCGGGGATCAGTCGGCGGTCCCTGCAGGTCAAGGCCGCTCCGGGCGAAAACTGTAACAGGTTCTCGTTCGTGGGCAGCAGGGGGGCGAGCTCCCGGCTGCCCGTCGCCGGACATCGGCCTCTGCATTTCCCGTTGTTACTCCACCCCTGTGCCGACCGGGCGGGCCAACGGTCCGCCCTCCCGGAGGCCGGCCACCGCCCCGGCGATCGCGGCGACGGCAGCGAGGAACAGGGCGGTGAGGGAAAATGCGTGATCCACCGCCGGGGACGCCAGGGATCTCCCACCCGAGAGGTCGAACACGAGTCCGGTCAGGGCGAGCCCGAGGGCGGTACCCATGCCTCGGGTCATGTTGAGCACGCCGGAAGCCAAGCCCGACTGCTGCGAAGGCACCGAACCCATGATGGCGGCGTTGTTCGGCGGCGTGAAGAGGCCTAACCCGGCGCCGGCGACCGTCAACAGCAGCAGGAAGATCGAAGTCGGTGGCCGCAGGGCACCCACCGCGAGGAGACTGCCGGCCACGAGAGCCATTCCGCTCATGGTCAGCGGTCGAGCCCCCAGCCGGTCGGCCAGACGTCCGGCGACCGGTGCCGTTGCCCCGAGCGCGAGAGGCATCACCATGAGTTCGAGGCCGGCTCGGCCAGAACCGAGCCGCAACCCTCGTTCCAGGTAGAAAGGGACGAGGAAGAGGATGCCGAACATGACGAGGTAGGAAAGCATTCCGCTAGTGATCCCGGCACTGAAACGCGACCGGCGAAAGAGGGCCAGGTCCAGCATCGGCGCACCACACCGGCTCTCCCGCAGCACGAATCCGGCGCCGAAGGACAGTCCGGCGAGGACCAGTCCGAGGATGATCGGCGATGTCCACCCCGTTGAGTTCCCCAGCGATATGGCGGTGAAGAGGGCGACCACGGCGGGAAAGAACACCGCCAATCCGGCCCAATCGAATGCCACCCGTGCCTGGAGGTGACGGCTCCGAGGCACCAGCAACAGTCCGGCGATCATGCCGAGCAGGCCGAAGGGCACGTTCACGTAGAAGATGAGCCGCCATCCACCGGCCGCCAGGAGGAAGCCTCCGACTGTCGGGCCGAAGGCCAGGCCGACGGCTTGCGCTGCGCCCTGGATCCCGATCGCCTTGCCCAGCGACTGCTTGGGCACGGCGAGGACGATGATGGCGATGCTGTTGGCCTGCAGCAGTGCCGCCCCCACCGCCTGGAGCGCCCGGAACCCGATCAACGCACCGAGGCTGGGCGCGAGCCCACAGAGCGCCGAACCGACGATGAAGACACCGAATCCGTAGACATAAAGGAGCTTGCGGCCCCACATGTCGGCGAATCGGCCCACAGATGCCACCGTCGCCACCAGGACGAGGAGATAGCTCAGCCCCACCCAGGTGACGGCACCGACGCTGGAGTGAAAGGTCGCCTGCAGCGTTGGCAACGCGACGGTCACGATGCTGGCGTCGAGCTGGCCCATGAAGGCCCCGATGCATACGGCGGCCACGGCCAGCCAGTAGGCATTGGCCCGGCGTCTGATGGCCGCCGGCCGTCGCGGCTCGACGAGGAGCCGGTGCCACCCAACGGGCCTCAGCTCATCGACAGTGTCCACTGCACCGATTCTGCCTGTGATCGACTGAGAAGTCTCATAGAGATTTCCCGTGTAATCGATAAGCTAAGCAAATGGATTCCCGCCGGCTCCAGTATTTCGTGGCCGTGGTCGACCACGGAGGGTTCACGGCGGCGTCCAAGGCCGTGTTCATCTCCCAACCCGCGCTGTCCTTGGCGGTCAAGGAGCTGGAGGCCGACCTTGGAGCCCCGCTCTTCGCCCGAATCGGCCGCAGGGTTCAGCTCACCGAGGCAGGATCTGCCCTCCTCGGGCCGGCCCGACAGGTGCTACGCGATCTCGCAACCGGCCGTGCAGCCGTGATGGCGGTGACCAGTTTGGCATCGGGGTCGTTGTCCCTGGCCAGCCTCCCGACACTCGCCGCCGACCCCATGGCTGCGCTGGTGGGCCGGTTTCGCAGCCACCACCCGGGGGTGCGCGTCGATCTGGCCGCCCCGGAAGATGGCCGTGACCTCTTCGACATCGTCGAGACCGGAAAGTGTGAACTCGGCCTCACTGATGCCTTGGACGTTCCCGAAACACTCGTCGCCACCGGGCTCGGTCCGCAGATGCTCGTCTTCATCCTCCCCCCGGGCACCACTCGCCGCGATGCCGAGGCAGCCAAGCTGATCGATTTCCACGACACATCCTTCGTGGCCGCACCGGAGGGGACCTCCACCAGGCGCCTTCTCGACGAACGCTTTGGAGCGGCGGGGCTGCACCCGAAGCTGGCCGTGGTCTCGGCCCAACGCGATGCCATCCTGCCTCTCGTGCTGGCGGGGGCCGGCGCCGCTCTCGTCCCTGAGTCCATGGCCCTCATGGCCGGACGATTCGGAGCGGTCATTGCCCGACCGGACCCACCTGCGGTACGCCAACTCGCCCTGGTCCATCGCCCCGGGGTGCTCTCCCCAGCCGCCACAAGATTCTCGGAATTGGCCTTGGCCAACCCGAGTCCCACCTCCTGAGGCCGCACGTTCATGACCGATCAGTTCGGAGACCGGGCACCGGAACCTCGGGTCACCGGCCTGGTTGGTCGAGCGAATGGCTGGGGCAGGCGACCGGTGGGCCGAGTATGCCGCCCGGGCATCCCGAGCCGGGCGCGCCCCGGAACGGGTTCTGGGCCTTCACCTCCCATGACGACTGCGTGACCGTCAACCGCGACTGGGAGCACTTCTCTTCGGCTCTTCGGCCCGGCTCTCGTCGCTCCTCCAACAAGAACGCCCTCAGTGTCCAGCGCTGGACACCGGAGAGGAACTCCGCCTGGCCATCGTCATCCGGATCGAGCGCACCTTCAACCGATGCTGCCTTCAGCGCGAATTCGGGAGGCTCGCACCGATCGAATATGAGACCATCTGAAACGTTCCCACAGCAGCAGGAGAATCAAGGCCAGCTGCCTGTCTATCTGTGAGACGGCGGCCACGGAGGCGCCGATCGGACTGGGCTCGGTCTGCCTGGCGGCGCTCAGCGGTGCGTCGCTCGCCACGACGTCGTTCCATCGGTGGGTCGATGTCCGACATCGCATGCAGGACGGCTTCGAATGTTGCCTTTCTGATGGCGTGAGGTCGTCCCGCCAGGTCAATGTAATGTCCCACGCTCACGTCGCCACCCCCGCCGTGGACGAGTCGTGCGGCCGATCCGAAGGCTGCCACTTTCTTGTTGGGGAAGCGCTCATTCTGATTCTCCTGTGTTGTCCTATGGGTTGCATCTCCTATGGCTCTGGTCTTGCCACTTGCTCCCCGAAGACCCCACACCGAAGCCTGGCCCGCGGTTGATCCCCCCGCCCTTGGGAAGGGAACCATGGGCGTCCCTGCTTGCTCCCGGGAACCCATGAGGACCCCCGCCTATACCGGTCAGGCCGGGTCGAAATGCACCCAATTCGGCCAAACCCGAGACTTCTTGAAACATGAAACTGAAGCGCCCGTAGGACGCACCGACTTCAGAACCTAAACGATCGTTGGTTGGGAAACCTGCGGCGGGACGTAGCCCGGCTTTTCGAACGCCGCTGAGCGTCGCACCTCTTCAGTGATGCGAGTCCTGTCACCCGTTCATTTCGGGTCCATTCATTCAGGGCTCTCCACGCACAAAATGGCACCTTCGCCTGCGTACCGGCCACGGCACCAGGCCGCAGAGTCCGGCCGTGACGCCTTTCAGCATCTCACTGGCCTGACGCATGAACTCCACGAGGTGCCTTCCTGGCTCTGCCACCTTGCGCCTCGCGACTGGAGCGAACCCCAAGATTGGGGCGCCAAGAGGGAGCCCAGGTCACGAGCGGCCTCGGCCGTCCTATGATCACTGACACACGTTCTAGAAATTGCCCCTGGGGGGCAGGCGACCGGTGGGCCGAGTGGGCCGCCCGGACAGGCCGAAAGGGGAAAATGGGTCTGGACGAGATCGATCTCATCGACGGGCGCAACTTCGTGGCCGGGGTGCCCCACCACTGGTTCGCCCAACTGCGCCGGGAGGCGCCGGTCTACTGGCACCCCGAAGCGGGCGCCCCCCGGGGCGGATTCTGGGCCGTCACCGGTTACGACGACTGCGTGACCGTCAACCGCGACTGGGAGCACTTCTCCTCGGCCCGGCGCTCATCGTTGTTCGGAGAAATGGACGAGGACCAGCTGGCCCAGCAGCAGCTGATGATGGTCAACATGGACCCGACCATGCACACCCGGTACCGCCGGCTGGTCAACCACGGCTTCACACCCAAGATGGTCCGCGATCTGCACCAGCAGATCATCGGCTTCGCCGACGGCATCATCGACTCGGTGTGCGAGCGCGGCACGGCCGACTTCGTGGAGGAGATCTCGGCCGAGCTCCCTCTCCTGGTCATCGCCGAGCTCCTGGGCGTCCCGGGGGAGGACCGCCGCATGGTCTTCGAGTGGTCGAACCGCATGATCGGCTCGGAGGACCCCGAATACCAGATCCCGGGGGTGGACCCGGGTGAAGCCGCCATGCAGGTGTACAGCTACGCCGAGGAGCTGGCCGCCGACCGGCGCCTGGCCCCCCGCCACGACCTGATCTCCGTGCTGATCGACGCCGAGGTCGAGGGCGAGAAGCTGGACCAGCTGGAGCTCGACCTCTTCTTCCTCCTGCTGATCGTGGCGGGCAACGAGACGACCCGGAACCTCATGTCGGGTGCCATGACGGCCTTTTTCGACCATCCCGAACAGTGGGAGCTCCTGCGCCGGGACCGCTCGCTCCTGCCGGGCGCGGTGGAGGAGATGCTGCGCTTCGTCACCCCCGTCATGCACTTCCGGCGCACGGCCACCATGGACACCGTGCTGGGCGGCCAGGAGCTCAAGGAAGGCGACAAGGTCGTCTTCTGGCACACTTCGGCCAACCGTGACGAAAAGGTGTTCAGCGACCCCGACCGCTTCGACATCGTCCGCACGCCCAACAACCACATCGCCTTCGGCGGCGGTGGCCCCCACTTCTGCCTGGGCGCCAACCTGGCCCGCATGGAGATCATGGTCATGTTCGACCGCCTGCTCGACCGCATACCCGACATCCGGCTCGACGGCGAGGTGCAGCGCCTGCAGTCGAACTTCATCAACGGGACCAAGCACATCCCGGTGGCTTTTGCCCGGTCCGCTCCCGCGGGCGGCACCCCCCTGCCCGCACGGTCCCGCTGACGTGGGCGATCCGGTGGTTCGCTTCCACCAGTCGATCACCTTCCTGCCCACCCGCCAAGCTGTCCCGCTGGCCCAGACCTGTGACGCACTCGGCTATGGCGGCATCTACATTTCGGACCACCTCTTCAACCCGCGCCAACTGGAGTCCCGCTACACCTACTCCGAGCGCGAGGACGGTGCCCCGGGCTGGGAGGCCGAGACCCCGTGGCCCGACCCCATGTGCGTGATTTCTGCGCTGGCCGCGGTGACCGAGCACGTGACCTTCACCACCGGCGTCTACGTCGCCCCCTCCCGCGACCTCATCACCGTGGCCAAGACGGTCGGGACGGCGGCGGTGCTCTCCGGGGACCGGCTGCGCCTCGGCGTCGGCGTCGGCTGGTGCAAGGAAGAATTTGCACAGACCGGCCAGGACTTCACCAACCGGGGCAAGCGGCTGGACGAGATGATCGTGGCCCTGCGCGCCCTGTGGCAGGGGGGTTGGGTCGAGTACCACGGGGAGTACTACGACGTGCCGCCGTGCCAGGTGGAGCCCGCCCCGACGCGGCCGGTCCCCATCATCGGCGGCGGGCACTCCCCGGTGGCCCTCCGGCGCACGGCGGCCCTGTGTGAGGGGTGGATCGCCGCCGGTGCCTACTCCGAGGAAGAGGCGTGGACCCACCTGGGCGCGCTCCGCGACGCCCTGGCGGCGGCCGGCCGGGAAGCGGAGGAGTTCACCATCTACCTCTCGCTCAAGGAGCGGCCCGACGTCGACATGTTCCGCCGCTTCGCCGAAGCGGGCGTCACCGACTTCGTGTGCGCCCCCTGGATGTTCGTCACCATCGATCCCGGCACTCCCGACGACAAGGCGCTGGCGCAGCGACAGGACGCGGTGAAATGGTTTGCCGAGAAGTTCGTGGCCAAGGTGTGAGAGAGGCCGGGGCATGAGAGGGAGGGCCGGACCGTGAAGAGCATGAAGATCGGGCTGCAGCTGGGCTACTGGGGCGCCGGCCCGCCCCCCAATGCGGTGGAGCTCGTGGAGGAAGCCGACCGCCTCGGCTATGACTCCGTCTGGACGGCGGAGTCCTACGGCTCCGACGCCCTGACCCCGCTGGCCTGGTGGGGCTCGCGCACCGAGCGGGTCCGCCTCGGTACATCGCTCTGTCAGCTGTCGGCGCGGACGCCCACCGCCATGGCCATGGCGGCGCTGACCATGGACCACCTCTCGGGAGGGCGCTTCGTCCTCGGCCTCGGCGTCTCGGGCCCCCAGGTGGTCGAGGGTTGGTACGGCCAGTCCTTCTCCGCCCCCCTGGCCCGCACCCGCGAGTACCTCGACGTGGTGCGCCAGGTGCTGGCCCGGGAGAAGCCCGTGACCAATGACGGGCCGCACTACCCGCTCCCCTTCCCCGGCGGCACCGGGCTGGGCAAGCCCCTCAAGCCCATCGTCCACCCGCTGCGGGCGGATATCCCCATCATTCTGGGCGCCGAGGGCCCGAAGAACGTGGCCCTGGCGGCCGAGATCGCCGACGGCTGGTTCCCCATCTTCTTCTCGCCCAAGGCCATGTCGTCCTTCGAGGCCTCGCTGGACGAGGGCTTCGCCCGACCCGGGGCCCGGCGCTCGGCCGAGGACTTCGAGGTCCTGGCCTTCGCACCGACCGTGATCAACGAGGACACCGACGCCGCGGCGGACGGGTTCCGGCCCTACCTCGCCCTCTACATCGGGGGCATGGGGGCCAAGGAGATGAATTTCCACTTCGACGTCTTCGCCCGCATGGGCTACGAGGAGGCGGCCACCAAAATTCAGGACGCCTACCTCGACGGGCGCAAGGACGACGCCGCCGCGGCGGTGCCCACGTCCATGGTGGAGGACATCGCCCTGGTCGGACCGGTGGAGAAGATCCGGGACGACCTCGACGCCTGGCGCGAGTCCCGGGCCACCACCATGCTGATCAACGGCGACGTGGCGACCCTGCGCACCATGGCCGAACTGGTGCTCGGCTGAAGAGGGGTGCGGGCGCCCGGATCAGGTCAGGGCGGTGGCCGGTCCCCGGTAGGTGGCGGAGCCGAAACCGATGATCGGAATGAAGATGAAATTGAGGAAGATGAGCCCCACCGCGAAGCCTGAGCTCTTGCCGAAGGACTTGGCGATGTCCAGGGCGACGATGATCCAGAAGATGAAGCCGACCAGCGGGATGAGGAAGAGGATCAGCCACCAGCCCGGTCGGCCGATGATCTTCAGCATGATGTAGTAGTTGTAGATCGGGATGATGGCGGCCCAGCCGGGCTGGCCAGCCTTGACGAACATTCTCCAGAAGGCAGCGATCTCGAAGACGATGACAGCCAGGTAGATGATGAGGAGAACTCCTGCGCCTGACGAACCTGCTGCGAAGAGCGTTGCCACGGATGACCTCCCGAGTTCCGGATTGCGTACACGGAGGATCGTAGGTCGAAGTCACCTCTGAATGCTTGGATGCCGACCGGGGATTCACCTTGGCGTCACACCGGTGCGACACAATGCACCGGTGACCCTTTTCGAACTGTTCGAAACCGAATCTGCCGGGCCCGGGACAGCAGCGCCCCCCGTCCCGCCGTCGGCCACCGCATCCGGCGCGCTCCCGAATGGTCCGATCAGGCGGGACTGGCCCGAGGTCGAGGTACGCACCAGCACCCGGCGCCGCAAGACGTCCGAAGCCCGGTGGGACGGGGATCGCATCGTGGTCTCGCTGCCGGCGCACTTAAGTGGCGAGGCCCGCCAGAAGACGATCACCTGGTTGGTCGACCGCCTCGTGTCCAAGCAACCGCTGCGCTCCGCGAGGGGAGACGAGGGGCTCATGGACCGGGCCCGGTCCCTGAGCGAGCGTTACCAGTTGGGCGCGCTGCCCACCTCGGTGCGCTGGGTCACCAACCAGAGCGCCCGGTGGGGTTCCTGCTCGTACCGCTCCGGGGAGATACGGCTGTCCCACCGGCTCCGGTCGGTGCCCGACTGGGTGCTGGACGCCGTGCTGGTCCACGAGTTGGCGCACCTGCGCCACCCCGACCACTCGGCGAGGTTCCACCAGCTGGCGAACGCCTACCCCCGCCATGGCGAGGCCGGCATCTTCCTGGCCGGCTACGGGCTCGGACTGTCCGATCCCACCGCTTAGGCCGGTTCGACCGCCAGGATCTGCCCGAGACGGCGCAGGCTCTCGTTGGCCCCGCCGAGGGTCAGCTCAATCTGGCGTGTGAGGAGGAAGAAGCGGTGGAGCGGGTAGTCCCGGTCCACGCCCACCCCGCCGTGCAGGTGCACCGCGGCGTGCACCACCCGCTGGCCCCCGTCGGCCGCCCAGAACTTGGCCACCGCCACCTCGGAGGCGGCCGGCAGCCCCGCCGCCAGACGTGAGGCCGCCTGCCAGGCGGTCAAGCGGATGGCCTCGGTGTCGACATAGGCGTCGGCCGCCCGCTGGCCCACGGCCTGGAACGTGGCAATGGGCTTCTCGAACTGCACGCGGGTCTTGGTGTACTCGGCCGTGAGATCGAGGGCCGCCGCGCAGGCGCCGGCCTCCTGGACGCACAGCGCGGTGGAGGCGCACTCGGTCATGGCGGTGATGATGGCCGCACCCTCGGCATCCTCGCCGCCGAGCAGGCGATCCGCCGGGACCGTGACTCCGCCCAGCTCCATGATCGCCTCGGTGCGTCCCGTGGTCGGGTTCTGGGCGGTGAGGCTGATCCCCTCGCTGCCGGCTTCGACGATGAACACGCCGACGCCGTCCGGCGAACCGTCGGCGGCCACGCGGGTGGCCGGAACCAGGATGGCCCCGGCGTGGTAGGCGGCGGGCACGCAGGCCTTGGTGCCGTCGAGCCGCCATGACCCGTCGGGCTGGGCGGTGGCCACGGTCGCCGGGCTGAGGCCACCGGGGAGAATGACCTCGCCCGCCAGCTCCGCCAGAGCGGCGGTGAGGATCACGTCGCCGCCGGCCACACCGGGGAGCCAGGTCTTGCGCTGGGCGTCGGTCCCGAATTGGGCGATGGGCATGGCGCCGTACACCATGGTCTCGACCACCGGGACATACGCCGCGGTGCGGCCAGCCGCCTCAATGACGAGGCACGCCGCCACGAAGTCCAGGCCGGCGCCGCCGAATTCCTCGCCCAGGTGGATCCCGAGCAGCCCGGCGTGAGCCAGCTCGGTCCACAAGTCGCGGTCGATCGGCCCCCCGTCGTCGTCCCTCGCCTCAATCTCCCTGAGGCGCTCGTGGGTGGCCCGCTCGGAGAATATCCGGCCGGCCAACTCGCGGACTGCTTGCTGCTCTTCGCTGTAGGCGAAATCCATGATGTGTGCTCTCTCTGCCTGATTGGTGTGGGCGATGTGGGGACTAGCGCAACGATCGCGGCATGCCGAGCCCGAAGATGGCGATGAGGTCGCGCTGGATCTCGTTGGTGCCGCCGCCGAAGGTCAGGATGATCATGGAGCGGGCGTACATCTCGAGGCGCCCGGCGATGACGACCGCCGGAGAGCCACGGGTCAGGTAGCCGGCCTGGCCGAGCACCTCCATCAGCAAGCGGAACGCCCGCAGGTAGAATTCGGTCCCGAACACCTTTATGGACGAGGCGTCGGCCACGTCCAGGTGCCCCTGGGTGCCCTGCCAGGCCACCTTCCAGTTGATCAGGCGCAGGAACTCCAGCTCGGCATGGACCCGGGCCAGGTGCTCCTGCACCCACTCCTGGTCGATGACGCGGCGGCCGTCGGGCAGCTTGGTCGCCTGCGCCCAGGCCCGCACGTCGGTGAGCACGCGCTCAATGATGCCGGGCGAGCACAGGGTCACCCGCTCGTGGTTGAGTTGATTGGTGATGAGGGACCAACCCTGGTTCTCGCCGCCGACCAGGCTGGAGGCAGGGACGCGGACGTCCTCATAGAAGGTGTAGTTGATGTTGTGGTCTCCCAGGAGCTTCATGGGCACGACTCGGATCCCGGGTGTGTTCATCGGGATGACGAACATGGAGATGCCCTTGTGCTTGGCGACGTTAGGATCGGTCCGTGTGGCCAGCCAGATGTAGTCGGCGTCGCCGGCCAGGCTGGTGTAGATCTTCGCCCCGTTGATCACGTACTCGTCCCCGTCGCGCTCGGCCCGGGTGCTCAACGAGGCCAGGTCGGTACCTGAGTTGGGCTCCGTGTACCCGATGCAGAAGTGGATCTCCCCGGCCAGGATTTTGGGGAGGAAGAATTCCTTTTGCTCCTGGGTCCCGAAATTCATGATGGTCGGGCCCACCGTGTTGATGGTGAGCATCGGCACCGGCGCTCCACTGCGCATCGACTCGTCGAAGAAGATGAACTGCTCAATGGCCGAGCGACCCTGACCGCCCCATTCCTTGGGCCACCCGATGCCGAGCCACCCGTCGGCACCCATCTGCTTGACCACCTTGCGCACGACCGGACCGATGCCGTGCGAACCGGCCAACTCCTTTTCCAGCTCGGGCGTCAGCAGGTTCTCGTAGTAGGAACGCAGCTCGCTCCTCAGCGCCTGCTGCTCCTCGGTGTAGGCAATCTCCATGGTGTCCCTCCCGGGCCGGGTGGCCGCGTCAGCCCACTCCAGCGCCGCTGCACGGCCGATCAGGGACCGGGCGGCGGCGCGAGAGGGCACGTTACAGTCCTCCGCCGGGCGACGGCCAATGTGGCGGGAAGCTGGGCGGCGGCGGACGGCAGGTAACGTGCTGTCCGCCTCGGGTGAGTCCCCGGGGTGCCTGTTCGAACCGAGGAGCCTGCCACCATGCCTGAAGCCGTCATCGTCGCCACCGGCCGCACCCCCATCGGCCGGGCCAACAAGGGTTCACTGGTCGAGTGCCGACCCGACGACCTCAGCGCGCTGGTCATCAGGGCCGTGCTCGAAAAGGTGCCCCAGCTGAATCCGGCCGACGTGGAGGACGTCATGCTGGGCAACGGGCAACCGGCCGGCGAGGCGGGCTACAACATCGCCCGCGTGGCGGCGATCCTGGCCGGGCTGGACAACGTGCCGGGCGTCACGGTGAACCGCTACTGCTCCTCATCCCTGCAGACCATCCGCATGGCGGCCCACGCCATCCGGTCCGGCGAGGGCGACGTATTCATTGCCGCCGGCGTGGAGACGGTGAGCCGCTACATGCACGGCGCGGCGGACGTGGGGCCGCACAACACCGCCTTCGTGGCCGCCGAGGAGCGGACCAAGAACCGCGCCCCGGCCGTGACCGAGCCGTGGTCCCCGCCTTCTGGGCTGCCCGACGTCTACATCGCCATGGGCCAGACGGCGGAGAACGTGGCCGAGTACGAGAAGGTCACCCGGGAGGAGATGGACGAGTTCGCGGTCCTCTCGCAGACCCGGGCCGTCGAGTCCCAGGAGAACGGCTTCTTCGAACGGGAGATCATCCCGGTCACCCTGGCCGACGGAACCGTCGTGGGCAAGGACGACGGTCCGCGGGCCGGCACCAACCTTGAGGGACTGGCCAACCTCAAGCCGGTGTTCCGCGAGGGCGGCACCATCACCGCCGGCAATGCATGCCCCCTCAACGACGGGGCGGCGGCCGTCATCGTGATGAGCGACACCAAGGCCAAGCAACTCGGCATCACCCCCCTGGCCCGGATCGTGGCCAGCGGGGTGACCGGCCTCAACCCCGAGATCATGGGACTGGGCCCCGTGGACGCCTGCCGACAAGTCCTGTCCCGGGCCAGCATGACGATGGACGACATCGACCTAGTGGAGATCAACGAGGCCTTCGCCGCGCAGGTCATCCCGTCGGCCAAGCACCTGGGTATCAGCTGGGACAAGCTCAACGTCAAGGGTGGGGCCATCGCTCTCGGCCACCCCTTCGGCCAGACCGGTGCCCGCATCATGACCACGCTGCTCAACGCGCTGGAGGACACCGGCAAGACGTTCGGGCTGGAGTCCATGTGCGTCGGTGGCGGCCAGGGCATGGCCATGATCGTCGAGCGCCTGAGTTAGAGCGAGGGGTCCGGCGGGCCCCCGTCCCCGGAGGTGTCAGGGCCGAGGGGCAGGCAGGACCGGCAGGAGTCCCCACCGAACGGGGTCAGGTGGAAGCTGCGGCGCGCTGGTCTTCGGCGTGCGCCCGGCCGGCGGGATTGAATCGGCACCTTTGGACCGGCCTGTCGCCGAAGGGTCAATCAGCATCTTGTGGCCCGCGACCCCCTGCCTGGACCGGCTGCCCTGTCACCGTTCCGTCGGTTGCCCTCTGCTCACACTTCGTATCCACCGCAGCGGCCGAGTGACACGCCAGCTCAGTGTCTTTCGCATCGCTTCGATTCCTTCGACCATGGTGTCCAAACGGGCCTGCAATTCGCCCAGGGCCGCATTGCGCTGGGCGAAGAGAGTCTCGGCATTGGCGCGTTGGGCCTCGGTGATCCCCAATCGACCGACGGTTTCCGCCAGTTGGGCCTCGGCGATACCCAATCGACCGACGGTTTCCGCCAGTTGAGCCTCGGTGATCCCCAATCGACCGACGGTTTCTGCCAGTTCGGCTTCGGCGATTCCCAAGCGAGCCTCGGTTTCCGCCAGTTGGGCCTCGGAGCCGGCGAGGAGCGACTCGCGCTCCTTGAGCAGGATTGCCATGGCGTGGCGATCGAGCATCTCGACTTCACTGGCCTCACTTCGACCCATGCCGGCGCCGGCGAGTCCACCTGCATGTACCAAGTGTGGATCTGCTGCTGCGAGAAAGGCAGTCCGTGCCCGTTCTCTGTCGCAGTGGGCATGCAACCACGGCCATAGGGTTTCGATCAGGTACTCGCCATCATTGACCGTGCGCGGGAACTCCAGCAGGTAGAGAGGCACTTGCCTGGCCGTGGCCCAGTAGATCAACCGATGGAAGCCGACTGCAAGGATCCGCGCTTCGTCAACCGGATCGAGTGAGTAGACGGCACCTCCAGTAACGGTGCCATTCACCTCCCTCGGGGGCAAACTGGCCCAATGCCCCTCGGCCATGGCGATACGTTCTTGAAGGATTCGACTCGTGGCGGCAGCCATCAACTCGCGAACGGGAACCAGCAATGCATCGATCTCAATCACGGCCGGATCGATGTTGTCGCAGTAAGTGAACAACCAGGGGTCTTTGACTACGTAGGGAACCCCGTCACTGAGGAGCCTGTGCTCCAGGCCGGCCTTGGCGCGATCGTCAAAGAAGTCGTCCGACGATCCGACGTCAAGACCGCATTCACCGAGGAAGCGAACGAGGAAGCTGGTACCCGCACGCCCCGTCCCGGCGATGACCACATTGTGCCTGCGATCGGTGCGGTGGCCAGATGGAGAAGTTTCGGCGGCCACTGATGGAATCTACCGAAGATGGGCTCGGCCGTGTCACGCACTCTCAGCAGAGAAATCACATGGGACCTGCAGCGGCGCTGCACTCCGACACGCCGGCCGGGACGAACCGCGTCTCCCCACATGGAGACCGCGAGCCTGCCGCGATGATGGCGGACAAAGACGCTGATACCGCCTTTGCTCCGGCTCAGAGGCCCGTGCCCGGCTGCAATCGTACGGGTGAACCACGTTGAGCCGGCTAGTCACTGGACATCTGCACTCCTGCCTCCACGTCGGCCACGGCAGGCACCGGACCCGGATCGATCCCCTCGCGGCCGGCCAGGTACAACGAGACGAAGTCACCGAACAGGGCGAGGTCGAAGAAGCGTCCGTAGTCGTCCTCGCCCTCGGCCCACACCGGGATGACGTCAGCCATGACTTCATCGGTGGCCCGGGCCACCAGATCGAACCGGCGCGCCACACCGGGGTGCTCTGCGCCATGGCGCAGCAGGACGAGTGAGAGGATCTGCCTGGTCACGTCGCCGTGCTGGCCCCACCCAGCCACCTCGTTGTGCGAGAGGTCGGGTTGGGTGGCGAAGAAGGCAGGTGTCTTGGCGTTCTCGTTGACCTGGGACTTCCATCGACGTGCGGCCACCGCGCACATCCCCGACGATCCGTAGATCAGCGGGATCGTGCGACCGATGCGGCCGGCCACCGCGTCGGCCGGGCTTCCCGGTCCCAGAAGCACATCGCGCCGGCGGCGCAGTCCGTTGGCGGCGGCGGTGAGCGGCGCCCCGGCTTCGGGCACCAGCCCCAGTTTGGACAGCGTCATCAGAAGGGGGACCATCATGGCTCCCAGCGCGGCGCGTGAGGTCGGACTGCCATCCGGTACCGGTAGGAACGGGAGGCCCGCGGTACCTGCCATCTCGGCCAGTGAACCTCCCCCGCACACGACCACGAGGTGCGCCCCCCTTTCGAGCGCCCGGGCGGCAGCCTCCCGCGTCTCCTCGGTATCCCCTGAGCCCGATACGGCAAAGGCGAGAGTGTGCGGGCCGATGAATGCCGGCACGTCGTAGCCCCGGCTCACCCAGAGCGGGACGGTCGCATGGGCACCGCCCAAGGCCGCCACCGCCTCGCCGGCCTGGCCTCCGGCACCCGTTCCGAGCACGGCCACCGACCGGAGCGTGCCGGGGTCGGGCAGCCGGGTGTCGTTCAGGGCGCGGGTCGCCTCATCAAGGGCGGTGAGGATCTGCTCAGGCAGGCCAGCCGTGGCCTCCCACAGGTCGAGGGTGTCCAGATACTTCGGGTGGGTCACCCCGGCAATGGACCGGTCGCCCGCACCCCGTCCTTCTCCGCTTTGGTCGTGAGCCGCTCGTGCTCGGCGTCACCGACCTCTGCACCCTCTTCAATCAGGAGGACGGGCACACCGTCGACGACGGGGTAGCTCTTGCGGAGCCTCGGGTTGTAGAGGATCCCCTCGTCGGCAAACCACAGCAGGGGGCCCTTGTCTATCGGGCACGCCAGCACGTCGAGCAGGAGTGGATCAAGTGTCATCAATGCTCCTCACATTTGGTTCATGGTTCAGTACGGGAAAAGGTGGCGATGAGCTCCTTCACCTCTCCCACGTGGGCGGCACACAGCTCGGGCGTCCCGGCCTCGACATTGAGACGGAGGAGCGGCTCGGTATTCGACGGGCGCACGTTGTACCACCAGTCGCCGTGATCGACAGTAAGGCCATCCAACCGATCGATGGACGCTCCCGCGCCCCGTTCGTGGTCCGCTATGGCCTCGACCGTCGCCGCCGGGCTGTGGACCTCCGTGTTGATCTCGCCCGAATCGGCGTATCGCTGATAGGGCAGGAGCATCTCTGAGAGCGTCTGCGCACTCTGGCTCAGCAGCTCAAGGACCAGCAGGGCGGTGATGATGCCCGAGTCGGCCCGGAAGTTGTCCCTGAAGTAGTAGTGACCGGAGTGCTCCCCGCCGAATACGGCCCCCGTCTCGGCCATGACCTTCTTAATGATGGAGTGCCCGACCTGGGTGCGCACGGGAGTCCCCCCCATTTCGCTCACCACCTCGGGCACGACATGGGAGCAGATGAGGTTGTAGAGGATGGTCTCGCCCGGGTGCTTCCGCAACATGGACGCCGCCACCAGAGCTGTGGTCAACGAACCGGAGACGGGCTGGGCCTTCTCGTCGACCAGGAAGACGCGGTCGGCGTCGCCGTCGAAGGCCAGTCCGATATCGGCGCCGCGTTCGAGGACGGCTCGCTTGAGATCGACCAGGTTCTCGGGCTGGATCGGGTCGGCCGGGTGGTTGGGGAAGGTGCCGTCAAGGTCAGGGAAGAGAATGTCCACCGAGAAGGGGAGGTGGGCGAAGACGGTCGGCACCACCAAGCCGCCCATGCCGTTGGCCGTGTCGGCCACGACCCTGAGCGGCCGCAGCGAACTCCGGTCGACGAACGAGACCACGTGGTCGGCCCACTCGGGCAGGAGGTTGCGCTCACGTCGCTTCCCGGTCGGCGCGCCGATGGGCTCGTCCATCAGCTTCTCGGCCAGGGCCTCAATCTCGGCCAAGCCGGTATCACGCCCGATGGGCCGGGCCCCCGCTAGGCAGAGCTTCATGCCGTTGTACTGCGCCGGGTTGTGCGAGGCGGTGAACATGGCGCCCGGGGCGTTGAGATGCCCCGCCGCGAAGTAGAGAAAGTCGGTCGAGGCCAGGCCCAGGTCGGTCACGTCGACACCCTCGGAGCGAACCCCGTCGGAGAATGCGGCCGCCAGGGAGACACCGGAGTCCCGCATGTCGCGGGCGATCAGGATCTCCGGGGCGTCGGCGAAGCGGGCCATGGCCCGCCCGATGGCCCGGCACATGGCCGCGTCCAGCTGATCGGGCACGGTGCCACGCACGTCGTACGCCTTGAAGACCTGGTCCATCCTTGTCATGACCAGCTCAACACTAACGGTGACCGGTCCACCCGGTCTTCGGGCGGAGCGGTGGGGGTGCGCGACCCCTGCCCAGGACCGATTACGTATTACGGAGGTGATCCTCTACGTGGATCAGCTCGTTGTCCCACAGGTTGCCCGGGATGGCGCCGGGTGCCATGCCGAGAGAGCGCAGGAGCGGTGGAAGGCTGATCTGGTCCTGGACCGATTCAGTCTGGCAGCGCTTGAGCCAACGGCGATCCAGACGCCTGACCGCGGGCCGGTGATGCTCGCGGGCGATGATTCCGCTCGCCCACAGGCCGGCATGCTCGGGGTATCCCTGATCGCGGTAGCGCCCGATCTGGGCATCAATGTGTGATGGCTCGTATTTGGGCATCTGCTTCGAGACTTCAGCCTCCTGGTAGATGCAGTCACGATCGGGGTGCCGAAAGAATGCGATTCCGTCATGCATGGCCGTCAAGGCCGTCGATGCGAAGCTCGGGGAGAGGATCTGCACACTTCCATCGATCCAGATTGACGTGGGCCAGCCGCGTACCCACTTGTGGGGCAGCATCCTCTGAGATTTGGCGGCCAGGCGGTCCGGCAGGGGTGAAGGTCGGACACGCACCACCTTCCAACCTGGAGTCGTGAAGTCCTGATCGGTGAAACAGACGTAATCCACTTCCGGCATGGGAGGCTGCACCTTGAGCTCGTCCTGTGCTCCGTAGATGGCGGTGTACACGACCACGTTGCCCACGCATGGGGACTACCACAGGAGAATCGCACTCGGCAATGCGGAGTGTCCCGATGAGCCCGGGAAAGGGGCTACGGAATCTGTTCGTCCGGCCGCTTCCGCAGGCGCGACCACACCGGCCCGGCCACCAGGGCAAGCATGCCCAGGATGGTCAGCGCGTCGCCGGCCTCGTCAGCTCCCGTCTTGCCGTAGTGCAGCGTCACGACATGTGCGGTGGGGACGACGACCATAAGGTTGGGTGTCACCCTGTAGGGCCCGGTCGCTCCGGAGGCCTGCCAGTTGGGGAAGTAGGAGATCTTCACCAGCACCGGCGTCCCCAGGCGGCTCACGTGGAACGAAATTGTGTCCGCACCCTCATGGACTCGGGTGACGACAGTGAGCGCCGTCCGATGGCGGGGCGGTCGGGGATCGCCGATGGCAACACGCGGCCACGAGGGAGGGCCGCTGGCCGCCAGCTCGACGTTCCAACGAGATGGCAGGTCGTACCAACTCTCGGCCGGCCGGAGCCAGGAGGACTGGCCGGCGCCGATGCCGACCTGCACTGCGGGGTCGTCGGGCAGCGGCGCCACGATCGGAGAGTGCAGCACCCGGTAGATCTTCCATGTCGTGGTGGATTGGGCGGTTGTGCCATAGCAGCAGGACGTCCAGGGCCCGCTGGAGGCGACCTGCTCCAGCGAGGGGTCGGCGGATGCCGCAGCCTGGACCTGTGGGCTCGACGCCATGAAGTAGCGGACCCCGAGGAGCTGGAGATGCTCGATGCCCAGGGTGACATTGAGGGTGGAGTAGTCGAGTCCCACCATCGGGTCCGAGGGTGCCACGGACAGCTCGGCCTGGTTGAGGAAGTGGTACGGCGTGGTGGCGGACGACTCGAAGAGCAGGCCCTCCATTGACCCGATGCAACCATGGGACCAGTAAGGCAGGAGCATGAGCGCCATGGGAGTGCCGAAGCGGTTGAGGGAGGAGTTGTACTCCCACATGGCCTGTCCGCAGCCGTGCGTGCGCCCGACGCGCTCCATGGTCTGCACCAGGGCCCGGTACTCGGAGTAGGCCGGCTTGCCTTCGTAGCCGCTGTAGTTGTCGACCGCCCAGTTGGTCACCTGGTTGGGCCCCGCGGTGATGCCGAAGGCCTGCAGGGTCGATGCCGACAGGACGAAGGGGGTCACCACCACGGCCAGAGCGACCGCCAGGGCGACCAGCGGCCCCGCCACGGCGGCCCAGGGCCACAGCGCCGACGGAGCAGCCCGGCGCCGGGCGTGGTCCGCCCACCGCCATTCAATGAGGTCGCAGATCCCGGTGACGGCGGTTGCGATGCCCCACCCGACCATGAGGAAGACGCAGATGAACCACAGGGGGAGGAAGCGGGTGTTGTAGAGGCTGCCCTGGGGGTCGAAGATGACCGCGAGCGCGCTCATCGCACCCAGGAGGGTCACCAGGATCCCGAAGCGGCTGCGCAATGCCAGCGCCGCCAGCGCCGACAGGCCGGCCACCACTAAGGCCCACCAGTCCGCCTGCGGCAGGAGGATCAGGACGAAGGTGTGGACATTGGTGTAGCCCATGGAGTTGGCGAAGGACTGGTCGGCACCAAAGGGCACCCACCAGAACGCGGCCAGCATGCCGGCGATACCCAGCGTGGTGAAACCCCACCAGAGCGCCCGCCTCCGGACCAGCCCGGACGGCACGGCCCGGTCGGACGGGTGGGGGCGCCACACGTCACGAGGCCGGATCTCCGGCGGTAGCAATTCGAACCCGATCAGGAGAAGGGCGCCGCAGATGGCGAACAGCGCCGGGACGAGATGCGACAGGATGCAGGCGGCCAGCACGACGGCGGTCCAGCCACGGTGGCGGCCGTCGCGCAGCCCACGGGCGAAGAGGCCGAGGAAGAGCAGGGCCAGGCTGAGCCCGAGCGAGAAGGAGTACTCGCCGGCCAGGGTGGAGAAGAGGTTGCCCCCGTCAATGGTGAAGGTGTAGTCGAAGAGGTAACAGAGGGTGATGGCGGCCAAGGCGCCCGGGAAGGCGCGCCGCAGGTTGCACAGCCGACCCATCGCCCAGGCGGCCACGGGAAGCAGGAGCGATCCGAGAACGGTGCCCAACTTGAAGGCCACGCCGTAGGGGATGACATGGCTGGCCAACGCCACGAGGAGGTCGGGCAGGATGAAGTAGTAGGTGTAGAGAGGGAAGCCGTCGTACCAGCCCGGATCCCAGCCGGTCAGGTGCCCCTGGGGCAAAAGATTGGAGTTGAGGAAAGCGGGAAGTGCGTAGTGGCCCCCGTTGTCACCTCCGGTGGATGACGAGCCCGACAGCAGCAGGCCGGGATGGAGCTGCCACAGGACCACCATGATGACCGTGGCGATGCACAGGATCGTGAGCAGGGGGGGCACCCAGGTGGCGGCCGAGAGGGTCGTGACCGAGCCTGGTTCCGCCTCTGCATCGGCGCCCGTGCCTCCATCGGTGGTGGTCAGTGGAGCACACCGCCCCGGGAACTCAGGATGGCCAGCACGGCAACGAGGTTGAACGACGCGTGCGCCACGATGTTCATGCCGAGGCGGCCGGTGCGATAGGAGAGGGAGGCCAGGACCATGCCGAAGAGGGCCAACCCGGCCAGCTGCACCAACTCACCGTGGGCGAGGCCGAAGAGCAGCCCGTCGAGGATGACGGCCAGAACCACCCCGGTCGCCCGAGCCCGGCCTGCTCGGACTCCCGACGGGGTGAACAATCGGACCAGCGCCTTGAAGAGCAGCCCCCGGAAGAACAGCTCCTCCATGAGGGGGGCGAAGAGGACGGTCGCGACGGCGATGATGAGGAAGCCTCCCCCGTGTGCACCTCCGGTCAGCTTCTGCGAGGGGGCATTGAAATTGTGGATGTCGTGGCGGAACGGCGCGTACAACAGTGCGATGGCGAATTGCCCACCGACGCCGATGGCGATGCCCACCAGATCGATGGGACGGAAACGGACTCCCATGTCCGACAGGAACCGGCGGGTGCCCTGGATCCGGCTGGCCAGCCATGGGGCACCGATGAACCCGATCCACAGCCCGAGCAGGGTGGAGACGACGTACCACTCGGGGGGGACGGCGGCCGAAATGATGATGGTCATCTGGGTGCCGCTTTTGCCGGCGATGGCCCCGGCCACCTCCCCGAACACGGCCGCACCCAACTGGCCGACCAGGAACCCGGCCAGGGCGAACACCAGCCAGAGCCAGGCTTGCTTCCTGGTCGTGGGCGGGATCAAGGGCGCATTGAGGAAGGGACCGCCCCCGGTGGGCGGCGGGCTCGGGGGAGCGGGGCTGGCCATTGCCCACTGCGGAGGCACGAAACCCAGCGGTACCGGTCCCGGGGGCAGGGGTGGAGCACCCACATTCCCGGGAACCGAAAGGCCGGACTCGGACTCGGACATCGCCCAGACGTTACTGGCAGGTCAGCGGCCCTCTACCCTCAGGCAGGGCGGTTACCGTGCGGCGGAGGGGGCGCATAGCATGGCCGGGTGAATCCGCCGCGCACCGACAAGCAGTCAAGGGGCCAGGGCGCGCCACCAGGCGATGGAACCAGTCCCGCCGCATCACCGTCGGGTGGGCAGAGTTGGCGGTGGCTCTGGGGGGTGGCCGCCATCGCAGTCGTGGCCATCCTGCTGGCCGTCGGCACCGTGAATACGTCGAGCTCCAAGTCGATCAGCTACACCAAATTCCTCCAGGACGTGTCGGCCAAGAAGGTCAACACGGCCAAGATCAGCAACGCCAGCGGTGAGATCACCGGCACATTGCGGGACGGGACGAGCTACCAGGTCCAGGGCCCGAGCCCGTCGCTGCCCAACGATGTGACCCAAATGCGGGACAAGGGCGTGGAGGTGAGCTTCCCCACTCCCTCCTCCAACTTCCTCACCGCACTCCTCCCCTACCTGTTCATCATCGGGATCGGTGCCGCCTTCATCTACTTCATCGGCCGGCAGACCAAGGGGCAGATGTCGGGCATCATGTCGATCGGACGATCCAAGGCAAAGACATTCAGCAGCGATCGGCCCTCGACCACCTTTGAGGACGTCGCCGGCTATGCCGGGGTCAAGCAGGAGATCAGCGAGGTGGTCGACTTCCTGAAGACACCGGCCCGCTTCAAGGAGATCGGGGCGAAGATCCCCAAGGGCGTCCTCCTGGTGGGTCCGCCGGGGACCGGGAAGACGCTCCTGGCCCGGGCCGTGGCCGGTGAGGCCGGCGTGCCGTTCATGTCGGTCAGCGGCTCCGATTTCATGGAGATGTTCGTCGGGGTGGGCGCCAGCCGGGTGCGCGACCTGTTTCAGACCGCCCGCAAGCAGGCTCCGGCCATCGTCTTCGTCGATGAGATCGACTCCATCGGGCGCAAGCGCGGCGCCGGCCTCGGCGGAGGCCACGACGAGCGCGAACAGACGCTCAACCAGATGCTCTCCGAAATGGACGGCTTCGACACCTCTGAAGGCGTCGTGATGATCGCCGCCACCAACCGTCCGGACATTCTCGACCCCGCCCTCCTGCGACCCGGCCGGTTCGATCGCCAGATTGTGGTGCCGCTGCCCGACCTGGAAGAGCGGCTGCCCATCCTGCAGGTCCACTGCAAGGGCAAGCGGATGGCCCCCGATGTCGACCTTCCTGTGGTGGCCCGGGGCACGCCCGGCATGAGCGGGGCTGACCTGGCCAACCTGGTCAACGAGGCCGCGCTGCACGCAGTACGGAGGGGCAGCCTCGACATCGCCATGGAGGACTTCGAGTCCGCCCGTGACCGGGTGCTCCTCGGGCAGCGCCGGGAGAGCATGGTGCTCTCCGATGCCGAGAAGGAGCGGATCGCCTACCACGAGGGCGGACATGCCGTGCTGGCCTACGTGCTTGAGCACGCCGATCCGGTGCACAAGGTGTCGATCCTGCCCACCGGCATGGCCCTCGGTGTGACCCATCAACTCCCGATGGAGGAGCGCCACATCCACTCGCGCAATTACATCGAGGATTCGCTGTGCGTCCGCATGGGGGGCCGGGTGGCCGAGCTGCTGGTCTACGGGGACCTCTCCACTGGCGCCGCCAACGACCTGGTGGGAAACACCGAGCTGGCACGAAGAATGGTTCGCGAGTGGGGCATGAGCGAGGCCATCGGTCCCATGGCCTGGGGCTCGGCGGGGCAGGTGTTCCTGGGCGAGGACCTGATGCACACGCGGGACTACTCCGAGGACACGTCGCGGGTGATCGACGATGAGGTCGAGCGCATCCTGCGCGCCGAGGAGGAGAGGGCCCACGAGGTCCTGAGCCAGCATCGTGGCGGTCTCAACGCCATCGCCCGCGCCCTACTGGACAACGAGACCATCGACGGCCGCGAGGTCGGGCGACTGGTCGACGAGGCCCACGGGGCACCCGTGCACGCCGAGGGTACAAAGTCGGTGCCCCAATTCGGCGTATCCGCCGTCAACGGGAACGGGTCGCATTCCGATCCCGTCGTGGTCCCGGCCGCGCCGGCGGCCGCAGGGGCCGAGGAGGGGGCTTGGCCTCCGCCGCCGTGGCCACCCGATGAGGCCGCCACCACCACACCGTCGGAGGGCACCAGTACTCCCTGATCGTCGGGCCGCGAACCAAAGCGTGCCTCGTTGCGTCATAGAGGGGGATGGTGGAACAACAGCTTGAGCAATGGCTTGAGGAGGGTTATGTGGCCTCCTTCCGGACAGCCTGCCTGATCCTGGGCAACCGGGCCGATGCCGAGGAAGCGGTGCAGGAAGCCTTCCTGCGGGCATGGCGCTTCCGCGACTCGCTGGCCTCCGTGCCCAACATCAGGCCTTGGCTCTACCGGGTGGTGGTCAACTCGTGTTACTCGAAGTTGCGCCAGGAGATCCCCCATCGGGATCACCGAGCCGATGAGGCTCCGCTCCAGCACATGGCGGCTGACGCAGCCGGCCCCGACGCGCTGGCCGAGCGGGGCGAGGTGGCCGAGACCGTCCTGGCTGCCCTGCAGCGCCTCCCCCTGTCACTCCGTGTTCCCGTGGTGCTGCGCTACTACGCGGACCTGGGCGAGCGTGACATCGCACAAGCCATCGGACGGCGTCAGGGCACGGTGAAGTCCCGCCTGCATGAGGCTCGCCGCCGTCTCGCCGACGACCCGAGCATCACCGCCCTCGCCGGCACCGACGGGTACGAAGAGACCAGGGAGGCCGGACAATGACGCTGATCAACGACGAAGTCCTGACGGTGCTGTTCGCTCGGGCCGGTGATGCCTTCGAGGTCCCGGCTTCGGGTCCGGGCGACATTCTTGGGATGGCCCTCGGCTCGACCGACAATCCAGAGCCGATCGGTGACCCGTCCACTGGCGGCACCGAGTCGGGACGGGTGACGAGGCTGATCCGCTCGCACCGCGCCCTTGCGGTCGCGGCCTCCCTCGTCGTCCTTCTCCTTCTGGGCGGCGGCCTGGCCGAGCTCGGAAAGTCCTCGCCGAAGCAGACGGTCACCGCGGGGGCCCCGCTCGGCAAATCCACGCCAGCCGGCCTGGGCGCCCACACCACCAACCCCACCCAGCAGGGCGTCAAGGGGAGTTTCGGGGTGGCCGCACCGACCCCGGCCGCGGCCGGCACAGCGGGGGGTGCTGCGACAGGGGGAGCAGTCGGCAGCGGGCCGGCGGCAACCCTCCCTCCGATGCCGGCGACCTCGACCCTCCCCCGCGGCACCGTCGGGCAGTCGGCGAAGATTGAGCAGACCGGCTCCCTCAGCCTGAAAGTGGCCCGAGGTGCGCTGTCGCGGACGATGACACAGGTGACGGAGCTCGCCGGCACCTACAACGGGTTCGTGGCCAACTCCGAGACCGAGACAGGGGCCAACACCGCAGACGGCGCGCCCTACGGGAGCGTCACGCTGCAGGTGCCGGTGGCAAGTTTCGCCGACGTGCTCAAGCAGGCGCAGTCACTCGGGAAGACCACGTCCCTCACCACCAGGGCTACCGATGTAACCGGGCAGTATGTCGACCTGCAGTCGCAGATCACATCGCTGCAGGCGAGCCGCCAGCAGTACCTGACCATCATGAGCAAGGCCACGACGGTGGGTGACGTGCTGGCGGTCCAATCCCAACTCGACAGTATTCAGTCCGAAATACAGCAACTGCAGGGACAGCTCCAGGTGCTCACGAGCGAGACGGCGTTCTCCTCGCTCACCGTGACGGTGAGCGAGGGTGCGGTGCCGATCCACCACCCCGCACCCGCTCTGCAGTCCGGCCTGTCCAAGGCCTGGCACGACAGCGTGCACGGTTTCGCAGTCGGCGTGGAAGGGCTCATCCGATTGGCCGGTCCCTTCCTGTTCGCCCTCCTGTGTCTCGGCGCCCTCATCATCGGCGGCCGCCTCCTGTGGCGGCGCTACCAGCGGCATAATCTCTAAATGCCCAGGGTGGTGGCGAGCGGGATGGCCGGCATCGTCACCACGCCGTAGGTCGCGGCGGGGCCGACGTCCTCGCTGACGGCCATCGCCCCGTTCGAACGTACGAAGATCGGGTGCAGCCCGGCCGTGGCAAGGGAGGAGCCGCCCACGGTGACCGTCATGCCGGCGCCCAGGCGGCCCGAGGACAACGTGCGGTACCCCGAAGACGTCTCGAAGGAGACGATGTAGTGCTCGGTGGCCGATGAGGCGTTGGACAGGGCCAGGTGGGCCGGAGCCGCCCCGGTGACGTCCGGGGTGGCCGGCGTGCCCGGGGCGGGCACCACCCACAGGTCCGACGGCCCGGCCGCGCTGAGCGCGCCGATGGCGTTGGCCAGTCCGGCCTGGGGCGCCGGATCCGGGCTCGGCGCCTGGACGCTCCGCCCCACGACGACGCCATCGCCCCCCTTGGCTTCAATGTCCGTCGCGTAGGCGGCACCCTGGGGAATGCGGGTCTGGGAGCTGGTGCTCAGGACCCAGGTGGAGCCGGGGGGCACCTTGTCCTCCAGAGGAGCCAGGCGGCCCGAGGCCAGTCTGGCCCTCACCGTCACGTCCTCGGTGGTCGTTCCCGGATTGAAGACGTCGATTTCTGAGGAGCCGCCGGCGGTCTCCTGGCTCTGAGGGATGTACCAGTGCCTCTCCGGCCGCGGTGATCCTGGCACGATGGCGAGCCCAGAGGCGGACCCGCCGATCTGTTGAACCTCAGTGGCGACGACCCGCCCGGTCCGGGTGACGACGGTGGTGGCCACGGCCGTCTGGTCCTGCACCTCAGAAGCCACGTTCTCCACCTGCATCTGTCCCGGCTGCACGACCACACCCTGGAAGTTGATGGGATGGACGGTCCCCGCCGGTGTGACGAAGCTCAGGTCGACCACATCGGGAGTCGACGTGGGATTGAACAAGGACACGAACAACCCGTCGCTTCCCGAGGTCAGTCCAGAGGGGAAGTACCAGGTGGCCGCCGTGCTGCTCTGGCAGGGTGCCTCCGACCAGCCTGACGGTCCACTGACGGCCTGGGTCACCGCCACCCCACCTCCGGAGAGAATGACGGCCGCGGAGAGCCATGACCCCGAGCTCGGAGCCGGAATGAGCGGCACCAGCGCGTCCCGTGCCGGCACCACGATCGCCGACTGCCCAGTGGCGCCCGAGTCGGTCACCATGGAGATGGTGCCCGTTACCGCGCGGGAGGTGGTGTTGGTCAGCACCAGCAAGCCCGGGGCCACCTGGCCCGCCGCAGTGGTCTGGCCCGTGCAGTACCAGGCCGAGGACTCGGCGTCTGGCGCGCTGACCAGGGCGCCCGGTGTCACGAGCGGACCACCCAGTGACGGTGCCCCCGGCGATGAGGTCAATGCTGCGGAGACGATCAATACGAGCACGATCAGGGTGAGGACGGGCCACCGACGTTCTGCGCTGCGGTGAGCCGGGCTCACTCTGCGACCCGGCGCGCCCGGTGGATCGGCCAGCGCCGCCAGCCGAGAACGGCCAGCGCCAGGATGGACCAACCCAGCAGCTCCACGAGCACGAAGAACGGGACGTAGGGAACGCGGTCGAACGAGAGCGTGGCCGCACCCGCTGGTGCATCGGGGTACTGCCCCGCCCACCCCAGGGCCGACTGGCGCGCCACGGAGTGCCCGTTTACCGTCAGGGAGAAGCTGCCGGCGGGTGCGTAGCCGGCGTAGACCGCACCCGCCCCGATGGTTCCCGTGGCCGGCCCTCCACGCGCCATTGTGCTGAGCACGGGTTGCCAGCCCACGACGTCCGCCGGTCCCGGATAGTGAAGGGGGGTCGCCGGGACCGGCAGCGGCGCCGCCCGCTGGGACGTCACGGGAATGCTCTCGCCGTTCTCATAGACCTGGACCCCAAGCTCGCCGGGGACCACCTGCAGGTCGTTCTGGTCCAGGAGGGCCCTCCGGAGCCCCGGTGGGGGCGGTGCAGCCACCGAAGGCGTCCCATTGCCTTCGGTCGGCGAAAGCCCGTCGGGGACCACCACATAGCGGACGCCCGCCGCAGCGAGGAGACGCCCCAGATGCACTGTGCCCCCGGAGGTGGCCAGTTGGACGGCTCTGGCCACGGTGGCGGCCGGACCAGGTCCGGCCGGTGTCCACACGTCGGTGGCATCGGGGAGTCCCTCCGAGGTCAGGGCGTAGGCGAGCCCGGGCTCAATCGACCATCCGCCGACCGGCAGCGCGCGGGGGTCACCGAGCCACAAGACCCGGTACACCCCCGTGCCTCTCGGATGATTGAGAAAAGCGAGGGGCTGCTCGACACCGCTGGTGGGGAGCCCCCAGCGCCCTCCGGCTGCGGCTGCGGCGACCGGGAGCAAGCCGAGGGCCACTGCGATCAGCGCCCCACCGCTCACCAACTGGCGCCAGCCGAAGGCCTGCCCTGCCAAGTCGTTCTCGAAGGAGGAGATGCCGAGGCCGATCCCGCCCGCCACGGCGATCGCGGCCGGGACCAGCACCACCGTCTCCGAAGGGGTGAAGCTGCCCATGGCCCCATGGGACCCGGCCACGGCCATGCCCCACGAGGCGCAGGCCAACACCCACAAACGGGCGGTCCAGACCAACCGGATGCCCTTGCCGAGGGCCAAGGGGAGCGCCGCCGCGGCGATCATCAACCAGACCAGGGGCGATCGGGCGGCCGGACCGATGGCGAACCGGACGACTTCCCCCCAGCCCGGGGCGTTCGACGGAGCGATCGGCAACCCGAATATCTCGACGGCGTGGGTGCCCGCCAAGGCGGTCCCGACGACCCACGGTGCACTGAGCACCAGGGCCACGACCGCCGCCCTTCCTGCCACGCTGAGCACAATGTGGGCATCCCGGCGCGCACCGGCCAGAACCGCACCGAGGGCCAATGCGAACGCAGCCACGATCACCATGGGCAAGACGGCCGGAGCGAACGACGATGCGGCGGCGATGATGGCGCCGAGGACGGCAATCTGCCCGAGCGGGCCTGACCGCCACCTCCGGTCGACGGTCCCTGCGAACGGCGCCAGCCCGGCGGCGAGGGCGAGACGGGTCAGGATGAAGGGGAACGCGGCGTAGGCCACAAGACCGTCCCAGCGCCCGGTCCCCAACGCCCCATAGGGCAGCGGCAGACCGAGATAGCAGATGGTGGCCACCAACCTCGCCCTGGGTGAGACCAGGGGTCTCATGAACCGGGAGAAGCCGAGCGCACCCAGCGGGATACAGCCGAGGAGCATCACCTTCTGCACCGTCCCCATCGATCCCAGCAAGGCGGTGCCTGCGATCCCCACAATTCCGAAGGCGGGTGATGCCGGGGCAGTGGTCCCGACACCCGCCTGCTGCCAGCCCGAGACGAAGTGATGCCAGGTGGCGGACCAAGCCGGCAGCGGCGCCAGTTGCCCCACCAGGGGAAGGGATCCGAAGAACAGCTCACGTGTTCCCGCGGCGACGATCAGGGCCGCCATGATGAGGGCGACGACCCGCTGCCGGCCCGTCGTCAACGGCGCAACGCGCACCTTGTGGCCGAAGCGGTCCCGCCCCGAACGATGGCCCAGGTCATCCAATTGGTCGAAGTCCGAGTCCTCGCTGAAGGCAAGACCGACACTGCCGGTGAGGAGGGCGACTTCCCGCTGCTCGGCGCGGCGCGGCGACCCACTCCGTGAGGACACCACCGCGTTGGCGGCTTCCAGGCCCTGATGGGAAAGCCTGGTCAGGTACCGCGAGAGGCGCGCGCTGCCCCGCAACTGCAAGCGCCGCACCTCGGCGTCG
>DATLSH010000012.1:0-39785 GCA_035534235.1 Acidimicrobiales bacterium | reverse complement strand
GTCGGTGCACGACCAGCCGTTCACGAAGACGACCGGCATGTGCGTACCATCACCCCGGACCGTGTAGGCGATCCGGGTACCGTCGGACACGGTGAGGTCGTGGTCCTTCGGGAAGGCAGCCCGCTCGTGAGCCTTCTCCCGGCGCCCGCTGTGCATGGGCCAACAGTAGGCGACCGGGGTCGCTCCGATGAGTTCGGTGTGCCCGACCCGAACCCCTAGCCGGGGGCGATCCTCGACCAGGTCTCCGGATCCTTGAATGTCCGCTCGTCGGGCATGGCCCGGTACCGGGCCCGGATGTCCTCCAGATCATGAACTTCGGAGACTGACTCCTCGGCGTTCCTCAAGATCATGTCGGCCTGGCGCCGGAGCACATCGCGTTGCCCCACTTCGGTGGTGTCCATCATGATGGAGGCCAGGGAATCCAACATGCGGATGATCACCGCCGGCATGCCAAGGGCGGATTGGCGGACCTTGTCGAAGGCGCGATTGACCATGCGCGCGTAGGAGGGGTCGGACTCAATGAGGCGCACGCTGCCGTAACGGTCGCGGTAGATGCCTTCTCTGAGGTTTCGACCGGATATCCGGCTCAGTCCCGCCGAGAGCCAGTCGATGCACGTCAGGGCGGTGAAGGTGTCGTTGACGGCAGGCGAGAGGGCGCGGATGGCGATCTCGACCAGCTGGTCGATGGCGAATACGGGATCCTGCACCAGCGTGCGGTGAGGCCCGGTGACGTGCGCCTTACCGAGGGCCAACGCCACTTCCGTCGCCGCGCCGCGGGGCCAGACCGTGGCCAGCGGTCGCCCCGTGGCGACAAAGTGGCCTGGCCGGTGGACCAGCCGGATCACCGAGTCAGTGTGGGTGGCGATGTCGACCAGCTGCGCGTACCCGACGTATTGCAGATACCCGCTGACATTGGAGGGAACGGTGGTTCCACTCTCCTCAATGAGCCGGAGAAGCTCCGGCACGCTCGTCCCCGTTCCCACCTCGGTCGAAGGAAGGGTGCCGTCCACGTCCTGTGGAAACTCGGCATCGATGGCCCGGGTCAGGTCCCGGGCGATGCCGGCGATCACCTCTGGAAGCTGGATCGACTTGGCGATGTGGTGGATGAAGTAGATCAGCACCCCGAGATCCACCAGGAGCAGTGCTTCGGCGAACGTGATGGACAGATGGGGAACGAAGTCGCCGTGGGGATCGCTGGTGATTGAGCCCAGTGCCAGCACGGAGTAGACGAACGTGCCCACGAAGATGCCCAGGGTCACCTGGTTACCGACGTCCCGGACGAAGTTGCGCATCATCCGGGGCCCGAACTGCTGTGAGGCCAGCGTGAGGGCAAGGATGGTGATGGAGAACACCACGCCGACCACGGTGATCACGGCGGCGGCGATGGCGATGAGCACCTGCCTTCCGGCGTCGGCACTCCCGGTGCGCACCCAGAAAGGCAGCATCAGCTGATGGTGGAATGCCGCCTGGTCGACCGTGTAGGTCACCCAGAAGAGCAGTGCGGAAAAGACCACCAGAATGCTGGGCACGACCCAGAAGGTCGTACGAAGCTCCTCCCAGCGCCAGCTGGGCAGCTTGCGCTGCCTCATCGCGAAGCGGTCGGACGGCGCCGTCGACTCCATGGGCTCAACCACGGCAGGACCGAGGAGTCCGGGCAGGTTGCGGCGATGGGCCGCTCCGCAACGGAGGGAAGACCAGGGGCCGCCAGGAGGGCCGGAGGCGCCGCTCGCGGCAATTCGAAAAAGGCGTGTCGGTCATGGGAATGTTCCTCTTGTCGCCGACCAGTCTTCCCGGCACACCGTTTTCCCCAAGGTTAGTCGGCTCCCGCCCTCCTCACTTCGGGAAGAAACGGGGCAGGTGGTGGCGGTTCGCCGCCAGCAACGCATCGGCCAACTCGGCAGCCAGTGGGTACTGCCCGACCAGGGGGTTGGCCAGCAGCGCGCGCACGACATCGTCCCGGCTGCCCGAGCGGGCCGCCTTGACGGCCAGATGCTCGTACGCCTTGGCGTGCTGGACCAGTCCGAGCATTTCGGGCGGGAGTGGACGCTGGGGCAGCGGGTGGGCCCCGTCGGCATCCACCAAGGCTGCCGTTTCCACCACGGCGTCGTCGGGAAGTCCGGGAATGGCACCGTCATTGCGCATGTCGACGAACTGGACGTCACCGGTGCCGTCATGGAGCGACGCCATCAGGCGCACGGCCGCCAGTGAGTAGAAGGCGCCCCCGCGGTAGGAGAGGGCTTCCGGCTTGGTCACCAGTTCGGGATCGCGGTACTCGGCCAGAAGCTTGGCCTCCAACTCGGCCACTGCTTCCGCCCGCGACCGGTGACCCGGGACCGCCTGTTGCGCCACTTCGGCGTCGTGACGGTAGTAGTAGTGCACGTAGTACGAGGGCAGGGCCTGCTGCAGGCGGAGCACATCGAGGGGGACGCCGCTTTCCAACTCCAGCTCCGGACCGAATCGGTCGAGGAGCCCGGGCAGGTGGTCCTCCCTGTTGCCGGCCGTGCGGGCCGAGCGGATCCAAGTCAGGTGATTGAGGCCGACGTGCTCAATCTCCACACCATCGGGATCGACACCCAGGTAGTGCCCGAGCCGCCGCTGCGCCCAGATCGCCACATTGCACAGGCCGACGGCCCGGTGCCCGTCGTCGAGGAGCGCCTGGGTCACGATGCCCACCGGGTTGGTGAAATCGACGAACCATGCGCCGGGATTGGCCCGCGCCGCCATCTCCTCGGCCAGCTCCAACACCGTGGGCACGGTGCGCAACGCCTTGGCCAGCCCCCCCGCTCCGGTGGTCTCCTGGCCGAGGCATCCGTACCCGACCGGGAGCGTCTCGTCGACGTGGCGGGCCGCCTGGCCGCCGATCCGCAGCTGGACGACCACGAAGTCCGCCCCCTCCAGCGCGGCGTGGCGATCGGCCGTGGTCGAAAACGTGCCACCCCATCCCCGCGCCCGCAGGATGCGCTCGGACAACTCGCCGACCACTTGTCGGCGCTCTTGGTCAGGATCTAACAGGACCAGATCGTCCACCACCAAACGGTCCTCGTGGTCGCACAGGCCGTCGACCAGCTCCGGCGTGTAGGTGCTCCCGCCCCCGACCACGGCCACCTTTATCCCCACCTCCGGCAACGTACTATCCGGGAGTGACCGACCGTCCCCTTCCGGTGGTGCTGGCTGTCGACGGCGGCAGCACCAAGACGGACGCCGTACTGGTCTCGCGGCAGGGGACGGTCCTCGGTCGATCCCGCGGTGGTCCGAGCAACCACCAGTTGGTGGGCATTGACGGCGCCATGGACGCACTGGGCCTGGCCATCGCCGCCGCCGTGCGGGACGCCGGGCTGGCCGACCCGCCGTTCCCGCTGTGCGAAGTCGGCGTCTACTGCCTGGCCGGCCTCGACCTCCCCATTGACGAAGAGCGCCTGGCCCCCGCGATCTCCCTGCGCGGCTGGAGCGGCCAGGACATCCTCCGCAATGACACCTTCGCGGTGTCACGGGCCGGTACGTCGGCGCCCTGGGGCATCGGCGTGGTGTGCGGGACCGGGTTGAATTGCGCCGGAGTCGGTCCCGACGGCACTTCGGTGCGGTTTCCCGCTCTGGCCGAGCTCTCCGGCGATTTCGCTCCCGGTGGTTCTTGGCTGGGTGTGCGCGCCCTCGGCCTGGCTCTGCGGGCCGCCGACGGGCGGGGCGGCGCCACGCTGCTCAGCACTCGGGTGCCGGCCCATTTCGGTCGGGCTGATGCCGAGTCCGTCCTGACCGGGGTGTACACCGGTGAGATCGACTACGCCCGCCTCTTCGCGTTGGCCCGCGTGCTGCTCGACGCCGCCGCCGATGGGGACGCCCCGTCCCGGGAGGCCGCCGACATGTTGGCGGACGAAGTGGCCACCTTGGCCGGTGCGGCCATCACCCGACTCGACCTCGGCGGGGAGGAGGTCGAGGTCGTGCTCGGCGGGGGCGTGTTCGACACCCGTGACGAGGGATTTCACGACCGCGTGGCCGAGGGGATCCACGCACGGGCGCCCCGGGCCCGTCTCCTCCGACTGCAGGCGCCTCCGGTCCTCGGTGCGGCGCTATTCGGACTCGATGCCATCGGGGCCGACACCGCCGCCGTGGCCACCCTCCGCGCCCAACTGGCCTCATCCTGACCGCCCGGCCGGACCTCCCCCTGCGGCGACAGGCGCCCGCGGCAGTGCGTCGGCTACCAGCCGTTCGTCGTCGGCCAACAGTGCGGCGGCGAGATCCTTGACCATGTGGAGCACCTCGGGGTGCTCCTGGGGGTTCCATCCCTCGAGCAATTCGGTCAACCCGCTCCGCCGCGCTTCGGCGAGGCGAGCAATGGCCGTCCTACCCATCTCCGTGAGGGCCAGATCACATTCGGCGCCTCGCTGCACCTCCTCCACCATGCCGGCGGCGACCAGTCCATCCACCCCCGGCTGAATGATGGAAGGGGCAACCTTGAGCCGCTCTGACACTTCGTGGACCGTGCCCGCCGGACGATCCGCCAAACGGTACAGGAGCCAACAGGAACGAGGTGGCAGGTCGACACCGGCCCGCTGCGCCAGGGTCCGGTACAACTCGGCCCGGTTCTCGCGGTTGGAGAAGCGTTGCAGCGCCAGCTCAATCTCCTGCAGCGATGAGCGGAGCTCGGGCATTCCGAAGGTCTCCCCGGGGTCGACCGTCTCCACCGTCTTGCGCAGCTCTAGCTCGGGCAGGAGCCAGCTGAGCAGGAACGCCACGAAGGCGATCGGGACGGCGACCAGGAAGACAATCTGCACCGTCGCGGTGATGGCGACGATGACCTTGCCGAAGATCTGGGGTGCCGACTGCGCCAATTTATGCAGCACCAGCGGATCGAGCGAGGTCACATTCGAAGGTGGCCCACCGGTCCTGGGGAGGGCGGACAACGTCGGCGCCAGTTTGCTCCGCAGGACATTGGCGAAGATGGCGCCGAAGACGGCGGTGCCGAACGACCCTCCGATCATGCGGAAGAAGGTGGCGCTGCTGGTGGCCACACCCAGGTCCTGATAGGAGACGGCGTTCTGCACGGCCACCACGAGCACCTGCATGATGAGGCCCAGCCCGACCCCGAAGACAAACATATAGGCCGCCATGACCCAGGCACCGGTGTGCAGCCCTATCAGGGACATCAGGTAGGCCCCCACGGTCATGAGGATCGTCCCCGCTATCGGGAAGAGCTTGTAGCGGCCCCAACGGGTGACCATGCGTCCCGAGAGGATGGATGCGCCGAGCAGCCCTCCCATCAGCGGCAGCAGCCGCAAGCCCGAATCGGTGGGACTCACTCCCTTCACGTTCTGGAGAAAGAGCGGGATGAACGTCAGGGCGCCGAACATGGCGAAGCCCATGACGAAGCCGATGGCACTTGCTGCATTGAACACCCGCACCCGGAAGAGCGTGAGCGGGATCACCGGCTCGGAGGCCCGGTGCTCGGCCAGCAGGAACAGGACTGTGAGGAGGAGACCGCCCAGAACGAGGGCGATGCTCTCGACCGAGCCCCAGGCCCACGAGACGCCGCCGAGGCTGGCGAAGAGGATCAGTGCGGTCGCCGCGGCCGAGAGGAGGAAGGTGCCGGTGTAATCGATGGCATGGTGCACGCGGCGCAACGTCCCCGGAAGCACGGCGCCGGTGATGAACAGGGCCAGGACCCCCAGTGGCAGATTGATGTAGAACACCCAGCGCCACGAGAGGTAGGTCACGCAGAGGCCACCCATCAGTGGACCGATGATGGTGGCCAGCCCGAACATGGCACCGAAGAGACCCATGTAACGACCCCGCTCGCGGGGCGACACCACATCTCCGACGATGGTCTGGGCACCCACCATCAGTCCCCCACCGCCCAGACCCTGCAGGGCCCGGAACACGATCAACTCGGTCATGGTGTGGCTGAAGCCCGACAGCGCCGATCCGCCGACGAAGATCACGATGGCGGCCTGGAAGAAGAACTTGCGCCCGTACTGGTCACCCAATTTGCCCCAGAGGGGGGTCGACACGGTGGAGGCCAGGAGATACGCCGTGACCACCCAGGCCAGGTGCGACCCCCCGTGGAGCTCACCCACAATGGTGGGCAGCGCGGTCGACACAATGGTCTGGTCCAGCGCCGCCAGCAGCATGCCCAGGAGGAGAGCGCCGAGAATCACCCAGAGGCGCCGCTTGGTGATCTGTTCGCTCATGGGAGGTGCGTCGACGGTCACGGCGCCCTCCTCACGGTCCCCACGACCGGTTCACAGTAGGAATCTGCGGAGCACAATGCAATATTGTGCCTGCTCCGGGCACCGCTGCCGGACACCCTGATCCGAATGCGCCGCACGCAGCCGGCGCGCGCTACGGTCCGGTCGGCGAAGGGCGCCGCGCCGGCGCCCCCTCGAACGACTTGCAAAAGAAGGACGGACCGCATGCGTACTCGTCTCACCGAGCTGCTCGGCATTGAGCACCCCGTGATGCTGGCCGGCATGGGCGGGGTCTCCTACGCTGCGCTGGCCACTGCCGTGTCCGAGGCCGGTGGCTTCGGGTGCCTCGGTGCGTCCACCATGGGCAACGAGAAGATGGAAGCGGAAATTTCGGCCGTCCGCCAGGCCACCGACAAGCCGTTCGGGGTCGACCTCCTCACCGCCATGCCAGGTGGGATGAGCGAGCAGGTGCAGATCATCATTGAGGGTGGCGCCACCGCATTCGTGGCCGGCCTGGGCGTGCCCACCGAGGTGGTGGCCCAATGTCACCGCAACAACGTCGTCGTGGTCAGCATGTGCGGCAAGGTGGACCATGCCGTGCGCGCCGTCGAGGCCGGATGCGATCTCGTCGTGGCCCAGGGAACCGAGGCCGGGGGCCACACCGGCCAGATCGCCTCGCTTCCCCTCATCCCGCAGATCGTCGACGCCGTCGGCGACCGGGTGCCCGTGGTGGCGGCGGGTGGGATCTTCGACGGCCGCGGCCTGGCCGCCGCCCTGGCCCTGGGGGCGGACGGCATCTGGGTCGGCACCAGGTTCATCGCCACGCCCGAGGCGCGGGGCGTGCTCGGCTACAAGGAGAAGTTGCTGGCCAGCCGGGAGGACCAGACCACCGTGAGCCGGGCCTACTCGGGCAAGACCATGCGCGTGGTGCGCAACTCCTACACCGACCACTTCGACGCCCACCCTGAGGAGTTGAAGAAGTTCCCCGAGCAGCTGGGCATCGCCTACGGCTCGGGCACCATGCACCTGGGCGGTGACTCGTTCACCGACGGCGTCGACGTCGACAAGGAGTGCTACCCGGCCGGCCAGGGCGTGGGTGCCATCCACGAACTTGTCCCGGCCGGTGAGCTCGTCCGGCGCTTCGTGGCCGAAGCCGAAGCGGCCCTCGACCACGCGTACGGGCTGCGCTGAACCACGAGCAACGGCCCCATGTCGTCGGTGCGGGAGAGCAACGCGCGGGTGGCGCTCGTCACCGGGGCCAACCACGCCATCGGCGCCGCCACGTCCAAGCAGTTGGCTGCCAAGGGGGTGGCTGTCCTGTGCACCTACCTGCGGACCGAGCGCCTCGGAGGGCTGCGCGATCCTGCGCTCCCGGCGGCCTACCGGGCGACGCGCATGGCCCGGGCCGAAATTGTGGTGGAGTCCATCAGGGCTGCCGGGGGGCGGGCGCTGGCCCTAGAGGCGGATCTCTCCGATGCGGCGCTCATCCCCCATCTCTTCGACACGGCCGAGGAGCACTTCGGCCCCGTCCAGATCCTGGTCAACAACGCGTCGGGCTGGGTCGCCGACACCTTCGTCCCCCAGGCCACGGACCGCCTCGGGCGGACCCTGGTCGGGGTCACGTCCGGCACCATCGACCAGCTCCTGGCCGTTGATGCCCGAGCCCCCGCCCTCCTCATTGCCGAGTTCGCACGGCGCCACATCGCCCGTGGTGGTGAGTGGGGGCGCATCATCGGCCTCACCTCAGGCGGGGATTCCGGCTTCCCCGAAGAAGTGTCCTATGGCGCAGCCAAGGCTGCCCAGACCAGCCTCACCCTGAGCGCGGCCAGCGAGCTGGCTCGCTACGGCATCACCGCCAACGTCGTCCACCCACCGATCACCGACACCGGATGGGTCAACCAGAGCACGGCCGCCGACGCCCTCGCACACGGGCGGCGCGTGGTCACTCCGAAGGCGGTGGCCGAGGTGATGGCCTACCTGGTCTCCGACGCCGCCGGCCTGATCACCGGGACCGTCATCCGCCTGCGGTAGGCCGAGCCGCCCGGGACGCTTTTCCTTCCCGTTGGGCTCTGAGGTCGACTGGCTTGTGCTCCCGCTCCTCGCCCCGGCCTCGGGCTCTCAAGCGATGCGATAGGTCTGAATCCCGTGAGCCAGCACCTTGCCGGCGCTGTCACTGGCGGTGATCTCCGTGAAGATGAGCTCACGGCCCCGCTTGATGGTCGTGGCATGGCAATGCAGGTCACTGCCGGCGCTCGTGGCCACATACTGCAGAGCCAGCGACACCGTGGAAGCCCGCACGCCCCGCTCGAAGTCGTGGTTGGAGAAGGCAACCAGCCCGCCCGTGGTGTCGATCACCGCACCCACCACTCCTCCGTGATAGGTGACGCCGTCATTGCTGAGCTCGTGACGGAAGGCCAACCTGGTGGTCACATCATCGTGCTCGTAGCGCAAGACCTCCAGGCCCAACCAGGCGAGGAACGGTGTCTGTCCGAATATCCCCGGCATGGCGGACCGCCGTTGTTCCTGCTCGGCCTCGGTGAGGCGGCCGGGCCCTTCCCCACTCACCCCAGGTCGGTCAGCCCGACGGGGCACGACACGCCGGTCCCACCGAGTCCGCAGTAGCCGGCCGGGTTGGCCTCTAAGTACTGCTGGTGGTACGGCTCGGCATAGTAGAAGTCGCCGGCCGGCGCGATCTCCGTGGTGATGGAGCCGTAGCCGGCCGCGCTGAGGGACTGCTGGAATCGGGCGGCCACCTTCTCCACCGTGGCCGCTTGTTCGGGAGACGTGGTGTAGACGACCGAGCGGTATTGCGTGCCGACGTCGTTGCCCTGGCGCATGCCCTGCGTGGGATCGTGTCCCTCAAAGAACAACCCGAGCAATTCCTCGTAACTCGTCCTCGCCGGGTCGAAGACCACCAGCACCGCCTCGGTGTGCCCCGTGCGACCGCTGCACACCTCGTGGTACGTGGGGTTGGGCGTGAAGCCGCCGGCGTAGCCGACGGCGGTGGTGAACACACCGGGCCTGGTCCAGAACTTCCGCTCCGCCCCCCAGAAGCAGCCCATGGCGAAGATGGCCCGCACCATCCCGTCCGGGAACGGGGGTGTGATCGGCGTGCCCAGGACGAGATGGGGCGCGGTGATCACCATGGCCTCGTTGCGACCAGGCAGGGCGCGCTCCGGCGGGACCATCTCGGACTTGTGTGAGGTGAACAGTCCCATGACGCCTCCCGGGAGTTGAGCCATCGCTTGGCACCCGGCCCTGGGGACCTCGTGCGCTTCCCACAGTATGGGCGCCGCTGGGGTCGTCCGGCGCGCCGACCAGAACACGCAGGTCGAGCGCGGCGTCGCCCAGACCGGGATCCGCAATTTCCGGCGCAAGGTGCTCGCCTGACCAACCGTGCGCTCCGCCGCCTCACAGGACCCGCAAGGTCCCCGGGGTGGTGCGCTCGGCCCGGGTGAACGCCCGCAATGTCTCCACGTCGCCCGCCCGGGCCCGGGCCAGGTCGACGCAGAGGTTGAGACAGACGCCGACCGCCTCGGGAGGCGGGTCCGGCGCCCCCAAACCGGAGACGCTGGCCAGCAGGTCGTCCCCGTGCACCACCACCTCAAGGACCCGCGTGCGCAGGTAGTCCGCCAGCGGCACCCTGCCGTCGGGGACGCGCACCGACGACACGCCACGATCGGCTCGCTCCATCGGGAGCTCTCGGGCCAACGCGTCCCGACACGTCACACACCGGGCCACGACGGCCACCGGGCCCCGGCGGGAGAACTCCTCGGCCCCGGCCCGCAAGAGGGCGAACAGAGGATCATCATCATCGGGACCTGCCAACCGGTTCGGGCCGAAGAATTCGGCCACGGTGACGACGCGGCCCGGGGGCTCCGGTTCGTTGAGTAATTGCTCAAGGCGGAGCACCCCGCCTTGCACGGCGTGGGCCGCCACTCCCCCCACCGAGTAGCGGGCCAGCGCGCTGGGCTCGTCCCACGACGACGCCACTTCTCCGCTTTGCAGCAAGGCGATGAGCCAGTCCACGGCACCGAGGTACGTCGCCACGGCACCGGCCGCCAGCCGGGTGGGGCCGGCGGAGGTCATCTTCCGGGCACCCGTTGGCTGGACGCTCCGGGACATGGGGAGGCCGGAGCCGCCGGGCCGGGGGCACCGGTCGGAGGGATCGTGAAGTGGTAGAGCAAGATCGTGCCTCCCAGAGTCCCCACGGGACAGTAGCCACGGAGCCAGGACAGCGGTCCCCGGTCGGCGCTGGTCAGGTCGCTGGCCGACGCGGCCACCCATCCCACAATGCCTCCGGGCGGGGTGCCGACGAGGCTCCGGGCGCCGGGAACGTCAGCCGGGGAGAGCCCCCGGGGCCCGAAATAGGCCACGTAAGGGTGGTGGGTCCGGCTCCAGCTGGTGAGGAGCGTGAAGTCCTGTCCCCAGTCCAGATTGGAATCGGTCGCCATCCGGTAGCCGGGCCGGAAGGGCGGCGCCGTATAGGAGAGCGAATGGGGGAAGGAAAGCGCGCCGATGACGGCTCCGGCGGCCACCACTGACACCAAGGCGGTGGCGAGCATCCTGCGCCCGACCACCAGGGCGACCGGGGAAGCCAGGGCGATCCACAGGGCCAGGGAGGGGAGGAGATAGCGGATCCCCAGGGTGCGTGGATTGGGGAGCTCGACCGTGAACAGGACGATTGCCGGCAGGGCCACAGCGGCGAGCGCGTGCCGCCAGGTCGTGCGTGCGATCCTCCCGGACCGGACGAGGGCCACCAGCGCCAGGGGTCCCGCCAGGAGCACCGCGAGCAACGGCGTGGGCACCTTGACCAGCAGCGACACGGGCCAGAACCACGGGTTGGCTCCGCTCCAGGCGTGGCCGATCAGGAAGCCGGGGGCCGCGCCGGCATCATGGCTGGCCAGGTACCTGAGCCCCTCCACGTACGGCTGCGGGAGGACGACCCACGAATGGATGACCACGCGGGGATCGATGACGAGGTAGACGATCCAGACGAAGGCCCATGCCACCAGTGCGACGGTCGCGGCCGGCCGCCACATCGTCCATCCCCTGCGCCCCGATCGCCATCCGGCCACCGCGACCACTCCGGCGGCCAATCCCGCCAGCAGGAGGCCGGTGGCCTGCGCCGAGACGGCCGCACCACAGGCCACGCCCAGCCACCCCAGCGTTCGTCGATCCCGGCGGGCGAGCCAACGCACCAGGCACCAGGACACCACGACCGTCGTGAGCGCGAAGGGGAGGTCCACGCCGTCGAGATGCCCGAAGCCCAGCGTCATGGGGTCCAGGAGCCAGAGCACCGAAGCCAGCACCCCGGACCAGAGGCCGAAGAGGGAGGCGGCCAGGGCGAAGAGGGCGAGGCCCAGCACCGCGCCTTCCAACAGGGGGACGATGCGGGCGGCGAACGTCACCTGCTGCAGAGTGCCGGCGCGCAGTTGGGCCCGGACGAAGCGGGCGCTGTAGGCGCGCTCGTCATTGAGGTTCCAGTGACCGTCGCCGGGGACCACCGGATGGACCAAGAGGACGGGGAGCGCGGCCAGGACCTTGAAGAGAGGCGGGTGTTCGGCGTTGTCCGCCAGATCGTGGTGGAGCACGGCTACCACGCCGGCGGACACGTAGACGGGCTCGTCGTAGGTGGCGGAGTCCCCCCACGCCTCGAATCCCCCCAGCACCAGGAAGGCGATGATGGCGCACAGCACGATGGCCGGCCCGATGACCGCCGAGCGATTGGGGCCCCGGTCCACGGGACCCGTCGATGGTTCGCCCGGTGTCAATGCTCCCGTCGCCTCCCGGGTCGCACCCGGCTCCGATGTACGCCGCAGGCTAGGATTGTCACACATCTGCAACAGTGCAGCCCCCGGGCGGCTGCGGTTCCCCACCGTCAGGTGGCAACGGTCGTGCCTCGCTGGCCGCACCAGACAGCCCTGGACACCACAACCCCTCCATGACCACAACCGACAGTGAGCGCCAGTTCGGTTCAGACCAGTCACGCGGGCCGACGGCACCCGACGATGCCGCTCACCCCGGCGGCCTGACCCACCAGCGGGAGCGGCTTTCCATTAGGGACTGGGCCGTCCGATGCTGGTCGGACCCCCGAAGGCGTCGGGGCTCCATCGGTTGGGCCGCGTTGGCGGCCAGCGTGGTCGTGTACTTCTTCGTGGCCGGCATCCCGTGGTCGACGAACTGGGTGTTCATCTACATCACGGCGGGGATCGTCGTCTCAAGCCTGGGGACCGGGGTGCGCTGGAAGAGGCTTCTGGTCGACTGGCTCCCCTTCTATCTCGTGCTCTTCGTCTACAGCCTCCTTCGTGACTACGCCTCGCACACGCTGTGGGGCCCCTTCGTAAAGCCACAGATCTGGTTCGACGCCCATGTCTTCGGAGGGCTCACCCCCACCGTTCAGCTCCAGGAATGGCTGTTCTCCCCGGCTCTGCATGTCTGGGACTACCCGATCTGGGGCTGCTACATGAGCCACTTCTTCGTTTCGTTCATCATCGCCGGGGTGCTCTGGAAGACCAACCACCCGAGATTCCGGCGCTTTGCCGCTCTCTTCGTCGGTCTGACTTTCGCCGGCTATGTCACCTACGTTCTCTATCCCGCCATGCCACCGTGGATGGCGTACCAGACCGGCCATTTGGGTCAGGTGACGCGCATCATCCCCGTGGTGCTCGACCACCTCCACCTCCATTCCGGGGCGGCGGTCTTCACCGGTGGGAACAAGTTCGACAACAATGTGGCCGCCGTTCCCTCCATCCACGGTGCCTACCCCATGCTCATCTGCCTCTTCTTCTGGAAGGCGGCGCGCGTCAGGAAGCGCATTCTGCTGGCCGCCTACCCCCTCTGCATGGCCTTCACCCTCGTCTACACCGGTGAGCACTTTGTGATCGACATCTTCTTAGGGTGGCTCTACGCCGCCGCCGTGTTCTCCTTTGGCTCCAAGCTGCTCAACCGATGGGAAGCCCGCCAGCTGCGCCGGCAGCTGGGCCAGGGTTCGGATCATGGCGCACCGGCGCCGCTCCGGCGCGACGGTTCCGATCACATCTGGGTAGGGTGATCGCAGCGAACTGCCGGGACCGCGCTCCCGCTACTTGTGGAGCGGTGAAGGGATGGATCTGATGTCGGAGGACAGGGGGCGGACCACGCCATCGGACTTGAGGACCGCCTACGCGCACGTGCGCTCCACCACCGAGCGACTGGCTTCCCCGCTGAGCGCCGAGGACCAGACCGTCCAGTCGATGCCCGATGCCAGCCCGACGAAGTGGCACCGGGCCCACGTGACATGGTTCTTCGAAACCTTCATCCTGTCCCCCCACAAGGACGGCTACAAACCGTTCAACGAGGCCTTCGGCTATATCTTCAACTCGTACTATGAAGCCCTGGGCGACCGCCATCCGCGCGCCGAGCGCGGGCTGATCTCGCGACCGGGGATCGACGAGGTGGCCTGCTACCGCCACTTCGTCGATCAAGCCATGGAAGACATTCTGGTGGACTGCCACGACCCCCGGCTGGTCGAACTTGTCACCCTCGGCCTCCATCACGAGCAGCAGCATCAAGAGCTCCTGATGATGGACATCAAGCATGTCCTCTCCCGCAATCCCCTCCGGCCGGCATACGGTCCCGGCGACCGCGCCAACTCCGGCATTGCCCCACCGAAGGCCGGGTGGATCGAACACGACGGTGGCCTGACGGAGATCGGGCACCGCGGCGAGGGCTTCGGCTTCGACAACGAGTTTCCACGACATGGGGTGCTCCTGACCCCGTTTGCCCTGGCCGATCGCCCGGTGACCTGTGGCGAGTGGATGTCCTTCATGGAGGACGGCGGCTATGCGCGCCCGGAGTTCTGGCTTTCCGATGGCTGGTCGATGGTCCTGTCCCAAGGCTGGCGCTCCCCGCTGTACTGGTTCACCGATCCGGAAGCACCCGACACCTGGCAACAGTTCACCCTCTCGGGTGTCCGCCCGGTGGATCCCGATGAGCCGGTATGCCACGTCAGCTACTACGAGGCCGACGCCTTCGCCCATTGGACGGGAATGCGCCTCCCGACGGAAGCCGAGTGGGAGACCGTGGCGGCCACCGAAGCCACGGGCGATGGCGGCGGCGAGAACTTCCTCGGTGAGCTGGCACCGAATCCCCGGCCCGCCATTGACACCAGCGCTCTCTTCGGCGATGTGTGGGAGTGGACGTCGAGTGCCTACACCCCGTACCCCGGCTTCCGGGCCGCACCCGGTGCCGTCGGCGAGTACAACGGAAAGTTCATGGTCAGCCAGTACGTGCTCCGGGGCGGATGCTGCGCCACCCCGCCGGGGCACACTCGATTCACCTACAGGAATTTCTTCCCCCCGGGTGCGCGGTGGGAGTTTGGTGGCGTGCGACTGGCACGGGACCCCTAAGTGACATGACCTATACCGTTGACGTTCACCTCTCACCTCATGAAGTGCGCGATCAGATGCGGGCGGACGCGCTGCGCGGCCTGCAGGCTCCCGAGAAGTCCATCCCTCCCGTCTGGTTCTACGACGAGCGCGGCAGCCAGCTCTTCGAGCAGATCACCCGGCTCCCCGAGTACTACCCCACCAGAGCCGAGCGACGATTGCTGGAGTTGCACGCGGGGGCGATTGCCGAAATCTCCAAGGCCGACACCCTGGTCGAGCTCGGTGCAGGGGCGTGCGACAAGACACGGGTCCTGCTCGGGGCGCTCCAGGAGGCCGGGACCCTGGTTCGTTACGTCCCTTTCGATGTCAGTGACGTCTTCCTGAGGAGCGCCGCCTCCGTCCTCTCGCGAGAGTACACATCGTTGGCCATCCACCTGGTCATTGGCGACTTCCACCGGCACCTGGCTGAGATACCCACCGGGGGCCGGCGCGTGGTGGCCTTCCTGGGCGGCACCATCGGCAATCTCGACCCCACCCAGCGGTCCCGGTTCCTCTTCGACCTCAACTGCACAATGTCCAGCGATGATTCCTTCCTCCTCGGAACGGATCTCGTGAAGGACCGGGTGCGTCTCATCGCGGCGTATGACGATGCGGCCGGGGTCACGGCTGATTTCAACCGGAACGTCCTGCACGTGCTCAACGAGCAATTGGGCGCCGACTTCGACCCCCGTCACTTCAGCCACGTCGCTTTGTGGAACGAGAAGGAGCAGTGGATCGAAATGCGCCTACGCGCCGAGAGGGCGACCGAGGTCACGCTGGAAGATGCCGGTATCACGGTGAAGTTCCGCGAGGGGGAGGATCTTCTCACCGAGATCAGCTCCAAGTTCACTCCCGATCGGGTGCAATCCGAGCTCAGTGAGGCCGGTTTCGTTGTGGAGGAAATGTGGGGAGCAGACCAGGGTGAGTTCCTGGTCACCCTGGCCCATCCCTACTGCTGATCTCCCGATCCGCTCTTCTTGCGCAGTCGGCGCCGGGTCACGGTGCCGGCCAGAAGGGCGAGCAGGACGAGGGCGGCACCTGCGCTGAGGAAGCTGGCCGCCATCAGATGCGGGGGGCGGTAGCTGAAGGTCACGACATCCCTTCCGGTAGGAATGTGGACCTGCTGTACCAGGGCATGGTCCATGACCGGCACCTGCTGAGGCGCGCCACCGTCGACGGAGACCGAGCCTTCCCAGCCCGGGTCCCAGGCCACGGCGCGCACGATGCGCGACGGCGAGGCGGCATGCACCTTCACCGTCTCGGACTTCGCCGTGCTGGAGAGCACCACCACCGGTGGCCCCGGTCTCCCATTGTCGGAGACGGCGAAAATCGGCCTCGGTGGTCGTCGCCGGACAAAGAGCGCGTAGCCCTCGGCCGTGCCCCTCGGCTGCCACACTGCAGGCCTGAGCGCATCGGAGAGCGGCCCGTCGATCGCGTAGGCATGTTGGGCGACGGAGACGATCGGCTGGTAGGCCGGTACCCCCCCGGAGGCGACCTGAAGACTCAGACCGACGGACATACCATCGGGCAGGGCACCGGACACCTTCGTGACGCCCCCGCCGATCCGGATCAGCGGCCCCCAATTCGTCGCGCCGTCGGAACGCAACTTCCCGAACCGGATCTGGGCCGTGGACGCCGTCGGGGCATCGAACACCAGCGTGGCCGATCCGGGGTTGAGCGACTCGCCAAAGAACCATGCCGAAGTTCCTCCCGAATGCAGGGGCGGCCGGTCACCGGGATAGAAGGGGTAGAAGGGATCGATGAAGTCGGGGCCGAAGCCCAGCGGGAGCACGGCATCGTCTCCGGGGTCGGCCGTCACGCGCTGCACTGCAGAAACGTTGGCCGGGATGTTCCCCAGGGGGACGAGGAAGTACTCGGGCACCGTCACGATGTCCTGGAGGTCGAGCCGGTCAAAGGTTCCCCTGGCCAGTTGGGGCAGGTCGAGCTCGCCCATGTTGTGCGTCTGCGTCTGGACGAGGTACTGGCCATTGCCGATGGAGGCGTAACCCGCCACGGAGGGAAGGCGAGCCAGAATGTTGAGGTCGGGGGTACCCGAGGGGTTCCGGCCGAACGTGGTGTATCCCCGGGGGTCGTAGACGGCGAACCGGCCTCCCGGAGCCAGGTTGGCGCTCACCAGCTGCTCCACCGGGGTCGTGCCCGCCAGAATGGCATTGGGCGTCGTTGAAGCGAGCTGACTGGTGAGAGCCATCACGCCCAGATCGGCCGACGCGAAGATGGTCACGGCCAGCACCCACCGGTGCGCCGTCAGCCAGGTCCGCGACCAGACGATGAGTGCGGCCGTGGCGCAGAGCGCCGAGGCCATGACGGCGGCCACCCGCACCGTGCGCACGAAGCTGGGGTACGGCGACACGTGGGCGAGGTTGCTCAGGAGCGAATTGGGATCGAACATGGCCCACGTCATCAATCCGACCACCACACCGAGAGGGATGAGTGCCACGGACCGTTCGTAGCGCACGAGGGACCGGCGGTCCTCGGGTGCCCGGTCGATCCACCCGGCGAACAACACGCATACCGCGACGGCGGCGTCAATCATGTTGCGACTCTGCAGCCTTTGGTGGCCGTACAGCGGGAGCGCATTGAAGAGATGCTCGAGCGGGGTGTTCGACCCCAGCGCGAGCAGGACCCCGAGCAGGCCGACGCAATACCAGGTGAGACGCTCCCGCTTGGGCAGGCGGCTGGGCCACCGGGGGTGGAGGAGCGTGGCCAGCGCGATCATGGGGAGGATCCCGAGGTAGATCCCGATCTCGGGCAGGTTGTAGTGGTTGAAGTAGACCGTCTCCCCTATGTGGCCGTAGCCACCGTACAGATAGGGAACGAGGGAAAGGAACCCGAAACTCGGAAAGTAGCTCCCGATTGACGCGAAGCCGCCGGACAATCCCGATCGCTGGGAAGTGGCGATGGCGCTCAGCCCCGGGAGCCACTGAATGGCCGACAGTGACAGCGCCAGCGCCGCCGCGGAGCCACCACGGGTCAGGACCCGCCACCACCGCCCTCTGTCGATCCCGGCCGAAATGCCCGCGTAGGCCAGGACCAAAATGGCCTCGTCCAGCATTGCTTCGGGGGCGCCTCCCAGAATCACCGTGGCAAAGGCGATGCCCAGGAACACGGACCAGCGCCAACGGCCGTCCCTGACGATGTGCAGGACGGCCAGCAGCATCCACGGGATGGCGGCAAAGCCCTCCGTCATGTCGACGTGGTTGACCTGGCTCAGTACGGTGCCGGAAAAAGCGAACGTCGCCCCGGCGATCAGGCACGCCAGTGTGGAGAGCGCCAACGTCCGCAGGAAGGTGTACATCCCGATCGCTATGGCTGAGAAGAGGATCACCTCGGTGGCGATCCAAGCGGCGCGATCGGGAAGGATCACGAAGAGCCCCATAAGTGGATAAAAGGCCCCGGCATTGAAATCAGCCAGGAGGGGCGATCCACTGAAGATGTACTGATTCCAAAATGGCAGCTGGCCGTGCCGCAGCGTGGCACCGACGAGGACGTGCAGGGGGTAGTTCTGCTGGAGGTTGTCGCCGGTCATGAGAAGGTGACCGCCAATCAGATCCGGCACGACGAACCCCAGGGCCGGAATGGCCATCAGGACGAGGTAGGGCCAAAGTGGGCCCGAGGAGACTCGAATTCGATTCACCGACGACCGTGATCCCTTCCGGGAGGACGAAGCGGGCACCTGCCTGTCGCGGGCAAAGGCGCGGGCGCCACGAAACTTAGCGCCGACCGCTGCTGGCAGTACCTCAGTGCTGCCGATCGCTCGGTAAGTCGTCCCGCTCCAGCTTGGGGGTGCGCGATATGTCGCTCGATGTCGCCCGCCACATCACGTTGGGCTGCAAGGCCGACAATTCGATGCGGTCGACGTGTGCGCGCGAAATGGCCAGGAGATCGGCCAACAACTCGTCACCCAGGAGGAACGGCATGAGGCCGAGGTCGAGCAGCTTGGTGTGCGCGGCACGGTAGTAGTGCTCCTGCATCTCCACCCGGGGATCCTCAAGGTGGACCACGGTGGAGCCACTGACCGCTCCGGAGACCTTGGCCGCCAATTGGCTCACCGAGAACGTCTCGGTGAATTGGTTGAACACCCGGAATTCCCCGGCATCGGCCGGATTGCGGATGGCCAGCTCCACACACGCCAGTGTGTCCCGGATGTCGAGGAATCCTCTGGTCTGCCCACCCTTGCCGTAGACGGTGAGGGGCTGGCCCGCGGCCGCCTGAATGACAAAGCGGTTCAGCACGGTACCGAAGACGGCGTCGTAGTCGAACCGGGTGGCCAAGTCGGGGTGCAAAGTCGTCTCGGGAGTGGACTGGCCGTACACCACGCCCTGGTTGAGATCGGTCGATCGAAGTCCCCAGGCCCGGCAGCAGAAGGCAATGTTGTGGCTGTCGTGCACCTTGGACAAGTGGTAGAAGCTGCCCGGCTGCTTGGGAAACGGGAGCACGTCCGTGCGACCACGGTGCGTGATCTCAATGTACCCCTCCTCAATGTCGATGTTCGGGGTGCCGTACTCCCCCATCGTCCCCAGCTTCACCAGGTGGATGGACGGATTGTGGTCCGCAATGGCGTAGAGAAGGTTGAGTGTGCCCACGACGTTGTTCACCTGGGTGTACACGGCGTGCTTGCGATCGACCATGGAGTAGGGAGCGCTGCGCTGCTCGGCAAAGTGGACGATGGTGTCCGGGCGGAACCGGGCCACCATGTCGTCGACGAATTCCCCTTCGGTGAGGTCCCCGATGAACATTTCGATCCGGTTCCCTGACACCTCCTCCCAGCACTCCACCCGGCGGTGCAGCGAGGCGATCGGCACCAGGGAGTCCACACCCATTTCGAGGTCGTATCCCCGGCGGGCGAAGTTGTCAGCCACCGCGACCTCATAGCCCGCCCGCGACAAGTGGAGAGCCGTGGGCCACCCCAGATAGCCATCCCCGCCAAGGACCAGAATTCTCACAGTGCACCTTCCGTTTGTGTGACGGCCACATTTCACATGCGTGACGGCTTCAGTTTTCCCTTGTACACTGTGACAGACCTGGGAAAACGGTTACGGAATGTGGCGGCCCTCGCACAGGGGTGCTCTCGTGGCAGAATGAGCCCAGCTCAATGCGGGAATTCGAATCCGGGCGGAGCACCTGAGATGGCACCAAGAAGGACCCACCAGATGGAGCTCGCGATACCGAGCACACTTGCACCCCCCATTGCCGACGATGCGGAAGCCGCGCCCCGGCCCCCGCTGCGCCTCCTCCGCATTGCCGTGTGGGGTCTGGCCGGCACCACGTCCACCGTTCTGGGCGCCCTGGTCGGGGGTCGGTCCTTCGAGACCCATCTCCCCGGGGCCTGGTTCTTCGGTATGCCCGGGGGCTTGTTCGGCTCCATCGGATCGGATAGTGCCCATTCCCCGATCCTGGGCCTGATCCTGGTCTTCGGGGGGCTCATCATCCTGTGCCGGGTGTGGTTCGGCTTCCTGAGGCATCTGGCCGGACAGCCTGGCTTTCCGGTCAAGAAGGTGGTCCTGGTGGTCGCCATCTGGGCCGTTCCCCTCCTTCTGGCCCCACCTCTCTTCAGCCGCGATGTCTACACCTACGCCGGGCAAGGCGAGATGGTGAGCCACCACATCGACCCGTACACCTATGGCCCCGGCGTGCTCGGATCCACACCTTTCAGCACGTTGCCCGACTCGGTGTGGTCGAATGACCCCTCACCGTACGGGCCCACCTTCTTGTCCATTGACGGACTTCTCGCCGAAGCGTCCGGCCACAGGATCCTGCCTGACATCGTCCTGCTCCGGTTGCTCGAAGTCGCCGGGCTCGCCCTCATTGTTGCCGCGACGCCCACCTTGGCCCGTTCCCTGAAGCGTGATCCTGCCGAAGCGGTTCTCCTCGGCGCCGGATCCCCCCTCGCCCTCATGACCCTGGTCGCCGGCGCCCACAATGAAGCCCTCATGCTGGGGCTGCTCCTGGCGGGCCTGGCCGTGGCCAAACGGTTCGGGACCGTGCCCGGGATCGTCCTGTGCGCGTTGGCCGCCGGCGTGAAGTCTCCGGCCGCGCTGGGTGTGATCTTCCTGGGCTGGGTATGGGCCGGTCAGGGCGCATCCACCTGGCGGCGCATCCTGCACACGGCGGGAGCTGGACTGATCGCCCTGGCCACCATGGAAGTGGTCGCCGCGGTTTCGGGCACCGGTTGGGGATGGCTCCACGCGGCCACCAACGCCGACAAGTCGTTCACTGGCGTGACACCCGTCAGCGTGGCGGCCCGCGGGATTTCGGTCGTCACCCATGTGATCCAGTTGCCGGTGTCCACCGTGCAAGCCCATGCCGTCCTCAGCATCATCGGGCTGATCTGCGCGGCCGGGTTCGGGCTCTGGCTCCTTGTTCGATCCCCGGTCGATGGGGCGATTCGTTGCCTGGGGCTCTCGTTGCTGGCGGTGGCTCTTCTCGGCCCCATCCTGTGGGCTTGGTATGTGACGTGGGGGGTCGTGGTCCTGGCGCCGGCCGCCCTGGGCCGACTGCGCCGTGCCCTCATCGTGATCATCACCGTTGAGGTATTCGTGGGAGCCACTTCGGTGCACGGCGTATTCGCCAAGTTGTTCCAAACCTTTGTTCTTTCCGATCTGGTTCTCATCGCCGCGCTTCTCGCCGCATGGATCGTTCCGCTGAGCCTCACCGCCCGCACGAGAGTGCCTATCCCGGCGGTCCGGCCACCTTCCGGAGGCATCGCGCTCGCCTTGGATCCGACAAACTAGGCCGAGCTCCCGAGAACCGGCTCCACACCCCCGATCAGTCCGCCAGGTCCCGCGCCGACGTCACGTGAAGAGGGAGAAGGCGTACCAGGAGCTCCCCCGGCACACCGTTGCGCGCTCCGTACTCCTCCGCTCGCTCGGGGCCCATGTACCGCCCACCGATGCGGGCGGTCCAGCGGCGCACCTCGGCCAGATCGTCGGAGACCTCAACCGTACCTTCGACCACGACAAAGCTGAAGGGGGGACGGTCGTCGTCTACGCAGACTGACGCGCGGGGGTCGTGGGCCAGGTTGCGCCCCTTGACCGTCCGTGCCCCGGTCGTGAACACCAGAGCGCCGTCGTCGTCCACCTCGTACCAGATCGGCGCCACGTGAGGGCGCCCATCGGCGCGCACGGTGGCCAGCTTGCCCGTGCGCACCGGTGGCGCGGTGAGGAAGATACGGACTTCCTCATCGGTCATGGGTTCACAGGCCATGAATGCCTACCCGGCACTCCCCCCGTGGGCCTTGGACGCGGCCAGCCATGCCCGGACCACCGGGGCGAAGTTTGCCGGGTTGTAGGCGTCTTCCTCGTAGCTGAACCGCATGTCCCCGGCATAGTGCAGCACGGTGATGTTGTGCGCCTGATGCACCGAGCCGTCACCGGGATCCTCGAACCGGTTCTCAATGCGGCAGATCCACCAGCCACGCTCCTCATCGCACACGCACCACGTATGAGGGAACGACGTCATGGCCCGGTTGGGCCATTCCGCCATTGTGGCCGAAATCCAAGAGTGGATCTCCTCGCGCCCATGAAATGTTCCGAACATGTGCTCCACATAGACCGCGTCGTCGGTGAAGAGATCCGCCCATTCGCGCCACTGCCTTGTTGCCGCGCACCGACCGGCCATCTCCGTGAAGTTCTGGTGCGCCCGCTCGAGCTCGTCCCTGCTCCACTTGTTCGTCACGACTTGAGGATCCATTCGCTCATGGTGACGCTGCGCATGGAGTCCAGATCGACAAACGCCGTGATCTCCTCAATCATCTGCGTCATGTGGGCCGTCATCTTCTCGGGATCTCCGCCGGCACAGAAGAAGAGCATGGGGTCGGTCACATTCTCCAGGGACGGCCACGCCTCCTCCACAATGCCCCGGAGTGGTGGCGCACCCTTGGTGACTGCCCTGAAGACGGCATTGCGGACGTAGCGGCAACGGGGCTGAATTGCCTCGGTGATGGGAGAGATCCGCGTGTGCCATCTGGTGACCCATTCTTCAAGTGTCTGCCGTGGGTGTTGCTCAAGGAGGGCCACGGTGAGCACGCCGGGCGATCGCTGGCCATCGGCCCAGTCCCGAGGTTCCGACCACTCGTTGCCCCCGTAGTCACGATAGAGGGACTCCACCACCTCGTAGCCGGCCAAACGGACCCCGGTCCGGGACAGCACCTCCTCGTAGGGTTGTCGGAGATCGACCGCGTCGACCCACAGGGAGACCAGCGCGTGCAGCGGGGTCTCACCCTCGGGCGTGGGCACCGGGGCTGGTATGTCGCTCTGGGCGTCCCGCAGATCCATGCTGAGGCCATGAGGTTGCAACGCCAGCAATTCGGTGGCCACGGTGCCCAGCATCACGTCGGCCACCTCCGCCCGCGTGGTGTCGGCCTCCAACCAGAGCAGGTACATCAGCTTCTCCATCGGGCCCCTTCGTCCTTCACCACACCAGTCCCAGCGCCTCGCGCATGGTGGCCTCAAAGTCCGCATCGCCGAGTGTGCGCCGGAGTTCGAGCACCAATGCGGCGTCCTTGCCCACCTCGACCCGCAATGGGGTGACGGGGTCCTCTATGGCATCGGCCACCGCATTTCCGACCACTTCGGGGCCCGGCCGCCCCTCCGGACCGGTCAGCTTGGAGGCGGTGTCCCCCCATTGCGCGTGCAGATCGGCATAGACCGCCGGCCCCGGATGGTCATCGGTGTGCCGCATCCCGGGGGCTATGTAGCCGGGCTCAATGATCACGGTCCGGATCCCGAAATGGCCCAGTTCGAAGTGGAGGGTTTCCGAAAGCGCCTCCAGCGCATGCTTGCTTGCCGCGTACGCCCCCTCCAGCGGCGTACCGATCTTGCCCTGCACCGAACTGATGTTGACCAGGACCCCACTCCCCCGCTCCCTCCACCGGGGAACCACGGCCTGAGCCAGACGAAGTGGGCCGAGGGTGTTCACGTCGAGCACCCGGGTGAAGTCGTGGACCGGGTAGTCCTCCAGTGGTCCCCGACCGGTGAGGCCGGCGTTGTTCACCACCGCATGCAGGTCACCCGCTGCGGCGACGGCCGCCGCCACCGAGTCGGCATCGCTCACATCGAGGACCAGCACCTGGTCGACATCCAAGTCGGACAGCAGCGCGGGGTCACGCGCGGTGGCCACGACCTGGTGGCCCCGTGCCTTCAGCACCCCAACCGTGGCCCGCCCGATAGAGCGCGAGGCTCCCGTCACCAGGACGCGCACTTCGCCTCAGCCCCCCGGCGTCTGGCTCAGCCCCACCAGCTCCTCGCTGATCTCCCAGAGCCGGCGGGCGGCGTCGGCATCCCGGGCGGCCGGCTTCGGCGCCTTCGGCTTGCACTTGGCGAAGTACTCCCCACTGACCTGAGCCACATCGGGAGACGACGCCAGGTAGACCGACGTGAGGGCACCGTTCTCCGGTGAGAGGAAGAACGGCTTGGCGAGCATCAGACCCAACGGGAGGAGCCCCTTGGCATCACCATCAGCCCCGTAACCGGTGCGCACGGTACCCGGGTGCAGTGAGTTGGCCGTGACCCCCCGTCCGTCAAGCCGTCGAGCCAGCTCGTTGGTGAAGAGAATGTTGGCCAGCTTCGACCTTCCGTACACCCGCATGGCGGCGTAGTGCTGGGTCGACTGCAGGTCTTGGAAAGGCAATCCATCCTTGGCCTGGCTGTGGGCCGTGGATGCCACATTGACGATGCGGGCCGGCGCCGAGTCGATCAGGCGCTTCAGGAGAAGGCTGGTCAAGAGGAAGGGCCCGAGATGGTTGATGGCGAAGGTTGCCTCGTAACCGTCGACCGTCTCGGTGCGCTCGCTCAGGATCAACCCGGCGTTGTTGATCAGGACATGGAGCTGGGGACAACGTTCCAGGATCTCCGCCGCGCCGCCGCGGACCGAGGACAGGTCTGCCAGGTCGAACACCACCAGCTCGACGGTGCCCGCATCACCGATCCGTCCGGCAATGGACCTCACCGCCGCTCCCCCACGCTCGGCATTCCGGGCGGTGATGACGACCCGGGCGCCCATGGCCCCGAGACCCACGGCCGTGGCCAGACCGATTCCGGAGTTTCCTCCCGTCACCACGACGGTCTTTCCCAACATGTCGGTCACGTCTTGATGTCCTTCCCCTTGACAACATCGGCACAATCAGCCGGGCGCCAGCATTCCACATGGTCCCGGAACGGCGTCCATTGGCTCAATGTGGGGCCTCAAGGTCAACGCCAGGAGTCGCGCTCTTCCACCAGCCCTCTCCTGGCGTCGAGCAGGTGCCCACTCAGGGTCCGCTCCGCCGTGCGCATGTGCCAGCGCAGGAGTTCCTGCGCTGCACCCCAAGCCACTTCGCGCCACTGAGGGTCGCCATCGGCACACAGATTGTGGATCTGCTCCGGGTCCGAACCCAGGTCGAAGAGCAGAGGGGGGAGCAGATCGGCATCTGCGGCGAACTGCACGTACTTGTAAGTCGGGCCGCGCGAGACCGCTAGTGAGCAGTGACTCATGGGGAGGCCGAACTCCCCCTGGGCCCTCGGCTTGGAAGGATCGGCGAAGCTCCACTCGAAGTGCGCCGTGTCGCGCCAGTGCTCGGGAGCGGGCCGGCCCTTGACCAGCGGGTCCAGCGACCATCCGTCGGCTTGCAACGGGACCTCGGCACCAATGAACTCGCAGATTGTGGGCAGGATGTCCACCGATTCGGTCACGGCGCTGATCATCCGGCCCCTGCCACCGTCCGCCTCCGGGCGCGGGTCGATCACAATGAGTGGGACGTGATAGCTCTCGTCCCAGTAGCCCAGTTTCTCCAACAACCAGTGGTCCCCACCCATTTCACCGTGGTCACTGGTGACGATGATCATTGTTGAGTCGGCCAGCGGGCTGCGGTGGAGGTACGCGAAGAGCTGGGCCAGGCCGTCGTCCACTTCACGCTGCGCCCCGTGGTACGTGGCCCTGATCTGGCGGCGCTCCCTCTCGTCATGGGGAGCCCCCACACCGGGGACCTTCATGCCCGCCGCGGCCAACGGGTGGAGTGCCGCTGCGTCCTCCGGACGTTCGCAACCGGTGAAGGGAGGGATCTGGTCGGCGTCGTAGAGGTCGTGGTATCCGATGGGATTACGTCGGGGCGGGTGGGGACGTATGAAGGCGGCGTGCAGGAAGAATGGATTGTCCCCGTTCTCCTCCAACCAACCGGTGACCGCCTGGCGCACGAACGTTGTCTCGGAGAGCTCGGCTGGGAACCGGGCGGGGCACCAGGTGGAACCCCTCCGGTCGGCGCCGGGGTACCCCGGAATCGGCGCGTACAGGTCGTGCGGGTTGGACGGCACATCGATCCCGTGCTCGCTCAGCCACCTCCCCCAAGCGGGGCTTCCGCGTTCCCAGGCATCCTGGAGGACGACGCGGAAGCCGGGCAGGATGCCCTCATAGTTGAAGAGGCGAGGATCGTCAGCGGGCACCGTCCGGGGGTCGACCGAAGTGTCGGTGTAGCCGAAGAGGACGGGGTCATAGCCGACGCCCCGGGCCAGTTGGGCGATGTTGGTGAAGCGGGCATCGAGGGGCGTGCCGTTGAGGATCGATCTATTCCGGTGTTGGTAGGTGCCGGTGTACAGGCAGGCTCGGGAGGGGCCGCACGGCGCCGCATTGGCCCAGTGGTTGGCGAAGAGGACGCCCCGTTGGGCCAGAGCGTCCAGGGCCGGCGTCTCGACCACCGGATGCCCCAGTGCCGAAAGGCAGTCGCCGCGCCACTGGTCGACGGTGATGAAGAGGACGCTGCGGTGCGGAGCCATTGGCTCACTCTTGCCGATCCTCGCCGCTTCCGTGCTCAGGGTGCCAGGACAACCGGCAATGAGCGGATGCCGGCCACCGTGGTGGACGCCACGCGCTCGGCCGGTCCGGTCACGGTGTAGTCGGGGAAGCGGGCCAGCAACTCCTCAAGGAAGATCCGGCCCTCCATGCGGGCCAGGGTGGCCCCCAGGCACACGTGCTCACCAAAACCGAAGGCAAGATGCATCGGATTGGTGGCCCGCTGCACCCGGAACTGCGCCGCATCGTCGCCGAAGACCCGCTCATCGCGGTTACCCGACGCGTAAAGCATGCACAGGTAGTCGCCCTGCGGTATCGGCACACCGGCCACCGAGGTGTCCTCGGTCGCGGTCCGGCAGAACGCCTGCACCGGGGTCACCCACCGGAGGCACTCCTCGACCGCGCCCGGCAGCAGATCGGGGTCGCCCACCAGTAGGGCGCGCTCGTCACGGTGCTCGTCGAGTACCACCGCGGTGCCCGAGAGCAGGGTTCGGGTCGTCTCATTGCCGGCCACCAGGAGCGTGAGGAGGAACATGAACATCTCCTCCTTGCTCAGCGGGCAGCCGTTGACTTCGCCCTCGACCAGGACGGAGACCAGGTCGTCGCCGGGCTGCTCCCGTTTGCTCCGGATGTGCTCGGTGATGAACCCGGCCAGCTCCCCCAGAGAGCTCAGGGTCTGCTCCGGAGGGAGGTCCGGCGACTCAATCGCCGCATCGGACCAGCGCCGGAAGTCCCCGCGGTCCGAATCGGGAATGCCGAGAAGCTCTGCGATCACGCTCAGGGGGAAGGGGGCGCTGAGCTCGGCCACGAAGTCGATCTCCTCATGCGGTGCCGCCGCGTCAAGTACGGCCACCGCGCTCTGCCGAACCGAGTCAGTCAGGCCCGCCAGGGCCCGTGGGGTGAACCGGCGGTTGAGGACGCCGCGGAAGGCGGAGTGCTCCGGCGGGTCCATATGGAGGATGGAGCGGGCGAGCGCCTGCGCTCCGGCGCCCCGGATGGGATCGTTGACCAGTGCTCCCTGCCCGGAGCAGAAGTGGGCCGGGTCGCGGCTCAGGTCACGGATGTCCTCGTAGCGGGCCACGGTCCAGAATCCGGGCGCACACTGGCGGACCGGAGCCTCGGCCCGCAACGAGGTCAGGACGTCGTGATAATCGTCCCTGGTGAAGAAGGCGGCATCGCGGGGATCAACGGTCTGGTCACCCTGCACGAGCTGAGCGTACTGTGCATCAACAAGGCGAACAGGAGGACCGAGGTGACAGCGGTGCGGACCGAGTACGACTCACTCTTCTTTGGTGGCCGGTGGGAGCCCTCGGCAGGGATGGATCGGCTGGCGGTCGTCTCGCCGCACACGGGCCGGGTGATCGGCTCGACACCGGTCGCGGTCGAAGCTGACGTCGACCGGGCCGTGGCCCTGGCCCGCCAGGCCTTCGACGCATCCCCATGGCCGAACCTGGATCCCGGGGAGAGGATGGACGCGGTGGCCCGCCTCCTGGGCGCCTATTCCGAGCGGACCGCGGAAATGACCGAGGTGGTCATTGCCGAAATGGGCTCCCCGCGCTGGTTCGCCGAGTTGGCGCAAGGACCCGGCGGAGCCGCCATGCTGTCGACCTTCCTCGACGCCGCCCGTTCGTTCGATTGGGAGGTGGCCGGTGTCGGCCACAACGCCGGGGCGGTGGTGCGGCGCGAGCCGGTGGGCGTGGTGGGTGCCATCACCCCGTGGAACGTGCCGCAACTCGTCATCATGCCCAAGCTGGCGCCGGCGCTTCTGGCCGGGTGCACCGTCGTGGTCAAGGCGGCGCCCGAGTCGCCCCTCGATGCCCTCCTCCTGGCGGAGATCGTCGCCCAGGCGGATCTCCCCCCGGGTGTGGTGAGCATCCTCGTCGGCGGCCGTGCCGCCGGAGAGCACCTGGTCCGCCACCCTGATGTCGACAAGATCGCCTTCACCGGGAGTAGCGCGGTCGGTCGCCGGATCGCCGGGATCTGCGGCGAGCGCCTGGCCCGGTGCAGCCTCGAACTGGGCGGAAAGTCTGCCGCCATCATTCTGGAAGACGCCGACCTCTCGCGGACGGCGGCCGGGTTGAAGTTCGCCTCCTTCCTCAACAACGGCCAAGCCTGCGTGGCCCAGTCCCGCGTCCTGGTGCCGCGTCACCGCTACGACCAGACGGTGGACGCCCTCGCCGCCATGGTGGAGGAGATCGTCGTGGGAGACCCCGGTGATCCTTCGACCTACATCGGGCCCCTGGTGTCCCGGCGCCAACAGGAGCGGGTGATCGGCTACGTCGAGGCGGCGGCGGAAGGTGGTGCCCGCACCGTGGTGGGTGGAACCGGGCGGCCCGAGGGCCTGGACGCCGGCTGGTATGTCGCGCCCACCCTCCTGGCTGACGTGGACAACTCCATGCCCGTGGCCCGGGAGGAGATATTCGGGCCGGTGATCTGTGTGATCCCCTACGACGGCGAGGATGACGCGGTGCGCATCGCCAATGATTCCCCTTTCGGTCTGGCCGGATCGGTGTGGACCAAGGACCGGGTGCACGGACGGGCGCTGGCCAATCGGATGCGCACCGGCATGGTCGGCATCAACGGCTTCGCGCCCGACCTGTGGTCGCCCTTCGGGGGCTACAAGGAGAGCGGCATCGGCCGGGAGTACGGGCCCGTCGGGCTCAGTGCCTACCTTGAGTACAAGTCGATCTACAGCACCGTCTGAGAATGTCCACTCCCTACCCCGCCTCGCCCGAGCACGCCCCCCTGGCGGGACTCGACGAGTTCCTCGTCCACAACGCCCCCTACCCGGTGCGGGTGATGTGGACCCCCGATGCGCAGGCCTACGAAAGGATCTGGTTCACCTGCCAGGACCGGGTCGGCACGGTGCTGGCCGTCATCGGGTTGGCCTTCTATCCCAACCTCGGGACGTCGGAGGCATTCGCCATCGTCAACGTGCGGGGCCGGCACGCCACGGTGCGGGCCCACCAGGCCCTCCGCAACGATCGCATGGACATGGAACTCGGACCCTTCCGCTTTGAGGTGGTGCAACCGTTCGTGGAGTGGCGTCTCCAACTGGGGCCGAACGAATTCGGGGTCTCGTTCGACCTGTCATGGTTCGACACCAAGCGCCCGGTGTTCCGCCAACTCGGTGCCGGGATCATCGTCGGCGGGCGGGCGGTGAGCCCGGTGGCGGGGTACGACGGCTTCGGTCGCCAGGAGGGATGGATTGAGGTGGCCGGCGAGCGCTTCGCGGTCGACCGGTCGTCCTACCTCGGAACCCGGGACCACCACTGGGGCACCAGGGACGGTGTGGGAGGACCAGGGCGCTACATGGGGATGCAGCATCCCCACAGTGGAGAATGGGTTGAATTCGAAGACTTCGGAGTCTGGGGCGACCACCTGCTCTACAACCTCGGTGATGAACGAAAGAAGAGCGGGACACTGGCTCGGCGCGTGCATCGCCTGCGCTTCGAGGAGGACACGCACCTCCTGCAGAGCGGGGAGGTCGATCTCGTCTTTGCGGACGACTCGGTCAAGACAATGACCTTCGAGCGCCTCGGGAACCAGATCGCGTTCCTGCGCTGCGCCATGTACGGCGGGCCCAACGGGGGCACACCCGAAGGCGACCTGTGGCACGGCATGAAGGTGGCTGAGGGCGACGAGGTGGTGGTCGGCGGCGACACCTTCGATGTCACCGACCCCGCGGTGCGGGTCCGCCTGGCCGGACAGGATCAGCACCACTGCCGCATCTGTTGTGAGGGTGAGGTCACGTACGGGCTGGTCGAGCCCTATGACACCCTTTGCTACGAGGTGGCCAAGGCCGGTGTCATGGGGTTCTCCCTGCTGGAGGAGTAGCGCACCATGACGGCGGCCGGATTTGGGCCGTATGGCCCATGTGAATGGAGCCGGCAACCTCTATCCTGGACCCTGGACGGGCAGGCGAGCTGACGCGGACCGGGGTCGATCCGTTCGGGAAGCATGAGGGGGGTGGCAATGCGGCTCGTGGTGCCGAGGACGAGTGCGCTCCGCCATGTGAAGCCGGCCGCCCCAGCGTGCACACCCAGGGCCGGCAACCAGCAGGACAGGCTCGACGTCGAAATTGTGATCCCCGTCTTCAACGAGGCCCCCCACCTTAAGGAGCGCATCACCACCCTGCGCAACTTCCTCAATGAGTCGTTCCCCTTCCAGACATTGGTGACCATTGTGGACAACGGCAGCACTGACGGCACGGGGATCGTGGCCGCCGGGTTGGCGGAGACCATGGAGGGAGTGGCGGCCCTCTCCCTGCCTCGCAAGGGGCGGGGCTACGCGCTGCGCACGGCCTGGTCACGGAGCACGGCCCACGTCGTGGCCTACATGGACGTCGATCTCTCCACTTCGCTCACCGGCTTCCTGCCACTGGTGGCCCCGTTGCTGTCGGGGCACAGCGATGTGGCCGTGGGAACCCGATTGGCCCCCGGGGCACGGGTCGTACGCGGACCGAAGCGGGAGCTCATCTCCCGCGCCTACAACCTCTTGCTCAAGTTGTCGCTCCACAGCCATATCAGTGACGCCCAGTGCGGCTTCAAGGCACTGACCCGGGAGAGCGCGCTCCGGCTCCTCCCCCATGTCGAGAATGACGAGTGGTTCTTCGACACGGAGCTCGTGGTGACGGCCGAGCGACTCGGCCTGCGCACGAGCGAGGTCCCGGTCGACTGGGTCGACGATCCGGATTCGCGTGTGCGGATCCTCTCCACGGCCATGGAAGACCTGAGGGGGATCTGGCGCATCTCCCATCGCCGGTCGCGCCACCAGGTGCGGCAGCAGCGGAACGGGTCGCCGAGCGGCTTCCAACACGTCACCGCCGACCAGCTGCTGTCCTTCGGCGGTGTGGGCATCCTCAGCACGCTGAGCTATCTGCTTCTCTTCGCCCTGGGACGTCCACTGGTCGGCACGTTCGGCTCCAATGCGGTGGCTCTCGCCTTCTGCACCCTGGTCAATACCTCCGTGCACAGGACGCTGTCGCGGGGACCGCACCGCGGCGCGCGCCAGGCATCGCCACGCCTCCGCTTCCTGGCCTTCGCCGGCGGTCTCTTCACCATCAGCTTCGTCCTGACGACGCTGGCCCTGAGCGTGGCCGACGCAGCGGCGGGCCCGTCCCTCGGATTCGAATTGCTGGCGGTGACCGTGGCCAACGCCGTCGCGGCCCTCCTGCGTTTCTCGGTGCTGCGGGCGCGGATCTTCCGTCCCGTCGGCCCGGACGACAGCCACTCCCTCCGATCGCTTGGGTGACGACCTCGCACCCGCCCCCTCACGTGAGGCCTCCGGGACAGCCCTCGACCTGAGCAGTGCCTCCCCGGGGACTGGCGGGGCGCCGCCGCTGGACCGGGAAAGCCCGCCGCGATGGCGTGACCGCCTGGCCCCGCTCCTCCGCCCCTGCGGCTACTACGTCCTTTCCCGGGTGGCGGTGTTCTTCGCCGCCCTGGTGGCCAAGTGGCTCTTCCCCAAGCTCCACGCCATCAGCACCATGGGCTCCATCTGGGACGGCCGCTGGTACCTCATGATCGCCCGGCACGGCTATCCCCACCGCCTGTTCAACGAGGGTGACGGCAGCCGATGGGCGTTCTTCCCGGCCTTCCCCGCCGTGATCCGGGGCTTGGCCTCCGTCACCGGGCTGAGCTACCCCGACGCCGCCGTCCTGGCCGCCCTCGCCTTCGGGCTGACCTCGGCGGTCGCCATCTGGCTGGCCGTGCGCGAGGTCTTCGGTCCGGTGATCGCCGATCGGGCCGTCCTCCTTTACGTCTTCTTCCCCGCTGCCTACGTCCTGTCGATGGCCTACACCGAGGGGCTCTTCCTGACCGCCGCGGCTGGCTGCCTCTTCGCGCTGTCCCGCCGCTACTGGGTCACGGCCGCCCTCTTCGCCGTCCTGGCCAGCCTGACCCGGAACTTCGGTGTCTTTCTCATTCTCTGTGTTCTCGTGGCCGCGGCCCCGGTGGTCTGGAAGGAGCGCAAGGTCCGGCCGCTCGTCGCGGCCGCCATCTCTCCCCTGGGACTCCTGGCCTTCATGGCCTACGGCTGGAAGTTGGTCGGGACCCCCGTCGCCTTCCTGACGGCCCAGAAGTTCTGGCAGGGTGCCCACTTCATCTGGTTCGAATCGGCGCTCTACTCCCTGCGAGACCTCCTGCTGCACGGGGCCCATACGTTGTCGTCTCCCCAGGATGTGCTGACCGTGGGCGCGCTGCTCTTCGCGTACCTGGGTATGGCCCTCCTGGTGCGGATGCACCGCACCGGACTCGTGATGCCGTCCTTCTGGTGGGTCTTCACGATCGGGACCGTGCTCACCGCCTTCAGCCCTTTCTTCCCCAACAGCATCCTGCGTTACACCATGGCGTCCTTCCCACTCTTCGTGGCCTTCGCCTGGAAGCTGAAGCCGGCGTGGGAAGGAGCCGTCGTGGGGTCACTCGCCATCGCCCAGGGAGCGCTGACCATCATTGTGCTGATCGGTCTGGTCCATCCCCTGCCGATCCCCTTCTACCCCTGAGCGGCGCCGTTCCCGGCCGCCTCCACCCGACCCCTCAGGATCCCTCGCATCGGGTTGTCGCGCCGCCCGGGGTTCCCGGCGATGCGCTGGTGCCGGTCGTTGATGGCCAGCGCCCGGACCAGCGCGAAGACCTCATGCCAAACCAGGTGGGCCACGACGTGACCGCTATGGGCCGCGTAGCGGGCCAGTGCCGCGCCCCGGTCGGGAAAGCCCGGAACGCGCCGCCCGAACAGCTCCTCCATCATGAGCTCCAACCCGAAGTGCCAGCCCAGGTCCATCTCCCGCGGTCCGATGGCGGCGAGGTCCCAGTCCAGGACTGCGTGCACATTGCGTGCCTCATCGAAGACCAGGTTGCCGAGCCGAGGGTCGCCCCAGAGCAGCACCGGGGGCCCTGACCCGTCACCTTCGGCCGGCTGGTGGCGGCGGCACCACTCCAGGGCACCGACCAGCTCGGGCAGCGGATCCCCCCCGCCGGCCCACTGCACGTACTCGGTCCAAGAGACCAGCGCCTTGTCCAAGGTCGGCCCGGGCAGCACGTGCCCCAGGCCGCTCGCCCGCCAGTCCACCGCGTGCACCGCCACCAGGGTGTCGATGAGCCCGTCGTGGACCTTGCGCTGCGCCTGTGGGCCGGCACCGGTGATCCACGGATCGAAGAGCGGCGCCGGACCGGGAATGCTGCCGCTGACCCTGGGCATGACCAGGAAGGGGGTGCCGATCCACTCCGTCTCGGTGACGACGAGGGCGGGTGCTGGCGCCGGCACACCCTCCTGCGCGACGGCGTTCTGCACCAGGGCTTGGGGCGCCAGGTCATAGTGGGCGAAGGTGGGCACGACCGGCGGCAGCCGGACCACCATCCCGGCATGGCCGGAGCCGAGGTCCACCAGGACCGTCTCGTTGGCCATGCCGCCCCGGTCATGCGACAACGACTCCAACCGCAATGGCGGGCCACCGGTCGCGGCGCCGGGAACGAGGTCCTGATGGGCGACGATCCACCTTCCCAGGCCCTCTGCCAGCGCCGCATCGTCCCGCGACGGTCCGGTAGCCACCTAGGGAAGGTAGACCACGGCCTGCCACCGCCCCGTCATCTCGCCACGGCAGAGGGCCACGCCGGCCCGGATCGACCACCCGATGATCTCGTCCGCAGGGGCATCGGACCGGGCCCGCACCACCAGTCCCCGGCGGGCATGGTCCTGGCGCACCAGCCACCCGGGCGGCAAGGTGACGCCCGCCTCGGCCAATCGGGCCACGGCCCTGCCCCCGGTCGGGTGCAGCAACCCGACCGTCACACCCTCGGCGGCCTGGCGGTCCTTCCGGGGGGGCACGAGGGTGCCCATGGAGACGGGTTCCTGCCGGTTCCCGAAGAGCCCGAACAGCCCGAACAGCCCCGACGGGACCAGATCGGGCCCCGCATCCGCATCGACGCCGGGCAGGAGGTTGATCCAACCTTCCCCGGCGTCGCACAGCAGCCGGAGGTACCGGGCGACCGGCTCGAGCTCAGGCGGCGTGAATTCGATCGTCTCGGACCGGCGCCGTGTGCTCATGGAGGCAATCCTGGCACCGGCCGCCGCCCCGAACATCTCCGAACAAACCGCTACCGTTCGTGCATGGACCTGATCGACACTCTGCGGACCACCGGCGCGGTGCGCGCCTTCCAACCCGGAGGGGTGAGCGACGAGGTGCTGTACCGCCTGCTGGACACCGCCCGCTTCGCTCCGAGCGGTGGCAACCGACAGGGCTGGCGGGTCATCGTCGTCAAGGATCCGGCAGCTCGCGCGGCGCTTCGTGACATCTACCTGACCGGTTGGTACGAGTACCTGGCCATCGGTTCGTCCGGACTGGTGCCCTGGGCACCGGTGACCGACCGTGCCGCCGAAGCGGTGGCGGTCGCCCGGGCCCACGAATTCGCCGAGCTCGCCGCCGCCGCACCCGAACCGGGGTTCGCCGAATCACTGCACCTGGCTCCCGCCCTGTTGCTGGTCCTGGCCGACCTCACCGCTCTGGCCGCCGTGGATCGCGATCTCCCGCGCTACACCCTGGCCGGCGGTGCCTCCATCTACCCCTTCATTTGGAGCCTGCTCCTGGCGGCCCGCTGCGAGGGTCTGGGAGGGGTCATGACCACCATGCCGGTGCGCCGGGAAGGAGCCGTGCGTGAGCTCTTCTCCATACCCGAACATGTCGCCGTGGCTTCGCTGGTGGTGCTTGGCCGCCCGCTTGCAGCCCCCCGTCGGTTGCGGCGGGACCCCGTCGGCTCCTTCACCTGCCTCGATCGCTACCAGGGACCGGCCTTCGGCGAGGAGTAGGGCGCCCACACGCAGCCCCGGGCGTGGTCAAATGTCCCATGGCCCAGAACGTCCTTGGCGAAGAACTCGAGCCCTGCAGTTTCGATCCGCTCACCGGGTTCTACCGTGACGGTTGCTGCAACACCGGGGCGGAGGACGCCGGCGTCCACACCGTGTGTACCCGGGTCACCGCCGAGTTCCTCGCCTTCTCGGCTTCAGTTGGCAACGACCTCTCCACGCCACACCCCGAGTTCGGCTTTGACGGTCTGGCGCCCGGAGACCAGTGGTGCCTCTGCGCCGCCCGCTGGCAGGAGGCGCTGGAGGCCGGCATGGCGCCGCCGGTGGTGTTGGCAGCCACCCACGCCTCCACCCTGGAGTGGGTGCAGCTGGACGATCTCAAGGCGCACGCCACCTATTGAGGACAACGACGTCGGGCGATGCCGGAGGACCGATCGGCTCAGAGCAGCTGGAGCAGACGTTCGGGCGGGCTGGCGATCACGGCGCGCCCGCCCTTCACGACGATGGGGCGCTCCAGCAGTATGGGGTGGGCCGCCACGGCCAGGAGCAGGTCGTCACCGGTCTGATCGGCCAGCCCCAGCTCCTGGTAGGCGTCCTCGCCGGTCCGCATCATCTGGCGGGGGTCGCTCAGGCCCAACTGGCCCATGAGGGTCCGGAGCTCATCCACCGTGGGCGGCTCGTTGAGGTACTCGACCACGAGGGCGTCGATGCCCCGCTCCTCCAGCAGCCCCCTGGCCGTGCGACACTTGGAGCAGCTCGGGTTGGAATAGATCGTCAGGTCGTCCATAGGCTCGCAAGTGTACGGAATACCCCCTGGGAGGTTGCAGACATGGATGGTCACGTTGTCAGCGTCGAGCGCGTCATTGCCGCTCCGGCCTCTGCCCTGTTCGAGGTGGTGGCCGACGCCGGCCGCCATCCCGAAATCGACGGCTCGGGTACGGTGGTCAAGGCCAAGGCTGGTGCGCCCCAGCGGTTGCGCCAGGGCTCCTCGTTCGGCATGTCGATGAAGATGGGTGTGCCCTACTCCATGACCAACACGGTGATCGAGTTTGAGGAGAACCGGCGCATCGCCTGGAAGACGGTGTTCCAGGGCTTCCTGGGACGCTTCATCGGGGGGCGGATCTGGCGCTACGAGTTCGAGGAGAAGGACGGCGCGACCAAGGTCACCGAAAGCTGGGACATCTCTCAGGACAAGCAGGCCTTCTTCCTGAGAAGGGGAAACCTCCCCGAGAGCACCCGGAAGGCCATGAACAGCACGCTGGAGAAATTAGCCACCCTCACCGAGTCGTGACCCCAGCGGCATGATCGACACCGCCTGGGAGAAACGCATCCTCCCGGCTCTCTCGGAGTACACCCGCATCCCGTGCCTCTCCCCCGCCTTCGACCCCGAATGGGCCGGGCGGGGTGCCATCCTGCAGGCCGCGGAGCTCCTGCGCGACTGGGTGAAGGACCAGGATCCCTCGCTCGGCGTCGAGATCGTGCAACTCCCCGGTCGCACCCCTGTGCTCCTGATCGACAACGGTGGCCGCGGCGACCCGATCCTCATTTACGGCCACATGGACAAGCAGCCCCCGCTGGGCGAGTGGCGGGCCGGCCTGGCTCCCTTCGAACCGGTGCGCCAGGGCGACCTTCTTTACGGGCGCGGCACGGCCGACGACGGGTACTCCACCTTCGCCGCCGTGACCGGGCTGCTGGCAGCCGGGGGCGGCCGGGGACATGTCCTCATCCTGATCGAAGCGAGTGAGGAGAGCGGGAGCCCCGACCTCGCCGCCTACGTGGCCCACCTGCGCGGGCGGATCGGGTCCCCCTCCCTGGTGGTCTGCCTCGACTCGGGCGGGCTGAGCTACGACCGGCTCTGGCTCACCTCCTCACTGCGGGGCAACGTGGTGGCCACCGTGCGGGTCGACGTGCTCACCGAGGGCATCCACAGCGGCGCCGGGGGTGGTGTGGTGCCCTCCTCCTTCCGGATCCTGCGCCGCATCCTGTCGCGCATTGAGGACGAGGCCAGCGGACAGATCCTGCTGCCCGAACTGCTCGGGGGCGGCATCCCCGCGCAGCATCGGGCCAATCTGGAGTCATTGGCCGCCGAGTTCCCCGATGCCGACCTGCCGGTCGTCGACGGGCTGCACCTGCTCGCACCCGATCCCGTCGAACGCCTGACCGCCCGGACCTGGTCGGCCGCCTTGGCGGTCACCGGTATGGATGGGATCCCGGCGTGCCGAGACGGGGGGAACGTGCTGCGACCCTTCACCACCTTGAAGTTCTCCCTCAGGTTGCCGCCCGACGTCGACGCCCAGGTGGCCACCGATGCCCTCATCTCCGCCATCGCCACCGACGAGGGCGCCCGCATCACCATCGACCTCGAACCGGCGGCACAGGGGTGGCTCGCCCCGCCGCTGGACGACGGCATCGCCGCCATCCTCCGGCGGGTTTCGGTGGAGCGCTTCGGTCGGGAGCCCGGCTTCGTGGGTGAGGGGGGCAGCATCCCCTTCCTGGCCGATCTCCAGAAGGCCTACCCGGGCACCCAGTTCGTGGCCACGGGGGTGCTCGGCCCGCACTCCAACGCCCACGGGCCCAACGAGTCGTTGCACATCCCGATGGCCAAGGCCGTGACCCATGCAGTGGCCGAGTTGCTCAGGTAGCTTGCCCACCCATGTCCTGGGAGTGCTCGACCGAGCCCGAGTATCGCGGAATTTCTTGCCCGAGGCTCCGGTGAGCCTCGACACCGCCGCGCTGGCGACCTTCATGGACGCTCTGGGGCTGCCGGGGCAAGGCCGCCCCATTGAGGCCACCTATGTCACGGGCGGCGCGTCAAATGACCTCTATGCCATCACCCGGGGCGACTACACCGTGGCCCTGCGCAAGCCGCCCGAGGTGGTGCCGCCGGGGCGCAACGAAACGATGGTGCGCGAGCACCGGCTGCTGCGGACCCTGGCCGGGACCGACGTCCCGCACGCCAGCCTGGTGGCCGGGTGCGACGATCCATCGGTGCTCGGAGGGTGCTTCTACCTGATGGAATTCGTCGACGGGTGGTCCCCCATTCAGGAGGGGACCACGTGGCCGGCACCCTTCGGCGAGGACCTCGAGGCCCGCCGCGGCCTGGCCTTCGAATTGGTCGACGGCATCGCCCGGCTGTCCCGGGTCGACTGGAGGGCCCGGGGTCTCCAGGGCTTCGGCAAGCCCGAGGGGTTCCACGAGCGCCAGGTCGACCGCTGGTTGGCCCACCTGCGCGCCTTCGCGTTCCGCCCCATCCCCGGACTCGACGAGGCCGCGGCCTGGCTGCGCCGGCACCAGCCCAAGACGTACGTGCCCGGCATCATGCACGGCGACTACCAGTTCGCCAACGTGATGTACCGTCACGGCGCTCCGGCCCGGCTGGCCGCCATCGTGGACTGGGAGATGGCCACGGTCGGCGATCCCTTGTTGGACCTGGGCTGGGTCATCAACGGGTGGCCGGAGGACACGTCCGGCGCCGGAGGCACCGGGACGGGCTCCACGGTGTCCTACGTCGACTACACCGGCATGCCATCGGCCGCAGAATTGCTGGCGTACTACCAGAAGGAAAGCGGCCGGCCGGTCGACGAGATCGACTACTACGTCATCCTGGCCCGCTTCAAGCTGGCCGTGGTGCTAGAGGGCGGTTACGCCCGTGTCGTTAAGGGCGAGGCGGACAACGAGAAGATGGAGATGTTCGGAGACGTGGTGCTGGACATGGCGCGACGGGCGGCCGACCTGGCGGCGTCCACCTCACTGTGAGTGTGCGCGGTGCCTGAGCGCGGGGGCGCGCTGGAAGGGAAGGTGGCCCTGGTCACCGGGGGCAGCCGTGGGCTCGGTCGGGCCATGGCCCTGGGCTTCGCCCACGCCGGAGCCGACGTCATCATCGCCAGCCGCAAGTTGGAGAACTGCCAGGCCGTGGCCCGGGAGGTGGAGGCCATGGGCCGCCGCGCCCTGGCGCTGGCCTGCCACGTGGGTCACTGGGACGAGCTGGACGGGCTGGTCGCGCAGTCCTACGACACCTTCGGACGGGTCGATGTGCTGGTCAACAACGCCGGCATGTCGCTGCTCTACGAGAACCTCGGTGCGGTCACCGAGGTGATGTGGGACAAGGTGGTCGACCTCAACCTCAAGGGGCCGTTCCGGCTGACCGCTCTGGTCGGACCGCGGATGGCGGAAGGGGATGGTGGATCGATCATCAACGTATCGAGCACCGGCTCCATCCGGCCGGCTCCCGGCATGCTGCCCTATGACGCCGCCAAGGCCGGGGTGAACGCCCTCACCGTGGGGTTCGCCCACGCCTTCGGGCCCAGCGTGCGGGTGAACTGCATCATGCCCGGACCCTTCATGACCGACGTGACCGCGGCGTGGGACATCCCCGCCTTCGAGAAGGCGGCCCGGGCGAACTTCGCCCTGGGGCGGGGCGGGCAACCCGGGGAGATCGTCGGGGCCGCCCTCTACTTCGCCAGCGACGCGTCGTCCTTCACCACCGGTGCCATCCTCCGGGTGGATGGGGGCATCCCGTGACCGGCGGGCTGCCGGGCGGCGCCGTCCGGCCGGGCTGACGGCCGGTCGCCTATTGCGACAGCTCGTCCACCACAATCAGGTCGACGAACTCCGGGGG
>DATLSH010000011.1:0-29841 GCA_035534235.1 Acidimicrobiales bacterium | reverse complement strand
CTTCGGCTTTCGCGGGCGTTTTCCCGTCGGGGTCACCGTGACAGTGTGCCCGCTAGTCCATGAGGTGCGTGATCTCGTTGTAGCCGCGCACGTACCAGCGGTCGGGTGCCGCAATGAGCCGTGTAATGGAGGCGTTGTCCGCCGTGGTGAAGGCGAACGGCTCCGCCCCACTGGCCTGGGCGATGATCTGGCCGATGGCAGCCGCGTGGGAGAAGACGACGACCCGGGAATCGACGTGGGCCGCCGCGATTCGCCCCACGGCATCACGGAGGCGCGCCCTGAAGGCCGCTGCAGGCTCGGCGCCCGGGACCACGTCCCACCGTTGCTCGGCGAACACCCGCAGTGCCAAGGGGTCCCGGTCCGCCACCTTCTGGCGGATCAGTCCTCCTTCCCATTGACCCAGGAAGACCTCTCGGAGGTCGGTCTCGACGACCGGGGTCAATCCGCTGCGCGCGGCCAGGGGTGCCGCCGTCTGGGCCGTGCGCCGCAGGTTGCTCACGTAAATGGCCTCGAACTCCTCCCGCATGAGGCGCTGCGCCACCAGCTCGGCCTGCCGCAGGCCTACCTCCGAGAGCGGTGGGTCACCATGGCCCCCGACGAGGGCGAAGGGCGCTCCCTCGATGGCGTCGGCTGACGCACCGTGCCGCACCAGGAGGAGCTCGGTTGAGCCGGCCGGCCCCTTGAATGGCTTCTGGCTGAACGTGCGCGGTGCCGGCATGACGATCGGGGGGAGGAACGCTCAGCGGGGGCGGGGGAGCTCCGGCGGCTCCTCGTCGTCCTCGACCACCTCGGCGTCGATGACGTCGGGACGACCCGCCGGGCGGCCCGGTCCCGCCGGCCCCCCGTCGCCGAAGTTGGTGAAGATGGTGCCGAAGAAGGCGTTGGGGCCCTGCCCGAAGTTCACTTGCAGGCGCCGGCCGGCCTCTGGGCCCAGCTCGTCCCACAGGGGCAGGGCGCGCCGGTAGAGGACATAGCCCTGCACGCCCAGGGTCAGACCCAGATGGAGCAGGAAGCTGGCGCCCTGCAAGGTCGCACCGCCGGCGCGGGCGCTCCCGCCCTCACCGACGAAGTGCACCCCGAGGGAGAGCACCCAGAGCACCATGGTGATGGTGGTTCCCTGGCGGACCACCCAACGGGAGCTGGTCCAGACCCTGACACTCAGGGCCCGGACGGCTCCGAGGACCACGGCCCCCCCGAGCAGGGTGCCGGCCAACCACAGGGAGGCGCCACCGGCGAGGTGGTGCGCTCCCGTGTAGTCCAAGAGCTCGAAGAGCCCGAGGACCCCCAGGAAGACGGGCAGCCGCGGCCGGAAGAAGCGCGGGACGGGTCGCACCCGGGTCTGGCGGATGAGGACGAGGATGACGACGAGGACGCCCAGGGCGTAGGAGAGGGACACCGTGGACCACCTTACGGGTGGGCGCCCGTCAGCTCTTCAGCAGGGGCCCGACCTCGGCCCCGAAGGCGGCCGTCTGCTGGCAGAACTCCTCCAACGAGCGGGCCATGAAGCGCACCTGCAGATGGTTCACCCCCATGGCGACCAGCTCGCGCAGCGAGGAGGCCACTTCCTCGGCGCCCCCTTGCAAGACGTAGCCCGGGAGATCCCAGCCCGATCCCCCCGAAGTGAGGTGGATGGGCTCCACAATGGTGCCGATGTCGATGGGCGCGCCGCCCCGCAACTCCTCGCGCAGTTGGCGCAGGCGGGCGATCTGCCCCGGCAGGTCCCGCCGTCGTGTCCCCTGGGGCAACCAGCCGTCACCGAGGGCGGCCGTGCGGCGCAGGGCGGCGGGTGAGGAGCCGCCGATCCAGATGGGGGGACGGGGCTGGCGCGCCGGGCGAGGGGCCAGTCCCATGCCCGCGGCGGGGAACCGCGGCCCGGGGAGCACGGGGAACTCGTCGGTGAAGCACCGGGCCAGGGCGGACACGGCCTCGTCGGTGTGCCGCCCCCGCTCGGCAAACCCACCGGTCAGCAACTCGTACTCCTCGGGCACGTGCCCGGCGCCCACCCCGACGATAAGGCGCCCGCCCGAGAGCAGGTCCAGGGTCGAGAGCTCCTTGGCCGCCCGCAACGGATGGCGCTGGGCCAGGATGAGGACATGGGAGAGCAGGTGGGTGCGCGTGGTCAACGCGGTCAACCAGCCCAGGGTGGCCGTGGTGTCGTACCACACGGTGCCCATGGCATCAGCCAGGCGCTCGGGGATGGCCGTATGGTCGCAGACCCCCAGGTAGAAGTACCCCGCCCCGTCGGCCACCTTGGCGATCCGTCCCAGCTCCTCGGGCCCGGCCTTCTTCTCCCAATCGGACACGTACAGGGTCGACTGGGACTGTATGGGCAGCTGCATGCCGTAGACGACTTCCCCCTCGGGGACGGCCTGCACGACGTGGGCCGGGAGCAGTGTGGGGTCGGTCATGATGCGCTTCCTCCGTTCGGACGATGGCTCAGGGCAGGGCGCCCAGCGCGGCGGCCAGCTGTGCCGGGGTCCCGAATGTGGTGGCCAGCACCCGCGCCCGCTTCAGGTGCAGGTGGAGCGGCACCTCCCAGGTGAAGCCCATGCCGCCGTGGACCTGAATGGCGGCGCGGGTGTTGGCGATGGCGGCTTCGTCGGCCATCAGCTTGGCGCCCATCACCGCCCGGGCCACCAGATCCTCGGGCGGGCAGCCGGCGGTCTCGGCCTCCCGCTGGACCACGTCGGGCTCGTCGGCCAGGCAGGCCGCCGCGTGCACGGCGCTGCGCGCCACTTCGGCCCGCACCAGCATGTCGGCGCAGATGTGCTTGACGGCCTGGAAGCTCCCGATCGGTTGGCCGAACTGCCGGCGCTCCTTGGCGTAGGCCACCGCCAGCTCGAGCGCCTCTGCCGCGTGGCCGAGCTGCAGCGCAGCGGTGAGGAGCGAACCGTCGCGCACCAGGCGGACCCCGACGTCGGCCACCGGTTCACCGGCGGCCAGCGATGCGACGTGCCACATGGGGGTCAGAGGGCACAGGGGCGACACCATGCGAGTGGCGTCCTCGGCCGGTGGCGCCGGGACCAGGAGCCTGGCCGTCGAGCGGCGGTCGTAACCGGGCAGGATGAGCAGCCCTGCCAACGAGGCCAGGTGCTCAATGAGGATGGGGCCCGACCCCCCGCTGTGCACGCCGACCTGGGTCACTCCCGTCGCCGCCCCCTTCACGAGTCCGGCCGCGCCGGCCAGGAAGGTGCCCACCAGGGGCCCCGGGATCAGGGCCCGGCCCAACTCCTCAAATACCACCACGGCGTCGGCCATGCCCAGCCCGACACCGTCGGGCTGGGGCAGGGTGAGGGCGAACACCCCCGTCTCGCCCAGGGCGGCCCAGTCCGCCGCGCCGATGGCGACCTGATCGCCCTCCTGCCGGCGGATCCGCTCCAGGGGCAGCCGCCCGGCCACCATGGCCCGGATTCCGGCCGCCAGCTCCGTCTGGTCCTCGGAGAGGCGGAATTCCATCAGCGCACCTTGGGCAGTCCGAGGATGCGCTCGGCCACGATGTTGCGTTGCACCTGGGACGTGCCGGCGGCGATGGTCAGCGAAATCGACTTGAACCAGGCGTGCAGTTGGGCGTCGTTGCCGAGCAGCAGCCCGTCGGGGCCGGTGAGCGGATCGCCGCAGAGCGCGGCCCGGTCGAGCACCTCCAGGGCCAGGTCGCCCAGCGCCTGGGCGTGCTCGGAGTAGGCGAGCTTGAAGACGGAACCGCCGATGCCGGGGATTCCCGTCTGCGCCGCTTCGGAGACGTTGCGCTTGGTCAGGGCCCACAGGGCGTCCAGGGCTGCCACCAGGTGGCCGATGCGGCGCGCCAGCCCGAGGTCGTCGAGCAGCCCGAGCCGGCGGGCCAGCTGCTGCACGGAGCCCAGCAGCCGCATCGACTCCAGCAGATCGCCCACGAAGGCGGTACCCCGCTCGAAAGACAAGGTGACCATGGTGACCCGCCACCCGTCGCCCTCGGTGCCCACCCGATTGGCCACCGGGATCCGCACCTCCTCCAAGAAGAGCTCGGCGAACTCGGTTGAGCCGGCGATTGTACGCAGGGGGCGGATCTCAATTCCGGGGGAATCCATGGCCATGATGAGCCAGGTGATGCCCCGGTGGCCGTCCTCACCGGTGCGGACCAGGAGCTCGCAGTGGTCGGCCACCTCGGCGTGCGAGGTCCAGATCTTCGAGCCGGTCACGACGTAGTGGTCGCCGTCGCGGAGGGCCCGCGTGCGCAGCGAGGCCAAGTCGCTCCCTGCGTCGGGCTCGCTGAAGCCCTGGCACCACACTTCGTCGCCCCGCAGTATCGGGGCCAGATACCGCTCCTTCTGCTCGGGGCTGCCCTCGGCGATGATGGTCGGTCCGGCGTGCAGCAGCCCGACGAAGTTGACCCCCACATAGGGAGCACCGGCGCGCTCGCATTCCTCCTTGAATATCAGCTGCTCAATGGGAGAGGCCCCGCGCCCACCGCCCTCGATGGGCCAGTCCACGCCCGCGTACCCGGCGTCGAAGAGCAGCCGTTGCCATTGCGCGTCGAAGGATCGCCGAGCGGGCCAGTCGTCGGCCGCCGGCGGCTGGCTCAAGGTGGGTAGGGTGGCGCGCAGCCAGTCCCGCAACCCGCCGCGGAACACCTGTTCCGACGCGCTGTAGCGGAGGTCCACGGGATCAGGAGCTGGTGGCGGCGCGCCGGCTCAGGCCACGAAGTCGAGGCCAAAGAGCTCTATGGCGTTGCCCCGCACGATCTTGCGCCGTTGCGCGTCGCTGAGATCGGCCATCTGCTCCTCGGCGATCTGGCGCGTGCGGGGCCAGGTGGAGTCCGAGTGCGGGTAGTCGGACTCGTAGGTGATGTTGTCCTCACCGATCTCGTCGACGGACTTGAGGCCGTGGGCGTCATCGAAGAAGCAGCCCCAGACGTGGTCCCTGAAGTAGCTGCTCGGCTTCTCGGGCACTATGTCGGCCACGCCACCCCAGCCCCGGTTGTCCTCCCACACCCGGTCGGCGCGCTCGAGGATGTAGGGGATCCACCCGATCTGTCCCTCCGAGTAGGCCACCTTGAGCTCGGGGAAGCGGACGAAGACCCCGCTGAAGAGGAAGTCGACCAGCGAGAAGGTGGCGTTGGTGTGGGTCAGGGTCGAGCCCACCGCCGGCGGGGCGTCCGCCGAAGTCGACGGCATCTTCGATGACGACCCGATGTGCATATTGACGATCGTCCGCGTCTCGGCGCAGGCGCGGAAGAACGGATCCCAGTAGTGCGCCGGGTCGTGCACGCTGGGCAAGCCGAGGAAGGGTGGGATCTCGCTGAAGCACACCGCCCGCACGCCGCGCTCGGCATTGCGCCGGACTTCGGTGGCGGCCAGCTCGGCGTCCCAGAGGGGGATCAGGCACAGGGGGATGAGCCGGCCCCCGGCGTCGCCGCACCACTCCTCGACCATCCAGTCGTTGTAGGCCTGCACGCAGAGAAGCCCCAGTTCCCTGTCCTTGGCCTCGGTGAAGGTCTGGCCGCAGAAGCGGGGGAAGGTCGGGAAGCAGAGCGCGGCCTCAATGTGGTTGAGGTCCATGTCCTCCAGTCGGGGCTTGACCTCGTAGGAGCCCGGCCGCATGTCCTCGTAGGTGACGCCGCGCATCGTCACCTCGTCGCGGGGCACGCCCACTGCCGAGTCGACCCGCAGCAGGGGTCGCTTGAGATCCTCGTAGTACCACCAGTCGGTCGGCAGCCCCTCCGATCCGGACTTGACCGTCAACTTTCCGCCCACGAAGGTGATCTCGCCCATGGGGGCCCGCACGATGCGCGGTCCCACCTCGGCGTACTTCGAGGGGAGGCGGTCCTGCCAGACGTTGGGTGGCTCGACCACATGGTCGTCCACCGAGATGATCAGCGGCAGCGGCTCAGGCATGGGGATCGAGCGTAGTCGGGACCTGACGGACCGTCAGATGCGTCTCGTCGGTAGTTTCGGGACCCCGCTAGTAGTGCATGGCGACGCCGCCGTTGGGGCTGAGCAGCTGCCCGGTGACGAAGCTGCTGGCGTCCGAGGCCAGGTAGAGCACGCAGTAGCCGATGTCGTTCGTCGTACCGACCCGGCGCAGCGGGGCGTACTTGGCCAGGGGGTCCAGCACGGCAGCCTTGGCCTCTTCGTTGATCGTGCCGTCGGGATCGGTGTAGTAGCGCGCCGTCATGTTGGTGGGGATGAAGCCGGGCGCAATGGTGTTGACCCGCACCCCGCGGCGCCCGACCTCAACGGCCATCGACTGGGTCAGCTGGGCCACGCCCGCCTTGCAGATGGCATAGGGGCCGATGCCCGGGGAGGGCGTGAGCACGGCGGCCGAGGCCATGTTGATGATGCTGCCCGCGCCCTGCTCCACCATCACCTTTCCGGCGGCCTGGCATCCGTACAGCACACCCTTGAGATTCACCGAGAGGATGCGGTCGAATTCGGCCGGGTCGAGGTCGATGATGGAACTGTCGATCATGATGCCGGCGATGTTGCACATGACATGCAGCCCGCCGTGGTGCGCGACGATCCGCCCCACCAGCGCGGCCGCGGCTCCGGGCGCGGCCACATCGAGCTCAGCGCTCTCCGCGCTCCCGCCGGTGTCCTCGATGCTGCGTGCGGTCTCGGCTGCCGCGGCCGCGTCGAGGTCGGCGCAGACCACGGTGGCGCCGGCGGCCGCCAGGACCTCGGCCGCCGTACGACCGATGCCCCCGCCGGCCCCGGTGACGAGGGCGACGCGCCCGCTCAGGTCGAAGGCATCACGCACACTCTGGGTCGTTTCCACGGCCGCACCTTAGACACCCGGTCAGGCCGAGACGCCCTCGGTGGCGAGCAGCGTCCGCTTCATGGCCATGCCGCCGCCGTAGCCGCCGATGCCGTCGCCGGCCAGCACCCGGTGGCACGGCACCATGATGGGGATGGGATTCCTGCCGTTGGCCTGGCCCACGGCGCGTGGGCCCTTCGGTCGCCCGACGCGCCGGGCCAACTCCCCGTAGCTGATGGTCGTGCCGTAGGGGATGCGCGTGAGCTCGGCCCACACCTCCTTCTGGAAGACGGTGCCGTCGAGCACCATGGGGACGTCGAACTCGGTACGCTCCCGGGCGAAGTATTCCTCAAGCTGGGTCGCCGCGTCCTTCAGGACCGGCGGGGCGTCGTGGCCGCTGCCCCGGGCCGGCTGGGATTGCGTGGGCAGCCAGATCCCGATGAGCGCGTCGCCGTCGCTCTCCAGCACGAGGCGGCCGACGGGTGTGTCCAGGGGCATGGTGAATGTGGGGGCAGAGTTTGATCGAGTGGTACTCATGCGGCACGTCCTTTCAATTTTGCTTTGGTCAGTTGTGTGTTGGCCATGGGGGCCTGGGCGGAGGGGAGCGACCACAGGTGGGCCATGGCGTAGCTGCGCCAGGGCCGCCACGCCTCGGTCACGGTGAGCAGATGAGCCGGGTCGTCGGGCAGACCGAGGGCCTGGGCGGCCCGCCGGATCCCGAGGTCGGTGGGCAAGAAGGCGTCGGGGTCGCGCAGCGCCCGCATGGCCACGTACTCGGCCGTCCACGGTCCGATCCCGGGCAGGCGCACCAACGCCTGGCGGAGCTCGGTCGGGTCGGATCCGGGGTCGATGACCACGTTGCCGCACTCGATTGCCTCGGCCAGCGCCACCAGCGCCTGACGCCGGCCCGCCGGCATGGAGAAGACGTCCGGGTCGTGGTGGGCCAGCTCCATGAGAGCGCCCGGGGTGGGGAAGAGATGTGTGATGTCGCCTTCTGATTCGGGCAGGTCTTCACCGGCGGCTTCGACCAGGCGGCCGGCGATGGTGCGGGCACCCCGGACCGAGACCTGCTGCCCGATCACGGCCCGCACGGCCAATTCGAAGCCGTCGACCGTGCCGGGCACGCGTCGCCCCGGACTCTCCTGCACCAGTGGCCCGACGAGCGGGTCGTGGCGCAGTGCTTCCCATACGGCGACGGGATCGGCATCGAGGTCGAGCAGCTGCCGGCAGCGCGACACGGCCGTGGTCAGGTCGCGCAGATCGGACAGCCACAGCTCGCCCTCGACGAACGCCGGCTCGTCATCGCCGCCGGGCTGCGCCGTCAGCGACACCACGCCATGGCCTTGGGGCAGCCGCATGCTGCGCCGGTATGTCGACCCGTCGAGCGACTCAATGCCGGCGACGGCGCGACCGCCCAGAAACTGCAGCACCGAGTCCGGGCTGAACGGCCGGCGGCAGGGCAAGCGAAGCCGGATGCCCTGGGTGGCGCGACCAGCCTGGTGCCGCCCCGCGGTCTTCGATACCCGGGCCCGTAGCCCTCCCGGAGTGTCGGCGAAGATCTGGCGCACTGTCTCGTTGCACTGGCGCACGCTGGCGAAGCCGGCGGCGAAGGCCACGTGGGTAATGGGAAGGTCGGTGGTCTCGAGCAGGATGCGAGCCGTCTGGCTGCGCTGGGCCCGGGCGATGGCCAGAGGCCCCGTTCCCACCTCGGCCGTGACGAGCCGATTGAGCTGGCGCGTGCTGTAGCCGAGGCGGCGGGCCAAACCCTCCACTCCCTCGCGGTCGACGATGCCATCGCGGATGAGGCGCATGGCCCGGGCCACCACGTCGGCCCGCAGGTTCCATTCCGGTGAGCCCGGGGTGGCGTCGGGCCGGCAGCGCAAGCAAGCCCGGAACCCGGCCTGCTGGGCCGCCGCCGCGCTGGGGTAGAAGCGCACGTTCTGGCGCTTGGGCGTGCGCGCCGGGCAGCTGGGCCGGCAGTAGATGCCGGTGGAGGTGACACCGCAGAAGAACCAGCCGTCGAAGCGGGCGTCCTTGCTCTGGGCGGCCTGGTAGCAGCGGTCCGGATCCTCAATCACGGGGCCAGCGTGGCATGCCGGCGGGCCGATTACTAGCGGAAATCGGACATGGTGGTACCTCCCCGCCCGGCCTGGGCCAGCACGAGCCGGCGGTGGGTGGCGGCGTCACCCCAGGCCCGCGAGAGCGCCCACGTGCGCTTCATGAAGAAGTGGAGGTCGCACTCCCAGGTGTACCCGATGGCCCCGTGAACTTGCAGGGCGGTCCGGGCGGCCAGGTCGGCGGCGTCCGAGGCCATGGCCTTGGCCATGGACGCGTCGTGGGAAACCGACGGCTGCGCGGTGGCCAGGGACCAGGCGGCCCGGTAGGTGGCCGGTCGGGCGAACTCCAACTTGACTCGGGCGTTGGCCAGCAGGTGCTTGACGGCCTGGAAGCTGCCGATGGGCTTTCCGAACTGTTGGCGCTCCTTGGCGTAGTCGGCGCTCATGGTGATCATGCGGTCGGCCAGCCCGATGAGGAGCGCTGCACACCCGGCGGCAGCCCGGTCGGCCAGGAGCGCGACGGTGGCCTCGGCCGCCACGCCGTAGGCCAGCAACGTGTCGGCCGAGAGCGGCCAGTGGACGGTGGAGAGGTCCCGGGTGGCGCTCAGTGCCGGTGTGGGTTCGGCCGTGCACGACGAGGTCGGCACGGCATGGAGCTGCCAGCCGGAGTCCGGGTCCTCGCTGGCGAGCAGGAGGAGGGTGGCGTCGCGGGCACCCACCACGCGCGGGGTGCGCAATAGGCCGTCGGCCGAGACGGTGGTGGGCGACGTTGGACCCGACGCCGTGACGTCGATGCCTCCGACGGCGAAGGTGGCGGGCCCGACCAGCAGCATTTCGAGGGCGGCGGCGGCCACCGGTGCCGGCCTGAGGGCGGCCAGCGTGGGCGCCGCCAGTGCCGCCGTCTCCAGCAAGGGCTCGGGCAGGGCGGCCCACCCGGCTTCCTCCAGCACGCCCACCAGGTCGACGTCGCCCAAACCGAGCCCACCGGCGGACTCGGGAACCAGCAGCGCGGGCGCTCCCAGCTCGGCCAGCACGGCCCAACGGACGCGGGCCAGGGTGCTGCGCTGCGTCGGGTCGGCCTCGTCGTAGGCCCGCAGGGCAGCCACCGGGCACTCGGCATTGAGCACCTGGTGCACGGCCTGGCGCAGTTCGACCTGCTCGTCGGAGAAGGCGAAGTCCATCGTCATCTTCGTGGGCTCATCACCGGGGGTTCATCCACCGGGGACCGGCGAGCGGGCGCTCACCCGCGGGGCAGGCCGAGCAGGCGCTCGGCCACCACGTTGCGCTGGATCTCGTTCGTGCCGGCGTAGATCGGCCCGGCCAGCGAAAAGAGGTACCCGTCGAGCCACTCACCGGGCGAACCTGCCTCCAGCAGTTCGGCCCCGGTCCCCAACAGGTTCAGGGCGGCCTCGTGAATCGCCACGTCGGTCTCGGACCAGAAGATCTTGTTGCAGCTGGCCTCCGGCCCGACAGAGTGGCCCCGGCTCACTCTGGTGGCGGTCCAGTAGGTGTGGAGCTGGTAGGCCTCGGCGTCCATGTGGGCCCGGGCCACGGCGTCGACGGAGGACGGTGGCCCGCCGCGCTGATGGAAGAGGTCGAGGAGGCGGTCGGCTGCCTCGGAGTAGCGGGCCGGGCTGCGCAGGCTGAGGCCGCGCTCGCTGCCCGCCGTGGCCATGGCGACGGACCAGCCGGCCCCCACGTCGCCGAGCACCTGGTCGTCGGGCACCGCGACCTGGTCGAAGAAGATCTCGGCGAACCCGGTCTCGCCGTCTATCTGGGAGATGGGGCGCACGGTGACCCCGGGTGAGTCCATGGCCACCAGGAAATAGGTGAGCCCGCGGTGACGCTCGGCCTCGGGGCCGGTGCGGAAGATGCCGAAGCACCATTCGGCGAAGGCGCCCCGGCTGGCCCAGGTCTTCTGCCCGCTGAGCACCCAGCCGCCGCCGTCGGTGCTCCGCGCCGCCCGCGAGCGGATGCCGGCCAGGTCGCTGCCGGCGTCGGGCTCGGACCAGCCCTGGCACCAGATTTCGTCGCCCGAGGCCATGGGGGGAAGGAAGCGAGCCTTTTGAGCCGCGGTGCCGTACTCGAGCAAGGTGGGGGCGAGCAGGAAGATGCCGTTCTGGCTGACCCGCTTGGGCGCCCGGGCCCGGTAGTACTCCTCCTCGAAGACGAGCCACTCCATGATCCCGAGGTCGCGCCCGCCGTACTCGGTGGGCCAGCTCACCACCGACCAGCGATCCTCGAAGAGCGTGCGTTCCCAGTCCCGGTGGGCGGCGAAGCCGGCCGGCGTATCGAGCGAGGGCAGCGGCTCGGTGGGCACGTGCGCGGACAGCCAGGCCCGGGCTTCGCCCCGGAAGGCCTCTTGCTCGGGGCTGAAGGTCAGGTTCACGGCGCAGCGAATCTGACACACCCGCCCTTTGATTGCCAGCGGGGAGAGCGACGTCGTCAGACGTGGAAGGCCAGGCGCAGAATGAAGAAGTTGACCACCAAGGTGGTGATCTGGGCCTCGTTGGGCGATCCTCCGGCCTGGTCGAACTCGTGGCCGGCACCCTCCACAACTACGAGCTGGTTCCACACGTGGTTCGCCGACAGGTCCCACGTGAGCTCCTTGGACTGCTGGGGGTAGACGATGCGGTCGTTGTCCGAATGGAGGATCAGGAAAGGTGGGTCCCCCGGGGCCACGTAGGTCACCGGGCTGGCCGCCGTCATGTCCGGGCCGATCCTGCTGGGTCGCACCTTGCCCAGGAGCGATATGAACGAGCGCTGTACCAGTGCACTGTCGCCCTGGTTACCCAGGGTTTGCAGGTCGGTCGGCCCAGCCATGTCGACCACGGCCTGCACCTGGCTCGACTCGTTCCGGTACGGGCCCACGTCCCAGCCGGCCGAGCGCCCGGCGGTGCCCAGCAGGCTGACCAGGTGGCCGCCGGCGCTCTGGCCCCACGCGCCGATCTCGCCCGGGTTGAGGTTGAAGGCAGAGGCGTTGGCCCGCAGGTAGCGGATGGCGCACTTGACGTCCTCAATCTGCGCCGGCCAGGGGAACTTCGGCCCGAGCCGATAGTTCAAGCTGACCACCACGAATCCCTTGGAGGCCAGGTCCGGCCCGATCTGGTCGATGAGGAAGCCACCGGTATTGAGGTTCCCCGAGACCCACGAGCCGCCGTGGACGTAGACCGCGGCCGGCGCCGGTCGGCCCAGTTTGGGCGGCTCGGTGATCCTCGCCTGCTCGTGGTTGCAGTAGGTCACCGTTGCCTGCGCACCGGCAGCGAGCGGGCGCGTGCCGGGTCGCGCGGTGGACGCGGCTTGGGCGCCGGCCGCCAGCGCGGTCAGGCTCATGGCGCACGCTGCGGCGGCGAGGAAAGAGCGGCGCACGGTCCTTATCCTGGTCCATGGGCCAGGGAGATTTCGCTCACCCCGCCCACTGCGGGCCGAAGGTCCTGATGTGGCACCCTGGCGTATTCGGGGTCAGACTGGCCGCCTCATGCCGAACGCCGTCATCGTCGACGCAGTACGGACCCCGGTGGGCCGCCGGGGAGGCCGGCTCTCGGGGTGGCACGCCACCGACCTGGCCGCCCAGCCTCTGGCCGCCCTGCTGGCCCGCAACGACCTGGACCCGGCACTGGTGGAGGACGTGATCATGGGTTGCACCATGACCGTCGGCGAGCAGGCGATGAACATCGGCCGCAACGCGGCGCTGGCGGCCGGGTTCCCCGAGTCCGTCCCGGGCACCACCGTCGACCGCCAGTGCGGGTCGGCCCAGCAGGCCATCCACTTCGCGGCCCAGGCGGTGATGTCGGGAGCCATGGACGTGGCCATCGGGTCCGGCGTGGAATCGATGAGCCGGGTGCCGATCGGCTCGACGACCGATCCCGGACCCGGAGAGGCGTACGGCCCGCTGTACAAGGAGCGCTACGAGCTGATCCACCAGGGCGAGTGCGCAGAGGAGATCGCCCGGCGCTGGAAGGTCAGCCGCGACGACATGGACGCCCTGGCCCTACGCTCGCACCAGCGGGCGGCCCGGGCCACCGATGAAGGGCGGTTCGCCGGGGAGATCGTGGCTCTGGAGGCCCGGGTCCACCCCGACGTCCCGGGGGCGGCGGATGTCACGGGGATGATGGAGGTCGACGAGGGCGTGCGCCGGGACACCTCGCTGGAGAAGCTGCGCGGCCTGCGGCCCGCCTTCTCCGAGACGGGGTCGGTGACCGCAGGCACCTCCTCGCAGATATCCGACGGGGCGGCTGCCGTGTTGATCATGAGCGAGGAGCGGGCGACCTCCCTCGGGTTGCGCCCGCGTGCCCGCTTCCACACCTTCGCCGTGGCGGCCAACGACCCCCAGATCATGCTGACCGCGGTGATCCCGGCCACCAAACTGGTCCTGGCCAAGTCCAAGCTGTCCCTGGCCGACATCGACCTGATTGAGATCAACGAGGCCTTCGCCTCGGTGGTCCTGGCCTGGGAACGTGAGTTCCATCTCGACATGGACAAGGTGAACGTCAACGGGGGCGCCATCGCCATCGGCCACCCGACGGGGTGCTCGGGCGCCCGGCTGATGGCCACGCTGCTCAACGAGTTGGAGCGCACCGGTGGCCGCTTCGGGCTGCAGACGATGTGCGAGGGTGGCGGGCAGGCCAACGCCACCATCATTGAGAGACTGGGCTGATGCAGAACCGGGTACCGGCGATTGAGGGGTGGTTCCGCGAGGGCGACGACGGCATGGCGGCCCTGCTCGGTTCGCGCTGCGCCGGCTGCGGCACCTATGCCTTCCCGGCCGAGCGGCGCTCCTGCCGCAATCCCGACTGCGACAGCGTGGACTTCGAGGCGGTGGAGCTCTCCCGGCGGGGCCGGATCTGGTCCTACACCGATGCCCGCTACCAACCTCCCCCGCCCTACGTGCCGGCCGATCCCTACGTGCCTTTCTGCCTGGCGGCGGTCGAGCTGGCGGCCGAGAAGCTCGTGATCATGGGCCAGATCGTGCCCGGAGTGACGGTCGAGGACCTCACGGTGGGCGATGAGGTGGAGCTGGTGGTCGACACCTTGTACTCGGAGGACGACACCGACTACCTGGTGTGGAAATGGCAGCCGGTGGCCGCCACCGGGGTGGCCTGAGCCGTGGCGGATGACAAGAGGATTGCCGTCCTCGGCGCGGGCATGCACCCGTGGGGCAAGTGGGGCCGACCCTTCGTGGAGTACGGCCTGGCCGCCGTGCACGACGCGCTGGCCGACGCCGGGCTGACCTGGCGCGAAATCCAGTTCGTCTCGGGGGCCGACACCATCCGCAACGGCTATCCGGGCTTCGTGGCCGGGGCCACCTTCGCCCAGGCCCTGGGCTGGACCGGCGCCCGGGTCAGCAGCGTGTACGCCGCCTGCGCCTCGGGAGCAGCCGCCATCGGCATCGCCCGGGCGCAGATACTGGCCGGCCTGTGTGACGTGGCGCTGGTGGTGGGAGCCGACACCACGCCGAAGGGGTTCTTCGCCCCCGTGGGTGGCGGGGACCGCAAGGACGATCCGGACTGGTTGCGCTTCCACCTCATGGGTGCCACCAACCCGACGTATTTCGCGTTGTACGCCCGCCGACGCATGGACCGTTTCGGAGCCACCGTGGAGGACTTCGCGCAGGTGAAGGTCAAGAACGCGCGGCACGGGCTGGCCAATCCGTACGCCCGCTACCGCGGGGAGGTCACGGTGGAAGAGGTGCTGGCGTCACCCATGGTGGCTGACCCGCTCCGGCTCCTGGAGATCTGCGCCACCTCGGACGGCGGTGCGGCGCTGGTGCTCACCAGCATGGACTTCGCCCGCCGCCATGCCGGTGGGGCCGAGCCCACGGTGACCATCAACGCCGTATCGACGGTCACGCCGTCGTTCCCCAACACGGTGATAGAGATGCCGAACTTCTCGACCGACTCTGCCGTCACCGCCACCGGCGGGTGGGAGGCCGGCGCGGGGTTCCGCCCTTCCATCACTGCGGCTGCCTACGCCGAGGCGGGCATCGGGCCCGAGGATCTCAGCCTCGCCGAGGTCTACGACCTCTCGGCCGCGCTGGAGCTGGACTGGTACGAGGACATCGGGCTGTGCGGCGAGGGTGAGGCCGAGAAGCTGCTGCGCGACGGGGCCACCTCCCTAGGTGGCCGGGTGCCGGTCAACCCGTCGGGGGGCCTGTCGTGCTTCGGTGAGGCGATCCCCGCCCAGGCCATCGCCCAGGTGTGTGAGTGCGTGTGGCAGCTGCGGGGAACCGCGAGCGGGCACCAGGTGGAAGGGGCACGGGTGGCTGTCACCGCCAACCAGGGCCTCTTCGGGCATGGATCGTCGGTCCTGCTGACCCGTTGAGATCCGGGCCCGAGTCCCCGCACGGCATGACACCCATTCGGCGTCGGCCCTGCTTAGGCTGACAGGGTTGGACTGCCCGCCGAAGTGGGGCGGTCGGTCCCGCGTGAGGTATCTCCGGGAGGAGCTGAGGGAATGATGCCGGACCAACATGACCACGCGGGCGGGGCCGGGTCCGATGACGTGCTGGAGGCACTGGACCAGCTGGAAGCCGCCCTGCGCCAGAACGCCGAGAGCGAGCGGTTGCTGGCGGCGCGGATCGCCGAAGTGCGCCGCGCCCGGGAGAGCGGGCGGGAGTGGAAGACGATCCTCGGCGATGGGGACCAGCCGGGAACGGTGCAGCTGGTGAGCACCATTCTGCGCCGCCAGTCCGAAGCCAGTGGCTCGTTCCGGCGCGCTCTAGTCGTGGCGCTGCGCGCCGAGGGCCAGAGCATCCCGGGTATCGCGCAACTCTTCGGGGTGACCCACCAGCGAGTGTCCAACCTGCTGCGGAGGGTGGCCCAGGACACCCCGGTCCCGGCTGACTGATTGCGAGGGCGGCCGGGGCGGAAGGAGCGGACAGACGACTCTGGGCCGCCGTTAGACCGGAGACTTTCGAAAATTGCCGCCTCATGTGGTTACCATTCGAGTAGGACTCTGATTAGAATAACAGTATGACTGTCCGCAAAGAACGCCTCACGGTGACGGTGGACCCCGGCCTCATTGAGGCGGGGAATCAGGCTGTGGCGGCCGGACTGGCCGAATCGTTGAGCGGGTGGGTGAATGCCGCGCTGGCAGAACAGGCCGTCCGCGACCGGCGACTCCAATCACTCTCGGATGCCATTGCCGCCTACGAGGCCGACCACGGGCGGATCACCGCCGATGAGATGGCCAACCAGGCGCGTCGTGATCGTGAGGAAGCCTTGGTGGTCCGCGGATTGAGGCGCACTTCGAAGGCGCCTGCCGGGCGTGTCGGGAGCGGGTCGGCATGAGCCTTGTCCTCGACGCTGGCGCCCTCATGGCGCTTGAGCGGGGCGAGCGGGCCAGTTGGGTCCGGCTGAAAGCGGCACACGTCCGAGGCGAAGTACCCCTGACCAACGCTGCTGTCCTGGGGCAGGTGTGGAGGAATGGACCGCGCCAAGCTCGCTTGTCGCAAGCCTTGGCAGGTATGGATGTCCGGTCGATCGACGAGGATCTGGGTAGGGCTGCCGGCTTGCTCCTCGGGGTAGCGCGAATGTCGGATCTGATCGATGCTTCGATTGTCCTCATTGCCCACGACGGGGACGAAATCATCACATCGGATATTGAAGATCTCAAACCTTTGGCGGCGGCAAGTGGGCGCCATGTGGAACTTGTCCATCCCTAGCCGAATGCGGGGCAAGCGCTGCGTCGTGGAGGTCCCGGGAGACGGCGCACACGCACCAAGCTGGCGGAATGGGGCTCACTGATCGTTCTCTGGAATCGTCGCCCTCCCGCGCGCCGGCGCCGCCCGAAGCGTTCTGGGCGCTGTCCTGTTCGCGAGTGCCCTCCATGCCGCTACGAGGCTGAACCCGGAGCGCGACAAGCCGAAATCCTTGTATGTGGGGGGAAAAGAAAGCTACGGTGCGTAGTGGAGCTGTCGGGCTCAGGCGCAGTTCGGGACTCCCTATGCCGGAGCGACGATCGGGGGGCTTCCATGACCGGACAGCGCATGAACCGTTGGATGGGGCTAGTCGGACTGGCGATATTCGTCCTGTTTGTCGTCGGGTTCGGGGTGTTGAGCGGGAACAGTCCAGGGGAAAATGCATCGGGACAGAGTCTGGTCACCTACTGGAATGCCCACCAAACGATAGGCTGGGTGCAAATCCCCGTCATCGGCCTCGGACTTGCGCTGATGGTCCTCTTCGTCAGCCAGTTGCGTGATGTCCTGAGTGGTGCCGCGGATGACTGCGGACCCCTCCCGAGTGTCGCCTACGCCGCTGGGATCATCTTCGTGAGTGATCTTGTCGTAGCGGGGGCCCTGCTCCATATCCCTCTTCTGCTTGCGGCCCACAATCACCAGGCGAATATCGCCCAGACCTTGAACTTCGTGGGCCTCAACAACGAGCTTCTGCTCCTGTTCGGGATGGCCCTGCTGACGCTGTCGACCGGCCTCGCCATCCTCACCGGGTCCTTGCTCCCCAAATGGCTCGGATGGGTCTCAATCGTGGTCGGTCTGGCGTGTTGTGCTGGGCCGGTCTCATTCTTGGGGTTCCTTCTTGGTGGGGTATGGCTCCCGGTCCTGGGCTTTGTGATTCGAGCAAGGACAAAGACTTCGGCGCAGCCCGCCTGAAGCCAAAAGGAGGCCGGGACAACGGCCGCACCAAGGCTCAGCATCGTTCCCTGATCGGCGCCCGGCCTCCCGTGAGGTCACCCATGACGCGTGCCCGTGCAAGTGCCGACAGGGAGCCGAAAACGCCCGCTTGGAGCAGGGCAGCCGCTACGTCTGGTGGTCGCGGGATGTCGGCGCGAGCCCTTTGGTGAAACTGTCCCTACAGGCATCCGAGCAGAAGTAGATCCGCTCCCCCTGGTGCAGCACCGAGGCCGGAGCGGTGGCCGTCTCGACCTGCATGCCGCACACTGGGTCACGGGCATGTGCAAGGCCGCCGCCGAGCCTGACCCGGTTGTGGAAGGCCCAGAAGAGGAGGCCGAAGACGGCCAGGAAGATGATGTTGAGGTAGGTCGTGTAGTCCCACGAGAAGTGTGCCGGGGCGATCTGAGCCGGCCTGGTCGTCGGGACGAGCCGGGTGGCACGGAAGAGTCCCTCGGTGATGAGGCCGGCCGCCGACATGACTCCCCAGAAGACCACGAGCATGCGCAGCATGAGGCGCCCGCCGTAGTAGCGGCGGTAGACGAGGAGCAGCGGCAGGGTGATCAGGTCGGCGAAGAGGAAAGAGACGACGCCACCGAAGGAGATCCCCCCCGTCCACAGCGCGGCGGCCAGCGGCACGTTGCCGATGGAGCAGACGAAGGAGATGAGTGCGATGAGGGGTCCTACCAGGACGTTCTCGAGACTCGTCCAGAACCCGTGGCCGTGCATGAAGACGGTGTCCCAGAAGTGGACCGGCACCGCCACGGCCAGGAAACCGGCCATGGTGTAGCCGATCAGCAACTCCCGGCGCAGCATGGTGAGGTCGCCCATGGTGTAGGTGGCGGCATCGGCCCAGCCACCCCGCGATCGCAGCTTGGAGGACCAGGGCTGGCTCTGGAGGTCGCGGTTCCCCTGCGGGCCGTGCTCATGGCGCGCACCTGCTTCGCCGTTCAACCGTTCCCTGGCTTGGACGACCTTGCTGCCGCGCAGCCAGAGTCCACCGAAAGCGGCGAGCAGGATGATCATGATGGCTCCGCCGACGAACTCACTGGCTGCGAACTGCCAACCCATGAGCACCACGAGCACGATCCCCAGTTCGATAACCATATTGGTGGAGGCGAACATGAACACCAAGGCGGCCACGAAGTCCGCCCCCTTGGCGAACAGCGACTTCGCCATGGCGGAAGCCGCATACGAGCACGAGGACGAGACCATGCCGTAGCCCGTGGCCCGGGCCACCGAAGCGGGGCCGAGCCGGCCCAACTTCTGCTGCATCGACTGTCGGCTCACGAAGGCCTGCACGGCGCCCGAGAGGCCGAACCCGAGCACCAGTGGCCACAGGGTCACCCAGAACATGAAGAAGCCCTCGCGCAGGCTCCTCCCGATCACCGTGAGCCAGCCGGCGCCCGCGAGCAGATGCCCGAACGACATGCCTCAGGCCCTCCGACCGTGGTTCAGGACCGCACCAACCGCCCGATGGCGGCCGACGCCTCGTGCAGCTTCTCCGTCGACCCGGCGCCGCCTCCCTTGACCGCATTGGCCACACAGTGCGCCAGATGGTCGTCGAGGAGCATGAGGGCCACCGACTGGAGGGCCCTGGTGGTGGCCGAAATCTGCTCTAGGACGCTGATGCAGTAGCGGTCCTCGTCCACCATACGCTGGAGGCCGCGGACCTGACCCTCAATGCGGCGCAGCCGTTTTTGGACCGCCTCTTTGTCGTCGCTGTAGCCCGGTTTCATCGACGCCTCCCGTCGTGGTACCCAATACCCCTATGGAGTATATGGGGACAGTGCGGCCGGGCCGCGCACCTCGGGGAAGTGCTGGTGCGGGCGGGAGGCAGGTAGCCCCCCGGGTCTCAGACGGTGGGCGCCCAGCCCTGCAGGACGGCGCCGGCCTCGGCCATGATGCCCTCAATGATGTCGGCCACCGTCGGGAGGGACTCAATCAACCCGACCACCTGACCGGTGGGGAGGACACCCACATCGGTGCGTCCATCCACCAGCGCGGCCTTGGTCATGACGGGGGCGTTGGCGGCCATGACCACCTGGGGCCAGGTGAGCTCGTTGCCCTCCTTCATGGCCCGGCCCTCCTTCACCAGGGCCAGCAGTGAGGCGCCGGACTCCCGCCGGAACTGGTGGGCGCTGCGCAGGGCGCGTGGCAGGGCTCGCAGCCAGCTCTGCGACTCCAGATGGTCGACGAAGTCGGTACGCACGACGCGCTGCGGGGCCCCGTCCACCTTGGTGGTGACGACCGTGCCGGTGACCGGCGTGCCCATGTACTGCCCCTTGACCGCATCGGGGACCCGGCTCTCGGCCGACAGAAGGAAACGGGTCCCCATGGCGATGCCCGCCGCACCGTAGGCCAGGGCGGCCACCAGCCCGCGGCCGCTGAAGAACCCGCCGGCGCCGATGACCAGGACGCGGTCGCCGACGGCGTCGACCACCTGGGGCAGGAGAAGCGAGGTGGGTACGGTCCCGGTATGGCCGCCGCCCTCGCCACCCTGGGCGATCACGGCGTCGACCCCCCACTCGGCCACCTTCTCGGCGTGGCGGCGGGCGCCCACGGTCGGCATGACGAACAGGCCCGCTTCCTTGCAGCGCGCCACCAGGGCGGGGTTGGGTGCCTGGGCGAAGCTGGCCACCCGGGCCCCCGTCTCGATCATCAGGTCGATGCGGTCGCCCACGTCCGCCCCGTCGGTGCGCAGGTTGACGCCGAAGGGAGCCCCGGTGCGGGCGCGCACCTCCCCGATGGCCGCGGCCAGCTCCTCCAACGTCATGGTGGCCGAGGCCAGGATGCCCAGCCCGCCCGCGTTGGCCGTGGCGGCCACCAGGCGGGGCCCGGCCACCCAACCCATGCCGGTCTGCACAATGGGGTAGCGCACACCCACCCGGGCGCACAGCTCCGTGTGGAGCGCCGGGTGGGGGACCTCGCTCAGTTCTTCACTTCCCGGTCGCGCAGCGCGCCCGGGTCCAGCACGGTGCGCAGCAGGTCGAGCTCTTCGGGCGTGGGCATGCGGGTCTCGGCCACGTCATCGGGGATGTCCAGAGCGAAGGCGGTGGCACCCACAATGTCCTCCACCGTGGTGCCGGGGTGGAACGATCGCAGGCGCATGGTGCGGTCCGCCGTCTCGAAGTCGAAGACGCCGAGGTTGGACACGACCCGCCGGACGTCGTGGAAGCGGGTGGCGCCCGGTCCGGCCGCGGCGGCCCGGGCGTAACCCACGCCACTGACCACGTCGACGTGCTCCACAAAGGTGCGGACGGTGTGGTCGGGCACCCAGTAGCTGGTGGGGTGATTGACCGAGTTGCCCGGCGCCCCGCGCACCCCCACCAGTTGCACCTTGGGGCGCCCGTGGTCGCCGATGGCCGAGATGTTCTGGTTACCGGTGCGGTCGATCTGGCTGGCCATCATCATGATGTGGCGGCGCCCCGACCACACCACGTCGAACACGCTGCGATACGGCATAGCGGCCTCGCGCACCAGGTCGCCGCCCTTGGTGGCCAGCGGCGGCGCGCCGACCATGAGGGCGGCCTCGCCGTCGGTGAGGACCAGGTCGGGCGCGAAGGTGAGCTTGGCCAGGCGGGCGCCCAGCGCCGGAATGTTGCCGAACGGGCTGGCCATCACCTCGCCGGACCCGCGCCAGGCGTCGGCGCAGGCGATGACGCAGGTCTCGGCCCGGGTGAAACCGGCGTCGGCGCTCACCGGGTGCCCCGCTCCCGGACGTGGGCCCGGTACTCGTCCTCGGACACGTGGAGGTAGCGCTGGGAGAAGGCCTCCCATTCCACCGGGTCAGCGGCCGAGGCGGCGTACTCCTTCTGGAACGCCTCGTCGCGCCCGTAGTCGGGCGGGTTGGCGGTGAAGTGGGCCCCGCCGGGCGTCTCGGCCACGCCGTCGGTCAGCAACCGGTGGATGACCACGGTGCTCAGCGGGCCCTCCTCGGAAAGCTTCCCGTTCTCCACCATGCGCTCGGTGGTGATGAAGCGGCGTTCGGCGGCCCCGAGGAACAGGGGGTCGAAGAAGGCGTCAGGGCTGAGGATCTGCCCGTTGCCGGCGGCATCGGCCCGGTTGGTGTGCACCAGGGCGGCATGGAGGTGGAGCGCGGGCATGGCCACCAGATCGACATCGGCGTCGGCCGGGTCGGCGAGGAAGGGGCTGTCGGCTCCGTAGGGCGAGCGGACCAGGCGCAGATCGGGGTTGATGGCGAGCACGTCGGATCCCAACCCGGCCCGGGTGGGCAGGAACGGCACGCGCCAGGCCGCGGCCTGGAGTCCCTGGAAGAACATGCCCTCGTCGACCTCCATCACCTCGACCATGCCGTGCTGGCGGGCGGCACGCCAATGGGGGTCGAGCGCGATGGAGTCGAGGGTCACGAATCCGCACACCACCTTGCGCACCTTGCCGCTGGCGCAGAGCAACCCGACGTCGGGCCCGCCGTAGGCGACGATCGTCAGGTCTCGCAGATCCGAGCGGCACAGGGCGCGGACGAGCGCCATGGGCTTGCGCCGCGAGCCCCAGCCGCCGATGCCGATGGTCATGCCCGAGCGGAGCTCACCGACGATGTCGTCGATGGTGGTGCGCTTGTCGGCCATTACCGGGAGGTGCCCGTCATGTCGAGGTGCTCGTCATTTCGATGTGTCGGCGTCGCGCTTCTCGACGAAGGCGGCCCGCTGCTCGTCGGCCACCCCGCGCACGTGCAGTTCGTAGGTGAAGCCCTGCTCGAAGCGGTAGCTGCGTTTGACGTCGACGGGATCGATCCCGTTGAGCGACTCCTTGGCCCGCCGGATGATGCTCGGGCTCTTGGTGGCGATCGCACCGGCGAGCTCGAGGGCTGTCTGGTGGAGTTCGGCCAGGGGGACCACCGCCGCCACCGAGCCGTAGGAGGCCAGCTCGGTGGCCGAAATGGGCTTGGCCGTGTACACCATCTTGCGCATGGCGTGCTGGGGCACGAGGCGGGCCAGGTGGGTGGCGGCGCCCAGCGCTCCCCGGTCGACCTCGGGCAGGCCGAAGGTGGCGTCCTCTGCCGCGACCACCATGTCGGCGTTGCCGGCCAGGCCGATGCCCCCACCCAGGCAGAAGCCCTGCACGGCGGCGATCACCGGCACCTCGCAGTCGTAGACGGCGGCGAAGGCGGCGGCGCAGCCGCGGTTGGCGCCCACCAGGGCCTCGTCGCCCTCGGCGTTGATCTCCTTGATGTCCACCCCGGCGCAGAAGCCGCGCCCGGTGGCCCGCAGGATGACCACCCGGTTGTCGGGCACCCGCCCGGCGGCGATGAGGGCGTCGGCGAGGGCGAACCAGCTCGCCACATTCAGGGCGTTCACCGGGGGGTGGTCGATGACCACCTCGGCGATCCCGCTGTGCTCCTGGACCACATGGACGGGCATGGGGTGGCGGTTTCTCCTCTGGGACTGGCTCTGACTCCGCGTCAGAAGGCGTCCGGGAACTTAGGCCAGGTGGCTCCCGGTGGCCAACACCGCCGCCGTGGACGGCACGACGCAGCGGGCCGGGCCCCGAGGGGGCGGTGCCGTAGGGTGGCGCCGATGGCGCAGCCGATCTTCGACTTCAGCGGCCAGGTGGCGGTGGTGACCGGCGGCTCGCGCGGGGTGGGGGCCGGGATCGTGGCGGCCTTCGTGGCGGCAGGGGCCCAGGTGGTCACCTGCGGGCGCCATGAGGCCGAGGTGGACGGGGCGATCTTCGTCACGGCCGACGTGCGCCAACCCGACCAGGCCGGGCGGGTGGTGGCGACGGCCGTCGAGCGTTTCGGGCGCCTGGACGTGCTCGTCAACAACGCCGGAGGGTCGCCCCGCGTGATGGCAGAAGCGGCCTCACCCCGGTTCATTGAAGCCATCGTGGGGCTCAACCTGCTGGCGCCCTTCTACTGTGCGCAGGCGGCGCAGAAGGTCATGGCCGTTCAGGCCGACGGGGGATCCATTGTCAACGTGGCCAGCGTCTCGGGTCTGCGGCCGTCTCCGGGGACCGCGGCCTACGGCGCGGCCAAGGCGGGCCTGATCAACCTGACCTCGACGCTGGCCGTCGAATGGGCCCCGCAGGTGCGGGTGAACGCCGTCAGCGGCGGGCTGCTCAGGACCGACGCCGGCGAGGACCACTACGGCGGTCCCGACGGCCTGGCCCGGACGGCGGCCACGGTCCCGTTGGGCCGGATGGGCACGCCCGATGACGTGGCGCAGGCGTGCCTGTTCCTGGCCAGTCCCGCCGCCGCCTACATCTCGGGCGCCAACCTGGTCCTCCACGGCGGGGGGGAATGGCCGGCCTTCCACCGTGCCGTGGGGGACCCGGCCGGAAGCTGAGGCTCGGCCGCCCTGGAATCGCGGCCACCAGGGGAATCGGGGCCGCGCCCTCCCAGCTGCTAAACACAACCACCGTGAAATTGGCCGTTCCCACCGAGACCCGACCCGGGGAGACGCGCGTCGCCCTCGTGCCCGACGTGGTCAAGAAGCTCACCGCCGCCGGCTGGGAGGTCAGCCTGCAGGCCGGGGCCGGGTCCCGCGCCGCCTTCCCCGATGCCGCCTACTCCGAGGCCGGCGCCACGGTCAACCCTGACGCCACCACCACCCTGGCCGGTGCCGGCCTGGTCGTGCAGGTGAACGCGCCCGTGGCGGCCGACGTGGCGCGGCTGCCCCAGGGCATTGTGCTGCTCAGCTTCTTCGGGGCCCAGCAGTCGGTGGACGCCTTGCGGGCCCTGGCCGGCCGGGGCGCCACGGTGTTCAGCTTCGATCTGCTGCCCCGCATCAGCCGGGCGCAGGGCATGGACGCCCTCAGCTCGCAGGCCACCGTGTCCGGTTACCGGGCCGGGCTGGCGGCGGCCGAGCACCTGACCAAGTTCTTCCCCATGTTCATGACGGCCGCCGGCACCGTGCCCCCGGCCAAGGTGCTGGTCATGGGGGTGGGCGTGGCGGGCCTGCAGGCCATCGCCACCGCCCGGCGACTCGGCGCCGTCGTGAAGGCGTACGACGTCCGGGCCGCGGCCAAGGAAGAAGCCGAGAGCCTGGGCGCCACCTTCCTCGACCTGGGCGTGTCGGCCGAGGGCACCGGTGGGTACGCCCGCGAGCTGACCCCCGAGGAGCTGGACATCCAGCGGGGCGCCCTGGCCCGGGAGGTAGGCCTGTCCGACGTGGTCATCACCACGGCCGCGGTGCCCGGCCGGGCGGCCCCGGTGCTGCTCACCGCCTCCATGGTCGAGGGGATGCCCGAGGGCGCGGTCGTGGTCGACATGGCGGCCGACTCAGGGGGGAACTGCGAGCTGACCAGGGCCGGAGAAGTGGTGGAGCACGGCGGGGTGCACATCGTCGGGATGGCCAACCCGCCCTCGGGCATGCCCACCCACGCCAGCTTCCTGTACGCGCGCAATGTGGCCAACGTCCTCGGGCTCATGGGCCCCGAGGGCACATTCGCCCCGGACTGGGACGACGAGATCGTGACCGGCATGTGCGTGCTGCGGGACGGCAAGGCGGTGTCGACCGCCGCGATCGATCTGCTCGGTGCTTCGGGAGGGGACGGCGGATGACGGGCATTGTGGAGTACCTGACGGTCTTCGTCCTGGCGGCCTTCGTCGGGATTGAGGTGGTCTCCAAGGTCCCGAGCATCCTGCACACCCCGTTGATGTCGGGCTCCAATGCCATCCACGGCATCGTGCTGGTGGGGGCCCTCTTCATCATGGGCGAGGCGCACGGCACGGCGCAGGTCGTCCTCGGCTTCCTGGCTGTTTTCCTGGCCACCCTCAACGTGGTGGGCGGCTTCGTGGTGACCGACCGCATGCTGGAGATGTTCAAGGCCAAGCCCGATGAGCGGGCCAGGGCACCCCGGGGCGAGGCGCCGGGCGCGGGGCCCGTGGATCCGGCATGACGGCCGCCGTCTCGTTCTCCCTGGACACGGCGCGCCAGCTGGTCTACCTGATCGCGGTGAGCGGCTTCATCCTGGCCCTCAAGGGCCTGGGATCGCCGAAGTTCGCCCGCCGGGGCAACCAGCTCGGCGCCGCCGCCGCCACCCTGGCCATCGCCATGACCTTCACCCTGCCCAGCCTGCGCCACTCGGGGCGGAACCTGGGGCTCGCCCTCGTGGCCATGGCCCTGGGGACGCTCATCGCCGTGCCGGTGGCCCGCCTGGTGAGGATGACGGCCATGCCGCAGCTGGTGGCCATCTTCAACGGCGTGGGCGGCGGTGCGGCAGCCCTGATCTCCATCATTGAGCTGCTGCACCTGCACGCTCTCGGCGCCAAGCCGGCGACCTACGTCACGGCCGAGGTCCTGCTCGGCGTGCTCATCGGCTCCGTCTCCTTCTCCGGGAGCGCCATCGCCTTCATAAAGCTGCAGGAGCTGATCACGGGCCGGCCCATCACCTACCCGGGCCAGCAGGTCATCAACGCCCTGGTCGGCCTGGCCATCGGGGCCCTCATCGTCGTGTCGCTCCTCACGGGCAACATCGTCTTCGTCTACGTCCTCCTCCTGCTCGCCCTGGTGCTGGGCGTGATCTTCGTGCTGCCGATCGGCGGTGCCGACGTGCCGGTCCTCATTTCGCTCTTGAACTCCTTCACCGGCCTGGCCGTGGCGGCCTCGGGGTTCGTGCTCGACAACAACCTGCTCATCGTGGCCGGCACGCTGGTCGGGGCCTCGGGCATCATCCTCACCCGCCTGATGAGCTCGGCCATGGGCCGCTCGCTGCCCAACATCCTTTTCAGCGCCTTCGGTGCCGTGATCACGGCCACCGGGGGTGAGGAGGGCGATGCCTCCCGCCCGGTCCGCACGGGGACAGCCGAGGACGTCGGCGTGCTGCTGGCCTACGCCCGCAAGGTCGTCATCATCCCGGGTTATGGGTTGGCAGTGGCCCAGGCCCAGCACACGGCCCGGGAGCTGGCCGATGCCCTGACGGCCAAGGGCGTCGAGGTCTTCTACGCCATCCACCCGGTGGCCGGTCGCATGCCGGGCCACATGAACGTGCTGCTGGCCGAGGCCAACGTCCCCTATGACGAGCTCAAGGAGATGGACGAGGCCAACCCCGAGATGGCCACGGCCGACGTGGCGCTCGTGGTCGGGGCCAACGACACCGTGAACCCGGCAGCCCAATCGACCCCGGGCAGCCCCATTTACGGCATGCCGATCATCCATGCGAACGAGGCCGAGCACATCATCTTCCTCAAGCGCTCCATGCGCCCGGGCTTCGCCGGCATCGACAACGAGCTGCTCTACGACCCCAAGACCACCATGCTCTTCGGTGATGCCAAGGACACCCTGCAGAAGCTGGTGGCGGCGGTGGCCGTCGCCTGATTTTGGGCGGCCCCCCGGCCCGTCGGCCCGCCGCCTAGGATGCTCGGCGGTGGAACGGGGGGAACCGTGAGAAATACCGTCGCCACGGCGTTGTCGCTCGCATGGCGCTAGCCGAAAAGCTGGCCCAGCTCGTCCGGAAGGTCCTCTGGCCGGGGTTGGGGAGGAGGGCCGCGGGTCTGGTCGCCCGGGTTCGACGCACCACGCCCAGGGTCGGGATCGTCCTCCTCGGCACCACCCTGGTCCTCGGGGGGTTCCTGGCCGACCTGGCGTTCGGATCGTCCTCGCCCCACGCGACGCCCGGCCGGCATACGCAGGCGCCGGCGCGCCACCGCGAGCCGGCGGCCGTCCTGATGAAACTGGGTAACCGCATCGAACTCCTCGGCGCCAAGGCGGTCGACCTGCCGGCGGCCACCGCGGCACCGGTGGCCGCGCCGGCCGCGCTGGTCAGCGCACCACCGCTGGCGGGCCGCGAGAACTTCGCGTTCGCTCCCTACTGGACGCTGGCCCAGTCCGGATCGTTCAGCCTGGTTGGGCTCTCGACCCTGGCCTACTTCTCCATCGGGGTCAACGCCGACGGCACCCTGGACCGGAGCGGAGCCGGATGGAACGGCTACCAGAGCCAGGCCCTCACCGATCTCATCACCCGGGCGCACGCGGCGGGGGAACGGGTCGTGCTCACCGTCAATGACTTCGACCAGGGCTCACTGGACTCGCTGACCGCATCGCCGGCCGCGCCCTCCACGCTGGCCACCGCGCTGATCCCGCTGCTCCGGGCCAAGAGCCTCGATGGTGTGAACTTCGACCTTGAGGGCGCAGGCAGCAAGGACCAGACGGGGCTCACCAACCTGATCGCCTCGGTCTCGGGTGCCCTGCGGGCGGCCGACCCGCACTGGCAGATCACCATGGACACCTACGCGTCCTCGGCCGGAGACCCCACCGGGTTCTACAACATCCCGGCGCTGGCCCCGTCGGTCGACGCCTTCTTCGTGATGGCCTATGAGCTGAACCTGGAAGCTGCGCCGACCGCGGGGTCCCCGCTGACCAGCACCATGTTCAGCGACCTGACGACCTTGCAGCAGTACACGGCGGTGGTACCGCCCGGCAAGGTCCTGTTGGGCACCCCGTTCTTCGGGATCGACTGGCCCACCAGCAACGGGACCCTCCAGGCCCAAGCGACGGGAGGGGCCGCCGACATCGCCGTGGCCCAGGTGCAGGGAAGCGACGAGCCCCAGTACTGGGACCCGATCACCGAGACCGGTTGGACGAGCTACCAAGTGGGCAGCCAGTGGCACGAGTCCTACTTCGAGAACCTCTACGGGCTCCACGCCGTGGCGCAGCTGGTGAGCCATTTCGGGGTGCGCGGCGTGGGCATCTGGGCCCTGGGCATGGAGGACAACGGTGCCCAGATGATCCTGGCCATGGACGGCTTCGGCCCGGCGGGTGGCCCGGGTGGCACCGGACCGACCTCCACCTCGGAGAGCCCGGGCGCTCCCTCGGGTGCCCCGGGTGCGACGGCATCGTCGAACGGCTCCACCACGACCACCTCCACCACCAGGCCGGCGGCCTCGACCACCACCTCCACCACCAGGCCGACGGCCGGCACCACCTCCACCACCAGGCCGACGGCCTCGACCACCACCTCCACCACCAGACCGGCGCCTTCGACGACCACCACCACGGCGCCCGCCATCACGGCCACCTACGCCGGGGCGGTCAAGTCACTGACACCGGTCGGTCCGGGCGGGGTCGACACGCTGAACCCGGCGGGCAGCGTCACCAACTTCCAGTCGACCAACCCGGCCTATGCCTGCCTGGACGGCAAGTCCCTGGCCGTGTACGACTACGGCATTCTGAGCGGGAAGTACGTGGCCGTGGCCCAGGCACCGACCGACTGCCTCACCCAGGAGTTCACCTTCCCGCAATGACCGGGGGCCCCGGTGCGCGGTGCCTCATGGCCCCGGGGTTCGGGACGGGGACGGGGACGGCTCAGCGGGGAGCGATGGCGTCCACCCGCGCCACCAACTCGGGGCTCAGGCGCCACTGGCCGGCGGCCACGTTGGCCGTGATCTGCTCGGGCCGGGTGGCTCCGGCGATGACCGAGGCCACCGACGGGCGCGTCAGCAACCAGGCGAAGGCCAGGTCGAGCACGGTGTGGCCCTCGCCCCGTGCCAGCTCGTCGAGAGCGGCCACCATGGCCAGTCGCCCGCTGGTGAGCTGGCTCGCCCCGGCGTCGCCCATGGCGGCCAGCCGCGTGCCCTCGGGCGGCGGCTCGCCGGCCCGGTACTTGCCGCTCAAGAGCCCGCTGGCCAAGGGGAAGAAGGGGAGGAAGGCCGTCCCCGAGCGGTCGCACTCGGCCAGGACGCCGTCCTCGGGCTCGCGATAAAGGATGTTGTACTGGTTCTGGACACTGGCGAATCCCCCCCCACCGGAGGGCACCACGGCCGCGGCCTCGGTCAAGGCGGCCGCGCTGAAATTGGAGCAGCCGAACTCGCGAATCTTCCCCTCGGCCACCAGCTCACGGAGGGCGCCCACGGTCTCGGCCAACGGGGTCTTCTCGTCCGGCGCATGCAGCTGGTACAGGTCGATGCGATCTGTGCCCAGGCGGGTCAGGCTGTCCTCGACGGCCGTGCGGATATAGGCCGCCGAGGCGCCACCGGCGTGGCCCTCGTAGGGGACGCCGAACTTGGTGGCCAGCACGATGTCGTCCCGCCGTCTCCCCAGGGCGGCCCCGAGGTACGACTCGCTCTTCGTCCCTCCGTATATGTCGGCCGTGTCGAAGAAGTTGATGCCCGCAGCCAGGGCGGCGTCGACCACGGCCTCCGTCTCGGTGCGCCCGATCCGCATGCCGAAGTTGTTGCAGCCCAGGCCCACGACGCTGACGGTCAGGGCGCCGATCGTGCGCGTGTCCATGGGCGTTCTCCCTCTCGTCGGTCGGCCCGGTGCACAGGTGCCGGGCCGGCAGTACTGTACCGGCGGCACCGGCCGGATGATCCGGCCGGGCAGGCGAGGAGACGGACATGGCCGAAGGTGCAGTTGAGGTGCTTGTGCATGCCCCGCCCGAGGCCGTGTGGGAGAAGGTGGGCGATTTCGGGGGTGTCGGTGAGTTCTTCCCCGGCATCGAGTCGTTCCGGCTGGAGGGCGACGACAGGGT
>DATLSH010000010.1:0-14395 GCA_035534235.1 Acidimicrobiales bacterium | reverse complement strand
CCGGGAAACCACGGCTGAGGGCCTGGCCAAGCTCAAGCCCGTGCTGCCCGACGGCATGCACCACGCCGGGAACTCCTCGCAGATATCGGATGGAGCGGCGGCCGTGCTCTGGATGTCAGAGGACCGGGCCAAGTCCGAGGGCTTCCGACCGCGGGCGCGCATCGTGGCGCAGGTGCTGGTCGGCTCGGACCCCTATTACCATCTCGACGGCCCGATCGCGGCCACCACCAAGGTCCTGGAAAAGGCCGGGATGACGATGGGTGACATCGATCTCTTCGAGGTGAACGAGGCCTTCGCATCGGTGGTCATGAGCTGGGCCAAGGTGCTCGACGCCGACATGGACAAGCTCAACGTCAACGGTGGGGCCATCGCCCTCGGTCACCCGGTGGGCGCCACTGGGAGCCGGCTCATTACGACCATCCTGCACGAGCTCGAGCGACGCGACGCCACCTACGGGCTGGTCTCCATGTGCTGCGGTGGCGCCTTGGCCACGGGCACCATCATTGAGCGGATCTGACCGGAGAACGACGCTCACAACCGGAGGGGAATGTGGAATCGACTGAACACCTGACGTTCGCACGCGACGGCGCCACCGCCATCGTGACCATGAACCGGCCCGAGGCCAAGAATGCGCTCAGCTTGCCCATGCTCGTCGGCATGGCAGATGCCTGGGAGGAGATTGACGGCAACGACGACATCAGGTGCGCCATCCTCACCGGTGCCGGCGGGACGTTCTGCGCCGGCATGGACCTCAAGGCCATGGGCGGCAGCGATGCCGAAAAGTACCAACACCGCATGAAGGCCGACCCGGACCTGCACTGGAAGGCGTTGCTCCGCCACTACGACCTCCGGAAGCCGCTCATCGCCGCGGTCGAGGGATGGGCCGTGGCCGGCGGGACCGAAATACTGCAGGCCACCGACATACGGGTCGCCGGCGCCGGCGCCATCTTCGGGATCTTCGAGGCCAGGCGCGGGCTCTTCCCGCTCGGGGGGTCGACGGTGCGCCTGCGCCGGCAGATCCCCTACACCGTGGCCATGGATCTCCTCCTCACGGCGCGGGAGGTGCCGGCCGAGGAAGCCCAGCGCATCGGCCTCATCGGCCACGTCGTTCCCGACGGCACGGCGCTGGAGCGGGCGCTGGAGATCGCCTCCGTGATCGGGCAGAACGGGCCCTTGGCCGTCGAAGCGATCAAGCGGTCCGTGCGCGAGACCGAAGGCATGTCCGAGGTGGACGGGCTGGCACGGGAGCTTGAATTGGGCTGGCCCGTCTTTTCCTCGCAGGACGCGGCGGAAGGGCAGAAGGCATTTGCCGAAAAGCGTCCGGCCAATTTCACCCGGCAATGAGTGAGGGGGCGGTTCCCCCGGGCCAGGGGTTCCCCGGCGTGGACGGACCGGCGCTCTCCACCGGCGACGAGCCTCTCAACCGCCTGGCGGGCGCCCTGCGGCGCATCGGCGCCGTGGCCGTGGGGCTGCCGCTGCGTGATGATGACGTGGCCGAGGCGGCCGACCAGATGTCCACGCTGGCTGACAAGCTGGAAGCGTCGGCCGAGGACAGCAAGCGCCCCCGCCGGCAGCCGACCGCTGCGGGGCACCCGCAGGACTACTTCCCGACCAGTCCCGTGATCGGCTACGCCAATCCCATCGCCCCGCCCGTCGACCTCTGGGTGGTCGAAGGTGAGGATGGCCAACGCGAGGTCCGGGGGAGGGCGACATTCGGCTACCCCTACGAGGGTCCGCCCACCTGCGTGCACGGAGGCGTGATCGCCGAATTGTTCGACGAGCTCCTGGGGACGGCCAACATCGTCGCCGGGCAGGCCGGCATGACCGGAACGCTCACCGTGCGCTACCGCCGTCCCACGCCGCTGCTGGCTCCCTTGGAGCTGGCCTCCCGCTTGACGGGGCGGGACGGTCGCAAGATTTACGCGTGGGGCGGCATCTTCCACCACGGCGAGCTGACGGCAGAGGCCGAAGGAATCTTCATTGAAGTCCAGCCCGGGCGCATGCTCGACATCGTGACGAAAAATGCCACAGGGACCGAAGTCCCCCTCGTCGACCCGGCGTTCCTCCGCATGATCGCCGAGAGCACTCCGGAGTGACCCCTGCTCAGAGGGAGCGCTGCACGCCCTCCCAGTAGGGGTCGCGCAACTTGCGCTTGTAGAGCTTCCCGTTGGGGTCGCGGGGCATCTCATCGGTGAAGTCGATCGTCTTGGGCGTCTTGAACTTGGCCAGCTTGTCGGCGCAGAAGGCGAGGATCTCCTGGGCCAGCGCGTCGTTGCCCTCGATTCCTTCGGCTGGCTCGATCACCGCCTTCACTTCTTCGCCCCAGTCGTCGTGGGGGATGCCGAAGACGGCGGCGTCGCCCACCTTGGGGTGGGAGAGGAGCACGCTCTCAATTTCCGCCGGGTAGATGTTGGCGCCCCCCGAAATGATCATGTCGATCTTGCGGTCCCGCAGGAACAGGTACCCGTCCTCGTCGAGCAGGCCCACGTCCCCCACGGTAAAGAAGTCGCCGATGCGGTTCTTCTCGGTCTTGTCCTTGTCGCCGTGGTACTCGAAGGTGAGCCCCTGCATGGCCATGTACACGGTGCCGATCACGTTGGGCTCGGTGATGCGGTTTCCGTCGTCGTCGAAGATGCCGATCTCCGATATCGGCCACGGTTTGCCCACCGTGCCGGGCTTTAGCGACCACTCCTCGGCGGTGACCAGTGTGCCACCACCCTCGGAGGCCGCGTAGTACTCGTCGACCGCGTTGCCCCACCAGGCGATCATCTTGTGCTTCACGTCGACCGGGCAGGGGGCGGCGGCGTGGATCATGTGGCGCAAGGAGGACACGTTGTACTTCGCCCGCACATCTTCGGGCAGAGCCAGAAGGCGGTGGAACTGGGTGGGCACCATGTGTGAGGTGGTGACCCGGTACTTCTCAATGAGGCGGAGCATTTCTTCGGGTGCCCACTTGTCCATCAGGACCAACGTGTGGCCGAGGTGGAGCGACGCGCTCCCGAAACGCAGGACGGCGGTGTGGTAGAGCGGTGAGCCGATGATGTGGACGTTGTCGTCCTGGGGCTGAATGGAGAAGAGGAAAAGGATGCCCGAAAGGCCCAGGGCAGCCTGCTCGGGTGAGACGCCGAGGAGTTTGCGCAAGATCCCCTTGGGGTTGCCGGTGGTCCCCGAGGTGTAGTTCATGACGTCGCCAATGGTGCGGTCGCCGGGCACCGTGGCCGGATGGGAATCACGGGTTGCCCCATAGGAGGCGAAGCCATCCACATGTCCAACCGACAGTCGGCCGACGTCGGGGATGCCCACTTCGTCGGCGGCGGCGGCGGACACCGCGGCAAAGCGCTCGTGGGCGATGAAGACCTTGGCCCCCGAGTCTTTCAGGATGTAGGCGATCTCCGGCGCCACCAGGTGGTGGTTGATCGGTACCAGGTACCAGCCGGCTTGCAGGGCGGCCAGGTAGACCTCAATCATCTCGGCGCAGTTGGGGAGCAGGGTGGCCACCACGCCGCCCTCTTCGACTCCCTGGGCCCGCAGGGCGTGCACCAGCTGGTTGGCGTGACCCAGGAGCTCACCGGCGCGGACCTCCGTCCCGTCGGGCGTGATCAGGGCCACGTAGTCGGGATCTTCCTGGGCCAGGGCCCAGAAGCCGAGATCACCCATGGTCAAGGTCTCCTTGTCGGATCGGTGCGCAGCGGCGCAAATGGCCGCGCCGGACGTCCGCAAGCTAGAACATGTTCTAAGTTACGGCAACTACGCACGAACAGGAGATCGACGATGGCAGGGTTCCTCACGGGCAAGGTGGTCGCCGTCACCGGCGGCGGTGGCGGCATCGGACGGGCCGTGGCCCTGGCCGCGGCATCTGAAGGGGCCAGGGTCCTGGTGGCCGACTACGGAGTGGGGATGGCCGGCGAGGATCCGAGCAGCGAGGTGGCCGATGCCGTCGTGGCCGAAATAGTGGGCGCCGGGGGAGAAGCCGTCGCCGTGGCCGATGACATCTCCAAAATGGAGTCCGGGGAGCGCCTCATCGCCACCGCAATGGAGAGGTGGGGACGCATTGACGGAGTGGTGGCCGTGGCCGGAATTCTGCGCGAGCGGATGCTGTTCAACATGTCCGAGGACGAATGGGATGCCGTCATTGCGACCCACCTGAAGGGCCACTTCACCGTCTTTCGGGCCGCGGCGGCCGTGATGCGCAAGCAAGAAGGGGGTGGGGCGCTCATCGGTTTCACCTCGGGTGCCTTCGCCGGGAGCGTGGCCCAGGCCAACTACTCCGCGGCCAAGGGCGGCATCGTCTCCCTCGTGCGTTCTGCCGCGGCGGGCCTGCACCGCTACGGGATCACCTCCAACGCCATTGCCCCGGTGGCCCGGACCCGGATGTCGGCCAACGTGCCGATGGAATTGGCCGAAATGGGTGACGCGGAGGACATCGCCCCGATGGTGGTGTACCTGCTCAGTGACCGGGCCAAGCACATCACCGGTCAGGTGTACACGGTGGTCGGCTCGAAGATTGCCGTGTGGAACCAGCCCACCGAGGTGCGGGCCATGTACGCCGAAGGCCGCTGGACGCCCGAGCGGATCGCGGAGCGCCTGGACAGCAGCGTCGGTCAGGAGAAGATGGGGCTCATCGACCGCTTGGAGCAGATGCGCCTGGCCGCGGCCTCGGGGGACAAGCCGAACGCCTGAACGGCCTCAGGTCGCCGTTCGTCCGGTCAACGGAGCGGCCCCGGCCACGGGCGGTGGGTGCGTGCGCAACCACGCGCCCAGGCGCTGCCGGGTGCGCACGAGAATGATGGCCCCACCGACGACGAGGACGATCCCCGCCAGTTGGACGAGATCGGAGCCGAGCCGGCCGTCCTCCCCCAGCCAGAGGTGCTCATCGAGGGAGCGCTCAAGGCCCCACAGCACCATGGCCACGCCGAGCACGGTCCCCGGGGGATACCCCGCCCGGTCCGATCCGTCGGGCCATCGGTTGAGCCGCCGTTCGATGGCGATGAGGATGAGGAAGACGCAGAAGTCCTCGGCGGCCTGGAAGATGGGGACCGGCAGGCGGCGTCCCGGCTGCCCGGCGTAGTACATGCCGAACCACTGGTGGGTGGGGTGCCCACCGCCGGCCACCATGAGTTGCGGACCGAGCAGCCGCCCCATGGCCCAGGACGCCAGCAGGACCGGTGCCACCAGGTCCAACCCGCGTCCGATCGGGAGCTCGGGGCACCGGCGGCGGGTCAGGACGACGGCGGTGGGCACGGCGAAGATGAGGCCGCCGAAGGACGACAGCCCCCCGTGCCAGATGGCCAGCATGTCGCCCGGGCTGTGGCGGTAGTAACTCAGGTTGGAGAGGACATGGAGGGCCCGTGCTCCCACGACGGCGGCCAGGACGATCCACAGGAACACGGGCACGAACCACTCGGTGGCGTAGCCGCTGCGGCGCAGCCGGCGCTCGAAGTAGGTGAAGGCGAACCAGAACGTGATCGCCAGGCCGATCCCGTAGGTGTGGACCTGCAGGGGCCCGATGTGGAAGACGACGGGGATCGGTTTCATGGCACCTCGGGTGCCAGGTTAGGACCGGGAGGGGGAAGAACTGCGCCGGCCGGGGCTCAAGGGCGCCCGGCGCCGGCGAAGCCGCTACCCAGCCGCAGGCCCGTGATCCACACCGAGGCTCCCGTATAGGGCGCTTCGATCATCTGGCCGCCCCCGATGAACATGGCCACGTGCTCGCTCCCGCCCGGCCCGTAGAAGAGGAGGTCACCTGGTTGCAGGTCGCTCAAGGGCACCGGGGTGGAATCGGCCATCTGGGCACCCGAGAAGTGGGGCAGGGACACGCCGACCTGGCCCCACGACCACGCCGTGAGTCCGGAGCAGTCGAACCCGGGATTGGCCGACCCCTTGGGGGACTCGGCGCCCCACTGGTAGGGCACGCCGATCTGGCTCTCGGCGGCCTGCACCGCACCGGCACCGCCCGGGGCCGTCGGCGGCGGGGCGGCGATATTGCTGAATGTGGCTGCACTTGAGTTGGAGCGTGCGGAGGCCGCGGCGGCCTGGGCGGCCGCCAGCTTGGCCGCGGCGGCCTGGGCGGCGGCGGCGGCCTCTGCCGCTTGTTGCTGCTGCACCAGCGTGGCGATCTGACCCTGCTCCTGGGCCAGGGCACTGGACTGCTGCTGCTGGGCCTGCGTGTTCTGCAAGATGGCGTCCTTCTCGGACGTCACCGCGGCTTGAGCCTGTGTCTGTTGGCCCTGCAACTGCACCTGTTGGGCCGTGAGCGCGATCTCGGCTGTGTGGAGGTTGTCCACGGCGAGGGAGACGTCGCCCTCGGCGATCTTGTTGTATTCGGAGGCGGCGCCGAGTGTCTTGTCGTTGTTGGAGAAGATGGGGTTCTCCGTCGTGGCCGCACCGTCGGTGATGTAGTTGGACACGGCGGCCATGGAGAGGGTCTTGCGATCGCTCGCCACCTGCTGGCGGTCGGCGGCGATCTTCGCCTGGGTGGAGGCGATGCTGGCGTTGATCTGGGAGAGGTGGTAGGCGGCGGCGTCGTACTGCTGGCTCAACGCGGACATCTCCGCCTGCGAGGCCGACAGCTGCGCCTCAATCTGCGCCGCCTTGGCCTTGGCGGTGGAAATGGCGTCACCTGCGGCCGGGCGCGTGGCGACAACCACAGTGCTTGACCACACTGTGACAACGGTCAAGGCGGGAATACCGACCCGCCGGAGCAGCCGAGCGCCCCGTAATGACCGCGGCGTGGAGTGGCCTTCCGCCCGCTCAACGTCAGTCACGATTGGGTCCATTCTTATCGGGCATCCCGGGCAGTTTCAAACACCCGGGGCGGCAAACGGGCCGGATGTGGTCGTACTCTTGGTATGAACTACCTGGTGAATAGCCATAATGCCCATTCTCAAACTTTTCGTTGACGAATGTGCATGCCGGGCGCCCCAGTCACGGACTACGGTCCACCGGCATGGGCGAAATGATCGAATTCCCGAGCAACGGCACGACCGCCGTCGGCTACCTCTCCGTCCCGGCGGGCGGCCAGGGACCCGGGCTGATCGTGATCCAGGAATGGTGGGGCCTGGTGGCGCACATAAAGGACGTCTGTGACCGCTTCGCCGGGGCGGGCTTCGTGGCCCTGGCCCCCGATCTCTACCACGGGGTGACGGTGGCCGAGCCCGACGAGGCAGGCAAGGCGATGATGGCCCTCAAGATGGACGGGGCGGCCCGGGACCTGAGCGGCGCCGTAGACGAGGTGGTCCGGCGCAGTGCGGGGGAGCACATCGGTGTCGTCGGCTTCTGCATGGGCGGGGGGCTGGCGCTCGTCCTGGCGACGCAGCGACCGGATGCCGTGGCCGCCGTGGTGCCCTGTTACGGCGTCATCCCGTGGCCGGACGCGCAACCCGACTACCGGGCGCTCTCGGCCGCCGTGCTCGGCCACTATGCGGGCAACGACGATTTCTTCACGCCCGAGGCCGCGCAAGCCTTGGGTGCGCAGCTGCGCGACCTGGGTAAGGAGGCAGAGATCATCGTCTATCCCGGCACCGACCACGCCTTCTTCAACGACTCCCGGCCCGAGGTGTACAACGCCGAGGCGGCACATGCGCTCTGGGAGCGCACGGTGGGCTTTCTTTCCTCGCGCCTGAGCTAGGCGCCCGCCCCGCTGGGGTGGCAAGGGGGTTTGTTACCATCGGGCCATGTCCGCCCGCTCACGTGATCTGCCCCGCCGCTCCTGCCTGTCCACCCCCGGCTCCAACGAGAAGTTCCTGGCCAAGGCCCCGACCGTAGCGGCCGACATGACCTTCTTGGATCTGGAGGACGCGGTGGCCCCCCTGGAAAAGGAGAGCGCCCGCCCCAAGGTGGTCGATGCCATCAAGAACCTGTCCTGGGACGACCGGGTGCTGTGCGTGCGCGTCAACGCGTGGGACACCGAATGGACCTACGGCGACGTCATAGAGGTGGTTGGCAACGCCGGCGAGCGCCTGGACGAGGTCATGCTGCCCAAGGTGCAGTCGGCGGCGGAGATCATCGCCCTGGACCTCCTGCTGACCCAGGTGGAGAAGAATTCGGGACTGCCGGTGGGGCACATCGGCATTGAGGCCCAAATTGAGACCGCCCGCGGCCTCATCAACGTCGACGAGATCTGTGCCGCCTCGCCCCGGCTCGAGACCATCATCTTCGGCCCGGCCGACTTCGCAGCCAGCATTGAGATGCCCGTGCTCACCGGTGGCATTGAGATCCCCGAGTACCCGGGCGACCACTTCCACTACGTCTTCAGCCGGATCCTCATGGCCGGGCGGGCCAACGGGTTGCAGGTCATTGACGGTCCCTTCCTCAGGGTGCGCGAGCTCGACGCGCTGCGGCAGTACTCCCTGCGCTCCCGCATGCTGGGCTACGACGGCAAATGGGCCCTGACCCCCGACCAGGCCGGCGTCCTCAACGAGGTGTACTCGCCGACCCAGGAGCAGTTCGACCGGGCCTTCGACATCCTTGACGCCTACCAGCAGGCCACCGAGGGGGATCGCAAGGGCGCGGTGATGTTCGGGGACGAAATGATCGACGAGGCGAGCCGCAAGATGGCCATCAAGTTCGTCAGCCGCGGCGAGCGGGCCGGGCTGACCCGCAGTCCCGGCTGACCCTCAGCCGACCAGGCGCCGGGCGATGACCTTGAGGGCGAGGGTCTCATCGGCGCCTTCGAATATGGAGAGCACCCGGGCGTCGACGAAGTAGCGGCTCACCGGGAACTCCTCGGCATACCCCATGCCGCCGTGGATCTGCATGGCCTCCCGGGTCACCCATTCGGCGGCCCGGCACACATAGGCCTTAACCATGGAAGCCTCCAACGCTCCCTCGCCCCGTGCCATCAGCCGGGCCACGTGGTAGGCGCACTGCCGGGTGGCCTGAATGATCACGGCCATCCGGCCCAGCTTGGCCTGGGTGAGTTGGTACTCCCCAATGGGCGAACCGAAGACGGTGCGGTTGGCCGCATAGGACACGGCTGCCTCGTAGGCCGCCTGCATCACCCCCAGGGCCCGGGCCGCCGTTTGCAGCCGGCCGTTCTCGAATCCCTGCATCTGGAGGTAGAAGCCCTGGCCCAGGCCCTCGGCGCCCCCGACCAGGTTGGCCTCGGGCACGAACCAATTCTCGAACGCCAACTCGTAGGAGTGCATGCCCCGGTAACCCAGGGTGTCGATCGGACGACCTTCCAGCCGGCCCGGCCCGATCCCGCGGGGACGGTCGCCTCCCTCCTGGGTGAAGACGAAACCCTGCCCGTCACCGCGGGGCTTCTCCACGACGAACATCGACAGGCCCCGATGGGTCAATGCCCGGTCGGGATCGGTCCGGGCCAGGAGCATGAGGACGTCGGCCCGGGCGGCGAAGGTGCACCATGTCTTGACGCCGTTGACCACCCACCCACCTTCCGTCGGCACGGCCGCGGTGACGATGCTCGCCACATCGGAGCCGAAGTCGGGCTCGGTGACGGCCACCGCGGCCAGGATCTCGGCCGAAGCGAGCCGGGGCAGCCAGTGCTTCTTCTGCTCCTCCGTGCCGCCGTGGACCAGGGCCCGGGTGAGGATCTCGGGTCGCGTAATGAGGGAGCCTCCGACCCCGAGCGATCCCCAGCTCAGCTCCTCGGTGGCCACCACCATTCCCATGTAGTCGCTCTCGCCTCCGCTGGCGAAGCCTCCGTACTCCTCGGGCACCGAGAGCCCGAAGCCGCCGAGCTCGGCCAGACCCTCAATGACCACTGCAGGGATGTCGCCGTTCTCCCGGTGCACGTGCTCGGCGTGCGGTCGGACCTTCTCCTCGGCGAAGCGATGGAATGTCTCGCGCACGAGTTCGAAGTCCTCACCCAGGTGGCGGGGACCTTCGGTGGTGGCCATGGCGGCCAGGACGGAAGGAGCGCGCTGCTCCGCGAGGAAATCAGCCACGGGCGCCGCCCACCCGAGGGGCACGCCCCAGGCCGCCTCCCGGCCGGACAGGCGACCAACCAGATCGACCAACACGTCGGCCACGAACGCCTTGGCGATACGCGACTCGACCTCACCCAGTGTCCCGTACTCCAGCGTTGCCTGCGCCACCTCCACGGCGGCGGCGGCGTGGGCCACGTCGTAGGCCACGACCTGGTTCGCCTCGACTCCGCCGGCGAGGCGCAGCGAGGCGCAGCCGCGGTCCACCAGATGTTGAGCCAGCTCGACCGCCCCGGCGGCATCGGCGAGGGCTGAAGCTTGCGGCGTCGTCATGGGAGGCGACCCTACAGGCTCGCCGCGGCATCGCCTTCGGGGTGACGGCGGCCGATGACCGTGACCAGCGGAGGCAGCACAACCGGATCATCGTCAGGGTCGACACCGGTGAGCGACTCCAGATATCGGGCCACCGGACCCGGACCGACGCCGGCCGGCGCCTCCGCCCAGGCGTCAATAACCTCAAGTCCGGCCTGGCGCACGAGTGAGGGGAGGAGTGCACCGACGTCGGGGTGCCGGGCATCGGGCATCGACAGGGGTGCCCCGGCGATACGACCGGCTGAGGTGATCGGCTCCTGGGCGACCACCCAGGAGCCGGGTTTCACTGCGGCGGTCATGGCACGCACCACGACGATGGGTTCGTGCACATGGAGCAGCAGGAAGCGACAGAAGGCCAGGTCGACCTGCTCGGGCAGGGAGAGGTCCTCGCCGGACTGGGTCAGGGCGATGACCTGGGCGTGGGCCGCCGCGGCACGCGCCACCTCGTCGCGCGACCGTGGGTCGCTGTCCACGGCGTAGACCCGGCCGTCCCGTCCCACCATTTCAGCCAGAGCCACCGAGACATCACCGCCACCGGCGCCGACGTCGACGCAGCGCCAGCCCGCTCCCACCCCGAGCCGGTCCAGGGCGGTGGCCAGCGGGCGGCGGTAGACGTCGTCGCGCAGGCCCTTGAGCTCACTCATGTTGCAACCCTGATCCGGTGGGTACCTGCATGCCGTCGCACTCTATGGCGGACCCCGGCCGGACCGGCAGGAAGACCGTCAGCAACATGCACAGGGTGCTGGCCATGAGGGCGGGCCACCACAGCGCGATTTCGTGCACGCGGTGGTTGCCCAGCACCATGCCGGCCACCGCGGCGGCGGCGCAGAGGGCGTAGCGGGCTCGGGTGCGGCGGGCGAGGAGGAGGCAAAGCGCAGCGACCGGCCACAGGTAGTACCAGTTCATCTCGGTCTCCAAGAGGACCCGGAGGAAGAAGGCCAGGGCCATCATGGCCAGCACGGTGGCCAGGTCGTGGCGCTTGTGGCAGACCACCAGGCAGAGGCCTGCACCCAGGGCGGTGGCCAAGAGCCTGGTCGGACCACCGCCCGCCACCCCGGGTCCGAGCGACGGGGCCCAGTGGGACAGCGGTGTGGAGGAGACGTATCGGGGCTGGAACGGCTGGCGGATGAGCACGAAGAGGGTGCGGTGCACCTCGGTGGCCAGGGAGGGTATGAGCACCAAGAGGCTGGGTAGGACGAGCCGGTAGGAAAGCCCCAGCGACCTCCGCCAGCCCAGTCGGGCCATGATGGGGGCCACTCCGAGGATGGCCAGTGGTTGGAACGCAATGGCGACACCGAGCAACCACGCCGCCCTTCGACCACCCTCCATCCCTTTGCGGTCGAGGTCCAGAGCGGCCCACAGCACGAGCGCCAGGGAGACGCAGTCCTCGGGGTGACCCCAGCCGACCAACACGTTGGCCACGGCCAGGCCGCCGACCATGGCAAGGGTCATCCGTTCCCGCCCGGTGATGAGCCACGACCGCGCAATGGCGTCGACCGCGAACAGCGACGACGACCCGATGAGGATGGCGGAGGGCCCGAGCAGGAACCACAGCCTGAGCGGCTCTCCCGATGGGTGGAGGTGGGGCGTCAGGCCGAGCAGTTGACCGACGTAGATGACCGGGGCCAGCAGGAACTCGAGAGCCGGTGGTGAGGTGAGGGCGCCGTTGTGGATGTATATGTGGGAGAACTGCCCGTGCACCAAGGCCGACGCGCTGCCGGCCAGGCCCCAGAGGTCGCTGGGGGCCGACAGCCTCAGCGGACCACCATGCACGAGCACGGAACCGAAGATGCTGTAGGACAGGCCACCCACCAGCATGGCCACCGTGCCGATGACGGGCGCGCTCCGAAGCTCGGCCCATGCTGACAACCGGTGCACTCGCCACCCTTCCGGGGCGACCATCACGAGCGGCGAAGGGTCTTGGGGCCACCCCCCGGCCACAGGCGCACGGGTCCGTGACCATCGACGGATCGTCCCCGCTCATTCTGGCACCTTTCAGGGCCTATATCCTCCTCATCGTGAAGGTGACGATGATGCTGTGTGACGCGGCCCAGGTTTCGGACGGGAAGCTCTACATCCTCGGCGGCGGGTGGAGCATGACCGGGCCGGACCCCGTCCCCTCAGCCGTTGCCTTGAAGATCGATGTCGACTGGCACGAGGCCGAGGCATCACACCACTGGGAGCTCTTCTTGGAGGACGCCGACGGTCGTCCCGTCCTCATGGAGACCGCAGACGGGACCCAACCCGTAGAGGTGCGGGGCGAGTTCACGGTGAGCCAGCCTCCGGGCATCCCCGAAGGTTCCCCGATTGACGTCGCGCTGGCGGTGAACCTGGGCCCGATCCCCCTTGAGCCCGGCACCCGCTTCGCCTGGCGCCTGACCATTGACGGGGAGTCACTTCCCGGAGCCTCCCTGGGCTTCACGACGCGGCCGCGTCCGGAGGCCGTGGAATGACGATCTTCGACCGCCCCTTCGGCCGCTACCTTGAGGACTTCGTCCCTGGTGACATCTACCGGCACTGGCCCGGCAAGACCATCACGGAGTACGACGACCACCTGTTCTGCATGATCACCATGAACCACCATCCGCTGCACACCAACTCCTGGTTCGCCGAGCACGATTCCGTGCAGGGCAAGAACGTGGTGGTGGGCAACCTCGTCTACTCACTGGCTCTCGGCATGAGCGTGCCCGACGTGAGTGGTTCTTGCATCGCCAATCTTGAGGTGGAGTCGCTGCTGCACCGGTCTCCGACTTTTCACGGGGACACCATCTATGCCGAGACCCGCGTGCTCAGCGCCACACCTTCGACGTCCAAGGACGACCGGGGCATCGTCGCCGTCGAGACCAAGGCGTTCAACCAGCACGGCGACGAAGTCTGCTACTTCCGGCGCAAGCTCATGGTGTGGAAGACGGCGCATGCGCCGGAGCGCCACCGCCCGTACTCCGATCACGTCTGGGACTGAGGCTCTCGCCGCCGATCGGGTGCGGCGCTTCCGGCACCAATTGCTCGGTTGGGGCGCCGGGAACCGTCGCGACCTCCCTTGGCGGCACACCCGTGACCCGTGGGCGGTGTTGGTCAGCGAGGTCATGTTGCAGCAGACCCAGGTGGAGCGGGTCGTGGCGTACTTCGGGCCCTTCCTCGCCGCATTCCCCTCCGCCACCGATTGCGCCCGGGCCGGTCCGGCCGCTGTGGTGCGCCTGTGGTCAGGCCTCGGTTACAACCGCCGGGCGCTGAACCTGCACCGGTCGGCCACGGCCATCGCCGGAGAGCACGGGGGGGTGGTACCCCGAGACGAGCGGGCCCTGCGCACCGTGCCCGGAGTTGGCCCTGCCACCGCACGGGCCATCCGGTCGTTCGCCTTCGGGCTCGACGTGGCCCCCGTCGACACCAATGTCGTGCGCGTCCTGTCGCGCTGCGTCCACGGCGGCGGCCTGACCCTGGCGGGGGCGCAGAAGCTGGCCGACCAGCTCGTTCCCACCGGACGGTCCTGGGAGTTCAACCAGAGCATGTTCGACCTGGGCGCCACCGTCTGCACCGCAGCGCGTCCTGACTGCCCCCGGTGCCCTCTGCGCCGCCAGTGCCGCTGGCGCTCCGGTGGGCTGTCCGGGCCCGATCCCTGGCGGACCGGCACCCCATTGCGGGCCCAGCCCCGCTTTGCCGGTTCCGATCGGCAGGGGAGGGGCCGCCTGCTCGACACCCTCCGGCGGGACACCGTGAGCCCGGAGATGCTCGCCGTAGCCTGCGGATGGCCTGACGACCCGCAGAGGGCCCAACGGATCGCCGGGGACCTGGTGGCCGAGGGCTTCGCGGAATGGGCCCCGGGCCGGCCTACCGCCCTGCAATTGCGGTGATGGGCTACGCGGTGAGGAAGCCCAGAATGCGACGGTTGACCACGTCCGGGCGCTCGACGTGGAGGAAGTGCCCCGCTCCCTCGACGATCTCCATTTCGGAACCCTCGGCCATGAAGTCGAGAGGGGATCCGATTGAGCTCAGCAGCATGCAGCCGTCGTCCCGGCCGTGCAGGTAGAGCGTCGGCTTCGGGGTCGGGAGGAGTGAGGCCGCTTGCTCGTCGGCCAATTCGGGTACCGACAGTTCGAAGTCGTAGAGGGCCCGGTAGTAACCGATGGCGGCGGCAA
>DATLSH010000009.1:0-16455 GCA_035534235.1 Acidimicrobiales bacterium | reverse complement strand
GCATCGTCCCCCTTGGCGGAGTCCCCCCCCGCCGCAGTGGCCGTCAGCGTGGAAGAGACAGCGACCGAGGAAGACTCCCTGACCGAGGAGGTGGGCACCGATGCGTGACGCCATGTCGGTGCTGATCAGGCCGGTGGTCTCCGAGAAGAGCTACGGGCTCATGGAAAAAGGCGTCTATGTCTTCATCGTCGACCCGCGCGCCACCAAAGTAGACGTCCGCCATGCCGTGGAGCAGGCGTTCCGCGTGCGCGTCACCAACGTCAACACCCTCAACCGCAAGGGGAAGGCGACCCGGAACCGGCGCACCAACATCAAGGGTCACCGACCCAACACCAAGCGCGCCATTGTCACCATCCACCCCGACGACTCCATCGATCTGTTCGATCGCTGATTCGAGGCACGCACCCATGGCACTCCGCTCACGCAAACCCACCAGCCCCGGCCGGCGCTTCCAGACGGTTTCGGACTTCTCCGAGATCACCCGCGATCGTCCCGAGAAGTCTCTCCTCGCCCCCAACCCCGGTTCGGGAGGGCGCAACAACCATGGCCGCAAGACGGCTCGTCACCGCGGTGGCGGGCACAAGCAGCAGTACCGGATCATCGACTTCCGCCGGGAGAAGGACGGCGTCCCGGCCCGCGTGGCGTCCATTGAGTACGACCCCAATCGCAATGCCCGCATCGCGCTTTTGCACTACGCCGATGGTGAGAAGCGCTACATCCTGGCCCCGGCCGGCCTCAAGGTGGATGACAAGGTCCAGAGTGGCCAGGGGGCCGACATCCGGCCGGGCAACGCGTTGCCGCTGCGCTACATCCCGGTCGGCTCGACCATCCACAATGTCGAGTTGCGGCCCGGCGGCGGCGGGAAGATGGCCCGCGGTGCGGGCATGAGTATTCAGCTGGTCGCCAAGGAAGGCGCCTTCGCGACCCTGCGGCTCCCCTCCACCGAAATGCGGCGGGTCTCCATCGACTGCCGGGGCACGCTGGGCGTGGTCGGCAACGCCGAAGCCGAGTTGATCAAGATCGGGAAGGCCGGTCGTAACCGCTGGAAGGGCAAGCGCCCCCAGACCCGCGGCGTGGCCATGAACCCGGTTGACCACCCGCTCGGCGGGGGCGAGGGCAAGTCCTCGGGAGGGCGCCATCCGGTGTCGCCCTGGGGCAAGGCCGAAGGCCGCACCCGTTCGCGCAACAAGAAGTCCGATTCGATGATCGTCCGTCGGCGCCGCACCCGCGGCGCGCGGCGATAGGCGAAGGGTTAGTGATCCATGCCGCGTAGCTTGAAGAAGGGCCCATTCGTCGACGACCACCTGTTGAAGAAGGTGGACGTGCTCAACTCCAGTGGGGAGAAGAAGGTCATCAAGACCTGGTCACGACGGTCCACCATCATCCCCGACATGGTGGGGCACACCATCGCCGTGCACGACGGGCGCCGCCATATCCCGGTCTACGTGACCGAGTCGATGGTGGGTCACAAGCTGGGCGAGTTCGCCCCGACACGCACCTTCCGGTACCACGCCGGGCAGGAGCGGGGAGCGCGTCGCTGAATGACCGCCACCAAGACCAACGAGCGGCCCGGCACCCGCGCCATGCTGCGCCACAGCGGGATGTCAGCCTCCAAGGCCCGCCAGGTACTCGATCTCATACGGGGCCAGGACGTCGACCGCGCCGCCGAGATCCTGACGGGGACCGAGCGCGAGGCCGCCGAAGTCATCGGCAAGGTGCTGGCCTCCGCCGTGGCCAACGCCGCGCACAATGACCACCAGAATCCCAACGAGCTCTACGTATCGGCCTGCTACGCCGACGAAAGCACGACGGCCAAGCGTTGGCGTCCGAGGGCCCGCGGTCGGGCCACGCGGATCCGCAAGCGGACCTGCCACATCACCATCATTGTGAGCCGGCTGCCGGCCGAGAAGCTTGAGCTTCGGCGCGCCAGGATGGAGGCGGTCAGCGCCAACCGCTCACGCCGGGTCGACGCCTCACGCCGTCGGGCCGACCTTTCCGGGCGCCTCTCGCGCCGTCGCGCCGCGCAGGCGGTGGCCGAGGCCGAGGTGGCGGCCGCGCAGGCTGACGATGACGTGTCCGATGACGCGGCGGGCCGGACCGACGAGGTCGAGGCCACCGAGACCGTCGAGCACGAGGTCGAGGGCCAGACCGGGGACGGCGCCGCCACGACGGTCGCAGATCCTGACGCAGATACAGACGACACGGCATCGGCACAGGTCGAAGCCGACGAGAAGGGCGAGTAGATGGGCCAAAAGGTCAACCCCTATGGCTTCCGCCTCGGTATCACCACCGACTGGAAGTCCCGCTGGTTCGAGGAGCGGCACTACCGCGAGTTCGTGGTCGAGGATTGGAAGATCCGCGACTACCTGATGACGCAGCTTGAAGCCGCCGCGGTGAGCCGCATAGAGGTCGAGAGAACCCGCGACCGACTTCGGGTCGATATCCACACTGCCCGGCCCGGCATTGTCATCGGCCGCCGCGGTTCGGAAGCGGACCGGCTCAAGAAGCATTTGGAGGAGATCACCGGACTGGCGAACCGGATTCAGCTGAACATCCAGGAGATCAAGCAGCCCGAATTGGATGCGGCATTGATCGCCCAGGGCATCTGCGACCAACTGGTCCGCCGGGTCGCCTTCCGGCGGGCCATGAAACGGGCCATCCAAACCGTCCAGAAGGCCGGCGCCCAGGGGATCAAGGTGCAGTGCTCCGGACGGCTTGGGGGCTCGGAAATGTCCCGCAAGGAGCAGTACCGCGAGGGGCGTGTCCCGCTGCACACGCTCCGGGCAGACATCGACTACGGCTTCCGCGAGGCGCGCACCACGTCGGGCCGGGTGGGCGTCAAGGTGTGGATCTACAAGGGCGACATCCTTCCCTACAAGGTGTCCATTGAGGACAAAATCACCCGCGAGGCGGCCATGGCGGTCGGGGAGACCTCCGGGCAGAGCGGCCCGCGGCGCCTCATCACCGCTGGTGGCGGACGGCGCAAGGCTGACTTCGGTGCCCCAGGGGAGGACTCGGGGGCGATCACCAATGGTGCGCTGTCCGACGACGAGTTGATGGATGACCTGTTGCTGGACGGAGATGACGTCACGCCGGAAGTGGTCGACGCGGTCATCAGCGAGAACGCCCCCGAAGAGGACGCCACGGACGAGGTGGTGGCGGACCTGCTGCCGGCGGCGCCGGCCGAGCCCGACGATCTGGAGCGCCAGTTGGCCAAGGACGAGGAGATGGAGCGCCAAAACCGGCACGAGCACCATGAGGCACCGCACTTCCGCAAGGAGTCGGACTGACATGTTGATGCCCAAGAAGGTCAAGCACCGCAAGACGCAGCGGGGACGGCTCAATGGCCAGGCCAAGGGCGGCGCCTCGGTGTCCTTCGGCGACTTCGGCATTCAGGCCATGGAGCCGGGCTGGTTGACCGCACGCCAGATTGAGGCCGCCCGTATCGCGATGACCCGCCACGTCAAGCGCGGTGGAAAGGTCTGGATCAGGGTATTCCCCGACAAGCCGGTGACTCAGAAGCCGGCCGAGACCCGTATGGGCTCGGGCAAGGGCAACCCCGAGCTCTGGGTCGCCGTCGTGCACCCCGGTCGGATCCTTTTCGAGCTGGCCGGCGTGGACGAGGTGCTGGCCCGCGCCGCCTTGGAGCGCGCCATTCAGAAGCTGCCCTTCAAGGCCCGCTTCGTGGTACGGCCCGGGACCCATGGTCACGCTGAGGTGGCGATCTGATGGCCAGCGCCAACGACCTCGCGCTGCTGGACGGCGACGAACTGGCGGCCCGTCTGGGCGACTCCCGGCGCGAGTTGTTCAACCTGCGCTTCCAGCTGGCCACCGGCCAGTTGGACAACCCGGCCCGGGTCGGGCAGGTGCGCCACGATGTCGCTCGCATCCTGACCGTGCTGCGTGCCCGGGAGATCCTCGAAGCCGAAGGGACGTACAGCGAACCTACAGCAGCCGAGCACGATCGCGCCCTGGCCAAGCTGGCGGCCGAGGATGCCGCCATGGTGGAAAAGGCGGCCGCCCGTGCGGCAGCCGCCGAAGCCGAGGAATCCGGGGAAGGCGCCCACGACCACATGCACGAAGACGGAGAAGAGGAAGAGGCCTGATGCCAGGCGAAACCGAAGAAACCCAAACCGTAGAGTCAGAAGAGTTGACGGCCGCCACGCAGTCCGACGAGGTGACCGAAGCTCCGTCCACACCCGAGGCTGCCGGTCCGGCCCCGGTTGCCGCGCCGGCGCCTGCACTCGACGATGGCGCGCGACCCAATCGCCGCAAGGTACGCGAAGGCGTTGTGGTGTCTGACGCCATGCAGTCGACCGTGGTGGTGGCCGTGGTCGAGCGGGTGCGCCACCCCCGCTACGGCAAGACGGTCCAGCGCACCAAGAAGCTGTACGTGCATGACGCCGACGACACGGCGAAGGTGGGGGACCGGGTCCGCGTTCAGGAGACACGCCCGCTGTCCAAGCTCAAGCGGTGGCGCCTGACCGAAATTGTGGAGAGGGCACGGTGATTCAGCAGGAGTCGCGCCTCCGGGTGGCTGACAATTCCGGAGCCCGTGAGGTGCTGTGCATCCGGGTCCTCGGTGGTTCGCGCCGGCGCTACGCCAGTATCGGCGACGTCTTCGTGGCCACGGTCAAGGACGCCATCCCGGGCGCCGCTGTGAAGAAGGGCGACGTGGTCAAGTGCGTGGTGGTGCGTACCAAGAAGGAACGGCGCCGGCCCGATGGCAGCTACATTCGCTTCGACGAGAACGCCGCGGTGCTGATCAACGACCAGCAACAGCCGCGTGGCACCCGTATTTTCGGCCCGGTGGGCCGGGAGCTGCGGGACAAGAAGTTCATGCGCATCGTGTCGCTGGCTCCGGAGGTGTTGTGATGCGGATCCACAAGGGAGATCAGGTCATCGTCCTGTCGGGCAAGGATAAGGGCAAGAGGGCGGAGGTCGTGCGTGCCTTTCCGACCCGGGACAAGGTGATCCTGGAAGGGGTCAACGTGGCCAAGCGCCATTCCAAGCCCACCCGGGCCACCCAGCAGGGTGGCGTCATCGACAAGTTCATGCCCGTGCACGTCTCCACGGTCGCGCTGTATTGCAAGAGTTGCGAGCAGCCGACCCGGGTCGGCATGCAGATTGAGAGTGACGGCGAGAAGACGCGGGTCTGCCGCAAGTGCGGTGCGGCGCTGTGACCGCACCGACCGCGCCGGCGCGTCCCCGGTTGAAGGACCGTTACCTGAACGAAGTGCGGGCAAAATTGGCCGACGAACTGGGCCTGGGCAACGTCATGGAGGTGCCCCGATTCGAGAAGATCGTGATCAACATGGGTGTGGGCCGGGCCACCCAGCAGGCCTCCCTCATTGAAGGGGCCCAGCGCGACCTTGAGATCATCACCGGCCAGAAGCCGATCGTCACCCGGGCCAAGCAGTCCATCGCCGGGTTCAAACTGCGCGAGGGGCAAGCCATCGGCGTGAAGGTGACCCTGCGGGGCGATCGGGCCTGGGAATTCTTCGACCGCCTCCTCAGCCTGGCCATTCCCCGCATCCGTGACTTCCGGGGACTTTCGCCACGCTCCTTCGACGGTAAGGGCAATTACACCTTCGGCGTTACCGAACAACTGATCTTCCCGGAAATCGACTACGACAAAATTGATGCCACCCGTGGCATGGACATCACGATCGTCACCACCGCACGTACCAACGAGGAAGGTCGGGCGCTCCTGTCAGCGTTTGGCTTCCCGTTCCGACAGGAGACCCGATAGGCACCATGGCGAAGAAAGCTCTGATTGAGAAGCAGCAGCGCACACCCAAGTTCAAGGTGAGGGGCTATACCCGGTGCCAGAGGTGCGGCCGGCCCAAGGCCGTCTACCGCAAGTTCGGGCTGTGCCGCATCTGCTTGCGCGTGATGGTGCACGCCGGTGAGATCCCCGGTGTGACGAAGGCAAGCTGGTAGGCGCGCCATGACGATGACCGATCCCATCGCGGACATGCTCACACGCATACGCAATGCCAACTCAGCCATGTTCGACACGGTGAAGATGCCTGGTTCCAAGCTCAAGGAGTCGCTGGCCACCATCCTCGAGCGGGAGGGCTTCATTGCGGGTTTCCGCGTCGAGCCGAACGTGGAGAAGCCCGGCACGACTCTGGAGATCACCTTGAAATACTCGGGTGACCGGACGCGCACCATCGCCGGGATCAAGCGGATCTCCAAGCCCGGACTGCGCATCTATGCCCGGGCCGACGGGATTCCACGCGTGCTCGGGGGCATGGGGGTGGCCGTGGTCTCGACCAGTCAGGGTCTGCTCACCGATCGTGAAGCCCGCCGGAAGCACTTGGGTGGCGAGGTGCTCTGCCATGTCTGGTAACCGTCCCATTCGTCTCGGCGCGGCTCGGGGCGAAGTCTGATGTCGCGCATCGGACGCTCGCCCATCCCGGTGCCCTCCGGCGTCACGGTCACCCTCAGCGGTGACCTGGTGAGCGTCAAGGGTCCCCAAGGCACGCTGGAGCGCCGGCTGCCCGCCGGCATCTCCATCACCCAGGAGGGTGACGAGCTGGTGGTGAGCAGGCCCGACGACGAGCGCCGGCACCGTGCCCTGCACGGCCTGTCGCGCTCACTGGTCGCCAACATGGTGTCCGGGGTGACCGAAGGGTTCTCCAAGGAGCTCGAAATCGTGGGCGTGGGCTACCGCGCCAACGCCAAGGGCCCCGGTGCGCTCGAGCTCTCCCTGGGCTTCTCCCATCCCGTCTTTGTCGATGCCCCCGAGGGCATCGCCTTCGAGGTTCCCCTGCCCACCCGCATCATCGTCAAGGGCATCGACAAGGAGAAGGTGGGCCAGGTGGCCGCCGATATCCGCAAACTCCGCAAGCCCGAGCCCTACAAGGGCAAGGGTGTGCGCTACGCCGGCGAGCGGGTCCTCCGCAAGGCCGGGAAGGCAGCGAAGTGATGGCACGCACAGACGATCGGACCCGCCTCCGCCTCCGGCGCCATGCCCGGGTCCGGGCCAAGGTGGCCGGCACCCCCGAATGCCCGCGCTTGGCCGTGCACCGGTCCAATCGCCACATTACGGCCCAGGTCATTGACGACAGCACGGGGCGCACTTTGGTCGCAGCCTCGTCGGTGGAGCCCGAACTGCGTGCCTCCTTGGGGAAGAGCGGTGGCGGTAACGTGACGGGCGCCGTCTCGGTGGGTCGTTTGCTGGGCAGCAGGGCCAAGGCGGCCGGCATCACCAAAGTGGTCTTTGACCGTGGTGGCTTCGTGTACCACGGGCGTGTCGCCGTCCTGGCTGATGCGGCACGGGCCGAGGGACTGGAGTTCTGAGCATGGTCGACACACAGTACGAAGAGCGAACCATCAGCGTGAACCGGGTGGCCAAGGTCGTCAAGGGTGGCCGGCGGTTCTCCTTTGCCGCCCTCATGGTGGTCGGTGACGGGAACGGCAAGGTCGGCCTGGGCTACGGCAAGGCCAAGGAAGCCGGTCTGGCCGTGCAGAAGGGGATCGAAGAAGCGCGCAAGAACCTCTTTGAGGTGCCGCTGGCCGGCACCACCATTGTGCACCCGGTCATCGGCGAGAGCGGCGCGGGACGCGTCATGCTCAAGCCGGCGGCACCCGGTACCGGCGTCATTGCCGGTGGCGCCGCCCGGGCCATTCTTGAGATGGCCGGCATCCGCGACATCCTGGCCAAGTCGTTGGGCTCCTCCAACGGGATCAATGTGGCGCATGCCACCATCGCCGGCCTCAAATCGTTGCGGCGCCCCGACGAAGTGGCGGCGCTACGTGGCAAGCATCCCGAAGAGGTGACCCCTGGCGGCGTGCTGCGGGCCTATCGGGAACGCAAGCGCGAGACCGATCTGTTCGCGGGGGAGGCCCGCTAGTCATGCCGGCACGACCCCTCAAGACAGCCCAACCCGGCGAAGCGCGCCTGGTCGTCACCCAGACCCGCTCGGCCATCGGGAGCAAGCCCAAGCACCGCGGCACCCTGCGGGCCCTGGGGCTGCGCGGCATCGGGCAGTCCAACGACCTCCCGGACCGCCCGGAAATCCGGGGCATGCTGGCCCGCGTGCCCCACCTGATCAGCGTGGAAGAGGTGTCGGCATGAAGCTGCACGATCTGGCACCGCCCAAGGGTGCCACCAAAGCCAAGCAGAGAGTCGGCCGCGGGACCGGTGGCAAAGGCCACAAGACGGCCGGCCGCGGGACCAAGGGACAGCACGCCCGTAACACGGTGCCGGTTGGATTCGAGGGGGGCCAACTCCCCCTCATGCAGCGCATCCCCAAGTTGAAGGGGTTCAAGAACCCGTTCCGCGTCGCCTACACGCCGGTCAACGTGGGTGTGCTGAGCAAGATCGAGGGCGACGAGGTCACCCTGCAGTCGATGGTCGATGCCGGGCTGTGCCGTCCCAAGGCACTGGTGAAGATCCTGGGCCAGGGCACGCTCGACCGCCCGCTCCGGGTCTCGGCACATGCCTTCTCGGCATCGGCTGAGGCGGCCATCACGGTGGCCGGTGGCAGCATTGAGCGCATCCCGCCCCCCTTCGGGCACGGGCGGCCGCCGTCGTCCGGCAACGCCCTGATGAACCGGTAGTGACGGCACCCGGACCAGACTGAACGACGAACGGCCATGCTCTCCCGGCTCGCCAACATCTTCAGGGTTCCCGACCTTCGTAACAAGGTCGTCTTCACCCTGGCCGTCATCGCCCTGTACCAGATCGGGGCCAACGTCCCCGTGCCCGGGGTGAACTGGAGCCGGCTGCAGGGGCTGGAGAGCTCGGCCTCGTCGGCCGGGGTCCTCGGCTTCCTGAATCTGTTCAGCGGCGGCGCGCTGGTGCGCCTGGCCGTCTTCGGCCTGGGCGTCATGCCCTACATCACCAGCTCCATCATCATTCAGCTGCTCTCGACGGTCATCCCCAAGCTGGAGGAATGGCGCGACCAGGGCGCCGTGGGCCAGAAGAAGATCACGCAGGCCACGCGGTACCTCACGGTCTCCCTGGCGGTCATGCAGTCCTCGGGCCTCGTCTACGCCTTCCACGGTCACGACTCCGCCCTCCTGGGGACGACGGTCGACCTGATTCCTCGTTTCACCTGGCCCCTGGCGCTGTTCATGGTCATGTGCCTGACCGCCGGGACCGCCTTCGTCATGTGGCTGGCCGAGCTGATCACCCAACGCGGCATCGGCCAGGGGATGTCGATCCTGATTTTCGCCAACGTGGTGGCCGCCATCCCCACCGGGTTCAAGGCCATTTACGAGGAGGGCGGCAAGGTCAAGTTCGGGACGATCATCGCCGTCTCCATCATCCTCCTGGTCACGATCGTCTTCTTCGACCAGGGACAACGGCGGATCCCTGTCACGTTCGCCCGCCGGGTCGTCGGGCGCCGGATGTACGGGGGGAGCAGCACGTACATCCCCCTGAAGGTGAACCAGTCCGGCGTGATCCCGATCATCTTCGCCAGCTCGGTGCTCTACATCCCCGTCCTCCTGTCCAATGTGGTGCAGTGGGCGTGGTTCCAGCGCTTCGTGTCGAACAGCCTGACGCCGACTAGCTTCTTCTACATAGGGGCGTACTTCCTGCTCATTTTCATGTTCACCTTCTTCTACGTCTACGTCGCCTTCGACCCCCACCAGCAGGCCGACCTCATCCGCAAGCAGGGTGGGTTCGTCCCGGGCATCCGGCCCGGTCCTCCCACCGAGCGGTACTTCGCGCACATCCTCAGCCGCATCACCGTGGTGGGGGCGCTCTTCCTGGGCTCGGTGGCGGTGGTGCCATCGCTGCTCATGGCCCTGTGGCACCTCAACCGGTTCCCGTTCTACGGGACGACGCTGCTGATCTCGACGGGTGTCGCGCTCGAGACCATGCGCCAGATCGACAGCCAGCTGATGATGCGCAACTACGAGGGCTTCCTCAAGTAGGGGACCTTGATACCCGGGGTCAGACTCGTAGTCCTCGGCAAGCAGGGGGCCGGCAAGGGAACGCAGTGCGTTCGCCTTTCGCACCACTATGTCGTGCCGCATGTCTCCACGGGCGACATGTTGCGTGGTGAGGTCAAGTCCCGGTCGGCCATCGGCGTGCGGGCCCAGACGTTGATGGACCAGGGGGAGCTGATCCCCGACGACATGGTCATGGAGATGGTCGGTGCCCGACTCTCCGAGCGCGACACCATGGGGCGGGGCTTCGTGCTCGACGGCTGCCCGCGTACCACAAGCCAGGCTGAGGCCCTGGAAAAGATCCTCTATCCGTTCGGCCTGGACCTGGTGGTCGACCTGCAGGTACCGACCGCCCTGGTCATGAAGCGCCTGGCCTCCCGGCGGGTCTGCGTCGACTGCGGATCGAACTACTCGACCGCCGCCCCGCCCATGGCCAATTGGACCTGCGACGTCTGCGGGGGTGAGGTGATCCAGCGCGAGGACGACACCGAGGAGGCCATCGGACGCCGTCTCGACCTCTACGAGGCCGAGACGGCTCCCCTCATCGCCTGGTACACCGAGCGCGACCTGATGGTGGGCATCAACGGGACCGGCTCCCCCGACGCCGTGACCCGCCGGGTGGTCGGCGCCATCGATTCCCGGCGCCGGCGCGAGAGGGCGGAGTCGTGAGGCGCCACGGGGCCGAGCTCGACAAGATGCGCAAGGCCGGCAAGGTGGTGGCTGAGATGCACGAGGCCACCCGGGCCGCCGCCGCTCCCGGGGTGACCACCCTGGAATTGGACGCCGTGGCCCGGGATGTGCTCGAGCGCCGGGGAGCCACCTCGAATTTCCTGGGCTACCACGGCTTCCCCGCGGTCATCTGCACCTCGCCCAACTCCATGATCGTGCACGGCATCCCGGGCGGGTACCGGTTGGAGGAGGGGGACATTCTCTCCGTCGACTGCGGAGCCATCATTGAGGGGTACCACGGTGACGCCGCCTTCACCATGGGTATCGGCGCCATCTCGGCCGAGGCTCAGAAGCTCCTCAGCGTCACCGAGCGCAGCCTGTGGGCGGGGATCGCCCAGCTCATGGAGGGCAACGCCCTCCATGAGGTGGGCCGGGCCGTCCAGGAGGTGGCCGAGGCCGCCGGGTTCAGCGTGGTGCGCGAGTACGTGGGCCACGCCATCGGCACGGCCATGCACGAGCAGCCCCAGGTGCCCAACTACTGGCCCGGGCACCCGGGTCCCAAGCTCAAGCAGGGCAACGTCTTCGCCATTGAGCCCATGGTCAACGCCGGCACGGCCGAGACCAAGCTCCTCGACGACGGCTGGAGCGTGGTCACCGCCGATGGGTGCCTTTCGGCCCATTTCGAGCACACGATCGCCGTCACCGCCGACGGCCCGGAGGTCTTCACCCTGGCCTGACCACGGCCCCCGACGACCCCCAGAGGGTGCCTGGCCAGGCTCCGGCTGGAAATTGCGGCTCGTTGGGGTAGAATCTTCCGCTGGCTCCGGGCCAGGTCCCTTCGGGGGCCGTCAGGCGGTCACATCCGATTCCGCACCGTTCCGGCCTCGCGCCGCCGGTGCGCTCGGAGGAACACCAGAATGGACAATTGAGGAGAGTCACCTGCCCAAGCCCAAGGAAGACGCCATCGTGCTCGAAGGCACGGTGGTCGAGCCACTGCCCAACGCGATGTTCCGTGTCGAACTGGAAAACGGGCACAAAGTGTTGGCGCACAGCTCGGGGAAGATGCGTATGCACCGCATCCGCATCCTTCCGGTGGACAAGGTGCAGGTGGAGATCACTCCGTACGACCTCAACCGGGGTCGTATCACCTATCGGTACAAGTAGCAGAGGACGAGGACGCGACGTGAAGGTTCGGCCCAGCGTGAAGCCGATCTGTGAGAAGTGCAAGGTCATCCGGCGGCACGGGGTCGTCCGGGTGATCTGTGACAACCCGCGCCACAAGCAGCGGCAGGGCTGAGGAGAGGATCGCATATGGCTCGAATTTCGGGAGTGGACATCCCGCGCGAGAAGCGCCTTGAGATATCCCTCACTTACATCTATGGCATCGGGAACACCACGTCCCTGCAGATCTGCCAGGCGGTCGATGTCAATGCCTCCACGCGCGTCCGTGATCTCACCGACGAGGAGGTGGCCCGCCTGCGCACCTACATCGATGCCAACTTCCGGGTCGAGGGTGACCTGCGCCGCGATGTGTCCCAGGACATCAAACGCAAGATGGAGATCAACTGCTACCAGGGTGTGCGGCACCGCAAGGGGCTGCCGGTCCACGGACAGCGCACGCACACCAACGCCCGGACGCGCAAGGGCCCGAAGAAGACCGTGGCCGGGAAGAAGAAGGTGAAGAAGTAGATGGCAAAGCCCACCAAGCAGGCCCGACGCCCTCGCCGAAAGGAGCGCAAGAACATCAGCTACGGCGTGGCCCACATAAAGAGCTCGTTCAACAACACGATCGTCTCCATTGCCGACCCCGAGGGCAACGTGCTTGCCTGGGCGTCGGCCGGCAATGTCGGATTCAAGGGCTCCCGCAAGTCGACCCCCTTCGCGGCCCAGCTGGCCGCCGAGGCATGCGCCAAGCGAGCCATGGAGCACGGCGTGCGCAAGGTCGATGTCCTCGTCCGCGGACCCGGTTCGGGTCGTGAGACCGCCATCCGCTCGCTGGCTGCCGTCGGCATTGAGGTGGTCGGTATCAAGGACGTCACTCCCATCCCCCACAACGGTTGCCGCCCCAAGAAGCGGCGCCGGGTCTAAGAGGAACTGAAATGGCCCGATACACCGGACCCGTGTGCCGACTCTGCCGGCGTGAACGGACGAAGCTGTTCTTGAAAGGCGAGCGCTGCTATTCGCTCAAGTGCCCCGTCTCCGAGGCGGTGACCGATCGTCACAGTCGCGCCTACCCGCCCGGTGAGCACGGGCGCGACCGCATGCGCCAGGGCTCCGAGTACCTGACCCAGTTGCGCGAGAAGCAGAAGGCGCGCCGGATTTACGGTCTGTTGGAGAAGCAATTCCGCAACCTTTACGAGGAGTCGAGCCGCCAGCCCGGGATCACCGGCGAGAACCTGTTGCGCAACCTGGAATTGCGCCTCGACAACGTGGTCTTCCGAGCCGGATGGGGCGCCAGCCGCCGCCAGGCCCGCCAGTTCGTGCGCCATGGCCACGTGCTGGTCAACGGGTCCCGCGTCACCATCCCGAGCTACCGGGTGCGCAAGGGCGACAAGGTGGTGCTCAAGGAGGCCACCCGGGCGAACTTCTCGGTCCGCCGCAACATGGACACCCTGGAACGCCAAACCCCGGCGTGGCTGGAAACCGGGGACGCCGGCTTCAGCGTGGCCGTCCTGAACCCACCGCTGCGCGAGCACATCGACGAGCCCGTGCAGGAGCAGCTGATCGTCGAGTTGTACTCCAAGTAGGCCCCGGCCGCAGGGCCGTTCCGACCACCGCCCATCTCTCTGAGCAACAGGAGCCACCACCATGCTGATCATTCAACGACCGACAGTGGAAGCAGTCGACGAGGAGCAGGACAACCGGCAGCGCTTTGCCATCGGCCCGCTCGACCCCGGCTTCGGCACCACGCTCGGGAACTCGCTGCGCCGGACGCTCCTTTCGTCCATCCCGGGTGGGGCGGTGACCCAGTTGCGCTTCGACGAGGCGCTGCACGAGTTCACGACGCTGCCAGGCGTGAAGGAAGATGTGACCGACATCATCCTCAACCTCAAGGATCTGCTGGTCAGGGTGGCCACCGATGAGCCGGTCACCCTCCGCCTGGACGTGCGGGGCCCGGCTGACGCCACGGCCGCCGATCTGCATGCGACGTCGGATGTCGAAATCCTCAACCCCAATCTGCACATCGCCTCCATCAACGCCAAGGGCCGCCTGGCCGTGGATGTCACGGTGCAGCGTGGACGTGGCTACGTCTCGGCCGACAAGAACAAGCGATCATCGACCATCGGAGTCATTCCGATCGATTCCATATTCTCCCCGGTGCACCGGGTGACGTTCGACATTGAGCCGGTCCGGGTGGAGCAGTCGACCAACTTCGACCGCCTTGTGCTCGACATCGAGACCGACGGCACCATCACCCCCCGCGAGGCGTTGGCCTCGGCCGGCGACACCTTGCGCAACCTGGTGGCCCTGGTGGCCGAGCTTGAGGACGCGCCCCAGGGGTTGGAACTGGGCGACACGGGCTCCACCACGACTGGCTCGCCCGACCTCGACCTGCGCATTGAGGAGCTTGACCTCTCCGAGCGCCCCCGCAACTGCTTGAAGCGGGCGCAGATCAACACCATCGGTGAGCTGGTCGAGCGCACCATGGAAGACCTGCTGGCCATCACCAACTTCGGTCAGAAGTCGGCGGACGAGGTCGTCCAGCGCCTGGACGAGCGCGGGCTCTCGCTCCGCACCAGGGACTGACCGGCCATGCAGGGAACTCCCAAGCGCGGGCGCCGCATGGGTGGCACGGCGTCGCACCAGAAGGCCATGCTCGGCAACCTGGTGGCCTCGCTCATCGCCGCCGAGTCAATCGTGACGACCGAGGCCAAGGCCAAGGCCCTGCGCCCGGTGGCTGAGAAGTGCGTGACGGCGGCTCGCAAGGGCGGCGTCCACCAGCACCGGCGGGTGGTGGCCCTCATCCGGGACAAGGACATGGCCCACAAGCTCTTTGAGGAGATCGGGCCTCGCTACGCCGAGCGCCCCGGTGGTTACACCCGCATCCTGAAATTGGGCCCCCGCCCGGGCGACAACGCGCCGATGGCCCGGATTGAGTTCGTCTGAAGGTGGCGGATCCCACCGGTGCTGCCTGGCAGCGCTGGAGGCTCCTGGTCGCCTACGACGGCGCGGCCTTCCGGGGGTTCGCACCCCAACCCGAGGTCCCCACGGTTTCCGGTGCCCTGAGCGAGGCATTGGGACGCACGGCGCGCCTGGCGGAGCCTCCCTCGCTGACCTGCGCCGGCCGCACCGATGCCGGCGTGCACGCGCGTGGCCAGGTGGTGCATGTCGATCTGCCACCCGTCCCCTTTGACGGGCCGGGATTGGCCCGGGCCCTCAACCGCCAGTTGGCCCCGGCGGTGGTCGTCGTCGGTGCCACCGCGGTGCCCGATGACTTCGATGCCCGACGCTCGGCCACGGCCCGGACCTACCGCTACCTGATCTGGAACGCACCGGCGCCCGACCCGCTTCTCGCCCGCGTGGCGTGGCACGTCCGTGACCCCCTCGACACCCGGGCCATGGGCAGCGCCGCCGACGTGCTGCTCGGCACGCACGACTTCCGGTCCTTCTGCCGGCGCAAGCCGGGCAGTCCGCCCACTGAGCCGGTCGTACGCCACGTGACCAGGGCACGCTGGAGCGTCGAAGGGGGGCCCGAGGTGGGCGACATCGGCGCGGGACGCCTGCTGCGCTTCGAGATCGTCGCCAACTCGTTCTGCCACCAGATGGTGCGCTCCCTCGTCGGGAGCCTGGCCGAGGTCGGCCGTGGGAAGGGCAACGCCGCCACCCTGATGGAGCGCCTGCGGGCCACTTCCAGGCACCAGGCCGCCGATCCGGCGCCGGCGCACGGCCTTTGCCTGGTCAGGGTCAGCTACGACCCCGGGGACGGCTGACCCGGGCGGCTTGCCCACCACGCCCGGGCGCCCTATCCTGGTGCGTCGGCCCACGGGATCTCCGGGGGCCTGAGTCCGCCCCCAGAGGCAAACTCTGCGGCCGCCCAGCTTCGAAAGATCGTTCTTGTGCGCACATTTTCCCCCAAGGTCCCCGAGATCCAGCGAGCCTGGTACGTCGTTGACGCCGACGGCCTCGTCCTCGGCCGCCTGGCTTCCCAGGTGGCCCACATCCTGCGGGGGAAGCACCGCCCCTACTTCGCCCCCCACGTCGACACCGGTGACCACGTCATTGTGGTCAACGCGGAGAAGATCGTGCTCACGGCCGGCAAGGGCGACACCAAGTTGGCCTACCGCCACAGCGGCTACCCCGGTGGCCTTTCTTCGACCAGCTACACCGAGCTTCTGGACCGAGCGCCCGACGAGCTGATCCGGCGCTCCATCCGCGGCATGCTGCCCAAGAACACGCTGGGGCGCCAGATGCTGGGCAAGCTCAACGTCTACGCCGGACCCGATCACCCCCATGCCGCCCAGCAGCCCGTGCCGCTGGACCTGCCCGAGGCCCGCCGGGCCAGCTGAACAGAGCGAAGGAACTAATGCCCGCACCACTCAGTCAGACCACCGGACGCCGCAAGCAGGCGGTAGCTCGTGTCCGCTTCCGGCCCGGCCAGGGAGCCATCACGGTGAACAAGCAGCCCATTGACGCCTACTTCACCTCGGCCACCCACCGCATGCTCCTGACCGAGCCGCTGCGGATCACCGACACCGCGGAGTCCTACGACATTGAGGCCACCATTGACGGGGGCGGGATATCGGGCCAGGCCGGGGCCATGCGGCTGGGCATCGCGCGCAGCCTGTGCGAAATGGATCCCGAGCACCGCGCCCTGCTCAAGCGGTCAGGTCTCCTCACCCGCGACGCCCGCGAGAAGGAGTCGAAGAAGTACGGCCT
>DATLSH010000008.1:0-5450 GCA_035534235.1 Acidimicrobiales bacterium | reverse complement strand
CCGACAAGACGCCGGATGTCCCGGCCCGCCAGCGGGTTGACGACCACGCCGACGGCCCGTGTCACGGGCCCCCAGCGGCCGATCGCGGAGCCCGGGCTCCGAACCCGGTCACCCAGCGGCCGGATTCAGGTAGCGGCTCGGGAGGACGGCCTCAGGCAGCGGCCGGCCGTCCACGAGCGCCGCAGCCAGCTGCTCCCCGGTCCACCCCGCCAGCAGGATCCCGTTGCGGTGAAGGCCGAGCGCCGCCCAGAGCCCGCTCAGCTGCGGCACCGGGCCGATGGCCGGCAGCCGGTCGGGCAGGCCCGGGCGCAGCCCGGCCCAGGCCTCGACGAACCGCGCCTCTGCCAACTCTGGGACCACGCGCCGAGCGAACTCCAGCAGGGTCGCCACCACGCCCGCGGCGACCCCCAGGTCGTAGTGGTCGGGGAGCTTAGTGGCGCCCACCAGGAGGCTGCCGTCGGCCTTGGGCACGAGGTACCCGCCGGGGGCGAAGACGATGGGCCCGGCCAGCGGGCCAGCGGGCCAGCTAGCAGCAGTCGCACCATCTCTCCCTTGATCGGCACCAGCGGCAGATCGGCGCCGACCTGCCGCAGAAGCGCGGGGTCGCTGCCACTGGCGATCACTACCGCGTCGGCGTCCAGCCGCTCGCGGCCCGTCACCACACCGGTCGCCTGCCCGGCCTCCTGGCGGATTGCCGTGACTGGGGTGCCCTCCTGGATGTGAGCTCCGGCTGCCTGGGCCGCCCGCTTCAGAGCCCAGGTGTAGCGTCGGGCGTCCACCTGGACCTCGTTAGGGTAGTGGAGGCCGCCGGCCGTGCCGGCGGCCAGGTGAGGTGCCAGCCGGGCCAGCGCCGGCCCCTCGAGGTAGGTGGCGCCGGGGTCGTGGTGGCGCTGCCAGTCGAGCCGGTCCCGGAGCGCCACCTCGTCCCCGGTGGCGGCCAGCATGAGCACCCCGCTGTGGACCAGGTCCAATCGCATCCCGGCCAGCGCCTCCACGGTGTCGACCCACGGGGAGAACTCCCGCAGCGCCGAGAGGCCGATGGGCACGAAAGGACCCGGGGTCTGGCTCTCGGAGAGCGGCGCCAGCATGCCCGCCGCCGCCCCAGAGGCCCCGTCCCCGACCCGGTCCCGCTCCAGCAGCTCCACCGCCACGCCGCGCCGGGCCAGGGCCAGGGCGGTGGCGCAGCCGATCGCTCCGCCGCCGACCACGATCACCCGCATGCGCAGCTCCGGCACCTCAGGCCACGAGGGCAGCCGGGGACTCCAGCCGCTCGACCACGTCGGTGAGGAAGCTGGCCGCCGGTGCGCCGTCGACGACCCGGTGGTCGAAGGTGAGGCTGAGGACCATCAACTGGCGGGGGACGACGGCACCGTCCCGCACCGCCGGCCGCCAGCGGGCCCGGCCCAGACCGAGGATGGCCGACTGGGGCGGGTTCAGGAGCGGGGTGAAGCCGTCGATCCGGTAGGCGCCCAGGTTGGTGACGCTGAGGACCCCGCCCTCGACCTCGGCGGGCGTCAGCGCCCCGGCCCGCGCCCGCTCCGCCGCCTCGTCGATCTCCCGCCCTAGCGTGGGCAGGTCCTTAACGTCGGCGTCGCGCACCACCGGGGTGACCAGACCGTCGGCCAGGGCCACCGCGATCCCGATGTCGCGACGGTCCGGCTCCCGCAGCCCAGCTTCGGTCCAGCGCGCGCCGACCCGGGGATGGTCGCGCAGGGCGAGCGCTACCGCCCGCACCGCCGCTGCCACCAAGGAGCCCTGGGGTGGATCGTCGCGGGCACGGCGGCCCAGCTCGGCCACCAGGTCGGTCACATCCGCCTCCGCCGTGAGCGTGACCTGGGCGGTGGAGCCGAGCCAGGTCTGCAGCCGCTCGGCAATGGCCCGCCGCATCGGCGAGATGGGCGTGGCCGGGAACGGCTCCGCCGCCGCAGTCCGGACATCGGCCTCCACGATCCGGCCGTCGGGCCCGGACCCGCTCACGCCCGCCAGATCCACCCCCAACTCCCGGGCCAGGCGCCGGGCCGCTGGTGACGCGGCCACCCCGCCGCCACCAGCGGCCGGCAGCTCTGCCGGTGCCGAAGTCCCGTCGCCGGCATCCGGGGCCTCGGCCCCACCGGTAGCCTCCTCGATGATGGCGATGGGATCGCCCTGGGTCACCACCCCGCCCGGGACCACCAGCAACTCCACCACCCGGCCGTCGCACGGGGCCCGCAGCTCGCTGCTCACCTTCTCCACCTGAAGCTCGGCCAGCAGCTCCCCCTCCCGGATGGGCGCGCCGGGCTCCACGAACCAGGTGACCACGACGCCTTGGTCGACCTCCTCGGCCAGGCGCGGCATCAGGACCGGTCGGCGCATCGCTTCCTCCAACAGAGCCACAGAGCGGGGCGGGGGATGGGGTCGGGCCCCACCCCCGGTCGCCGTCTACCGGCCGGCGACCAGCTCGCGCGCCGCGGCCACGATGCGCTCGCGGCTGGGCAGGACGTACTGCTCCAGGGGCCGGGTGTAGGGGATCGGCACGTCCGGTAGCGCCAGCCGCGCCGGCGGGGCGTCGAGGTAGTCGAAGGCGCCCTCGACGACGGTGGTGATCACCTCCCCGGTCATGCCGAAGCTGCGGTAGTCCTCGTCCACCACCAGCAACCGCCGGGTCCGGCGTACCGACTCCACGATCGCCTCCCGGTCGAGGGGCACGATCGACCGCAGGTCCAAGACCTCGGCCTCGATGCCCTCCGCGGCCAGCTCCTCGGCCGCGTCCAGGGCCCGGTGCACCATGAGGGACACCGTGACCACGGTGAGGTCGCGGCCCGGCCGCTTGATGTCCGCCTTGCCGATGGGTACCGTGTAGGGCTCCTCCGGCACCTCCCCGGTGGCCCGAGCGTTGGGCGTCATCCAGCCCAGTCCCATCACTCCCTTGTGGAACATGTAGATGACCGGGTTGTCGTCCCGGATGGCGGCGATCATCAACCCCTTGGCGTCGTAGGGCGTGGACGGCACCACGATCTTCATCCCGGGCAGGTGGGCAAAGGTCCCGTAGAGCGTCTGCGAGTGCTGGGCCCCGTCGCTGTAGCCCCCGCCGATGGCCGTCGTGACCACCACCGGGACCCGCACGTTGCCGCCGGACTCGTAGTGGATCTTGGCCATGTGGTTGTAGATCTGGTCCATGCACACGCCGAAGAAGTCGACGAACATCAGCTCCACGATCGGGCGCATGCCGGAGAGCGCGGCCCCCGTGGCGGCGCCGATGAAGCCGGTCTCCGAGATGGGGGTGTCCATGATCCGCTCGGGGCCGAACTTCGCCAGCAGCCCCTCTGTGGCCCCGAAGATGCCCCCATAGACCCCGATGTCCTCGCCCATCACGAAGACCGCAGGATCGCGTTCCATCTCCTGGGCAATGCCTTCCGCGACCGCCTTAGAGGTGGTCAGTAGCCGACGCTTGGTTTCCACTGCCATGACTTCTTTCCCCTAAGCGAACACGTTCAAGAGCGCCGCTTCGAGTTCCGGGTAGGGGCTCTGTCGGGCGTACTCGATGGCCGCGTCGACCTCGGCCTGGGCCGCGACCCAGACCTGGCGCGCTCCGTCCTCGGTCAGGGTCCCTGCCGCGATCAAGCGCCGCTCGTACAGCTTGAGAGCGTCCCGCTGGGTCAGGGTCTCCATCTCGTCCTTGGTGCGGTAGACCTGGGCATCGCCCTCGAAGTGCCCCAGGAGGCGGTCGGTCTTGACCTCAATGAGCGTGGGGCCGCGGCCCGCCCTAGCCCGGGCCACGGCCTCGCCCGCGGCCTCGTAGACGGCGACCGGGTCATTATCCGGGATCAGCACCCCGGGGATCCCGTAGGCGGCGGCCCGGTCGCTGTTGTTGGCGATGGCGGTGGCCCTCTCCTTGGGCACGCTGATGGCCCAGGCGTTGTCCTCGCACACGAAGACCACGCCAAGGTTCCACAGGGCGGCCAGGTTGAGGGACTCGTGGAAGGCGCCCTGGTTAGCCGCGCCCTCCCCGAAGAAGGACACGGCCACATCGTCGCGCCCCTGCTTCTTGAAGGCCAGGGCGTGGCCCACCGCGGTCGGAATCCCCTCGGCGATGATGCCGCTGCAGCCGAAGTGGGTGGCAGGGTCGAACAGGTGCATGTGACCGCCCTTGCCGTGGCCGAGGCCGGTGTCCTTGCCGAAGATCTCGGCCGTCATCTTTTGCATGTCCATGCCGTGAGCCAGGGCAATGTGGTGGGGGCGATGGGTGGCGGTCACGGCGTCGCTGGGCCGCAGGTGGAGGCAGACCCCAGCCGCCACCGGCTCCTGGCCGGCCGCCAGGTGCATCTCCCCCGGGACCGGGCCTGCGGCGATGTCGAAGGCCGGGCTCTTCCCCTCCATGTAGACCTGCTGCAGCGTCTCCTCGAACTGCCGGATGCGCACCATCTGGTGGTGCATCTCCAGCTGGACCTGCTCACTCAGCATGGGCCGCTCCTCCCTACTCGCTCATCGAAAGACGCGCTGACCTGCCGCGCCCGCAGGCGGTCGCGCCTCTTCACCCACACTTCACCGGCGCTGGCGCGTGACCCTCGCGGCCTCCGCCCTTTGCGCCGACAGCACACTGACGGCTCCCCGCATTAAGGGCCGATGCTCCCCGTCCAACGCGTCCCCTTCACCTTCGCAACTGCCGGCTCGACGGCACTGCCCGGCATGATACTCCCGCAGCAAACGGTATCTGGCTCCTCGCTTGCGGCCCTCCGGATGACCGCGACCGCATCAAGAGGCACGCGGATCGTCCGGCGTCATTTGGCCTCGGCGATCTCGGCGATCTCGGCCATCGGGACGAGTTTCGCCGTCGAGAGGGGGCGATTGGCAATGCAGAGGGAGTCGAGCACCGCATCGGAGGTGGCGTGGTCACAGTCGCTCCGCGGTGACGACGCCCCGGCACCCATCTCCTCCACCCTCGGGCGGCGATGGCCCACAGGTCGTGATCCCGCGCGGCCAGTCGCAGGACACGGAGGCGGTCGGCGGGCTGACTCTAGCCACCCCCTCGAAGGGGCAACGGAGTGGGGAGACGAGACTCGAACTAGCGACCTCAAGCTTGGAGGGACGGTGCTTATTATTTAAACTCGCACTCTGCTCTTAATTCTCGATTTTTCCGTTGTGCTTGGAGTCGGTTGGGGTCCGGATTCGCCGAAGGGCACCGGCGGGCCGACCGACTATCCCGCTGGCGATGAGCTCGGGGCGCTCCAGATAGTGCCGAGGCGGCCTTGGACAGTCTCAGCGTCTTTGCCGTCTAGCTGGAGGCGAGCAGGACGTCCATGACACCGGTCGCCTGCCGCGGGTGCCGGGGCGGCCGGCAGCGGCCAACTGTACACCCGATGGAGGAGGATAGGTCCAAGCGTCGATGCGGTAGCGGACTTCATCCCGTGTTGGCCGGTCGGCCGCGCCTCTTCTGCCGGTCGGTTCGTCCGCGTTCCTTCTCACGAGCCTGG
>DATLSH010000007.1:0-37956 GCA_035534235.1 Acidimicrobiales bacterium | reverse complement strand
AGATGAGGAGAAATACGGACCGGTTCACCGCTCATCGTCTGGCCCAATTCGCCCTGGCCGTTGCCCTGATCATCACCGTCAAGCTGGTCAAGTGGGCCAAAAGATGGGAGTCCATGGCCGTCGCCTAATGGCGCGCGCTCTAAATGGAGCTTCCGGGAAGCGTGCCAGAGGAGACCTTCGAAGCTCTCATCTTCGACTGGGACGGTACCGTGGTGCCGGATCGCCGAGCCGACGCCACGTTGGCACGCCATTACATAGAGGCTCTCTGCGCCGCGGGCGTCCACGTCTTCGTGGTGAGCGGCACCCATGTCGGCAATGTGGACGGACAACTCGGAGCGAGGCCACGGGGCCGCGGGCACCTCTTCTTGTGCTGCAACCGGGGCTCCGAGGTCTTCGAGGTGAGGGGCGGAGCGCCTCGGCTCGTCCACCGGCTGACTGCCGGCAGCGCGGAGGACCAGGCCTTGGATCGGGCCGCCCGGGAGACCGTCGACCGGCTCGCTGAGAGGGGACTCACGGCGCGGATGGTGAGCACCTCCTCGCCCGGCTCTTCTCACCCCGGATAGCTCGGCAGGTTGCCATTTTCAGATCCGGGCGGGGGCCGGGTTCGTGCTCAGGCTCCGCCGCTCCTGATCCGTCCCCTCAGGGCGGCGAAACACAGCGACATGCTGAGCACTCCGACCAGGCCGATGGCCAGTAGGGCCTGGCCGAGTTGCACCCACTGCCACCCGGACTGCAGCACCATGGAACGAAGTCCACCAAGAAGGTAGGTGACCGGATTAAAGCCGGCCACAATGTTGAGCCAGCCCGTGAGTTGGCTGCGGGGCACATAGGCAGACGTGAGGAACAGGAACGGGAAGAAGAGCAGAAAGGTGGAGTTCACGGCGGCCGGATTACCCGTCTTGAGAGCGATGGCGTAGCCGAATCCTGCAAAGGCCAGGCTCCACAGTGCTGCCAGGAGGATGAACACCACAATGCCGAGCGGGCCGTCCTGGAAGTGCACTCCGAGAATGAGTCCGAGCACCAGAATGGGAACGGTCAGGACTGCGGCTACAGCGACGTCTGCCGCCATGTGCCCGATCAGTATGGCGGTCCTCCTCACCGGGGTGAGGAGCAAGCGGTCGAAATACCTGTTCTGGATGTCAAGGACGAGAGCGGGCGCCCGCGAGACACCGGTCACGCCGAGCAGGATGGCCGTGCCCATCTGGAACGCCGTGTAATTCAATCCGGGGATGTGGTCGACCACCTTCTTCAGGGTGGCGATGTTGACGATGAAGAAGAACAGCGAAATGAACACGGGTGGCATCACGACTTCGAGGTCGCGCGGGACGGCGCGCAGGGCCCGCCCGGCAATGGCAGACAGGTCGTGCAGGAAGCCGGCCGGTCGGGCTCGGATCACTTCGGCAGGGAGCCGTGCGACCGCATCCCCGGTGACGGCAGTCATGCCGGAACCTCCTCAGGATCGCTCTGCTCAATGTGGGTGCCCGTCAGCTCAAGGAACACGTCATCGAGCGTCGGGGTCCGCAGGGTGAGATCACGCACATGAACCGCTCCGCCCGCCAGGGCCACGGCGAGCGGGCTGATGGCGGCGGGTCCGTTCTCGGTGGCGATGACCAGCTCGTTACCGTGGGCCTCCACGCTGAGAAGCCCCGGGACGCCTTCAACAAGCTCCAGGACGCTTGATGCCTCACCGTCGACCCGGGCGATGATCACATCGGTACCGATGGAGCGCTTCAGATCATCTGGAGTTCCCTCGGCCACAATCCGACCGCGGTCGATGATGCCGACGCGGTGAGCCAGCTCATCGGCCTCTTCGAGGTACTGGGTGGTCAGGAAGATGGTCATACCGAGTTCCTGATTGAGACGCCTCACCTCGGCCCAGACACTGACCCGGCTCACCGGGTCGAGACCGGTGGTCGGTTCATCGAGGAAGAGGATGTCAGGGTTGTGAACCAGTGCAGCCGCCAGGTCGAGTCGGCGCTTCATGCCGCCCGAATAGGTGCCGATCCGCCGACCGAGGGCATCACCCAGATCGATGAGGTCCGCCAACTCACTGATCCGTTGCCGCACGGCCCGCTTGGAGAGGCCGTAAAGGAGTCCTTGGAGCCGGAGGAGCTCGATCCCCGTCTGGTTCGGGTCGAGCGCGGCTTCCTGCAGGGCGACCCCGATGTGGAGGCGCACCTGGCCGGGGTGGGTCGCCACGTCGTAGCCGGCCACGACCGCACGGCCGTCCGATGGGGCCAGCAGGGTGCACAGCATGAGGACGGTGGTCGACTTTCCCGCGCCGTTGGGTCCGAGGAAGCCATAGATCTCACCATGGGGGATCCGGAGGTCCACATGGTCGACCGCACACGACCCACCGAAGTACCGGACCAGGCCTTTCACATGAATGGCGTTATTGCTGGCGTCGGCAGCCTGGTTCATCCACGGAGAATCTACCGTCTCCCCCTACGCACGAATCAACGAAGGTTCCGGGCATCTGCTTGGCGGAACCAGAAGGCGCACGGCACCCGGTCGATGCGGCACCACCCCCTATCCTCCCGCGTTGCAGCGTCCCGGGATAACCGTGACGCTGACCGGGCCTCCGGAGGCTGCGTTCTTCACTTCGAGGAATTCGCTGCCGGGACGGGAGACCACGGTCCCACCGGTGACCCGGGCGCAGTACCCGTCCGGGTAGTGGATCTGGGTCGGGACGAAGACCACGGTCGGTGCGTGGATTGCGTGGTCGGGTGTATAGACAAGATGAAATGCGCCGTTGGTCGGATCGAACAACAGCGAGGTCGGCTTTCCGGCGACCGCCTCCGGGTACGTGCGAGCCAGGGCCAAGGCCGTGGACCGGAGCTTTCCCTGGTAGGTCACCAGCGCCTCGTCCGCGCTGCCGGTGGGGTCGTCGTAGTACTTCCACGACCAATAGGTCCAACTGACGAGGAACAGGTCCTCCTGCTTGGTGATCTCATTGAGCAGCTGAGGATTTGAGGTGGCTCCGAATTCACTCACGAACCATGCCGATCCCCCGGTTTGGGCTGGCGTGGCGAGCTCGCTCCGGTCCTCCGAACGGGTCTTGAGCGCCCGCACTTCTTGGGAGACGCACGCTGCGATGTCGGTCGGGTTGCCTGTCTTGCCGCTTCGATAACTGCAATAGATGTGCACGTTGAACACGAGATTCCGAAAGTTCATAGGTCCCACGAAGTTGGCTGCCCCGTGGCGGGCATAGATGTCCGGCTCGTAGAAGATCAGGTGGTTGGAATCGGCGCTGAGGATGCGCGGGATGAGACCCGAAGCGGGATCCGAAGGCGGGCAGCTGATGGCGGGTGCGCCGTGATTCGGTGAGCCGATGAAGGCGGTGCCCGTGTAGAAGCACTGCAACTGGCCGTCGAAGACTTCGTCCCTGATGTCCACCAGCGAAGTCGAGAAGGGCTCGTTGAAGGGGTCGTAACCGAGCACCCATGAGTTGGACCGGAAGTAGGTGGCGACAGCGGTCCACACGCGATCGTACTCGCCTTGGAGATCACCGACGACGTCGTTCTTCCAGAAATGACGGTAGGCGATGCCGGCCGCCGTGGTCGCGTAGTTCCGTGACCACCTGCCAGGTGGATCCTTGCTGGGTACCCCATTTGTGCAGACGGCCCAGTTCGGGGCTCCCTCTCCGTCGAAAGCCTCGTTGTAGACGTCCTGGTGCATGTCAAGGAGGGTGTAGATGTGAAACCGGGCCAGCAGCTCCACAGTGCGGCTGACGTTGCCCAGGTAGCGGTCGAGCACCGCCTGATTGAATTGCCCGGGGTCGCGGGGAGTGCCTGGCGTGCAGATGGCGGGGTCATTCGCCTGGGCGGTTCCCGGCTCCAGACCCTTCCACGTGATTCCCAGCCGGACGACGTTGAATCCGAGGCTGGCCATGAGCGATGCATCAGCGGCGGTGAAGTCCCAGCGCTTGCCGGGAGCTGGGTAGAGCTCGTAGGGAGGGAGCTTGTACACAGCGTTCACTCCATGGAAGAAGACCACCCGACCCTCCTGGTCGTAGAGGTAGGGTCCGCCCGGCGAGCGGATCGGCCCCCCGAGGGCTGCCGACCCGGTGGTATTCGCTGGATAATGGATCGGCGAGGCAATGCTCGGAAGAGTCGCATTGGAGGTGCGGGTGCAACCTGCGAGCGCGCAGCCGGCGATGGCGAGGATCGAAACGAGGCTGAAGCTGATCAAGCGGTGATGGGAAGGTGCCCAACGAACCGTCCTCGCCTCATCTTCCTGCCGGACCTGCCTCCGCATGCCAATCGCTCCGTGTCATCAGGGTCAAGTGCTCATGGCGGCTCAAGAAGCCTTCAAGGCTAGGACGAGGCCAAGGCTTGGACCCCTGTATCCAAGCCCGATAACTTGGCGAGGTCGCGCCTCACCGGCGAACCATACCGGGTTTCACCGGTGAAGCAGCAGGATGTTCGCGGGATACCTGCCCAGCGAATGACACCAGAGGAAAGAGTGATGTTGGGGTGTCCGAGAATGCCACCGAATTGTACCCAGTGGCTTTGCCGGACCTGGAGAAGAAACTCGTACTGACGTACGACAGCGGCGTGATGCACGATGGAGTCGGTGCGCAGCTGCAGAGAAACTATGGGACTTATGCGATAGCGCGACTTCTCGGTGTAATTTATCTTCACTCGCCACTCAGTCGTGTCGACTACCAAGGATTGACTGCGTTGAAGAAGAACTTCATCGACCCTCAATTCCACAGTGAGTTCAATGATCTGTTTCAGTTCAGGTCTGACCTCATGCCATCGGACGAGTTTTACGAATTGAATCTGCAGGATATCTCAATCGATACGGTCAATCGGCTTGTCGCCAAATTCGACCAGAATGCGCAGGGCGGAAGGCCGTACCTCGTGCAGCTTGTTCTTCCCTACGGCATCGCCGATCGTTTCCCCGACTGCTACGAGGTGTGCAAGGGGTTATCCCCCTTCACGCTGACAGCGCGGGAAGGTCACGCGCTGCGGGTTGCCATCCATGTGCGGCGTGGAGACCTCCTCGTGGTGGATTCGGACCGGATGCTGCCCAATGCGTACTACATACAGGTCGCGCAGAACGTGGCAAGTACCCTCAGTGTGCTCAAGGTTGACTTCCAATTGGAGCTCTACACCGAGGTTCCCTACGAGGAATTCGTCGTTCAGCCCGAGCATCATGGAATCTCCCACCGGATCAGTGCCCCCGTCGTCGTCCATCCGGAAATGAATCGCATGGACGACTTCAGCGTTCTCCCCAATCTCGTGCATTGCATCAATGGCAGGGCGGTCGATTGCCTGCGTGGGCTGGCCACTGCTGACATCCTGGTGATGAGCCGATCATCGTTGAGCTATCTGGGGGAATCCTCAACAGGAACGGCATCGTGCTGTACCACCCGTTTTGGCACTCGGCGCTCTCCTCGTGGTTGACCGTCGGTCCCGATGGGCAGTTCGATCAGCCGGAGTTCTCAAATCCCGTGCGCAGCCGCTTCGGGCGGTCGGGACTGGCGTGAATCAGGTGACCTCGCACTACTCGGTCTGGTGATGGCCAAGTTGCCCTATCGGTGCCCCGTGTTCGATGGCTTCCGAGGTTGTCTTCTGGGGCGACATTGAGGCCATGCTTGAAGCGGCACCTCTCGACCGGGAGTATGCGCAGTGGTGCCTGCTGCATGTGCGGGGCGAACCCGAATAGCCCAGGCTCCGGCGCTACCTGGGTCTCAGTGCCGAAGTTGCACGTCGCTGGCGATCGAATTCTTCCGCGGCGGAGAAATCGGTATTGTCCCCCACTGGGTTTGATGGAGGCTCGGACCACGTGACCGTGGTCAACCCACGTCACATGCGGGTTGAGCCGGCCGTTCCATTGCCACTAGGGCCACGGAACTTCGGTGACCATTCGGGACGAAGTTGACCGATCCTCCCGTTCTGGGTAGACAATTAGGAAGTCATTTGGCGGACGCGGTGCGGGGTAGGGATCGGAATCTGTTCTCCCGGCTAGGAACGCGACCACGAGCTGGGAGGACTTCCATGGTGTACCTCGCAAGAAAGCGGGCGCTGATAGCCAGCCTGGTCGCCGGTTCAACTGCTGTGGCAGCGGGGAGTGTGATCCCCTTCGTTACGATGTCGTCTGCGGCAGCGGTGCTCACGCTGAGCTTCGCGGGACCGGTCAAGGTCGGTACCGGCGGGAGCGAGCCCGGCATCGTCCAATCACCTGACGGCAACCTCTTCATAAACGCACCGGACGGCCTCCTGTCGAACGGCACGTCGCCGAGTCTGGTATTCCGCTCGAACGCAGCGGGCCTTTCATGGGCCCTCACTTCCCCCGGGGCGAGAAGCAACAACCCTGGGGGAGGTGACGCACAGATCGCCGTGGACCCCTCCACCGGAACGCTCTCCATGATCGACCTGTGGCTCGGTAGCGCCACGGCGTCGGTCTCGTCCGACGACGCCCGAACCTGGACGGCCCAGCCGATCGGTGGTCAACTCATTCAGGACCGACCGTGGATCGCGGCGGCCGGAGGTGGAATCGACTACGAGGCGACCCACGCTCTCCCTGCAGGTATCGTCGTCGCCAAGTCCACCGACAACGGTCTGGCTTACGGACCCGGCGTAGTGGCAGCGACGACCGCGGACCAGACCGGATGCGTGTGCCCCCCCGGCAATGTCATCGCCCAAGGTGGCGGCGCCCTCCTCGGCACCTCCGACAAGGTCGGAGTGATCTATTCCACCTCAACCGGCGGGATCAACTTCGCCCACTCATCAAACGGCGGGACCAGCTGGACCAACACTTCGATCCAGACGGCCAGCAGCAGCACCACCAACTCGGCGTTTCCCGTGGTGGCAAACGGCGGCGGCAGCCACCTTTACGCCGCGTGGTTGAACGAGACTGGCTCCGCCAGCGTCATCGCGTTCAGCACCTCGTCCGACTGGGGCAGCACCTGGTCTGCTCCCACAACCATCGTGTCTTCAGGGACTTCCGTGTACCCGTGGATCACGGCCAACGCGAGCACGGTGGCCGTGTCCCTATACAACACACCGTCTGTCTCGGCCACACCCGACGCGGCACCCTCCAACGCGGAATGGTTCGCGTCGGCCCTGAAGAGCACCGATAGAGGGTCATCCTGGTCGTCGCTCACGACCGCCGACCCGACATCAGCCAAGACCGGTCCCGTCTGCACGGGTGGCACCAATTGCACTGCCGACCGTGAACTTGGCGACTTCCAGACCGTTATCCTCGATTCGCTCGGTCATGTCGATGTCAGCTACGTGAGAGTCCCCTCTGCCAACGTGGAGGACATTGAGTTTGTCCAAGGCACTTAACCAGGGAGATTCGCTGAGACGGATCACTTAGCTTCAGCCCCTATTCGCTGAAGTTCTTAGCTTGCGATTAAACCCCCGGCTGCTGCTCACGCAGCCCGTTTGACCGCCGGATAGCGTTTTCTGGGCGGTTTTCGGGTTCCTTTCGGCTGTCCTGGTCCCGGTGTCGTCGATTTCGGTGGACTGGCCGGCGTGCCGATAGTTGCACGAAGTCGCCGAAACCCTCTGCGCACCCGCGTGGGAGTGAGCTGTGCAGGATCTCGAGGTCGTTCCCATGGGAGGCGGAGGTCATCAACGAGACCACGAGCAATGCGGAGCTGGGTGTAAATGGCGGCGATCAGCCAACTCCAGCGATCGGCCTGATCAGGCTTGCACAATGACGGCGTGGTCCAGCCGAGCGTTCCCTTCATGAACCGGAAGGTGTGCTCGATGTCAAAGCGGCGCAGATACGCGCGCCAACACCGGTCGAGATCAGGTTCGCCCGGTCCCGACCAGAACAGCCACAGCGTCTTCTTCGAGCGTGAGGTCGGCTTTGGGAGGTGCGCGACGTCGACGCGGATCACGCTGCCCTTGACGATCGGTGGCGCGTCGAAGCCCGCCCAATGGGCACGACGCCCCAGCCGCGGGTGCAGCCCGTGCCAGGCCTGCACCCTGACGGTGCCATAGCGGGGGTCAGTGGCGACAAGGCTGTCGTCGGGCTTTCTCCAAGTTCTCCGATCCGAACACTTGAACCGCTTCCCATGACGAGGGGGACGCCCGCCGGTCTCGGACGGTCGGTTGGGTCGAAGGGGAGGATCTCCACAAAAGACGCGATCGTCGCGAATGCGGGTGAGCACTTCGCAGCGCACGTCGGCCAAGTCATGTCCGATGGCGATCGGGTCATAGCCGGCATCGAAGACGAACAGCGGGACCTCCTCGTCGTCGGGGAGGAGTCCGACCAGGTGGCGGATCTGCTCGACGGTGGCGCTCACCGGGTCGAGGAAGGGTGTGATGCGCAGCACATCGAGCGGAGCCGTCCATGAGTCGGGAGCCCAGTTCAACTGGCAGATCCACTGATAGTTCCAGCCCGCCACGATCGGCTGCCCGGCCGAGTGTTTCGAGGCCGAGTAGTAGTGGCCCCGCTCGGGACTGCACTCGGCGTCGCAGCGGTCCCAGGTCGACGCGTCGACGGCAAAGACGAGTGGCCAGCCCGCCGGCCGGTGCTCAACGAGCAGGCGGCGGAGTCGATCTTCGTCGATGCGGCCACGCTCCAGTGCTTTGTAGAGGCTGCCGTGGGATCGGCGGAACACCGGCTCGAGGCTGAGGGCGGGCACCGAAGCCACCGGTGACGGAGAGCACAGGACGGCATCGGCCAGTTCGAAGAGGGCGTCGCCCCAGCTGGAGAATGTCCGGTAGAGCTCCCTTCGAAAGCGCTCTATCTCGTGGCGTTTCCCCTGATCCGTGGCCGGTATGGTCATACCAGACAGTATGTCTACTGTCTGGCCCCGAAGCTGGGATACTGGACCCGAGAGGAGGCCAAGGTGGCCCGAGCAACACGTGCAGAGAGACTGGCGGACTACGAGCAGCGCTACCGCGAGTTGGCGTCCCAGCTGGCCGAGATCGGCCTCATCTCATCGGGCAGCATCACCCACCGCTACACCGTGTGCGGGACACCGGGCTGTCGGTGCCACGCCGACCCCCCTCAGCGTCACGGCCCCTACTACCAGTGGACCGCCAAAGAGAACGGCAAGACGGTCACCCGTCGGCTCAGCGCGTCCGAAGCGAAGCTCTACCAAGAGTGGATCGCCAACGACCGCAGGATGCGCCGTCTCATCGCCCAGATGCGTCAGGTGGCGGCGAAGGCCAGCGAACTGAAGATCAAACAGGCCGCTACGGCATAAGCCGGGGATTTAATCGCAAGCTTAGTCGGCCGTGTCCGACCAGTTCCCGATCGACATCGGGCAATTTGCGCTATTCCCGGTTCAGGCATCCGCAGGCTGCAATGACGCCCTGGCAATCGCTGCGAGCATCTCCCGACGCATGAGACCGCCTATCGCCCGGACAGGGAACCAATACGGACGAAAGGAGCGAAGCGCCCGGTCATCTGTGGCAAATACCCTGGTCTCAGTTGTCAGAGACACGGAGCCGCTCTCTTCGATGACTCGATGCGTCAAGGGTCGCTACGGGACGCCGCTTCGCTTCGTGTCCTCGCTCGGCTTACGGCCAGCGCCCCTGGTGACCGCGCGTTCTTCAGGAGGACTGAGGATGCGCCACCTTGGGCCGTCCCCGACTCCAGGATTGGAACTCGTTCTCGTTCCGTGTGCAGCACGTTGTGGGCACGAGATTCCGGCGTGACAACCAACCATGAATCGAAATAGCCTTTGAACTGGTCCTCTCCGGTGGTCGGGCGCGGGATCGATCCGCGGACCTCACGCTTTTCAGGCGCGCGCTCTACCAACTGAGCTACCCGACCGGGTAACCAGGCACGACCGTCGTGGAGACCGATCGGATCTGGTGGCGGACCTGACGGGATTTGAACCCGCGACCTCCGCCTTGACAGGGCGGCGTGCACTCCGAGCTGCACCACAGGTCCGTGACGGCATCTGCCGTGTTGTTCGCCGGATCGATGACGTCCATCTCCCCATTGAGCAGCCCTTCACTGTAGCCGAAGCCCACCTGAGACCCCACGGGGGATGCGACCTGGACCGGGGGTCAGGGGATGGCGGCACGCAGGGTCAACACGCCTGCTTCAAATTCAGGGAACTTGTCGGGACTCAGGGCCCGGCTCAGCGCTGCTGCGGACAGCTGGTCCGTCATCTCTTCGGCCTCATCGTGCCTGATCTTGATCGCCTCGCACCTGGGGAAGGGCTCGGACCAGCCGAAGAACTTGGCCTGGCCCGCTCCCTCGTTGGTGAGGATGGCTTCAAGCGGTGACAGGCCGACCGCCGTGGTGGCGACCAGGTGAAGGCCCCCGCGCCATTCCCGGAGGATCTGCATGAGTTGGGCCGCCCGGCCGGCGACGGATTCGTCCCGGGGTGCAGCCCGCCAACCCGCGAAGAGCGGGATGGCGGCCCCTTCGAGGCCGTCGACGAGCTGCTCGGTCAGCGCAACGATGCCCTCCAGACCCGTGACGTCGCTCAGGTACTTACGGCCCCACAGGCCATGGACTTCGGCCATACGCGCCGCTGCGGCCGCCGTTCCGGCGACGGCGACGCCTTCGGCGTACATGCTCCTGACGGCATTCGGCTCGAACCAACCGAATGCGGAATGGACGATGTCGGCACTGACGTCACCGAGCATCGCTCCTCGACCAGCGAAGTAGAAGGAGAAGGGATTCGACCACCCCCACTCGGCGGCCCATCCGAAGACATCCGGACTGAGATAGATCGCTGTTCCGACATCGTGGATCGGCACCGATGTCGATCGGATTACGGCGAGTGCAGCGGCTTGATCTTTGGAAGTCACGACGCCTCCTAAGCGGTTGTTGGCCGCAGGACGCGCCGCATCCCGGGTATGGTTCCGACCACGGCTTCCATCAGCCGCGCCAATTCTGTCACGACACCGTCCAGGTGGACGAATCTCTCATCGAGCGTCCCGACCATGCTGGTCAATTCGGGCGAAATATCCTGCAATGACTTGGTCGCCTTGGGGAGCTCCGAAGCCAGGTCGATGGCTACCCCGCTGAGGCGTTCGGTCAACGAGCGGAGGGCGGAGGCAGAGTCGGAGAGGTTGGGCAGAGAGCCGTCGAGCGTGCCGACCGCCCGCTCAAGTCCTGTCACGGCCATGGAGATTCCTCCGGCGGCCACGTCGATGCCGCTGCCGGCACGAGAGAGGCCCGCCTCCAACCGTTCCATCAAGGTCATGAGCTTCTCCAACCGATCAGCGAGCTCGTTCATGGCGTCAAGCGCGGTGAGTGCCGTGGCCGGAAGCCGGAGCAATGCTCCTGGCAAACGGATCACGGACTCAATGAGCGAAGGTGGTTCCATCAACTGATCATGGGTCGGATGTGCCCCGATGTCCAGTACCTCAGCTGTGCGATCTCCTGTGTCTGGGGATCAGATCAGCCAGAACGGGTGCGGGGCCTCTATCCGGGGCAGGGTGGTGGCCACCGGACCGAAGCGCTCAGAGCCGGCATCCCAGTCGGCCTTGGCCGTTTCCATCTCCTTGCGATCGCGAGCCACGAAATTCCACCACATGACGATGTCGGCCTCGAAGGGCACGCCCCCCAGCACGAGAATGCGGGCTTCCTGCGTGAGATCGAGGTGGATCTGCTCGCGCTCGGCTCCGAGGTACATGAACTCGTCAGTCGAGAGCGTGGCACCCTCACATCGGAGCGATCCGTGAAGTGCAGCGATCGCATATTCGAACTGGGGATTGAGCGGCAGGTCCAGCGGTCCATGGGCTGTGACATCGATTCCGACCAGGTTCGAATCCAACTGAGCGGGCGACTGGACTCCGTCGAAGGAGCCGAGAAGCACGGTGGCATGCCCGTTTCGGAGGTCCACGTGGGGAAGGTCCCCGTGATGAGCGAATGACGGGGCACCGTGTCTGGTCGCTTCCGGTTGGGCCACCCAGAATTGGACCCCGTTCATTCTTCCGCTCCGCAGGTGGCGGGCATCTTCGGCGTGGGCGATGCCGTTTCCCGCCGTCATGAGGTTGAGCTGTCCAGGTCGGATCAGCTGCTCGCTTCCGAGGCTGTCGGTGTGCAGCATCTCACCTTCCAGCAGCCAGGTGACGGTGTGGAGGCCGATGTGGGGATGCGGACCGATGGTCGCGGTGCGTTCGGGGTCCACCGCCACCGGCCCGAAACGATCGAGGAAGCACCATGCCCCGACCGTGCGTCGCCCCCGGGTGGGGAGCGCACGGTGAACTGTCAGGCCGCCGACGTCGGTGAGCCGGCTGGAAGACACTTCCGTCACGGAGGGCGGGGAAGTCACGGCCTTGCCTTACGCCGTCCCTCGGCTGCCCGTTGCCTCCACACCTTCTGGTTCTCCCGGGCCAGTCGATGGTCGTTGATCCCGGCCGCGTAAGCAGCTTCGGCCAGGAGCTTGCGGTAGCTGGCCAATCGTTCGGGGTCGAGTGCGCCGGTCGCAATGGCGTCGAGCACGGCGCAATCCGGCTCACTGACGTGGGCACAGTCATTGAACCGGCATTGCTCCGCCAGATCAGTGATGTCGGTGAACACGGCCTCAATCCCCTCTTCGGCGATCCACATTCCGAGCTCCCTCAGTCCCGGGGTGTCGATCAGGACGCCGCCGGTCGGGAGGACAAGGAGCTCTCTCCATGTGGTGGTGTGGCGTCCCTTGGCATCCACATCGCGGACCGTTCCGGTCTGCACCACGTCTGAGCCCATAAGCGCATTGATCAATGAGGACTTGCCCGAGCCCGAAGTGCCCAGGAGGGCCAGGGTCCTCCCACCCGTGCAATAGGAGCGGACCGTTTCCATGCCGAGTCCCGTCACGACTGAAGCGGGGAACAGAGGTATGTCGCCACTCACGGAGCCCACTTCAGCGGTCGCCTCTTCCACCGTGTTCTCGTCGACCAGGTCGGCCTTGGTGAGGATGATCATGGGTTGGGCCCCGCTGTCCCAGGCCAGGGCCAGGAATCGTTCAATCTGACGCCGCGAGATCGGTCGGTCCAGTGGCACGAAGATCACCACCACGTCGACATTCGCCGCCAGCGCCTGCACCTCGGTACGAGAACCAGAGGATTGTCGCACCAAAGCCGTATGCCGCGGGTGCACTTCACCGAGCTCGAAGGAGCCTGGCGGTCCCGCTCTCTTGAGCAGGCACCAGTCCCCGACACATACCGGTGACACTCCAGAGGTGGCGACCACCGCCGTTCCCGTGGAGGTCAAAGCCTGGAAGCGGCCCCGGTCCACGCGTGACACCCGGCCGATCACCGACCCCGCGGCGGCGGCCTCCCCGGCGATGAGCTGGGCGATGAGCGCCGGATCGGCACCCAGGGAATGCAGCGCATCTGTCAGCTGTGGCCCTCCTGGGTTCGAAGGGGTGGATGTCATTGGTCTGTTGGAGTGGCAGTGGAAGGCCCCACCTACCGCCGGCGGGCACCCTTGATCAGCAGGTTCTGATAGAGCGTCCCGGGAAGTCGGGAGATGAGGTCGAAGACTTTGGCATCCGGTCCGATGAGGGCCCGACGCCTGTTCCTCTCGACGGCAGCGAGTATCTGGCGGGCCGCCTTCTTGGGGCTGGTGAGGGCGACCTTGTCGAAATCGCTGTGTGCCTTCTCCGCACCGCCGGCCAGGTCAAGGACGCTCGGGTCCATGCGCGCGTTCCGCGCGATGTTGGTCTTGATCCCACCTGGGTGGATAGTCGTGCAAGAAACAGTTGATTCTTCGATCTGGAGTTCCATTCGCAGGGCATCGGTGAACCCCCGGACTGCGAATTTGGCCGCGTTGTAAGCCGACTGTGACGGGACACTGATGAGTCCGAACACGCTGGAAAGGTTCACGATGTGACCTTCCTCGGCCGCCTTCAGGTGGGGCAGGAATGCCTTTGTGCCGTAGACCACACCCCAGAAGTTGATGTTCATGAGCCACACGAAGTCCTCGTAGGTCATCGACTCAACGTTGGCGCCGAGGGCCACGCCGGCGTTGTTGATCACAAGGTTCACTCTGCCGTGGTCCTCCACTACCTTGTCGGCCCAGGCATACACGGCATCGCGGTCGGCGACGTCGAGGCGCTGGGAGGTGATCTTCACCCCGTGGCCCTCGCATTGCGCCACCGTCTCGGCGAGGCCGACCTCGTCAATATCGGATAACGCAAGATGGGCACCGCGCCGGGCCAAGTCGTTGGCCAATGCCCGACCGATTCCCGATCCGGAGCCCGTGATGGCGGCGATGCGACCGCTGAATTCCTTCATTCTGTGCGCTCCTTCAGGATGCGACGGCGACCGCAGTCTCCGCCTCGACTTCGGGACCGCGGAACTCCATGACCTCATCTTCAATGTCGCTCATCTTGAGTGCGCGGTAGTCGCGCAGATAGCTCTGGTGGACCTGCCATGGGAAATGCGATCCCTGTTTCGGGAGCAGATGCACCGATCGTTGGATGTAGCCCGACGACAGGCCCAGGATCGGTGAGGTGGCGATTGAGGCGTCCCGGTTCCGGGGAGTGCACTGGCGCTGCCCGGTGGCGTGCATGTGGTTCAGCAAGCGGCACACGTAGTTACAGGTCAGGTCGCACTTCAACGTCCACGAGGCATTCGTGTAGCCGATGGCGAGTGCCAGGTTGGGTACACCCTCGAGCATCATCCCCTTGTAGGTGAGCCTGCTCGCCGGGTCGACCTCCTCACCGTCGACGGTCAGCACGATGCCGCCGAGAAAGAGGAGTTCGAGGCCGGTGGCGGTAATGATGATGTCGGCCGGCAGCTCATCCCCTGATTTCAGAAGCAGGCAGTCCTCGGTGAAGGATTCGATGTGATCGGTGGCCACCGAGGCAGTACCGGCCTTGATCGCCTTGAACAGATCACCGTCGGGAACGAGGCAGACACGTTGGTCCCAGGGGTTGTAGCTGGGGGTGAAGTGCCTTTCCACGTCATAACCGGCGGGGAGCTGACGCCCCACGCTCTTGATCAGGAACCGCTTGATGAAGTCCGGTCGCCGCCGGCTCACCTGGTAGAAGGCCTGGGTCATCAGGGCGTTGAACCACCGGATGGTCGGTCCCGCGAGGCGCTCCGGCAGGATGCGGCGGAACACGGCCGCCACGGGGCTCTTGGCCGGCATGGAGGCAATGTACGAAGGGGACCGCTGCAGCATCGTCACGTGTGCGGCGGACTGGGCCAGGGAGGGAATCAGCGTCACCGCGGTGGCCCCGCTCCCGATCACCACGACCTTCTGACCGGCGAAGTTGAGATCGTCGGGCCACTTCTGGGGGTGGACGATGGTGCCCTTGAAGCGGTCCATGCCGGGGAACTCAGGCAGGTAGCCGTGGTCATACCGGTAGTACCCGGTGCAGGAGAACACGAACGATGCGGTCAAGCGGACCGTCTCCCCGGTGTCGGTCCGCTCGGCGGTGATGTCCCAGCGGGAGTCTGCAGTCGACCAGTTAGCGCCGACAATGCGGTGGTTGAAACGTATCTTCTTGTCGATCCCGGCCTCTAATGCGGTGTCGCGGATGTACTGCAGGATGGAATCGCCATCGGCGATCGCCTTTTCACCCTCCCAGGGCCGGAATGAGTACCCGAGGGTGAACATGTCCGAATCGGAGCGGATGCCCGGGTACCGGAAGAGATCCCAGGTTCCCCCGATGGCGTCACGCGCCTCGAAGATCGCGTAACTGGCCCAAGGGCAGTCGGTCTGCAGGTAGTGAGCCGCGCCGATGCCAGAGAGGCCGGCGCCGACGATCAGAACGTCAACGTGTTGGTCGGAAGTGGTCGGTTCCATCAGACCGCCGAGCTTACGAGCTTGTCGTTGAGCGTGCCGTGCTCACCGAACAGCTCCGTGCGCCAGCGATTGACGAGGTCGTCGGTATTGCTGTCGTCGGGGTGGAAATCCGGCCGGTTGTAGTCGCGCAGCTGGTCCCAGGTCTTCTTCTGCATGATGGGCGACTTCTTGAAGTGGCGCCAGCTCTGACCGAGAGTGCCCCGGGAATAGGTCGCCCGGTCACCCAACAGCGACACGGTGACCGCGAGGGCCATTCCCACGACGAAGCCGAAGCGGAAGAAGTTCATGGTCCACACCCGCATGCGCTCGGTGCCACCCACCGCCTTGTAGACATCGAAGGCCACGGCCTTGTGCTCGGACTCCTCCAGCGCGTGCCACACGAAGAGGTCACGGACCACTTCGGCACCGAAGAGCCGCCGGACCTCCTCGTCGGAGAGCACCAGTTCGGCCAGGGTGGCGGTGAAGTGTTCGAGGGCGGCGGTGGCGGCCAGATTCGACTTCGGCGGCAGGATGCGCTCCCGTATCTTCAATCCGAATTTCGTCATGCGCTCGTACTTCTTGGTGGGGTAGCCCAGCTCGTCGAGACGGTCGTTGAAGACGCGATGCTCGCGACCGTGCACCGATTCCTGGCCGATGAAGCCAGCGACCTGGCGCTTCAGGGCGGGGTCGGTGACCTGGTCGCGGTAATGGCGTACCGATCGGACGAAGTAGTCCTCCCCGTCGGGGAAGACCGACGAGAGGGCCGCGGTGAGGTGGCACGAAATGAGGTCACCGTCCGCTGCGAAATGCTTGGGCAGGTCCTTCATGGCCTCCTCAAACGACATGCGGCGAGTCGGGACCTTGCGCTCCGGGTTGCTGGTCTGCGTCATGTGCTCCGCCTTCTGGTGGTCGGCCGGTCGCCATTCTAGAATATATGAGTATAACTCTCAAACACTCCTTTCTGTTAGCCTGGAGGCCCATGTCCATGGAAGACGATCAGGACCAATCAGCCGATAGCAAGGGGGCCCACACCCGGCGGGCCATCCTGGAAGCGGCCATTGCCCGCTTCGGGCGGGACGGGTACCGGTCCACCTCGGTGGCGGACATCGCGCGGGACGCCCCCGTCGGCGGGACCGTCGCCTACGCCTACTTCCCGAGCAAGGAGGCCCTGTTTCTCGCCGCGGTGGACGAAGACGCCGCCGGGGTGATCCACGAAGGCCTGACCACGGTGCAGGATGAACCGGAAGTCCGCATTTGGCGCGACACCCTGATCTTCACCTTGATCGGCGCGGTCGAACACCATCCACTGGCTCGAAGGTTGCTGGCCGGGCTCGAGCCAGAGGTGACGGCCCGCGTGTTGGAGATCCCCGCCCTGAACGAGCTCCGCAAGGTCTGCACCGAGCGGTTGCGGACCGAACAGGCGGCAGGAACGGTCCGTCCCGACATCGATCCCGTCTCCATGGGCAATGGCGTTGTCGCTTTGATCTTGTCGATGCTCATGTCGGTGGTCCAGCTCGGCAGCCAGGCGACGCTCGTTTACTCCGGCGATGTGGCGTCAGTGTTCGAGGCTGCCCTGGGGCCGCTGCCGACTCCCTGACCTGCGGGCACCGGCGCGTGGCGGGAGATGTGTGCTCTGCGCAGTGCACGTCGGGGCGGGTGAGTTGCCCGACAGCCCTGAGGCTCTCGTGGACGGTCCGCGTCATGGACGACGGTGAGGAGATGGAATACGGGCCGGGTGCTGGCTTTTTCCGATGAGCTGAGGTAGTCAGTCGAGCGGAAAGGTGGTGGCCGATGACCTCCAGTGACTGGATCGCCGTGTCGAGTGCCCTGATCGCCATGCTGGCCTTTGCGCTCGGGTACCGCTCCTACCGGCTGCAAAAGACCAGCGCCGAGGGTGATGCCCAGGGGCAGCTGGACGGCCTCATCAGCACCCTGACCAACCTTCTGGGAAAGGCTTTCGCACAGAACATTCCGCCGGTGTCACCTGGGAGTCCGGCGGTCAACGTGTCCGTGCAGGGGACCATGGCCGAACTGCAGGTGGTGGGATCCCAAGCCCACCAGCTCCTGCACCCCACGGACCCGTCGGACTCCTGTCCGGAGCTCGGCTGGTACAGCGCTTACGTGCTGGCGAACACCTTTGAACAGGTGTGGCACATGAAGAGAGCGGGAGAGTATTGGGATGAGGCGGTGAGGCTCTCGGCCGGGGAGCCGCAGGCGCAGTTCGTCGCCCTCCAAGGTCGGGCCATGCACCGCTTCGGTCGGAACAATGATGGAGATATCGCTCTCGGTCGCATCGACTACGACTCGGCCCTGAATCTCCTGGACCCTGGTTCGCAGGGCATTGATGCGACACGCGAGCAGACGGTCGGGCTGTACGTGAGCCGAGCCGCTTGCGAGCAGGGCGTCGGCAACGGATCGGTCGTGGTGGACTGCATCTGGGACGCCTGGGCCGCGGCATTGAGCATCAACACACCTTGGCGCCACCTCCGCGCCGGCGCGTACGTGTGCGGCTTCATCCTCCAGAGCGGTGGCGTCGAATGGTTCTTGGACCACAAGAGACCGTTGGCCGAGGAGATGGTTCTTCAGGGATCATTCAACGCTTGGAAGGAGCAGATGATGCGCCAGCAGGTCCCGACCATGCCGGGGGTCAACCGGGGTCCGTAGCCAATGCGGTCAGGAGATCTGCCACCAACTCAGGACGGCTGAGAAACGGTGAATGATCGGTCGGCCACTCCACCACGGACCCGCACCGTCGGGCCAGGATCCTCTGCAGATCTGGGTGCACGACCATGTCGTCAGCGCACACTGCGTAAGTTGATGCCTTGCTCCTCCAGGCCTCTGTGGTCGGGGATTGTTGGAACGTGATCAAGGGCTGTGGACCCAGTTGGGCCACCGCCCACCTGACCAGGTCCGGATCACATCGGTTGTAAAGGCACTCGGCCGCGACCACCGGATCGAGCGTGATCGTGCCGTTCGGGCCTACCACGAAACCCGAGCCCACGTTCGGTCGACCCTCATAGGTGATGTGCCGGGCTTCGGGTTCATGTGCCGCGGTGGATGCACAGCTCTCATCCATCTGGAGCGGGAACGCGGCCAGGTAGACGAGGTGCGCGACTGCCCCATGGTTCCCGGCCTGGGTGATGACCGCGCCGCCGTAGGAATGCCCCACAAGGACGACGCCGCCTCCAAGGCGATCGAGCATCTCATGGACCCGCGCTGCGTCCTGGTTGAGGTCACCGAGCACGCCCGGGTCCCGGCCGTGGCCAGGAAGGTCAATGGCCACGGCCTCAATCCCGCGGGCCGCGAGGAGCGGGACGACCCATTCCCAGCACCATGCGCCGTGCCAGGCTCCGTGCACGAGCGCCACAGTCCGCTTCATGCGTCTGAAGTTACTGAACCAATGGCGGAGCGACCGCCGGGCGAGCCAGGAGCGGCTCTGCGAGCCTCAGCCAGTGATCACGTTGAGCACGTTTGCCACCATCGGCTCGTTCAACTCGACACCCAGTGCACCGAGAATCGGCATGAGAGTCTGCCCGAACGCCTCGAACTCCTCCTGCGATTCCCAGATGTCGAAGACCTGAATGGCGCCGTTCGATTCGAGGGCTACGTGGAACGTGCGCCCTTTGGGCGACCCCGCCCCGGCCGCTTCCAGTTGTTTGATCGCGCTCTCGTACTTCTCCTTCGAGAATCCTTCGTGAACGAAATAGAACCCCAGTGCCATGATGCACCTACCCTTTCCGCGTCCATGACGCTCCTCACTTCGATGGCTGTTGCGGTGATGGTACCCGTCTCGCAAGAGTTCCGCTCCGCGGAGAGCGAGGGTGTCCACAATGTCCTGACATCGCTTTCCCCGCGGTCGCGAGACGTCACCACGGCGCTCCTCACGGAGCTGTAGGGGAGCCAGAAGGCGTCCCGGTTCAAGCCAGATCGTGTCCCTGGAACTCGCGTCACCGTGAAGGAGACGTGACGAACCTTCGGTGCCATTTCCCGGGCGCGCCAGGTTTCCCACAGGTCCCGTCGTATTGGCCGCCATACAAACCTCACTGCACCCGAAGTGCACCCTGAGTGCGAGGTGGGATGGGTACCCTTCATGTTGGACAGCCGATGTCGGGTCTGAACCTTCACTGCTCTTGGTGGTGAGGAGGCGACCACCGGGCTGATGGATCGTGTCGTGGGGCCGTAGAGGGAGGGGAAGAGATGGCAGGGCTGAGGGCACCTGCGCCCCGTGGCGTCCCCGCACCACTCCACTTGCTTGGCCGGAAGGCGATGATCGCGTTCCTGGCTCTGACGACGCTGGTGTCGGTGGCTTTGATCGCCCCTGCGACTCCGTCGTCCGCTGACCCTGTGTTACCTCCCTGGACCGACACCGGTGCCGGCAACGACCCGAACGCGCCCAGTGGCTTCTGGCTGGCCAGTGCCCAGGGCAACGTGTGGAACTTCGGAGGTGCCGGATCCTATGGTTCGGCTGCGAACGTGCCACTGGCATACCCGATCGCGGGGATCACCCCGACCAACGATGCGGGCGGCTACTGGCTCGTCGCCACCGACGGTGGGATCTTCGCGTTCGGCGATGCCCCCTTCTTCGGATCGACCGGGGCCATTCAGCTCAACAAGCCCATCGTTGGCATGGCCGCCACTCCGGATGGGCGCGGTTACTGGCTCGTCGCCTCCGACGGTGGGATCTTCGCATTCGGCGATGCCCCCTTCTTCGGGTCGACCGGGGCCATTCAGCTCAACAAGCCCATCGTCGGCATGGCCGCCACTCCGGATGGGGGCGGTTACTGGCTCGTCGCCTCCGATGGCGGCGTCTTTGCCTTCGGCGATGCCCAATTCGAAGGTTCCACCGGTGCGATCCACCTGAACCAACCCATCATCAGCATGACCCCCGCTCCGGATGGAGGTGGCTACTGGCTCCTGTCCGGTGATGGAGGCGTCTTTGCCTTCGGCGATGCTCCCTTCGATGGTTCGGCCACCGACGTCAGTCCCGATCCGGCGCAGAAGCTTGTCGCCGACCTCGCCGGTCCGGGCTATTGGGTGATGGATCAGAACGGCACGTCTGGTTCCTTCGGTGGCGCCCAAGGAACTCCGCCCCCCCAAGGGCTCATGTTCCAACCGGTCACCCAGGGCGACAAGGCAGTCATGTTCGCGTTTGCCCAGCTGGGCAAGCCGTACATCTACGGCGGAAATGGCCCGGTCGGCTACGACTGTTCAGGGCTCGCTCTGGCCTCGTGGCAGAACGGGGCCGGAGTCACCTTCGCCCGTGTGTCCAACAACCAGTACAACACCGCGGGCCAGCCGGTGGCTCTCGGTTCACTGGCCGCAGGGGATCTGGTGTTCTGGGGATCCAATCAATCCGACTGGACGAGCGTGTACCACACCGCCATGTACGTCGGCGGAGGTCAGATCGTGGAGTCAACCGATGGTGGCGTGCAGTTGAACTCTCTTGACCAGTGGGGGCAGAGCGACATCATGCCCATGGGCCGCCGCCCCTGAAGCACCCCCAACGGGATTCGAACCCGTGCTGCCGCCGTGAAAGGGCGGTGTCCTAGGCCGCTAGACGATGGGGGCCTGTCGGCCCTGCGCCGGCTCCCTGCCGGCGACGACCGAACGAAGCGGCAAGCCTACCGGGCGCCGATCGGGACGCTTGCTGGCACCGTCCCCTCCGCGGCCGGCGCCGGCACCGACTCGGGTGGGTGGAAGGTGCAGGCCAAGAAGGTCTGGACGGTCCCGACCACGAGGAGGGTGGCCCCCAGGAGGTGGACCTCCACCACGAGCGCCGGCAGGTGGGTGAAGTACTGGGTGTAGCCCACCGCGGCCTGCGCCACCATCACGCCGAGCAGCAGGCGCCCGGACTTGCGCACCCGCTCGGGCACGTCGGCCAGGTGCAATCCGACGACCAGCCCCACGGTGAGGCCGAGAAGGAGGAGGACCAGGCTCGAATGGAGCTCGGCCATGTCCCGCAGAGGGATGGGGATGCGCTTGGCCACCAGGTGCCCGGATGTGTCGCCGGCGTGGGGGCCGGCTCCCGTGACGGCGGTCCCGGCCGCGATGACGACGGCGAGCAGCGCCACCACCCCGTAATGCAGGCGGATGAGGGGCCGGGGAACCAGGAGGTGTCCCGAGCCCGGGCCGTAGTCACGGGTGGAGCGATGGACCAGGACGACGGCACCGGCCAGGAGGAGCATGGTGGCGGCGAAGTGCACCATGACCACGTAGGGATTGAGCTTGGTGTACACCACGATCCCGCCCAGCACGGCCTGGGCCAGCACCCCCGCCACCAGCCCGCCGCTCAGCCACACCAGGTCCCGCCGGTGCGGCCTCCGGAACACGGCCCCCAGCAAGGCCGCCGCCACGGCGATGGTGACCACCACGGTGACCAGGCGGTTGCCGAATTCCACCAGGCCGTGGAACTGCAGGGCCGGGGTGAGGTGCCCGACCGAGCATTCGGGCCAGTCACTGCAACCCAGGCCCGAACCGGTCAGCCGGACGGCACCGCCGCTGACCACAATGAGGGCGATCAGGGCCAGGGCCAGGAGGTTCAACCGGTGGCTGAGGGACGGTGACACGGTCACAGGTCGGCGTCGCGGCACTCCGGACAAGCGTACCGGTGCTTCCCACCTGGTCAGGAGCGAGCATCAGGTCGTAGGCTGCGGTCGCAATGTCCTCCCTGGCGCCCGCCCTTCAGGCTCAGCGGACGGTGCGGGCGACCGTCACTGCCTATGTCGCCCTGACCAAACCGCGCATCATTGAGCTGCTCCTGATCACCACGCTGCCCACCATGGTGGTGGCCCGGCGTGGGCTGCCGTCACTCTGGCTGATGGCGGCCACCCTCGTCGGTGGTGCCTTGGCCGCCGGCGGGGCCAACGCCATCAACATGGTGGTCGATCGGGACATCGACAAGATGATGAACCGCACCAGGAACCGGCCGCTGGTCACCGGGGCCATGACACCGCCCGCCGCCCTCGTCTTCGCCCTCGTCCTTGAGGCGGCCGCCTTCGTGGAGCTCTGGCTGGCCGTCAACCTCCTCGCCGCCACCCTCGCCGTCTCGGCCACCCTCTTCTACGTCTTCGTCTACACCTTGTGGCTCAAGCGCCGCTCGTCCCAGAACATCGTCATCGGCGGCGCAGCCGGAGCGGTGCCGGTGCTGGTCGGCTGGGCGGCCGTGACGGGAACCCTCTCCTGGGCCCCGGTGGTGTTGTTCGCCATCATCTTCATCTGGACCCCACCGCATTTCTGGTCGCTGGCGGTTCGCTACAAGGAGGACTACGCGGCGGCCGAGGTGCCGATGCTCCCGGTCGTGGCCACCATGCGGCGCACGACACGCGAGATCGTGCTGTACACGCTGGCGCTGGTCGCCACCTCACTTCTCTTCGGCCCGGTGGCCCATCTCGGACCGATCTACCTGGTCACCGCCGCCGTGCTGGGTGGTGGATTCCTCTTCGTCACCGGCCGACTCTGGATCTTGGCCCGCACCGACGAGGCGACGGGCCGTGAGGCGATGCGCGTCTTCAGCTACTCCATCACCTACCTGACCGTGCTGTTCGTGGCCATGGCGGGTGACGTACTGATCACCAATCACCTTCATTAAGTTCCCACCCCGATGACCGACGCTGCGCCCGACGGCCCGCCGCTTCCCCCAACCCGGCGCCCGGCGCGCAAGATCTTCCTGCTTGTCGGTGTGGTGCTGGCCGCCGCGCTGGGCGTCGGCCTCTTCACCAACCTGGGCACCTCGGGGAAGTCCCAAGGAGCGCCCCACGTAGGTGGGCCCGTGCCCCCGTTCTCCGCCCTCGCGGTCGACGGTTCCGGGCGGGTGGGCGTGCCCGCCGACGGGGGCGGGAACGCCACGCCGGCCGTCCTCCTCTTCTTCGGCAACTGGTGTCCGGAGTGCCACCAGGAACTGCCCCAGCTGGCTGCGGTCGTCCGCCAACAGGAGGCAACCGGAGGCGCCCTGTCCGGTATCCGTGTCCTCGGGATCGACAGCCTGGATTCGCTCAGCGACGCCCGCTCGTTCCTGAAGAGCAGCGGCGTCACCTTCCCGGTCGCCTACGACCCCAACGTCACCATCACCAGCGGTGCCTTCTACTTCGAGGGCGATCCCTACGCGGTGTTCGTCAACGGTGACGGCACCATCAACCGGATCGTGCGCGGCGCCACGCTCACCCCGGCCGCCATGACGGCCGACGAGAGGGCGCTCATTCCCAGTGGAAGGTGAGGGCCGCCGCCAGCGGAGCCACCAGGGCCCAGGCCGCCAGGACGACCCAGGACAGCATCGGCACCGCCGAGCCGCTGCCCAAGGTGGCGTGCAGCGCGGCCGAGAGGGCGTCGGCCGGCAGCAGCTCGGCCACGGAGGCCAGCCCTCCGGGCAGGCGGGTCACGGGGACCACCATCCCGCCCGAGAGCAAGAGGACGAGGTACAACCCGTTCGCCGCCGCCAGGTTCACCTCCGCTCTGAGCACGCCGGCCAGGAGGAGCCCGATCCCGGAGAAGGCGACCGAGGCCAGGAGGACCGCCGCCGCGGCGCCGGCCACGGTCGCAGCGGACCCGTGGCCGCCGGGTCTCCAACCGAGGATCAGTCCCACCGACACCAGGATCGCAGCCTGCAAGGTCTCGACGACGACAATGGTGGCGATTTTGGCGCCCAGGAGCCGGGGGCGGCCGAGCGGGGTGGAGCCCAGCCGCTTCAGCACCCCGTACCCGCGCTCGAATCCCGTGGCGATGCCGAGGGAGACCATGGCCGTGGACATGACCGCCAGGGACAGGATCCCGGGCACGAAGAAGTTCACCCCCTTGGCGGTCGGCGTCGTGACCACGTGCACGGTGGAGAAGAAGGCGAGGAAGAGGACGGGTATGCCGACGGTCAGGAGGAGCGTCTCGCCCCGCCGCAGGGTCATGGAGACCTCGGCCGCCGTCTGCGCCGCCAGCACCCTCATCGGCCCGCGCCCCGCCGCCGGCCGTGGCCCCCCCTCCCACGCCCGGATCCGGCGCCGGCCTCCGGGTCCCCGGCGGGAGCGGCGCCGACGGCGTCGAAGTAGACGTCCTCCAGCGTCCGGCCGGTGGCCAGGTCGGTGAGGTCGGCCCGGCGCTCGGCCAGCCAGTTGGCCACCACCGCGGTGGCGGCCGAACCGGACACCCCCTCAATGCGGTAGCGGCCGGGCGACGTCTCGGTGACCACGGCGCCCGGCCCGAGGGCGCCGGCCAGCGCCTCGGTGTCCAACCCGGGGGGCGCGCCGAAGGAGAGCCCGCTGGCGGCGCCACCGGTGAGACCCTGCGGCGTCCCCTCCAGAACGACCCGTCCCCCCGAGACGATGACGATGCGATCGGCCATCTTTTCGGCCTCGGGCAGCTCATGGGTGGTGATCAGCACGCAGACCCCCCTGTCCCGCAGATCGGCCACCACGGCCCGGATGGCCCGGCGGCCCTCGGGGTCGACGCCGGCCGTGGGCTCGTCGAGGAAGGTGACCTGGGGTCGGCCGACCAGTGCCAGGGCCAGCGACAGCCGTTGCTGCTCACCGCCGGAGAGGTGCCGCCACGGCGTGGCGGCCACGGGGCGCAGTGACACCAGGTCGAGCAGCGTGTCGGTGCCCAACGGATCGGGGTAGTAGCTGGCGAAGAGGTCGAGGACCCGGCGGGGCCCGAGCATCGGGTAGACGCCACCACGCTGCAGCATGACGCCGATGCGGCCGGTCAGGGCGCGGTGTTCGGTCACCGGGTCGAGGTCGAGCACCCTCATGTGGCCGCCGCTGGGACGGCGGTAGCCCTCGAGGGACTCAATGGTGGAGGTCTTGCCCGCTCCGTTGGGGCCGAGCACGACCAGGACCTCACCCGGCTCCGCCGACAGGCTCAGCCGGTCCACCGCCACCACCTCGCCGCCCGCTCCGTAGCGCACCGTGAGGTCGGTCACCTGAACGGCCGGCATGGCGTCGCAGGCTACTTTGAGCAGGGATGATCGATATCCGCACGCTGCGTGACGACCCTGACGGGGTCCGGGCCGCGCTGGCCCGGCGTGGGGTGGAGGCCGCCGAGGTGGACGCCGTCATCCTGGCCGACGCGGCCCACCGGGCCCTGCTGGCCCGTGCCGAAGCGCTGCGGGCCGACGTGAAGGCGCTCTCACGCCGCGTCGGTGAAGCCCGCAAGGCGGGTGACGGCGCCCGGGCCGAGGAGCTCAGCACCGAGAGCCGCCGTCTGGGTGGCCGCGAGCGCGCCGCGGCGGCCGAGGCGGATGCGGAGGGGGAGAAGGTTCGCCACGCCCTCCTCTACCTGCCCAACATCCCGGCCGAGGACGCACCCGATGGCGCCAGCGAGAACGACAACGTCGAGATCCGGCGCTGGTGGCCGGGCCGGGAGCGTGGTGCCGCCGAACCGGGACGGGCCCCGCACCAGCAGGTGCCGCACTGGGAGATCGGAGAGGATCTGCAATTGCTCAGCCTCGAACGCGGCGCCCGGCTCTCCGGCTCCATGTTCCCCCTCTACCGCGGCCCCGGAGCGCGTCTGCTGCGGGCACTGACCGCCTTCGCCATCGACCGGCACTCACCGGCCTATGAGGAGATCCGGCCCCCGACGGTGGTGCTGACCGAGACGATGACCTCCACCGGCCATCTCCCCAAGTTCGCCGACGACGCGTACCATCTCGAACGCGACGACCTGTGGCTCATCCCCACGGCCGAGGTGCCGTTGACCTCAATGCACCGGGGCGACATCCTGGAAGAGGCCGTGCTGCCGCTGCGCTTCACCGCGTCCACCGCGTGCTACCGGCGCGAGGCGGGCTCCGCCGGGCGTGACACCCGGGGCCTGCTGCGGGTGCACGAGTTCGACAAGGTGGAGCTCTTCGCCTACACGACCCCGGCGCAGGCGCTCGGGGCGCAGGCCGACATCCTTGAGCGGGCCGAGTCCCTGTTGCAGGAGCTGGAACTGCGCTACCGGGTCCTCGACCTGTGCGCCGGCGACCTCAGTGGATCGTCGGCGCGCACCTTCGACCTTGAGGCCTACGCCCCGGGGGTCGACCAGTGGCTGGAAGTCAGCTCGGTCAGCTGGTTCCGGGACTACCAGGCCCGCCGGGCGCAGGTGCGCTTCCGCCCCCAAGGTGGCGGGTCGCCGCAACTCGTCCACACGGTGAACGGCTCGGCCCTGGCCTGGCCCCGTATCTGGGCGGCCGTGGTGGAGAACGGGCGGCAACAGGACGGCACGGTGCGGCTGCCCGAGTGCCTGGCGCCGTACATGGGCGGGGAACTGTTGCTCAAGGCCCCATGACCGAGCTCACCTTTCTCGGGACCGGGAACTTCCAGGCGGAGGGGCGCTACTGGAACAGCTTCGTCCTCGACGGCACGGTAATGGTCGAGCCGGCACCGACCGTGCTGCCCCATCTACGACGTTGCGGGCTCCCCGTCGCCGGCATTGAGGTGGTGGTGATCTCGCACTTCCACGCCGACCACGTGTTCGGCTGGCCCTTCTTCCTGCTCGACGCCGCGCACTCCGGGCACGGCCGCACGCTCCATGTCGTGGGCCCGCCCGGGGTGGAGCGCCACCTGCAAGAGATGATTGAGCTGGGCGCCGTGCAGGTCGTGGGGGAACTGGCCCGGTCCGAGCTTGATCTCCGTTTCGTGGAGGTGGACGGCACCTGGCAGGACGCCGGCCCGCTGCGTTTCAGGGCGGTCGAGGTGGTGCACGTTCCCCACCTGCGCTGCTTCGGCTATCTCCTGCAGTGGGGCAGTCAGGTGATCGGGTACTCGGGCGACACCACCCCGTGCTCCGGCCTGTCCGAGCTGGCGCACCACTCCGACGTGCTGGTGCTGGAGTGCAACGGGAGCCACCCCGAGGGGCTCGTCCCGGTGACGCACATGGACGAGGCGGCCGTGCGGGCCCTGCGCTCCCGCCACCCCGACCTCCCGCTGGTGCTCACGCACCTGGGAGGCAACGTGGACGCGTCGGGGATGGAGGGGGTGGTGGTCCCAGAGGACTTCGACCGCCTGACCGTGTGACCGAGGGCGGGTCGGGAGCCGCGCTCAGTCGGAGAGCGACGCGAAGCGGTAGCCGACGCCGCGCACGGTGGTGATCAGGACGGGCACGGAAGGGTCGGCCTCAATGCGCGAGCGGAGGCGCTTAATGTGCACATCGAGCGTCTTGGTGTCCCCGATGTAGTCCGTGCCCCACACCCGGTCGATCAGCACGTCCCGGGTGAGGACACGCCCCGAGTTCTCGACCAGGAGCCGCAACAGCTCGAACTCCTTGCGCCGGAGATGGACCTCCTCGCCGCGCACGAAGACGCGCCGCTGGTCGAAGTCGACCCTCACCTGGTTGGACTCCCAGATGCCCTCGCTCCCCACATCGAGGCTTTCGGACCGGTTGGCCGAGTCGAAGCCGCCAGGGGCGCGCCGGAGCACGGCACGCATGCGGGCCACCAGCTCGCGCAGGCGGTAAGGCTTGGTCACGTAGTCGTCCGCGCCCACCTCAAGGGCGACCACGGTGTCTATTTCGGTGCCCTTGGCGGTCACCATGATGATGGGGACCTGGGAGCGGCTGCGGATGTTGCGGCAGACGTCGACCCCGGACATCTTGGGCAGCATCAGGTCCAGCAGGACGATGTCGGGATCGCTCTCGTCGAACAGCCGGACCGCCTCGACCCCGTCGCGGGCCACGGTCACCCGGAAGCCCTCATTGTTCAGCCCGATCACCAGGGCGTCAATGAAGGACTCCTCGTCCTCGGCCAGGAGTACCTTTACGGGCCCGTCGCTGCCGGCGGTGCGGGCTCCTTTCTTGCCGGTGCCCTTGGTCGCCCCCTTGCTCATGCCACCAGCTCGGACTGGAGCGGCAGCACCAGGCTGAAGGTCGAGCCCTCGCCCTCGCGTGACTCGACGTCGACCCAGCCCTGGTGGTTGTTGGCCACGTGGCGGACGATGGACAGGCCGAGCCCGGTGCCGCCGGTGTCACGGCTGCGGCCGTGGTCCACCCGGTAAAAGCGCTCGAAGATCCGGTCCAGGTCGCGGGCCGGGATGCCGATGCCGTGGTCCTGCACGGAGAGGCGCACGTTGTCGCGGTCCTCGGACAGCCAATTCGGGGTGGCCAGGGCACCGTCCGGCGCGCCCGCCAGCGTCGTGTCGGCCTCGGCCGTGCTGGGCGCGGTGGAGCTGGAAGCCGGCCCGGTCCACGATGTCTCCACCGCCGGCGAGCCGGCGGGAGGCGTGTGGTCCTCGGCGAAGGCCTCCGGGGTGAAGGCCGCCTCCACCGGCTCGGGGGGAGCCGGGGCGGTGCCAGCCGGCGCGGCGTGAGCCGTCGTCGCGTGCAGGGGCGCGGCGTAGGCCGGCGCGGCAGTGGCGCGGCGGACGGTGCCCGAGACGACGACCTTGGAGTTGTCGTACGAGTAGGTGATGGCGTTCTCCAGCAGGGCGTGCATGGCCGAGACGAGCTGGCGCCGCTCACCCAGCACGGCCACCGGGGGAGAGGGCTCGTGCAGCACGATCTCAATGCCCCGCTGGTCGGCCGTGGACCGGACCCGCTCAATGGCGTCGGCCATGACCAGGTTGACCAGCACGGGCTCACGCGGGGGTGCCTCTTCGGACTCAATGCGGGAGAGGTCGAGCAGGTCATCGATGATCCGGCTCACGCGGAACGCCTCGTTGTGGATGCGGCCGGCCAGGCGCTGGGCCACGTCGGGGTCGGGCTCGGAGACCAGCGTCTCGGCCAGCAGGCCCAGCGCGCCCATCGGCGTCTTCAGCTCGTGGCTCACGTTGGCCACGAAGTCACGGCGGATCTCCTCCAGCCGGCGCCGCTCCGAGACGTCCTCTATCAGGGCGATCACGCCGAGCGGGCGGCGGCCGTCGTCGATCTGGCGAGCCCGCACCTGCAGGGTGCGCCGCGGCGGGCCGTACAGGTCGAGGGTGCGCTCGGCCGATCCCTCGTGCCAGGCGTCCTCCAACAACTCGGTCACCGCCTGCGCAGCCAGGGCGTCACCGTGACGGCTGACCATCAGCGCGTTGGCTCGCCCGTTGCGGTAGATCACGGTGCCGTTCTCGTCGCAGAGCACGACCCCTTGGGTCAACGTATCGAGGGAGCGCCTGAGGCGGATGGCGTCCGAGCTGGACTCGGTCACCGCCTGCGCGGCGCCACCGGTCACCTGCTCAAGGTAGGCCAGGGCCGTCTCAATGTTGCTCTCGTCCTCGGGGGGGTCGAGGCCGAGGCGGGAGCCCAGTGCGGTGAGGCGCTGGGAGATGGCCCGCCGTCCCGAGCGCCGGCCGAGGAGAGCCGCCACGGTGACCCCGATCACGAAGGCCACGGCAATGCCACCGGCCAGGCCCGCCTTGACCGCACCGCTCAGTGCAACAAGTTCCCCAATTCCGTGCACTCCCCCAATATGACAGGGCTGGGCGGTGGGCGTGGGCATCGGCCGCCGGGGGTGGGCCCCGGACCGGCCCATTTTGATGAGAAACATTGAAACGTCACGGAACCGTTCTCCTCCGAGCATCGTGGCGGCGGAGGGACCGGCGCCGGGAAACACCGAGAACCGATGGAGGGCACCGATGGTTGTGCTGCACCTGGCCGATGTCACCTTGAGCCCGAGCATGAACGCCCTCCCCGGGGGTGGCACCTTGCAGGAGTTGACCAACGGCCTGGGGGCCTGGGCCCTGGTGGCCGCCCTGGCCGGCCTGCTGGTCGGTGCCGCCGCCTGGGCGCTCGGCGTGCACGCCCAGAACTACCAGCAGTCGATGGTCGGCCGGCGCGCCGTGCTGGTGTCAGGTCTGGCGGCGTTGCTCATCGGCGCCGCGCCCCCCATCGTCAACTTCTTCTTCCACGCCGGCACCAACCTGCACTGAGCCCGGACCGCCGGCTCGGCAGGAGGAACGCCCATGCTCGCGGCCGGGTGCACCGGATTCGAAGCGCTCAATCCCATCTGCCAGGGCGCGGCGGCGGCGGGGAGCCTCGGGGGGACCCTGGCCACCTCGGGCATCGACGCCGTCCTCAGTGGCCTCAGCCACTGGGTGGCCAGCGGGGCCGAGTACCTCCTGGGCCAGATCGGCGATGTGCTGTTGCGCACCACCACCATTGACATCGGGGCCAGCTGGTTCCGGACCCACTACGGGGACATGGCGGCGCTGGCGGGAGTGGTGATCCTGCCGCTGCTCCTCGTATCGACGCTGCAGGCTGTCTACCGGCAGAACCCCGGGCAACTACTCCGGGCCTTCGTGGTGCAGCTGCCCCTGGCATTGCTGCTCGGCGCGGCGGCCATCCAGATCGTCATTCTGAGCCTGTCGGCCACCGACGCCATGTGCTCCGCCGTGGCCGGCGGGTCGGGCTCGGCCGTGACCGCGCTCCTTGAGGGTCTCACGAAGGGTCTGATCGCGGCCGTGGGTGCGCCGGGGGTGGCCACCTTCGTCCTGTTGATGGTCGGGCTGCTGGTGGCCGTGGCGGCGTTCGTGCTCTGGCTGGAGCTCCTCATCAGGGCCGCCGCCGTCTACGTCGCCGTGCTCTTCCTGCCCCTGGCCCTGGCCACCCTGGTCTGGCCCTCGGTGTCGCACTGGTGCCGCCGTCTGGTCGAGACCCTGGCTGCGCTCATCCTGTCCAAATTCGTCATTGTGGCCACCCTCAGCCTGGCGGCGGGCGCCATCTCCGCCGGCACCGCCGGCGCAGGCGATGCCGGGTCCGGCTTCGCCCCGGTGCTGGCCGGTGGCGCGTTGCTGGTGCTCTCGACCTTCGTCCCCTTCGCCATCCTGCGTCTGATCCCGGCCATTGAGGCGGGCGCCATCGGGCATCTGGACGGACTGCGCCAGCGGGGCACCGCGTCCATGACGCGCCTGCCGCGCACCGCGGCCTCCTTCGCCCTGACCCAGGGGATGGCGGCCGCCGGGGACGCCCGCCTGATCGCCGAGACCGGGCCGCCCGGGACGCCGGGCGCGCTGGCCGGGGTGGGGGGAGGCGGGGGCGGGGGTGGTGGTCCGGACGCGGCCGGTGCGACCGAGGCGGCCGACGCGGCGCTGGTGGCGCAGGTCGACAATGACAACGGGGGGCTGCTCCCCGATTCCCAGGGGCGCATGGTGGGCAATCCGGCCTCCCCGGCCACCTACGACGCGGTCATGGCCAGGGGGGATGTGGAGCCCCGGGACCGCGGCCCCAAGCCGGTCCTGGCTGCGGCGGGGACAGGGGGCGGGACGGCCGACGACGGTCTCCCCGAGGGGGTGCAGATCATCGGGCGGGCCGACCCGGGACACATGCGGTACTACTTCGGCCAGGACGAGATGGGGCCCGTGCTCAAGTACCTACCGCCGAGCGAGCCCCGGCCCGACCGCTGGCGGGCGGATTCGCCCGAATCCACGGGCGGCGTGGACTGGGCGGCCTGGGTGAGCGGGGAATGAGCACATCCGGGGCGCGCTACCGGTTCGGTCCCCGCGAGCGGGGCGGCGCGCTGGCCGGCTGGCGGTCGGGCCAGATCATCACCGTCGCCTTGGGCCTGGTCTTCGGCGTCCTGGTGCTGCGCCTGCAGCCCAACGCCGCCGGTGTGGCCGGGGCCCTGATGATCCTGGTGCTCTACGTCGCCCTGGCCACCTGGCCGGTCGACGGTCGCACCGGTGAGCAGTGGCTCCCGGTGGTCGTCTGCTGGGGAGCGCGGCGGATCGGTCCCCGCGGCGCGCGCCGGATGGACGCGCTGGGAGGCCTGCGCCTCCTGCGCACCGCGTGGCGCGACATGGGAGTCGTGCACGATCGGCGGACGCGCACCCTGACCGCGGTGTTGTCCCTACGCGGCCAGAGCTTCGCCCTGCTCGGACCCGAGGAGCAGGACCGCCGCGTGGGTGGGTGGTCCTCCGTCCTGGCCTCCCTGGCCCGCGAGGGCTCTCCCGTCCACCGGGTGCAGTGGGTGGCCGCTTCGTTCCCCGACGAGGGACACGGTGTCCGGGACTTCCGCGACGCCGAAGTGGTGCCAGACGCGGCGTCGGCCTGCGTGGCCTCTTACGACGCCCTCCTGGGCGACATGGACGGCAATGCCTGCGCCCACGACGTCGTCCTGGCCGTGCAGGTTCGCCTGTCCAAGTCGGTGGAGGCCGGCTGCGCCACGCTGCAACGCGAGGTGGCCTCGCTCACCCGTCTCCTGGCTGACGCCGACGTCCTGGTGGACTCGGTGCTGACGGCGGACGACCTGGCCCACCAACTCTTGCGTACCTACGAGCCGCACCTCGCCCCGGGGTACCGGCCGGGTCCCGTCGCCGACCCGTGGCCGATGGCCATGGAGGACGGGTGGAGCAGCGTGCGGGTCGACGGCATGGTCCACGCCACGTTCTGGGTGTCCGAATGGCCGCGCATGGAGGTGCGCAGCGACTTCCTGGCCCCGCTCCTGCTCGGGTCGGCTCGAGCCACCCTGGCTCTGGTGATGGAGCCCCTCGGCCCCGACGTCGCGGTGCGCAAGGTCGAGGCCTCGCGCACGGCCGACCTGGCCGATGCCGAGCTACGGCGCCGGGGCGGCTTCGTCTCGACGGCCCGGCACGCCCGCCAGTCCGAGGTCCTGGCCCGCCGGGAGGCCGAGCTGGCGGAGGGGCACGCGTCGTTCCGCTACGCGGGATTCATCACCGTCTCGGCTCCCAGCCACGAGGAATTGGTGCCCGCCTGCGAGGCGGTCCAGCACGCGGCCAGCCAGTCCCGGTTGACACTCCGGCGCCTGTACGGCGACCAGGCTCTCGCCTACACCTGCACCCTGCCGCTGGCCCGGGGCCTGAAGTAGCGCGGTGAAGGGGAGCGGTCATGTCCCCTTTCAGATAGCGTGCGGTCGGAGATCACGGAGTCGATTTGCTTCTGGACACACCAATAGGAGTAACTACTTCGAGAGTGCGGAATCGGGGGGACAATATGAACGGCTATGGAAGTACGCCAGTCCTGCGCTCCGGTCAGATATTGGGTTTTTCGACATGAACCGGGTCGGCGTGCACCGTCACCATGAGATGGCCAGGCACCGCCGACCACTCCGGTCACTGTCCCGCCAATCGGCCCGAGCCAGTGCCATCGTTTCGCTGATCGCCGGGACGATGCTGCTGGACCTTCCCGCCGCCTCCATTCCGCCGACCGAAACGCTGAATCAGATCGACACCACAGCCGGCGGCCCGGGACTGGGTTCGAATCCCACCGCCGTGTCCGAGGGCCCGTCGGGGGTGGCTGTCCATGGGGTCGACGTCTACATCGCCGACACCACCATGGGCGTCGTGCGTGACTACAACACGTCGAGCGACACCATGTCCGTCCTGACCGGGAACGGAGAAGGAAGCTTCAGCGGGACCGGGGGACCGGCGGGGCAAGCCGGCGTGGGCTATCCCTTCGCCGTGGCCACTGACGCCGCCGGTGACGTCTTCTTCCTTTCCAGCACGATCTTGGAGATCAATAGCGGGGACGGTGCCGTGGTGTACGAGGTACCAGCCGCGACGGGTTCCCAATTCGGGCAGGCCATGACGGCAGGTCACATCTACACCGTGGCCGGGACCGATGCACCCGGGAGTAGCGGGCTTACAGGCCCGGCCCCTGCCGCGCAGATCAACGCGGGTGGGATCGCGGTGGACGCCGCCGGCGACCTCTTCATCGCCGACACGGCCAACGACCAGGTCCTGTACGTCCCGACGACCACGTGCGTCTCGTCGTGCATCTACGGGCTGGCCGGATTCACCGACGGCGACATCTACCAGGTGGCCGGGGACGGAACGGAGGACTACAGCAGCACCACCCAGCAGGGCGACGGTGAACAGGCCACGGCCGCCTCGCTCTGGGCCCCGGGGAAGGTGGCGGTGAATAGCGCCGGCGACATCTTCATCGCCGACAGCAACGAGAACCGGGTCCGCGAGGTGAATACGGCGGGGGTGATCTCGACCTTCACCGGCAGCCAGGGGACCGGCTTGGCCACCGGCATCGGCCAGTCCCCGGGTCCGGTGGTGTTCGCCGACGGGTCCTTGTATGTGGAGGACACGTCGCACATGGACATCCGCAAGATCGACCCGTCGACCGGGGTCGAGACCCTGGTGGCCGGGGTAGGTGAGCAGGGTTACACGGGGGACAGCGATCCCACCCAACTCTCACCGACGGGCGTCCTGGCCACGCAGGCCGAATTGGGGTTCGGATTCGGTGAAGGAATGGCCGTCGACTCAATGGGCGATGTCTTCTTTGTCCAGAATGTCCCCACTGGTGAGGTCATCCGGGTGGTTCCCGGCGCAACCCGGACCCTGGACGGGTATGACTTCACTCAGGGCTATATCTACACCGTCGTCGGGGACGGCCAAAGCGGTAATGGGGGCAGCGGGGGTCCGGCTCCCTTGGCCGCTCTGGGATCGATTAACCAACTCACATTCGACAATCAGGGCGACCTCCTGCTGGTGGACTCATTCAACGACATCGTCCAGTTGGTGGCGACAGCCGACTGCTCGGCCAGTTGCCCGTACGGACTCGTGGGCACGAAGACCGGGTACATCTTCACCATCGCCGGTGACGGGTCCGGGGGTTACACGGGCGACAGTGGTCCGGCCACGTCGGCCACGCTCGCCGGCCCGCAGGGAATCGCCGTGGACGGCTCGGGCAACCTGTTCATTGGCGACACCAACAACAACGTGGTGCGCAAGGTCACTCCTGCCGGCACCATCAGCACCTATGCCGGCAGCACGTTGGGGACGGCTGGGTCCACGGGCAATGGAGGTCCCGCCTTATCGGCGCTGTTCAACTTCCCCACGGCACTGAGCGGCGACGGGGCCGGCAACTTGTACGTAGCCGACGTGACGAACGACCAAGTGCGGGAGATCGGCGTCTCCGGTTCGCACACGGTCACCGCGGCCGCCGGCTCAGGGTCGACAGGATTCAGCGGCGACGGGAGTGCGGCTACGACGGCCCAACTGAACTTGAGCGGCGCGGCTGATGAGGGCGTGGCAATGGGCGTGGACAGTCACGGGGACTTGTACATCGCCGATACGGGCAACGCCCGGGTCCGAGAGGTGTTGGCCACCGGGGGGCTCCAGTACGGGCAAACCATGGCCAGCGGTGACATCTATACCGTGGCCGGAAACGGAACGGGTGATTCCGGCGACACTGGCCCTGCCAGCGCGGCCGAGATCTTAGGAGTCGACGGGATCATGAGCGATGCCGGCGGCGACGTCTATCTGTTCGAGGAAGGCAAGATCCGAGAGGTGGCGGGCACCACGGGGACACAGTGGGGCCAGTCCATGACGGCGGGCGACATCTACACCATGGCCGGGAACGGCACTCCGGGCAGCGCGGGCGATGGAGGTCCGGCACTTTCCGCCAGCTTTGGTGCCGTCCAGGCCATGGCCCTCGATGTTGCCGGGGACATGTATGTCGTCGACCAAGATAACCAAGAGCTGGGATTGCGGAAGATCAGTAATTCCAGATCCTTCGACATCAACATCGTGACCGGCAACCAACTCGTGAGCTACTCCGGCGATGGCGGACCGGCCACCTCGGCCCAGCTCAATACACCCGGGGGCACGGCGGTCGACCACTCCGGAGATCTGTTCATCGTCGACGGGGGCAATAGCCGCATCCGCGTCAAGGCGGCGGCCGACTGTGCATCGAGTTGCCCGTTCGGTTTGGCGGCCACCACGGCGGGCGATATCTACACCATCGCCGGCGACGGGATGCAAGGAAGTTCCGGGGACGGCATTCCGGCCACCTCGGCCGCCCTCGGCCTGACTGTAGGAACCGGCATCGTGACTGCCGAGTCGGCCGATGTGGCCGTTGACCCGGCGGGCAACGTGCTGTTTACCGATGGCGAAAACAACAAAGTCCGCCTGATCGCCGTGGCGAATTGCTCGGCCGCCTGCTCTTACGGATTGGGATCGTTGACGGCAGGCGACATCTACACCGTCGCCGGTGATGGCACCGCAGGCACGACAGGTGACGGTGCGGCCGCCATAGCTGCCGAGCTGAACGGTCCCGAAGGCGTGGCGGTCGATCCGACGGGAGCTGTTTTCATCGCCGACGCCAACGACGCCCTGGTCCGAATGATCGCGCCGGCCAATTGCTCATCGGCCTGCCCCTTGGGATTGGCCACCACCGTCAAGGGCGACATCTATACCGTGGCGGGCAACGGCACCACAGGGGCCACCGGGGACGGCGGTCCGGCCACCTCGGCCGAACTGGGCACCGGGGAGCGGGTAGCCGCCGATCCGCGCGGGGACCTGCTCATCGCCGACCAGGCCAACGCCGAGGTCCGCCTGGTGGCGGCCTCCACCTGCTCGGCGTCGTGCCCTTACGGGCTGGCGTCCACCACCAAGGGTGACATCTACACCATTGCCGGCGATGGTACCCCGGGGTCCTCCGTGGTCTTCAATGCGCCTGCCACCACCGCCGAGCTTGACTGGCCCGACGACCTGGCCGTCGCTCCCGACGGGACGCTGTACATCGGAGAATGCCTGGCCAACGATGTCCGTAGCGTGAGCCCGTCGGGGACGATCAATTATGCCGCCGGCAACGGTCAAGAATTCCAGCCGCTCGGCGACGGTGGATTGCCGACGCAAGCAGGCCTGAGTTGCGGCTTGGGCTCTGACCCGTACATCCCGACCATCATTTACGGCACCTTCGGAATGACCTACGACGCACCCAGGGGAAACCTCTACATCGCCGATCCCAATAATCAGAGGGTGCGAGTGGTTGGGGTCGAGACCTCAGTGGCCGACACCGTCTTCACTCCGGCCAGCTTGGTGGGTGGGAACGCCACGTCGTGGAGCGTCGATTTCACCACCAGCTCGCGTGGGGCCTTGACGGGAGGGTCCGGCACCGTGACGCTCACGGCACCCCCGGGGACGACGCTCCCAACCGTGGCCGCGGATTACACTGTCAATTCGGTGCCGGTGACGGTCACCCCGAACCAGTCGGCCACGAACAACGTGACGCTGACCGTGCCCTCCGGCATCGGTGACCTGACTGGTGTGACGGTCGGGGTCTCCTCGGTGACGAATCCGCCGGCCGCGCACTACCCTGCTATCGAAACCGAGGTCACCACCACCTCCGATCCGCAACCGGGGATCCCGGTCAGCGGGCTCACCTTCACCTCCGTGGGGAGCGTGAGCCCCCCCTCCATCACCAAGTCGTTCGGGGTCGCGTCGATGCCCCTCAATGGCTTCACCTCGCTCGGCTTCTCCATCACCAACCCGGGGACGAACGCCGTGGCACTCACCGGGGTCGCCTTCACAGACACCCTGCCCGCCGGCCTCGTGGTGTCGACGCCCAATGGACTGACCGGCTCGTGTGGCGGCGGCACCATCACGGCCACGGCTGGCGCGTCCTCGGTCTCGCTCGCCGGCGCCACACTCGGGGTGGGAGCGAGCTGCACCTTCTCGG
>DATLSH010000006.1:0-16225 GCA_035534235.1 Acidimicrobiales bacterium | reverse complement strand
TGTCACGGCGTACTACTCCCCGTGTGGGGTCGGGCACCCAGCGCGGAGGGTGTCCGTCCGGGTACGCACAGCCGTAAATGCCAGCGTGGTCAACGACGCCACAACCCCCTCAACGGCAGCACCAGGGCGGTGATTCAGCTCGGGCCATACTAGCGAACGAGGCAAGACCCCCCCCTCGAACATGCAGCGGCGTAAGTCACCGATGTCGGGAGCGCGCTCCAACTGCGCGGCCCCATTGAGAGAAGGGCCGCATGCACTCCCGACGGCGCATCGGTTGCATCCGGTTGCATCCCCCCATGCAGGAGCAGGCATCAATCGCTGCGCGCGGCGGCGTCAGTCCGACTTCTCATCCCTGGTCAGCCACACCCGTACCGGCGGCGCGCCATCTTCCGGCTCCAGGTCGAGGGTGACGCCCTCACCTTCTCCCGGCCCGAGGACGGTTTCGACCGCCAACACCTCGCGCCCGATGTAGTCGAGGTGGCCGGCGACGGCCTCCAGCCCGTCCAGGTGGAGGTGGATCCGGTCGGAGACGTCGAGACCGGACGTCTTGCGCAGGTCCTGCAGCAGGCGCACCACCTCGCGGGCCAGGCCGCGCCGACGCAGGGCGTCGTCGAGGGTCAGATCGAGCGCCACCACCTCGCCCCCCTCGCGTGAGACGGCGAAGCCCTGCTGGCCCCGCACCCGCAGCTGCACGTCTTCGGGGCTCAGGTCCACCGGCGCACCGCCGAGCACCACGGTGATCGGTTGCCCGCCCTCCAGCGCCTCCGCCGCCGCGGCGCCGTCGAGGGCGGCCAGGGCCCCCTTCAGATCCTTGACCCGTTCGCCCAGGCGCGGGCCGAGGGTGCGGAAGTTGGGGACCAACTCGAACTCGAGCACGTCGCTCAGCTCGTCGGCCACATCAATCAGGTCGACGTTGAGCTCCTCGGCCACCATGTCGTGCAGGATGGCCGGCGCGTCCGCCGGCAGGAACACGAGGGCCCGGGAAAGCGGCTGGCGCACCTTGACGCCGGCCTCGCCGCGGGCGGCCCGCCCGAGAGAGGTCAGGCGGCGGGCCAGGGCCATCTGGGCCTCCAGCTCGCCGTCCATCCGTGAAGCGTCCACCCGGGGCCAATCGGCCAGGTGCACCGACTCGTCCTCCCCGGCCAAGGTCAGGGCGCGCCACATGGTGTCGGCCACGAAGGGGCAGAAGGGGGCCAGCAGGAGCGACAGCGTCGTCAGGACCTCGTGGAGCGTGGACTGCGCGGCCAGGGTGTCGCCCGCTGGAGCGTCGGGATCGGTGCGCCAGAAGCGGCGCCGGCTGCGGCGGACGAACCAGTTGGAGAGGTCGTCGACCAGGCTGCCCAGGGCGGTGGCGGCATTGAGTGGCTCATAGGTTTCCAGGGCCACGGTGACCGTCCCCACGGTGCCGTCCAGGCGGGAGAGGATCCAGCGGTCGAGCGGGCCGCGTGCCGAAGGCAGGGGCACGCCGGGGTCGGCCGGGTCGAAGGCGTTCAGCGAGGCATAGGTGGTGAAGAAGCTGAAGGTGTTCCACAGCGTGAGCAGCAGGTCGCGCAGCGAGGTGTCGATGCCCGCCAACGTGGCCCGGGTCGGCGTCCACGGTGAGCCCTGGCTGAACATCCACCAGCGCAGGGCGTCGGCGCCCCGGGTGTCGAGGATGAGCCAGGGGTCGATGATGTTGCCCAATGACTTGGACATCTTGCGGCCCTCGGCGTCGATGATGTGGCCCAGGCACACCACATGCCTGTAGGGGCTCTGGCCGAAGACCAGCGTGTTGACGGCCAGCAGGGAGTAGAACCACCCGCGCGTCTGGTCGATGGCCTCGGAGATGAAGTCGGCCGGGAAGGTGAACGCCTCGGCCGCGCCGGCCCGATGGGGATAGCCGACCTGCGCGGCCGGCACCGACCCCGAGTCGAACCAGGCGTCGATCACCGGCTCCACCCGGCGCGCCACCGACTCCTCCCCGCCCAGGCCGTCGGCGCCGCAGGTGGAGCAGGCGAAGGTGACCTCATCGATCGCCGGGCGGTGGGGATCGATCCCCGAGACGTCGCGACCGCACAGATCGGACAGCTCGGACAGGGAGCCGACGCAGCGCAGATGGTTCCGGCCGCAGCGCCAGATGGGGAGGGGCGTGCCCCAGTAGCGGTCGCGCGAGAGCGCCCAGTCGACGTTGTTGGAGAGCCATTCGCCGAAGCGACCATCGCGGATGTGCGCCGGGTGCCAGTCGATGGTGGCGTTGGCCGCCAGCAGGTCGTCCTTGCGGGCGGACGTGGCGATGTACCAGCTGGGCTTGCCCCAGTAGATGAGCGGGGTCCGGCAGCGCCAGCAGTGCGGGTAGGAGTGCACGTAGGGCTGGCGGCGGATGAGGAGACCGGCCGCTTGGAGGCGGTCGTTGATGGCCCCGTTGGCGGCCCGCACGTCCTGGCCGGACAGCCACGTTATGTCGGCCCCGAAGGTGCCGTCCGGTCCGACCGGGTTGAGGGAGGGCAACCCGTTGTCCCGCCCGATCTGGCGGTCGACCTCACCGAAGGCGGGGGCCAGGTGCACCAGCCCCGTCCCCTCCTCAATGGAGACGTAGTCGGCCGGCACCACCCGCCAACCGTCGGCTCCCGGCGGGGCCACCAGGTCGTCGAAGGGTCTGGCGTAGTGCAGCCCGACCAGCGCACGCCCGCTGACCCGGTCCGAGATGCGGGCGGCCGCCCCCTCCCCGAGGACGGCATCGACCAGGTCCTCGGCCATCACCATGCCGTCGACCACGGCGTAGGCCAGGTCCGGGTTGACCGCCACGCCGGTGTTGGAGAGCAGCGTCCACGGCGTGGTGGTCCACACGGCCAGCCACCGGGCGTCGCCCAATGAGGCGGGGTCGGGGTCGAGCAGGGGGAGGCGCACGTAGGCCGACTCGTCCTCCTCGTCGCGATAGACCCCCGGCTGGCCCAGCTCATGGCTGGACAGCGCCGTCCCACAGCGCGGGCAGTAGGGGACGACCTTGAGGTCCTCGTAGAGCAGGCCCTGGTCGAAGAGCTGCTGGAGGTGCCACCACACCGACTGTATGTAGTCCGGGCTCAGCGTCCAGTAGGCCGCGTCCATGTCGACCCAGTACCCGATGCGAGTGGTCAACCGGGTGAACTCGTCGACGTAGGAGTACACCGACTCACGGCACAGGCGGGTGAACTCGGCCACGCCGACCTGCTCCTCAATCTGCTGCTTGGAGGTGATGCCGAGCTTCTTCTCCACCTCGACCTCGACGGGGAGGCCGTGGGTGTCCCATCCCGCCCGGCGGGCCACGTAAGCGCCTTCCATGGCCCGGAAGCGGCAGAAGAGGTCCTTGTAGACCCGGGCCCACACGTGGTGGAGCCCCGGCATGCCGTTCGCCGTCGGCGGCCCTTCGTAGAAGATCCACGGCGGAGCTCCCTCCCGCTGCTCGACCGACCGCTCGAAGACGCGATGGGAGGCCCAGCGGGCCAGTTCGCCCTGCTCAAGGGCGACAAAGTCAGTATCAGGGGGGACAGGTGTGAACAGGGGAACCCAATGGTCGCCACCCGGGGCAGGGGCACCCCCGGCGTGTCGGAAAGGATAGAGGCTGTGGGTCACCCCTCCCCACCCGGGACAGGCCCCCGCTCTGCCTACGGCCCCGCACAGGGTCGGGTCCCGCAGGGGTTCGCCACCTTGCCGGTGGTGAAGAAGGTGTGCATCTGGGCCCAGAAGGCGGGGAACGGCCGGGAGGTGGTGCTGTGGGGATCGGGTCCTTGGGTCGGCGCCACGTCGGTCAGCGGCGCCGGGAGGGCCCCGGTGTCCCACACGAAGAGCGCCGGTCCGGTCGCAGCCGGACCCAGCTTGGGGAGATCCCAGAACGGCTGCGCCTGCAGGCTCCTCCCGGGGGCGAGCGCGGGCTCATGGAGGGCGGCGCCGATGGTCCGCGCCTCGGTCTCGGTTGCCACGTTGGCCACCTGGTGGTCGCCGAAGGCTTCTATGAGGATCACCTGGTGGCGCGGGGTGCCGGGCAGCCCTCCGGTCATCTGCGCCGCATAGCCGTCGGCGTCCCCGCGATCCCACAGCATCTGCATGACGTCGATGCCCAGCAGTTGGACCGCCCGGTCGGGGTAGGCCTTGGACGCCAGGCCCTGGAAGGGGGTGAAGTCCGCGCTACGGGGCAGCAGCACGGCATAGTCCATGCCCGGCACGCCCAGGACCGAGCGGTGCACCTCGGTGGAGAGGGCGGTGAGGGCGCCACCCATGATCCCGCCCTCCGAGTTCCCGTAGTAGACCAGGCCCGACGAGGGCCGGATCAGGGGGCGGTGCGCCTGGTCCTCGAAGGCGGTGCTGGTGGCGAACCCCTTCGGGTTCTCCATCAGGTGGCCCAGGACCTGGGCGTTGAGCAGCGCCTGGAGCAGGTTGTCGGCCAGAGCCGGGAAGTTGCCGAAGTTGGACGTCACCGAGAGCGCCAGCCCCAGGGTGCCCTTCGACAGGCCCACCCAGTCGGTGCCGCAGAACGAGTAGTCGTAGGCGTCGGAGAACGGGGGGACCGAGCCCACGGTGACCTCGGTGGCCGAGCCGAAGAGGCCGTGCCCGTAAATCCCGACCGAGGCCGGGTGCCGGGCCGTGGCCGCCTTGGGGATTTCGCACACGAAGTTGGCCTGGTCGGTGTGGCCGGCCTGGTGCACCGGGTGCCCGTGCGCGTCCTCGGTCAGGACCGAAGCGGTGGTCCCGGCCGCGCCGCTCAGGTAGCTCGGGACGTCGAAGGTGCCGGTGATGACGCGGGAGAGGCTCTGGTTGGCGGCCGGGTCGTCCACCACGGTGGTGACCCTGAACGGCCCCACGCCCGTGCCCAGTCCGGCGAAGGTCTGGTCGCGCATGATCAGGGCCGGCTGCGTGAGGTCGACGGTGCTGGCCACTGTGAAGTCCCACGCCAGGTAGAGGCCCTTGGAGGTGACCCCATTCTTCGCCAGCTGGGCCACCACGCCGCGGAGATGGCCGGCATAGGCCGCGCTGAGGCCGCCGGCCAGACCCCCGGTCCCGAGGACCGAGGCGAACGCTACTCCCGGGGCGATGGCCGTCCCCCCGGGCGTCCTGAGGTTGCGCAACGCCACGATATAGCGGTGGCCCTCGGTCAGGTTCCGGGCCGGGTGGACGACGAGGGACTGGGTCCCCGCATCGGCGTCCGCGACGTCGAGCTCGGTCCAGGTGGGCCAGCGGGTGTTGGTGGTGGCGTCCATGAGCACCACGGGGGACCCGGCCGCCAGCGAGTCGCCCATGTCCGACAGCGTGGCCACCTTGCTGGCCGCCAGGCTGATCCCGGGCACATGGGTCAGGATGGTCGACCCCGGGCTGAAGCCGTCGTTGCCCTCCCACGGGGACGGGTTGAAAGCGGAGGCGCCGGCGGCGGGGAAGGCGCCGGGTGGGAAGTTGACCCTCCGCCCGGTCGCTTGGGTGGGGTCGCTCACCGTGTAGAAGTCGTTGGGGAACGGCAGCATGCACTGGCTGGTGTCGAGCGGGTCACAGGGCGCCTGCGCGGTGGCTCCCCACCCGGTTGTCGGCTTGGCCACGGCCGCGGCCGCCCCACCCGGCGCCGCCAGGGGACCGCCGACCAGGGCCAGGACCCCGACAAGGCCGCTGACCCACCGGGCTCCGCGTGCTCGATGCAGAGGGTTCGACTGAGCCCACTGACGCATGGTCATCCTCCGGCGCCGACGTTGATCGGCGTGCCGTGGAAGCATCCCACGGTGTAGGGATACTCCAAGGTGGCGTCGTAGTGATAGATCGACTGCTCCCGGCCGTTCCAGAGCACGCTTGAGGTCCGGCCGTGGCAGGCATCGAGGTCGGTGTTCGTCACCAGCGCTCCCCTGGCGTCACGCTCGACGTAAATGCCGAATCCGTCGGCGGCGTAGCCGACCAGTGTCGAGTTCCCCTTCGCCTGGTCCACCAGGCAGGAAGGCACCTCGTGGTGGTGCAGGACACCGTTCATCTGGGGGTGCTCCCCACATGAGTCGAGGACTTCATGTGCCCCGGCGTCGCGGCCCTCGCCATCGAGGGCATTGAAGAGGAGGACGCCGTCGTTGAGCACGCCGATGGACCCACCCGACGTGCAGGTGGGCGAAGATGCCTCCACGGGACTGGCTGGGAGCGTCCAGTCGATGGACTGCGCCGCGATGGAATTGGGATTGCGGTCGTAGGCGTAGGCCGGGTCGCCACTGCCCACGGGAAAAGTACCGGTCGTGTGGTCGACGGGGAGATCGGCGGTCTTTATGACGCGGCTCCCTCCCGACAGGGTGGCCGAGTAGCTCGCCGCAGGCCAACTCACCGAACCCTGGACGCTGATCTTTGTGAGCGAGTTCCACGTCTTGTGTGCAGTGTCGACCCACGGCCCCACGACCTGGGCCCCGCCGATCCCTCCGAATGAGGTCTGGCAGGAGTCGACGTAGCCCACCTTGGGAGACGAGGAGACGTAGCCGTCGCCCAGTGGCACGGCGGCCGCGTTGATCGGGCCGGCGGAGGTGACGGTCGCGGCATAGGTCGCGGCAGCGCCAGCGCTCCCCGTCGCCGAGGCGCCCGCAGTCGTCGTGGCCGAGCCGTCGGATGCCGAGGGCGCCCTGGTGCCCCCACAGGCCGCGCCGAGACCGGCCACCAGCACCAGCACCGCCACTCCCTTCACCCGATCAACCGGCAGCCCTGGCGCCAACGGCGGTGCACCGACGCTCCAACTCGTCGAAACCCGCCCCGTCCATGTCGAGCAGCGAGCCCAGCACGGCGTCGGCCAGGTCAAACGCCGGATGGTGTCCCTCGCCGGACTCGGGCACCGCGATGCAGGCCATGGACGCCGCCTTGGCCGCCAGCACGCCCGCCGGAGCGTCCTCCCAGACCAGGCAGCTCCCCGGGGCGGCGCCCAACTTGGCCGCCGCGGTCAGGAACACGGCCGGATGGGGCTTGCCGTACTCCTCGTCCTCGGCCGAGTGGACCACCGCAAAGTGGCGCCGCAGGTCGAAATGCTCCAGCGCCGTCTCAATCAGCCGGTACTGCGAGGAGGAGGCCACCGCCAGGGGCAGTCCCCGCTCGGCACACAGTGCGATGGCGTGCGCGGCGCCCGGCTTCAGCTCTCCCTTGGCCAGCAGCAGATCAATCACCCGGTCGACGATGGTCACCGCCACCTCGGCCGGGGTCGGGCCCTCCCAGACATACTGCCCGTGCCAGTGCCGCGTGACCTCACCCACGAACATGCCCTTGGTGGTGCGGCAGCCGTCAGGGTCGAGGGGCACGCCGAGCGCGCCGAGGATCTCGATCTCGGCCTCGTGCCAGAGGATCTCCGAGTCGATGAGCAACCCGTCCATGTCGAAGATGGAGGCGGTGAAGGCCGCCGGCGGGGTGCGGTGCGCGCTCAAGCCGACAGCGAGGCCTCAATGGCGTCGACGATGGCCGGGTCCTCGGGCTCGACCTGGGGCCGGAAGCGCCCGACGATCTCACCGGTGCCCGAGACGAGGAACTTCTCGAAGTTCCACGTGATGTCCCCCGACTTTCCCTCGGCGTCGGGAGTGGCCGTGAGCTCGGTGTAGATCGGGTGCCGGTCGTCGCCGTTCACGTCGATCTTCTCCATGAGCGGGAAGCTCACGCCGTAGGTGGTCGAGCAGAACTGGGCGATCTCCTCGGCCGTCCCCGGCTCCTGGCCCAGGAACTGGTTGCAGGGGAAGCCGACGACTGAGAAGCCGCGGTCGCCGTAGGTCTTCTGCAGTCGCTCGAGCCCCTCGTATTGTGGCGTCAGGCCGCACTTGGAGGCCACGTTGACCACCAGCAGGGTCTGGCCGGCGAAGGCGCCCAGCGTCGCGTCGTCGCCCCGCAGGGTGTGGATGGGGATGTCGTAGAGAGCCATGGGGGCGAGGTTACCGGCCCCGGCCCCCGTCGTGTCCGGACCGGGCAACCCGCCGGCATGCCTAGGGTGATCCCCATGCACGCCGTGGTGATCCGGGACGCTGAGCTGCACACCGAGGAGCGCGCCGACCCGGTGCCCGGCGACACCGAGCTCCTGGTGGCCGTGCGGGCCGCCGGGCTCAACGGGGCCGACCTGATCCAGCGCATCGGCCTCTATCCCGCCCCGGCCGGGTCCCCGGCCGACATTCCGGGGTTGGAGCTGGCTGGCGAGGTGACGGCCGTCGGCGCCCAGGTGACCCGCTTCGCACCCGGGGACCGGGTCATGGCCGTGGTGGGCGGGGGTGCGCAGGCCACCCTGGCCGTGATCGACGAGACCCACGCGCTGGTGATCCCCGACTCCCTTTCCTGGCCCGAGGCGGGCGGGTTCCCCGAGGCCTACTCGACCGCCTTCGACGCGCTCTTCACCCAGGCCGAGCTCCGCATGGGCGAGCGCGTCCTGGTGACGGGCGCCGCCGGTGGGGTGGGCACCGCCGGGGTGCAGCTGGCCTCCGCCGCCGGAGCGGTGGTGGTCGCCACCGTGCGCGACCCCGACCGCCACGCCGAGGTGGCCGCCCTCGGTGCCTCGGTGGTGGTCGACCCCGGCGAGGTGGCCCACCACGCGCCCTTCGACGTGGTGCTCGAACTGGTGGGGGCGGCCAGCCTGCCCGAGGTCCTGCCCCACCTGGCCACCGGTGCCCGGGTGGTGGTCATCGGCATCGGGTCGGGCGCCCGGATCGACCTCAACCTGGGGCAGCTCATGGGAGCCCGGGCCCGCATCGGAGGCTCCACCCTGCGGGCCCGGAGCAGGCGGGAGAAGGCCAACGTGGCCGCCGCCGTGGCCGCCCACGCGCTCCCCCTCCTGGCTGCGGGGCGGATCCGTGTGCCGGTGTGCGCCACCTTCCCCCTCTCCGAGGCCGGCGCGGCCTACGAGCGGTTCTCCGCCGGCGGGAAGCTGGGCAAGGTGGTGCTCGTCGCCTGATGCGCGGCGCGGCGTGATTGAGGCCGTCCTCTTCGACGGGGACCAGACACTGTGGGACTTCCAGCAGGTGATGCGGGCCGCACTGGCGGCCGTCCTCGGAGAGCTCCGGGTGGCCCGACCGGGGCCCCTGACGGATCGCCTCGGAATACGCCATCTCTCCGAGGACCGCCACCGCGTGGCACTCGAGCTGGAAGGCGTGGAGTTCAATTTGAGGCGGCTGCGCCGGCTCGGCTTCGCCCGCACGCTGGCGCGCCTGCGCGGCGCGGGTTCGCCATGGAGCGAGGCGGACGATGCGGCCCTGGTCGAGCAGCTGACCGCCTCGTACTTCCATCACCGCGACCTGGACCCCGCCCTCTTCACCGACACGCTGCCCTGCCTGGAGGCCCTCCGTCCCCGCTACCGCCTTGGTCTGCTCTCCAATGGGAGCAGGCTGCCCCAGACGGTCGGCCTGAGCCGCTTCTTCGAGTCGGTCGTCTTCGCCCAGGACCACCTGGCGGCCAAGCCCGACCGTGAGATCTTCGCCGTGGTTGAGCGGCAGATGCGGGTGGCGCCGGAGACCTGCGTCCTGGTGGGCGACCATCCCCACAACGACGTTGTGGGCGCCAAGCGATCGGGTTGGCACGCCGTGTGGATCGACCGCTCCGGCGAGGGCAACTTTCCCCCGCCGGACGGCTGCGCCGAGAGGCCCGACGCCGTCATCACGTCACTCGAACAGCTGGGAGAGGTCCTTTCGGGACTGGACCTCGCATGACGCGCCGGCCGATCGACCGGTTCAGCGGGTCAGGATCACCACGCTGGCATTGGCCCCCCGCCCCACGGTGTGGGCGAGCGCGGTCTTGGCCCCTCCCACCTGGCGGGACCCGCACTCCCCGCGCAGTTGCCGTGCCAGCTCGACCACCTGGCCTAGGGCCGACGCGCCCAGCGGCTCGCCCTTGGACAGCAGCCCCCCGCTCGGGTTGACGGGCAGCCGTCCGCCCAGGTTGGTGGCCCCCGAGTCCAGCAGGTCCGCGGCGGCGCCCCGCCCGCACAGGCCGATCTCCTCATAGGAGAGCAGCTCACGCGCGGCGTCGGTGTCCTGGCACTCGACCACATGGAGGTCCGCCGGCCCGAGCCCGGCCTCCTCGAAGGCGGCGCGGGCGGCCAGGGTGGTGGGCGACGGCACGGTGTCGTCGGTCAGGCCGGACAGGGGCGTGGACTCGCTCAGCACGGCACCAGGGAGGTGTGAGCGCAACACCGCCGCGGCCAGCGTGACGGGCGCGCTGGGTGACTTCACCCGACCGTCGGCGGAGGTGAGCACCACGGCCGCCGCCCCCTCGTTGGGCGAGCAGAGCATGAAGAGGTGGAGCGGCTCGCAGACCACCCTTGACGCCAGGACCTCTTCCACCGACACCTCCTTTTGGAACATGGCATCGGTGTTGGTTGCTCCCTGACGCCGGTTCTTGACCACCACCTGGGCCAGGTGCTGCTTGGTCACGCCTGAGGTCATGGACAGGCGCTGGGCCCGCAGGCCGAAGAAGGCCGGTGTGGCGGCCAGCCCGGCCTCCTCCTGCCACGTCTCGAAGAAGGAGGAGCGGATGATGCCCCTGGGCATCTTCTCCGTCCCGAAGACCAGGACGGTGTCGTACTGCCCGGCCCGGATGGCCCCGGCGGCCAGCATCAGGGCGGCGCCACCGCTGGCACATCCCGCCTCGACGTCGACGATGGGCATGCCCGTCATCCCGAGACGGCTGAGCACCTTGTGCCCCGTCGCCACACCGCCGTAGGCGGTGGCGCAGAAGGCGGCCTGGAAGCCACCCCGGCCCACCCCCGCCTCGGCCAGCGCGGCCCGCACGGCACTGACCCCCAGGTCGGTCGTCGACACGCCCTCGAACCGCCCGAAGGGGTGCATCCCCACCCCCGAGACGACCACGCCGCTCACGGGGCACCCGCAGGTGCGAAGGCGAAGGTGACGACTTCGTTGCCCGCCCCATCGGTGTGCAGGGGCACGACCCGCAGCTCCATGGCTTGCCCGGGTGCCAGCGCCGCCGGATCGCTCACGGTGAGCCGGGTGATCAGGCGGATGCCTTCGGGAAGCTCGACCACGCCCATGCCGTAGGGCGTCTCCCCCTCGTAGCCGGGCGGCGGCGCCGTCACCGCCGTCCAGGCCCACAGCGTCCCGGCGCCGGAAAGCTCGGTGGCCTCGGGCTCGGGCACCGCGCAGTACGGGCAGGTGTCATGGCGGGGGAAGTGCGAGGCCCCGCAGGCCGCGCATCGGCTGCCCAGGAGCGCCGGTGGATCGCCGTCGGTGAAGAGACCCGGATGGACCATGACGCGCACGGCGGTCAATGTAGCCACAAACGGCGCACGGGGGAGGTGCCGGCTTCAGTCCTTGATCTCGACCAGTTCCAGCGCGTCGAACTCCCAGAAGGCCCGCAGGGAGGCCAGCTTGCCGGCACCGTTGGACCGGTAGAGGTACACCCCGCGCACCATGGCCTCATGGGTACCGCCGTCAATGGTCGTCCGGATGACCCCCACGTCTGCCACTTCGTCCCCGCAGAGGTACGACTGCTCAATTTCGAAGCTGATGGCTTCGCTCGGCGCGATGACCGCGTCGTAGAAGGCGGCAATGGCCTGCGGGCCGTGGTGCCCTCTTCCCTCGGGGTCGAAGGCGGAAGGGCCGACGGGGTCCTGGACCACCGCGTCAGGGGCGAAGAGGTCCAGCCACCCGGCGCGGTCCCCGGCCTGCACGGCCGCCCGCGAGCGGATGGCCAGCTCGCGGGCCGTGAGGTCGTCGTCACTCTGCGGGGTCATTGCGTTCCCTTCCCTCCCCTTTTGCCGCCCTGGTGGGTCAGCGCACCTTTTGGATCACGTCGTCACTGAACCGGCGCAGGCTGTCGATTTTGGTCTGCAGGGTCTCGCTGTCCTGCTCACGGACGTAGGGCCAACGGAAGCCCACGATCACATCGGTCACCCCCAACTCCTCAAGTTGGTGCACGCCCTCGGGACTGTAGGCCTGGAGCGAAATGACGTGCACCTCGAACGGCTTGGCTGCGGTCCCGTGCCGCCGGCGCAGCTCGGCCAGGCGCTGCAGGAGCCCGGGCAGGTCCTCGGAGTCCCCGCCGCCGTGGAGCCAACCGTCCCCGCTGACGGCGGCCCGCCGCAACGCCGCCTCGTGATGCCCACCGATGAGGATCGGCACCGGTTTGGTCGGCGTCGGGGACATCTTGACGGGGGGCAGGTCGAACACATCACCGTGGAACTCGAAGTAACCACCGGCCATGAGCCCCCTCATCACCGCAATCTGCTCGTCCATACGCTTGCCCCGGCCCTCCCACGGCACGCCGCAGACGGTGTAATCCTCCGGCCAGGGGCTGGTGCCCACCCCGAGGAGCAACCGGTTGCCGGTCAGCACGGCGGTGGAGCTCACCTGCTTGGCCACCAGCACCGGTTGGCGGATGGGGAGCTTTATGACGAAGGTGACGAAGCGCAGGCGCTCGGTCACCGCGCCCATGGCCGGGATCAGCGAGAACGGCTCCAGAAAGGGTTTGTCCTCAAGGAACTCCCTGGTGCCGTCGGGGTTGAACGGGTAGCGGGAGTCGGACTCCCTCGGGTAGCAGATGCTGTCGGGCACGACCATGGAGTCGTACCCGGCTTCTTCGGCCGCCCGGGCCAAGGGGAGGTAGTACGACGGATCAGTCATCGATTCGGCATACGAGAAACGCACCGGACCTCCGTTGGCTCGGGAATGGGATGTGGGATCGACCGCCGCCTACCATGCGGCTGGTGCCCGCTCATCCTGCCAGCACAGACACCTCGGCTGACAACCCGGAGAACAGCGCCGGCCCATCGTCCGCCCGCAATCCCTGGGCAATGGACCTGTCACTGGACGATCTGGAGAGGGACGCCCGGCACATCATCGGGGAGATGGCCTACGCCTACTACTCGGGCGCCGCCGACGACGAGCGGCTCCTGGCCGGGAACGTCGCCGCCTGGGGCCATTGGCAGCTGCACCCACGGGTGCTGGCCGGCATCTCCGAGGTCAGCACCACCACCACCGTCCTGGGCACCGCGGTCAGCTGCCCAGTGGCGATCGCGCCGACGGCGATCCAGGGGTTGGCCCATCCCGACGGCGAGGCCGCCACGGCGCGGGGAGCCGCTGATGCCGGCGCGCTCATGATCCTCTCCTCCTTGGCCACCTGCTCACTGGAGGATGTGGCAGCTGCCGCCCCGGGGGCACCCCGCTGGATGCAGATCTACATCCTGCGGGAGCGGTCCCGCACCTCCGAGCTGGTCGCCCGGGCCGTGGCCCATGGGTATGGAGCCCTGGTGCTCACGGTCGACGCCCCGGTGTCGGGGCTCCGGCTCCGGGAGTGGCGGGCCGGGGTCCACCTGCCCGATGATCTGGCCCTGCCCAACCTGGCCGGGCGGAGCACCGAGAGCGCCCGGGAAGGCGGCTTCATGGCGGTGGTGACCCGGGAGTTCGAACCGGCACTCACCCCCGATGACATCGGATGGCTGGCCGGACTCAGCCACCTCCCCGTGGTGGCCAAGGGCGTGCAACGCGCCGATGACGCGGTGCGTTGTGTCGATGCCGGTGCGGCGGCCATTGTGGTGTCGAACCACGGGGCCCGCCAGCTGGCCGACGCCCCCGCCACGGCAGACATCCTCCCCGAGATCGTCGACGCAGTCGCCGGCCGGGCCGAGGTCTACGTCGACGGCGGGGTACGCCGCTCCCCCGACGTGGTCAAGGCTCTGGCCCTCGGGGCTCGGGCGGTGCTCGTCGGGCGACCGTCCCTGTGGGCCCTCGCTGCGGGCGGCGCGCCGGGCATCGCCGAGCTCCTGCACTGGTACGAATCGGAGCTCCGCCGGGCCATGGCGCTCTGCGGTGCCGCCTCGGTTGATCAGATCGATCGCAGCCTGGTGCGGCGGGCTCCCGGCTGGGCGATGGGGGACGGGGCCCCATGACCACCGTGGCGGCCATGGTGGCGGCGCGGGCCGGGGACGATCGGCCCGGCGTGCTCTGCGCCGCCGGGAGCTGGACTTGGCGCCAGGCGGTCGCCGAGGGAGCGGCCCGGGGAGCGCTGGCCCGGTCGATGCTGGGCGGCAATCCACCGCACATCGGCGTGCTCCTGCCCAACGGCCCCGAGTATCTCTTCTGGCTCAACGGCGCCGCCATGGCCGGTGCGGCCATCGTCGGCATCAACCCGACCCGGCGGGGTGACGCGCTGGCGGCCGACATTAGAGCCACCGATTGCTCCCTGATCGTGACCGATGCCGATGGCGTGGCGCTGCTGAAGGGGCTCTCCCTGGGCATGGACGCCGACCAGGTGCTGGAGATCGGCAGCGCCCACTATGGCGCCCTGCTGGCCCGCTTCGATGGCGACGACCCCGGCGCCGGAGTGGCCGCCCGCGCACTGGTGGAACACGCCGCCGACATCCGTGAGGATGCGCTGTACCAGTTGATCTTCACCTCGGGGACCACCGGGACGCCCAAGGCGGTGCGCTGCACCCAGGGGCGGCTGGCCGGAATAGCCGAGGTGGCGGCGCCCGGCTACGGATACACCCCCGACGACGTCTGCTACTGCCCCATGCCACTCTTCCACGGCAACGCCCTCATGGCGCTGTGGGGTCCGGCGGTCATGGTGGGGGCGACCATCGCTGTCCGGCCCCGCTTCAGCGCGTCGGCCTTCATGGACGACGTCCACCGCTTCGGGGCCACCAAGTTCAGCTACGTCGGCAAGGCCATCGCCTACATCCTGGCCACGCCCGAGCAACCGGACGATGCCGACAACACCTTGCAGAGCGCCTTCGGCACCGAGGCGTCGGTACGGGACCGCAGCCGATTTCGCAAGCGCTTCGGTTGCTACCTCATTGAGGGATACGGCCAGAGTGAGGGCGGGGCTGCGATCAACCCGGTGCTCGGGATGCCCAAGGGGGCCCTGGGCAAACCGGTCGACGGGGTGGACCTGGCCGTCATCAGCCCCGAGACGGGTGCCGAGTGCCCACGCGCCGAATTCGACGCGGCCGGTGGCCTCCGCAACGCCGGCGAGGCCATCGGTGAGCTGGTCAATCGGAGCGGGCGGGGGAGTTTCGAGGGGTACTACCACCATGAGCGCGCCGAGGAGGACCGGCTGCGCAACGGCTGGTACTGGACCGGTGACCTCGGCTACGTCGATCAGGACGGCTTCTTCTACTTCGCCGGCCGGACCGGTGACTGGCTCCGGGTCGACTCGGAGAATTTCGCCGCCGGACCGGTGGAGGCCGTGCTGGCGCGCCACCCGGACCTGGCCGTGGTGGCGGTGTATCCCGTGCCTGACACCGAATCCGGTGCCGGCGATCAGGTCATGGTGGCGGTGGAGTTGGTGCCCGGGGTGACCTTCGACCCGCGGGCCCTGGCCGAATGGCTGGACGCTCAGCCCGATCTCGGCCCGAAGTGGGTGCCGCGCTACCTCCGCATTTCGGCCTCCCTCCCCCAGACGGCCACCGGCAAGGTGACCAAGGTTCGCCTGCGCGAGGAAGCCTGGAGGTGTGACGACCCGGTCTGGTGGCGACCGCTGCACAGCAAGGGCACCCGCTTCGAGCGGCTGCGCGACGACGACCGTGCCGCGTTGGACCGGGGACTGGCCGAGCACGGCCGGGCGCAGTCCGGCTCGGCTCCCTGAGGCGGTTACCGACGGGAGGGGGGTGCGGTATTCGCCCGTCTCCTACAGGACGACCCACTGGCGACCGTCGAGCAGCTCACGCACCGCGTCGAGGTGCCCGGCGTGGCAGGCGGTCTCGGCGATCACGTGCAGCATGATGAACCTGACATCGGGCACCTGCCAATCCCCCCACCACTCGTCCCGCTGCCGGGGAGGGTCGCCCAACGGCGTGCCGGCGATGATCAGGTCGGCTCGCTCAATCTCCTCGCGGTACAGCTTCACCACGTCTTCGGGCGACTGATCCGGCGCAACGTGCCAACCACTGCGTTCCGCCGACCTCTCACCGAAGAAGTCGAGTGGCTCACCCCCCACGATGCACTGGAACCAGTAGTGCTCGACTTCGAGCGCCAGGTGCTGCACCAGGCCCAGGCAGTTCCATCCCGAGGGGAGGACCGGGCGCCGGAACATCTCCTCCGACAGGCCTTCCAGGATTCCGAGCACGTGCGCACGCTGGTTGTCCAGGCTTTTCTTTACGGCCCGCGCTTCGTCGTCCATTGGTAGTCAGGGGCGCAGGATCCGACGAGCGGACCTATTTCCCCATTCTCCTTTCAATCCGTGCGTGCGGTTTTGGTAAGTAGCGGAAGGGAATCTCACCCTTCCGCTCTTGCAGGACCGGACGTGACGATCTCTCGTCATCCGGCCCCCACAGGTCGACTGTCGGTGCGTGGGAGCA
>DATLSH010000005.1:0-43049 GCA_035534235.1 Acidimicrobiales bacterium | reverse complement strand
CCTAAACCGGATCGACGCTTACCAGACGCGACATTGAGTAACTCCGAACTTGCTGCGATGTTGAGTGCTCCAGTGGTTTCGAAACCCCTCGGATTGCGTGATCGAGCAGTACTGGAAGTCTTCTACTCATGTGCCCTACGTAGAAACGAGCTAATACAGCTTCTTTGCCGCGACGTTGATTTCTCCCGGGGCACTGTGTTTGTACGCTGCGGAAAAGGGGCGAGGGATCGTTACGTCCCCATTGGTGAACGAGCCCTCTTCTGGTTGCGCTTGTACACCGAACTCGTTCGACCACACTATGTCAATGATCGATTTCCTTATCATCTCTTTCTCTCGTCGGTTGGGACTCCCCTGTGCCCCGATTGGCTTTCAGCCTCGGTGCGGCATTACATCGCTCTTGCTGGAATCGAGAAACGCGGAAGTTGCCACCTTCTTCGACACAGCGTCGCCACCCTCATGCTGGAAGGAGGTGCGGATATCCGCTACGTCGCCGAGATGCTCGGACATGCAAAGCTGGAAACCACCCAGCTCTATACGAGAGTCAGCATCGACCGTCTTCGGGCGGTGCACGCAAGTGCGCACCCTGGTGCCGGATTGGGTGTGGCAATGGCAACGGAACTGTGCGCTGTCCTTCCAGACGGTGGTCTGGGAATGACGAGATAACGTACCTTCCTCCTCGACCATCTACATTCGCTCGACTGGATGTCATCATCTGAGGCGTTCAACGAGTCCATTGCAATGATTGGCTGAGGACACACAAAGGACCGCACGGGCCTTGCAAGAGGCCCGTGCGGGAGAGGGGCCGCAGGCCCCGACCGCATGCCGAGGTGGCGGCGCAGCCGCCGGCCGACGGCGAGGCGGCTTGAAGTAGTAGAGAAAACTTCTTAACTCACGGGTCATGCAAGGGTGATTGCACACCGATCTCGGTTCCACGGTCGCACGAGTCATCCTCATCCTTCGTTGCCGCTTGGATCACCTCGCTGATGATGCTCATGAGGTTCAACTCTCAGTGATTCACTGACGAACTTCACAACCATCTGACCTGGATGTTGTCCGATTTGGGTTCACGAATTGCCCAATTCATAAGTAGGGGAGGAATTTCCTTCCGTACTTGAAGGTGGACAGCATGCGGATAGTCGGTGACCCAGGCGAAGAGCGGTGGCGCCGTGTCGAAGCCGAATCCGTGACCAGGCATTTGTATGATTTGGCCTCGCGAATTGCCCACTTCATAAGTAAGGGAGGGGTTCCCTCCCGGAAGGAGAGGGCACTCATGCGCGACTTTGCCGACTGCTGCGCCACCAATTGCGGCCAGGAATACCACACCGTCGTGACCAGGGTGTTGTTCGGTTTCGCCTCGCGAGTTGCCCATTTCATAAGTAGGGGAGGGATTCCCGCCCCGACTCGAGAGGAGAATTCATGAGCAAACGTGTTGACCCGCTTGGACCGTCGGGACCAATCGGTGAGCGATCGGAAACGCTCTCGGTGTCGCCATTGATCGACATCCACGCCGTGGCCGAGGTGTTGTGTGTCACGCCACGGCACATCCAGCGACTTGTGGCCGAGCGTCGGATCCCGTACCTGAAGGTCGGACGGTTTGTCCGTTTCGACCCGGGCGAGCTCGACGTGTGGCTTGAGGGCCAGCGGGTCGAGGTGCAGCGTTCCACCTGCCGTGGTACAGGTCCCCGGTAGGATTGGAAGGGTCAAGCCAGGTGGCTCGGAGTTGCTCACCGTCATTGAGTTCTCCGTCGGCGTTCGCCTCAGACCGTTCCCAACCCGTTCGGAGCAATTCGGACAGTGAGGCATCGACCGTGAACCAAATCCATGACGGCGTAACGCCAACATGACATCACCTCGGCGTCACTTCGGAAATGTGCGGCGGCTGCCCAGCGGTTAGTGGCAGGCCACCTACTGGCATGACGGCCGCCGGCACATCGCCCCGCACACGTTCAAACACAAGGCCGACGCTTATGCCTTCCTGGACACCACCGCCGCGTCCATTCATCGGGGCGACTGGGTCAACCCCGAGTTCGGGCGGATCGCCTTCAACGAGTACGCCACACTGTGGTTGGCGCAGCGGAGTGACCTGAGTGCGAGGACCCGGGAGCACTACGGCTGGCTTTTGAAGAACCGCCTCGTCCCTCACTTCGGTGCCCGGGAGCTCGCCAAAGTCACGCCAGTGCAGGTGCGAGCCTGGTACGCCGAATTGGCCCAGGCGACCCCCGGAGTCGCACACTCCGCCTGTCGGGTGTTGCGGGCCATATTCAACACCGCCATTCAGGACGACCTCATCGTCAAGAACCCCTGCCGGGTCAAGGGTGGCGGCTCCGACAAGTCGGCGGAGCGCACGGTGCCGACCGTGGCCCAGGTGGCTGCCCTCACTCAGGCCATGCCCGAACAGTACCGGGCCGCCGTCGTCCTCGCCGCCTGGGGCACCCTGCGCCGTGGTGAGGTGCTCGGGCTCATGCGCAAGGACATCGACCTGGTGTCCGGATCGGTACGGGTGGAGCGGGCGCTCCACGAGTACCACGACGGGTCCCTCGAGCTCGGGCCGACCAAGAACGGAGATCCCCGGACGGTCCACCTGCCCAGCAACGTCCTCCCGGCCATTGAGAGCCATCTGGATCGCTTCGTGGGGCCCGAGGAGCACTCGCCCCTGTTCGTCGGTGCCACCGGCGAGCCACTGCGACCGAGCGGCCTGTGGAACATCTGGGAACGGTCTCGGCGCCAGGCCCGCTGCGAGACGATCCGCTTCCACGACCTGCGCCACTTCGCCGCCACCATGTTCGCCTCGACCGGGGCCAGCACCAAGGAGATCATGAGCCGGGGCGGTTGGAGATCCGTCACCATGGTGGTCCGCTACGAGCACGCCAGCAACGAGCGTGACGCTCTCCTGGCCGATGCGCTCAACCCATTCACCCTGGGCGGGATCGTGGTGCCGTTGCAGTTCCCTCAGGAAAGAGATCGCGCACGTAGCGCGCACGAGGTTGATGAGGCAGTGAGTGAGGTGTTGCCACTACATGCCGTGACCAGCGACTTCGGAGAAGAAAGCTCCGGGGGAGAGACTCGAACTCTCAACCTAGCGGTTAACAGCCGCTTGCTCTGCCATTGAGCTACCCCGGAAGATCTGCGAAATCGCTTCCGAACGATACCAGCGGGGCACCGTGACGAAGTACGCCTGGGCGGCCCGCCGAAGGTTCGGTCAGGACTCTTCCAGATAGTCCCTCAACAGGTGGGCCGCATCGGGCCGGCGGAGCTTGGCCAGGGTCTTCGACTCAATCTGGCGCACCCGCTCGCGGGTGACGCCGAACTCCTTGCCGACCTCCTCGAGCGTGCGGATCTTCCCGTCGTCGAGCCCGAACCTGAGACGGACGACTTCCTGCTCGCGATCGGTCAGATGGGCAAGCGCTTCGCGTACGGCGGCATCCAAAAGTGAGCGGGTAGCCGCGTCATCGGGAACGATCGCACCTCGGTCCTCAATGAGATCAGAGAGGTTGAAGTCGTCTTCATCACCCACTGGTTGTTCCAACGACACAGTGTCCTGGTTGATGCGCAGGATCTCCCGTACACGTTCGATGGGGAACTCCACGCGGAGCGACACCTCTTCAATGGTGGGCTCGCGTCCCAGCTCCTGAAGGAGCTGGCGCTGGGCCCACACCACCTTGTTGATCGTCTCGACCATGTGCACCGGAATGCGAATGGTCCGGGCCTGATCCGCAATGGCGCGCGTGATGGCCTGACGGATCCACCAGGTGGCGTAGGTGGAGAACTTGAACCCCTTGGTGTGGTCGAACTTGTCGACCGCACGCATGAGTCCCAGATTGCCCTCCTGAATGAGATCCAAGAATGCCAGGCCGCGGTTCCGGTAACGCTTGGCAATGGAGACGACCAGGCGCAGGTTGGCTTCAATGAGCTCGTCTTTCGCTTTGAGACCCTTGCGCACCAGCCTGCGGTTCCTGGTCTGCTCAATATCGGATAGGAGGTCCTCCGGGGGCCCGTCGTCGCTGTTGGCCAGCTCGTGGGCTTCCAAGCGGGCTGCCGCTTCATTGCCGACCTCAATGGCCTGGGCGATCTCAACCTCGAGCTCGGCGTTGAGCAAGGGCACCCGGCCGATCTCCTTGAGGTAGGTGTGCACGGGGTCCTCGGACGAACCCGACGATTCGGCGGCAACCGAGATGGGCCGCTTGCCATTGGACTCACGGCGTGCCCCACTCCTCTCTCCGCCGGGGGATCGGGTGGCTTGTCGGGGCTCGGTGGACAGGTCCGCCGACTTCACCAGCTCCTCGACGTCCTCTTCAACAAGTGCCACGCCCTCGGCGTTGATCCGTGCCAGAAGTGTGCCCAGCACTTCGGGTGTCAACTCGACGGCGTGCAACGCCTCAATCAACTCCTCTTGGGTGAGATGTCCCCTCTCACGACCGGCGGCCAGCGCGGCATCGAAGTCGATCTGCGACACTCCGGGCGGGAGCGCGACGTGGGAGACAGGGGCGAGGGCAGACTCCGAGGAGGGTTGGTCGTCGGCTCCAACGTCCTCAATTGCGATTGCAGCTTTTTCGCTCACCTTCGCCCTACCAGGATCTTCATTCCTCGTTTCGTCCCCTCTCCGACAACCACGCTACCAATCGTCGGGCTGCAGTGTTCGCGGGAGGCGATTCGTCCAATTCGGCCAGCCAGAGCCGTACCTGCGCCGTCTCGACCGCACCGTCCTGCCATGAGGCGCCCGGAGAGCGGGACTCCATCTCCACGTTGGCGAGGGCACGTCGTACAGCCCCGCGCAACAGCACCATGACCACCGAGTCGATGGGATCCCCCAGCTCAGAGTCACCGATGAAGGGCTCCTCCACCGTGACCCGACGGAGAAGTGCGGCCACATCCGGCGATGCCGATGCAATCGCATCATGGAGGCTGTCATGTTCCAAGAGCGCGGTGAAGGCCTCCCGCTGCAAGGGATCCACGAAGAGCGCAGCATGCAGGCGATCGGCCACCTCCTCCGGTTGGTGCACAGCCAGCCTCAGTGCCTCCAACCCTGGTCCCTGGCGCGCCACGGGAGCTGTCGCCGCGGCACCGCCGGCGTCTGGACCATCAGGATCGCGCAGATGACCCGGGTCCCCGTCATAACCATCTTCAGGACTCGCTGGTGGGCGATGGCGCGGTCGCCGGTGCCCCTCTGCGAGGTCGGCGGGTGGGTGGGCGCGCAGATGCTCGAGCCGCTCGCGCAGGCGGGCGGAATCGAGGCGGCAGCGATCCGAGAGCTGCATCACGTACTGGTCCCGCACCAGATCGTCCGGGTGCTCGGCCACCGCGGTCAGGGCGGCGTCGGCGGCACGGGCCCGGCCCTCTGCGGTGGTCAGATCGCCCGAGCCCAACATGCGATCGACGCGGAACTGGAGGAACGGCCTGGCCTCGGCCACCGCGCGGACCAAGGCCTCCGGCGCACTGCGAGCCAGTTCACCGGGGTCGCTCCCACCGGGGAGATCGGCCACGACCACGTTGACCTCGTGTTTGCGTTCCCACTCGTAGACCCGGGACGTGGCGCTCTGTCCCGCGGAGTCGGAGTCGTAAGCAAGGACGATGCGCTTGGCGAAGTTGCGCAGGAGCGTGAAGTGCTCCTCCGCCAGGGCGGTGCCACACGTGGCCACGGCACGGGGAACGCCGGCTTGGAAGCACCCGATGACATCGGTGTAGCCCTCGCACACGACGACCTCATCCCGGGCGATGACATCCGTCTTGGCCCAATTCAGCGCGTAAAGCGTCCGTCGCTTCGCGTAAATGGCGGTCTCCTGGGAGTTCTTGTACTTGGGCTCAGGACGCTCCGGTGGTGGCTGGCCCGGACGGGGCGGAAGGATGCGCCCACCCAAGGCGACCGGTCTTCCCGAGGGATCGCAGATGGGAAAGAGTACGCGGGCCCGGAAGGCGTCCTGTGCCCGCCCGCGCCGGTTGATGAAGCCAAGACCCGAGCCGGTCAGGACGCCCTCGGGGAGATTCAACGCCTGGCTCAGGGCATCCCACTCGTCCGGTGCCCAACCCAGCCTGAACTGGCGGACGACACCGCCGTCATAGCCTCTCGAGCGCAGGTAGTCGCGAGCCGGCCCGGCATCCGGAGACGTGAGCAGCCGCTCGTGGTACCACACCACGGCCCGTTCCATGGCACCGAACAACTCCGTGCGGCGCTGGTGGTCCTTTCCCGATTCGGCATCTTCGTGCAGTGTGACCCCGGCCCGGTCGGCCAGCAACCGGACGGCATCGACGAAGTCGAGGTGCTCCATCTGGCGCACGAAGGTGATGGCATCTCCCGACGTCTGGCATCCGAAGCAGTAGTAGTACCCCGCCTCGGCGTTGACGCTGAAGGACGGGCTCTTCTCCGTGTGGAAAGGGCACAGGCCGGTCCAGTTCCTTCCCACCTTCTTCAGGGCAGCGTGTTCACCAATGAGCGCAACGATGTCGGTGGCCGCCCGAACCTGGGCCACTTCCTCGTCGGGTATGCCCACGGTATGACGGTACCGCGGCGCAGCGCCGGTCGATCCGGGCCAGAGGCGGTCAGCGGGCCTTTGACCCCTTCGCCGCCCGCTTCCCAGCCACCGGTGGCTGGGCAGCCAGCACGGCCTGGGCGGCCGCCAGGCGGGCCACCGGGACCCGGAACGGCGAGCAGCTCACGTAGTCCAGGCCGGCGGAATAGAACATCGAGATGGAAGCGGGATCGCCCCCGTGCTCGCCGCAGACCCCCACCTTCAGGTTCGGGCGGACGGCCCGACCCCGTTGGGTTCCCAACCGGACCAGCTCGCCCACGCCGTCGAAGTCGACCACCTCGAACGGGTTGCCCGGGAGCAGGCCAAGTTCGAGGTAGGCGCCCATCATGCGGCCCTCGACGTCGTCGCGGCTGAAGCCGAACGTCATCTGGGTCAGGTCGTTGGTCCCGAAGGAGAAGAAATCGGCCACCTGGGCGATCTCCCCCGCCTGCAGCGCGGCACGAGGTGTCTCAATCATGGTGCCGATCGTCACCTCCAGCTTGCCGGCCTTCCCCGACGCCTTTGCCGCTCCCTTGGAGGGGAGCGGAGCCGGCTCAGCCGCCACCGCGGCCAGCGCCCCTTCAACCCAGCTCCGGGCCAGGGCCATTTCCTCACGGCTCACCGTGAGCGGGATCATGATCTCGACGACCGGATGCCCGCCGTCGACCACCCTCTGGCGCGCCGCCTCCATGAGGGCACGCACCTGCATGGCGTAGAGACCCGGCTTGACCACACCCAAGCGCACGCCCCGGGTGCCCAACATCGGATTGGCCTCCTTCCAGGAGAGTGCCGCGTCGTACAATCGGCGTTCCTCCATGCTCAGCCCGACCGTGGCCTCCTTGACCGCCATCTCCTCGGTGCTGGGCAGGAACTCGTGCAGGGGTGGGTCGAGCAGGCGGACGGTCACCGGCAGGCCGTCCATCGCCTCCAGAATGGCGATGAAGTCCTGGCGCTGGACGACACGCAGCTGCTCCAGCGCGGCTGCCTCCTCGGCCGGCGTATCCGCCAGGATCATCCAGCGCACCACCGGCAGGCGGTCCTCGCCCAGGAACATGTGCTCGGTGCGGCACAGGCCGATACCTTCGGCTCCCAGCGCCCGGGCGTTGGCCGCGTCCTCGCCGGTGTCGGCGTTGGCCCTCACGGCCAGATGGCCCTTGCGGATGTCGTCGGCCCACGACAGGACGGTGGCGAAGGCCGGGGGCGGGGCCGCGGCGATGAGCGGGACCTGGCCGACCACCACAATGCCGGCACCGCCGTCCAGGGAGATCCAGTCTCCCTCGTTCAGGGTCACATTGCCGACGGAGACCGCATGGTCGGACAGGCGGAGCACTTCGGCTCCGACAACGGCCGGCTTGCCCCACCCGCGCGCCACCACCGCGGCGTGGCTGACCAGCCCGCCGCGGGCGGTCAGGATCCCCTCTGCGGCCAACATGCCGTGGACGTCCTCGGGCGAGGTCTCGCTGCGCACGAGGACGACCTTCTGGCCCCGCTCGGCCGCCGCCGCGGCGTCGTCGGCCGTGAAGTAGATCTGCCCCACCGCGGCACCGGGACTGGCCCCGAGCCCTTTGGCCCACACCGTGTAGCCGGAGCCCGAGAACTGGGGATGCAGTACGGAATCCAGATGGTCCTCGGTGATGCGCGACACGGCCTCGGCCTTGGAGATGCCGAGGTCGTCCGGGCGCACCATGTCCACCGCCATCTTGAGGGCCGCCGCACCGGTGCGCTTGCCCACCCTGGTCTGGAGCATCCAGAGCTTGCCCTGGTCGATGGTGAACTCGGTGTCGCACATGTCGAGGTAGTGGGCTTCGAGTCGGGAGAAGGTCTTGAGGAGCTCGGTGTGGACCTTAGGGAACTTCTTCTTGAGCTCGGAAATGGGCTCGGTGTTCCGGATGCCGGCCACGACGTCCTCGCCCTGGGCGTTGACCAGGAAGTCACCGTAGGCACCCTTGGCGCCGGTGGCCGGGTCACGGGTGAACCCGACGCCGGTTCCCGAATTGTCGTCCCGGTTCCCGAAGACCATGGCCTGCACGTTGACCGCCGTGCCCAGGTCATGGGCGATGTGCTCGCGGTCGCGGTAGGCGATGGCCCGAGGGCCGTTCCAGCTCCGGAATACCGCCTCGATGGCGCCGCGCAGCTGAGCCGCCGGGTCCTGGGGGAAGGGGGAGCCGGTGTGGCGCTCGACCAGCTGCTGGTACGAGTCCACCAGGTAGCGCAGCAGCTCGGTGGGCACCTTGGCATCCGAGGTGGTGCCGGCCAGTTCCTTGGCCGCCTCGAAGAGGGTATCGAACCCCTCGCTCGGGAGCTCAAGGACGATGCGCCCGTACATGGCGATGAAGCGCCGGTAGGAGTCAAAGGCGAACCGGTCGTCGCCGGTCTGCTCGGCCAGGCCCTCGACCGACTTGTCGTTGAGCCCCAGGTTCAAGACGGTGTCCATCATCCCGGGCATGGAGAACTTGGCCCCCGAGCGCACCGAGACGAGGAGGGGGTCCGCGGCATCGCCGATGACCTGGCCCATCGCCTTCTCCAGCCGCCGGCGGGCGCTGACCAACTCAGGGTCGAGACCTTTCGGCCAGTCGCCGGCCATGTAGTCCCGGCAGGCGTCGGTCGAGATGGTGAACCCCGGAGGCACCGGGAGCCCGAGTACCGACGTCATCTCGGCCAGATTGGCGCCCTTCCCGCCCAGGAGGTCCTTGAGCTCCATGGGTGGGCGAGCGTGGGTGTGGTCGAAATCGAAGACGTACGGCATTGAGCCTCCTTGCCCGGGCAGGGCGATCCGCATGCGAGCGGCGATCGTCGGGTCGCCAAGCCCCGCCCCGAACCTGGGACGGAATGCGACAGCCTACCAATGGCCCGCAGACCCCCCTTTGCCCTGCCGGTTGGCTCGGTCCCGGCTGGGGCGCCGCTAAGTTTCTCGGTCAATGGGCACCGATTCCAACTTCGCCGTGGAGGCACACGACCTGGTCAAGGTGTTCACCCGCGGCAATGTGCGTGCCCTCGACGGTGTTTCCCTCCAGGTCGAGGCGGGCACGGTCCTGGGCCTCCTCGGCCCCAACGGGGCCGGCAAGACGACCGCGGTGCGCATCCTCTCCACCATCATCGGCCCCGATTCGGGGCACGCCACCATTTTGGGGCACGACATCGTCAAAGAGGCCGACGCCGTGCGGCGCATCATCGGGTTGGCGGGCCAGAACGCCGCCGTCGACGACAACCTCACCGGCCGCGAGAACATCCGCATGGTGGGCCGGCTGTCCCACATGAGCTGGAAGGCCGTCGGCGTGCGGGCCGATGCCCTGCTGGAGACCTTCGGCCTGGCCGATGCCGGGAACAGGGTCCTCAAGACGTACTCGGGGGGCATGCGCCGCCGGCTGGACCTGGCTGCTTCGCTGGTGGCCCAGCCACCCATCCTCTTCCTGGACGAGCCCACCACCGGGCTCGACCCCCAGAGCCGCCAGGACCTGTGGGCGGTCATTGAGCAGCTGGTGGCCGAGGGGACGACGGTGCTCCTGACCACCCAGTACCTGGAAGAGGCCGACCGGCTGGCTCGTGACATCGTCGTGGTCGACCACGGGCGCGTCATCGCGCAGGGAACCCCGGCCCAGCTCAAGGCCGACCTGGGAACCTCCGTGGTCTCCATCACGCTGGCCGATCACGGCACGGCCCAGAAGGCGGCGGTGCTGCTGGCCCCCCTGTCCGGGCAGCCTCCCCTCGTGGAAGGCGCCACGGTCGATCTCACCGTGGAGGACGGGGCCCAGGTCGCCGTCGAGGTGCTGCGCACCCTCGACGGCGCAGAAATCCACCTGGCCGGGCTGGCCCTGCGCGAGCCCAGCCTGGACGACGTCTTCCTGACCCTCACCGGCCACAAGGCCGACGTGGAGAACGATGGGAGCAGCCCCTCATGACGACCGTGCCGGCACCGGCCCCACCCAACCCTGGTCCGGGGGTCCACCCACTCCGCTACATGTTCTCCGACATGCTCACCGTCACCTGGCGCAATCTCCTGGCCCTCACCAGGATTCCCGAGGCCCTCTTCTTCACCACCTTGCAGCCGATCATGTTCGTCATGCTCTTCCGCTACGTATTCGGCGGTGCCATCCCCATTCCCGGTGGCGTCCCCTACGTCGACTACATGATGCCGGGGATCTTCGTCCAAGCGGTGATGTTCGGCGCCGTGGGCACCAGCGTCGGGCTGGCTGAAGACCTCCAGAAGGGACTGATTGAGCGGTTCCGGGCGCTGCCCATGGCTCGTTCCGCCGTGCTGGCCGGACGGACGACGGCCGACGCGGCGCGCAACATCTTCGTGGTGTTGATCATGACCGGTGTCGCCTTCGCCGTCGGGTTCCGGATCCAGACGACGGTGATCGATTACGTCCTCGGGGCCGGTCTGCTGGTGGCCTTCGCGTATTCCATGAGCTGGGGCTTCGCTGCCATCGGCCTGGCCGCCCCGAACAGCGAGACGGCCCAGGTGATGGCCTTCCCGATCCTGATCCCCCTGACCTTCGCCTCCACCGCCTTCGTGCCCATTCAAGCCCTGCCCGGATGGCTCCAGGTCTTCGCCCGCCACCAACCGGTCTCGGTCGTCATTAACGGGGCGCGCTCGCTCATGGTCGGTGGCTACTACCACTCGACCAGCTCGCTCTGGTACGCCCTGCTGTGGATCGCCGGCCTGCTGATCGCCCTAGTCCCGCTCGGGGTGTGGCGCTACCGCAAGACCAGCTAGACGTCACCGGTCCGGCGGCGCAGCTCGGACACCAGGTCACCGATCGGAACGCGGACCTGCTCGGTGGTGTCACGGTCACGCACCGTGACCGCATCATCGTCGAGGGACTCGAAATCGACGGTCACGCACCAGGGAGTCCCCACCTCATCCTGGCGGCGGTAGCGCTTGCCGATGCCCTGGGTCGTGTCGTAGTCGCACATGAAGTGCGGCTGCAGACGAGCCAGCACCTGACGGGCGAACGGCGCCAGCGGTTCCTTCTTGGACAGCGGGAGCACCGCCACCTGATAGGGCGCCAGGCGCCAATGGAGGCGCAGCACCGTGCGCGCTTCGCCCCCGACCTCGTCCTCGTCGTAGGCCGCGAGGAGGAACGCCATCATGGTGCGGGTGGCCCCGGCCGCGGGCTCGATCACGTGGGGGACGTAACGCTCGTTGGTTCCCGGATCGAAGAAGTCCAGGCGCTCCCCCGATGCGGCGGCGTGGGCGGCGAGGTCGAAGTCACCCCGGTTGGCGATGCCCTCCAACTCGTCCCAGCCCCAGGGAAAGAGGAACTCCACGTCGGCAGTGCCCCGCGAGTAGTGGGACAACTCACTGGTCTCGTGGTGGCGCAGGCGCAACTTCTCCTCGGGGATCCCGAGGTTGACGTACCAGGAGAACCGCTCCTTGAGCCAGTAGTCGAACCAGGCTTCGCTCTCACCGGGCGGCACGAAGTACTCCATCTCCATCTGCTCGAACTCCCGGGTTCGGAAGACGAAGTTCTGCGGCGTGATCTCATTGCGGAACGACTTGCCGACCTGCGCGATGCCGAAGGGCGGCTTCTTGCGCGTGGTGCCGAGCACGTTGGAGAAGTTGACGAACATGCCCTGGGCCGTCTCGGGTCGCAGGTAGGCCACGTGGCCCTCGTCCTCCACCGGGCCGGCGTGGGTCTTGAACATGAGGTTGAAGGCGCGGGCCTCGGTCAGGTCGCGTGAGCCGCAGTTGGGGCAGACCCCGTCAATCTTGTCCTCACGCCAGCGCTCGTGGCAGTTGCGGCAGTCGACCAGGGGGTCGGTGAAGGTGGCCAGGTGACCCGAGGCCTGCCACACCGCCGGCGGCGAGAGGATGGCGGCGTCCAGGCCGACCACGTCGTCACGAAGTTGGACCATCGAACGCCACCAGCTGCCCTTGACGTTGCGCAGCAGGTTGACCCCGAGCGGGCCGTAGTCGTAGGTGGAGCGGAAGCCGCCGTAGATGTCGGCCGAGGGGAAGATGAACCCGCGGTGCCGGCACAGGCGCACGACCTTCTCCAGCAGGTCGTCCGGGCCCATCAGGTCGTCAGCGGCGGCCTCGGGAGCGTCGGTCATCGCCGCACACTACCGGAGCCAATTCTGGCGGTGACCTCGTCAGCCAGGAGCCTCCCGCGCACGGTGAGGACGGCACGGTCGCCTCGGCGCACGATGAGCCCGGTCAGACCTTCGGAATCGGGAAACGAGGTCCACGGCACGCCGCGCGGTGTGCGCAGTGAGAGGGAGAGGGCCTCAAAGGCGCGCTGCCCCTCCGAGAGGACCTCGCGACCGGCCTCGGCCGAGCGGCCGGCGGAGGCGGCCTCAATGTAACGGTCGGGCGAGCGCAGGTTCCACCAGCGCTCGCCGTCGCGGTGACTGTGGGCGGCTGACCCTATGCCGTGATAGTTCCCCTGCTCCCAGTAGAGGTGGTTGTGCCGGCACTCGTGGCCGGGCTGCGCCCAGTTGGAGATCTCCTCCCAGCGGTAACCGGCCGCGGCGAGGACCTCCTCGGTGCGCGCGTAGCGGCGGGCCAACGCATCCTCATCGGGATGGCGGCCGGTATCCCGGGCCAACGGGGTCCCGGGCTCGACGGTGAGAGCGTAGGCGCTGATGTGGGGTGGGGGGTCGTCCAGGGCGAGCACCTGGCGGAGCGTGCGCTGCCAGTCGTCATCGGTCTCGTGGACTCCGCCGAAGATCAGATCGAGGTTCCAGTTGTCGAAGCCGGCGGCCTTGACTGCGGCGGCGATCCGAGCCAACGCACCGGGGACGTGGCGGCGCCCCAGCCCGGCCAGCACATGGGCGTGGGTGGACTGCAACCCGAAGGAGAGCCGGTTGACCCCGGCCCGCCGATAGGCGCCCAGGTGCGCCTCGTCGGCGTCCTCGGGATTGCACTCCACCGTGATCTCGGCATCGGCCGTACGGGGGATGGCCCCGAGGATCCGGCACAAGGTCGCCGGGTGGAGGCGCGACGGGGTCCCGCCTCCGAAGAAGATGCTGGTGGCGCGGGCGAGGCCGGCTCCCCCGGCCAGGCGCCCGATCTCGCACACGCAGGCATCGGCGTAGCGCTCCATGAGGTGGTCGCGGTCGGTGTAGGTGGCAAAGGCGCAGTAGTCGCAGCGCTCCCGGCAGAAGGGGACGTGGACGTAGACGCCGGAGCCCCTCAAAGGCCGGCGGCGGAGCGCACCGAGCGGATGCGGCGATCGAGGTGGACCTCCATGGCCTCGGTGGCCAGCTCGGCCACCTCGTCGGCCCCGGCCGGTGGGGGCCCGGCGAGCACGGCGGCCAGGTCACCGCCGAGTATGCGGCGCGCCAGGGCGAGCGCGGCCGGGCTCATCGGCCGGCCGCTGCGATGGGCGCGGCACAGCGCCCCGCCGACAACCAGGTCGAAGGCGACGAGCTCGACTACACCGTCGGCCTCCCCGCAGGCGGCGCAGGCATCGAGGATGGGAGCGGCGCCCTCTAGCACCAGGGCCTTGAGGAAGAAGGAGGGGGCGAGCAGGGTCGGGTCCGAGCCCGGGTCCGCCAGCGCCCGCAGGGCCCCCACCAGCATGGTGTACAGCCCGTGGTCCGGGTGGCGCTCCTGGGCCATCTGGTCGGACACTTCGAGCAGCGCCATGCCCTTGGGAAGCCGGGCCAGGTCCTCGCGGACGGCTCGGAACGTATTGAGCACCTCGACCTGGTTGACGATGTCGAGGTCGCTGCGACCCTGCCAGAGCAGCAGGTCCACGTGGGTCAGCGGTTCCAGCCGGGCCCCGAACTTGCTCTGGGTGCGCCGCACCCCCTTGGCCACCGCCCGCACCTTGCCGTGCCCCTCGGTCAGGAACACGATGATGCGGTCGGCCTCGCCCAGCCGGTAGGTGCGCAGCACCACCCCGCAGTCACGGAAGAGGCTCACGATGGGGGCGCTCCCCCTTCGGTCGGGGTGTCATGACGGGCGGCGGCGGCCCGCCGGGCCTCGTCGATGGCCCGGTCCTGTGCCTCCTGGGCCGGGCGCGTGCGGGCCTGGGCCGCCGCCCCGTGGGAGTTCTTGCCGTAGAGCAGGTTCCCACCACCGACCAGGAGGACCAGGACGCCGACGGTGGCCAGCGGGGTGACGGCATTGTGGAACCCGATGGCGGCCAGGACAATGAGGAGGGCGACGACGAGGGCGCAGCCGATCAGGGCGACCCACTTCACCCTCATGGGTTGACAGCGCCGAAGCGGCGGATCCGCTGCTGGTAGTCGACCACGGCGTCGTACAGGTGGGTGCGCCGCATGTCGGGCCACAGGACTTCGGGGAAGACAAGCTCGCTGTAGGCGATCTCCCAGAGGAGGAAGTTCGAAATCCGGGTCTCCCCGGACGTGCGGATCACCAGGTCGGGATCGGGCATGTCGGGGAAATAGAGGTGACGCCGGATCGCCTTTTCGTCGACCTTGCCGGCCGGGATCCCTTCGGCGACGAGCGCCCTCACGGCATCGACGATCTCGGCCCGCCCGCCGTAGTTGAAGGCCATCGTCATGGTCATGCGGCGATTGTCCTTGGTGAGCTGCGCCGACTCGTCCATGCGCTTGAGCACCCGGCGCGGCACCCGCCAGTCCCGGCGCCCGGCGAATCGGATCTGCACCCCTTTGGCATTGAGCTCATCGCGTCTCCGCATGAGCAATGACTCGTTGAACCCCATGAGATAGCGCACTTCGTCGGCCGGGCGGCGCCAGTTCTCGGTCGAGAAGGCGTACAGGGTGAGCCAGCGCACGCCGATCTCCAGCGCGCCGTTGACCACACTCAGCAGGGCCTCCTCCCCGGCGGCGTGACCCTCGGTGCGGGGCAACCCACGGGCGCTGGCCCAGCGACCGTTCCCATCCATGACGCAGGCGACGTGGACCGGGACCCTGGTGCGGTCCAGCAGGGCTGGAACCGGGTCGACGTCGTCCTCTCCTGGGTTGGTGCAGGCCACTCAGGTGAACCTACCGCGGCAGGGGTGGCAGAGGATCAGGGTTCGGGATGCTCGGACTTGATCTCGGCCGCCTCCCGGTCGTGCTTCGCCTCGTACATCGACCGGTCAGCCCGGTTGATCACGGTGCGCACGGTGTCCTCGGGCTTCCATATGGCGTAGCCGACGCTGGCGGTGACGTTGTGGCACTCACCCCGCGCCTCCAGCGGGTTGGACATCATGTCGCGCAGGCGGCGCACGAGTCCCAGCATTTCCGCGTCCGATTCGACCTGGGCGGTCACGACGAACTCGTCCCCGCCCCAGCGGGCCACCAGGTCCTGGTCGCGCACCGCCCGGAGGAGGCGCTGGGCGACCACGCGGAGCACCTCGTCGCCGACTTCGTGGCCGTGGCGGTCGTTCACCTCCTTGAAGCCGTCGAGATCGAGGAAGGCAAAGGCGAGTTTCATACCCCGGGGGCGGGCCTGCGACGCTTCGACCGCCCGTTCGAAGGCGGACCGGTTGAGCAGCCCGGTCAAGGGGTCGCGCGTGGCCAGCTCCTCCAGGGCCATCCGGCTGGCCCGCAGTTGGCTCACGTCATGACCGGACACCACCATCCCGTTGACGGTCGCGTCATCGACCAGGTTGACCAGGCTGAGCTCGAACGGCACCGACACGCCGTCGGCCCGCACGAGACGCACCTCCACGGTGGTGGGGGCGATCTGCCACGACGGGGCATCGAGGGCGCGGGCCAGGGCGGAGGCCAGATCTCCCACGTCCTTGGCATCGACGATCTCGGCGAAGGGGTGGCCCTCGACGAGCTCCTGGTCCAAGCCGAGCAGGCGGGTCAGCGCACCTGATGCCGACTCGACGATGCCCTCCGCGCTGACCAGCATGATGAGGCTGGCCACGTGATGGACCAGGGTGCGGAAGCGGGCGGTCTGGTCGGTGGCCACCTCCCATCGGCGGCGGATGGTGATGTCGCGGATGGAGAGCAGGATGGCCCCGACCTCGGGGTCGGCCAGGCGATTGGCCCCCACCAGCTCGACCAGGCGCCAGCTCCCGGCACTGCGGACGCGCAGCTCTATGGGGGTGCCGACCTCCTTCTCCCGGACGCTCTGCAGCGACACCGCCGCCATGGGGACGTCGTCGGGGTGCACCAGGTCGAGGGCGGAGCGTCCGATCCAGGCTTGGGCGCTTTCGCCCAGAAGGCGTTCGGCGGCGTCATTGGCCCAGCGGACGCAAGCGTCCCCGTCCACCACGACGATGGCGTCGGGCAGGCTCTTCAACACTGCATCAGAGTCCCGCAGCCCAAGCTCCTTCCCGAATTCGGGTCCCACCGTCCTGGACAGGTTGTCGCGGCTTCGGGACAACATTACACGGGCGCTGACGGAACGGTGGTTCCGGAGGCGGTGCCGGAAGCAACCCCGGCGGTCGCTACGGTTCCTCCGGTGCGTGCCGATGCCGAACTTGAGGAGGCCCTGCTCCGGGTGACCCGATCCCTCCCCGGCGGTGGGGAGGACCGCCCGGGCCAGATGCAGATGGCCGCGGCGGTGTCCGAGGCTCTGCGGGAGGAGCGCCATCTGATCGTCCAGGCCGGCACGGGGACCGGGAAGTCCCTGGCCTACCTGGTGCCGGCCGTGCTGAGCGGTCGCAAGGTGGTGGTGGCCACGGCCACCAAGGCGCTCCAGGACCAGCTGGCCGAGAAGGATCTCCCCCAGGTGGCGGCCGCCCTGCACGTTCCCTTCACCTTCGCCGTGTTGAAGGGGCGCAGTAACTACATCTGCCTGCAGCGGGTGGCCGAGGTGGGATCGGGTGGGATCCAACCCGAGCTGGCTGCGCCGGGTGGCCCGGAGTCCGGGAATGTGGAGGTTGGGGCCGAAGTTGCGGCGGGGGGCGATGACGGGATGGAACGTACTGAGGCGCCCGAAGGGCTGGTCGCAGAGGTGAGGACCCTGCTGGCCTGGGCGCAGACGACCCGGACCGGTGACCGGGGCCATCTGGACTTCGAGCCCAGCCCGCGGGCCTGGAACATGGTGAGCGTGGGCCCGCGGGAGTGCCCCGGAGCCTTCAACTGCCCGTCTGGGGGCCGGTGCTTCGCCGAGGCGGCGCGTGACCGGGCGGCGGCGTCCGACGTGGTGGTGGTCAACACCCACCTCTACGGCGCCCACCTGGCCAGCGGGCGGGCCGTGCTTCCCGAGCACGATGTGGTGGTGTTCGACGAGACCCACGAGTTGGAGGAGGTGATGACGTCCAGCCTCGGGGTGGAGGTGACCCCGGGAAGGTTCCGGGCCCTGGCCGTGGCCGCCCGCTCGTTGGTGGGCGAGCAGCAGGCCGACGTCGTGGCTTCGTTGCTCTCCTCAGGCGAGCAGCTGGGCACGCTCCTGGCCGATCGTGTCGGCACCCGCGTCCTGCACGAAGACGCCCTCCCCCCGCTCGACGACAGCGCCCTGGCCGAACTGCTGGGACGGGCCGCCGACGGGGCAAGTCGGGTCACCGACGCGCTGCGGCGCAGCGGCCGGCAGGGATCCTCGCCCGGAGGAGCCGCGGCAGATGCGGAACGCTCCAGCCGGAGGACCCGTGCCATCACTTCGGCCAGCCATCTCTCCGAGGACCTGCAGCGCTTCCTGGCCCGCCACGATGGCGAGGTGGCCTGGGTCGACGGCAGCCGGCGCAACGTGCGACTCCGGCTCTCCCCCATTGACGTGGGGCCGGCGCTGGCGGCCGCTCTGTGGGGCGAGGTCACCGCCGTGCTGACCAGTGCCACGGTGCCGCCGCGCCTGGTGGACCGCGTGGGGTTGGAGGGGTTCGCCAGCGAGGAAGTCGACGTGGGCAGCCCCTTCGACTACCGCACCCATGCCCTGCTCTACGTGGCCCGCCACCTGCCCGACCGGCGGGCTCCCGAGGCCGAAGCGGCACTGCACGAGGAGCTGGCCGTGCTCATCGCCGCGGCCGGAGGCCGTACCCTGGCCCTGTTCACCAGCCGACGAGCCACAGAGGAGGCGGCAGCGGCGCTGGCGGCCGACCTTCCCTATGCCCTGCTCCTGCAGGGGGACCTGCCCAAGGGACGCCTGCTGGAGGAGTTCGCCCGCGACGAGACCTCGTGCCTCTTCGCCACCCTGGGCTTCTGGCAGGGGGTGGACATCCCGGGCCGGGCCCTGTCCCTGGTGACCTTGGACCGGCTCCCGTTCCCCCGGCCCGACGATCCCCTCCTGCAGGCGCGCCGGGCCCGGGCCGGGGCGAGGGCCTTCTCACTGGTCGACCTGCCCCGGGCGGCCACGCTGCTGGCCCAGGGCGCGGGCCGGCTCATCCGCACGGCAGATGACCGGGGGGTGGTGGCCGTGCTGGACTCCCGCCTGGCCACGGCCACCTACCGGGGTGTCCTGCTGGGCGCCCTGCCCCCCATGCGCAGGACGGTCGAGCGCAGCGAGGTCGAGGCATTCCTGCACGAGGCCCTGGCGGGGAAGCCGGCCTCCCGGTCCCAGGGGTGAGGCCCTAGGGGCGCGACAACTGGGTCGCCGCCGTCCCGCACGAGGCGCAGTCGGCCGCCCCCTCGGTGAGCGCCGTCCCGCACATCATGCAGAAGGCCGCGGGCCGGTCGCGCGAGCCGCAATAGTGGATGGCCTGGGCGTCGACCGCCCGCGCCTTGCCGCACCAACTGCAATAGATGGTGTCGCTGGCGTCTCCGTCTGCGGGACCGGGCCCGGTGGCGGTGGCGGTGGCGGTGGCGGTGGCCGGGGTTGGGTCCAGGGCTGCGGCCGCCGGGCCGGGCTGGGCCGATGCGGCGGACCGCGCCACGGCCTTGGAGCGGTCCCCGGGCGCAGGGCTCCGGCGGTCGGCGCCGGTGCGCCGGTCGTTGCGCGTGCGCCGGTCCGGACCCGTGCGGCGGTCGGTGCGCATCCGCCGGTCGGCGCCCCCCCGCTGTTCCGCACCTGACCCCGCGGCCGCACCGGCGCGCAGCCGGACGTCGGAGATCTTGGGTTCCCGCTGCATGCCCGTCACCGGCCAGGCCGAGAAGGCGAAGACCACGAAGAAGATCCAGGTGACGAAGACGCTGAGGTAGTCGAAGGTGACGAGGACGGGAAAGTCGTACAGGCCCGTCGAGGAGGCTGTCAGGTTCCGGCCGATCACCAGGGTCTTCTCGTCGACCACGAGCCAGGACCATGTGGCGATCCACAGGCCCAGGGGCAACAGGGGCACCACCAGCCACCGCACGGAGAACCCCGCCTTGGTGATGATCTTGCCCACCGCGACGAAGTTGACGATGATCAGCGCCAGGAGCATGACGAGGCGCACCGTGCCGAAGCCCGCATGGCCCAAGGAGATTGCCTCCACCTGTCGTAAGCCTCCTGCACCGCCGTATCCCACCGGCACACCGCGGCCGGGGGACCGAGCCTGGATTGTAACCCCGGCGCGGTTCTCAGTACCCCAACCGGTTGAGCATTTCGTCCCGGTCCTGCCAGTGCTTCTCAACCTTGACGTGGAGATCGAGGTAGGCGCCGTCAGGGAGCGTCTGGCGCACCGCGATCCCGACGGCCTTAAGCACCTCGCCACCCTTGCCGATCACGATGCCCTTCTGGGAGTCGCGCTCAACGATGATTTCGCAGCGGATATGCGGCCACTCCCATTCGGTGACCCGGCAGCTGATGGAGTGCGGGAGCTCATCGTGCGTCTTGGCCAGGAGCTGCTCGCGGACCAATTCGGCCACCCAGAGGGCCTCCGGTGTATCAGTCACCACGTCGTCGGGAAAGAAGGGGGGGCCTTCCTCAAGGGAGTCCACGATGTACGCCATGAGGGCTTCGACCCCCTCCCCGCTGCGGGCCGAGACCGGGAAGTACTCGGCCGAGGGCAGATCGACCATGGCGTCGACAGCCGCCTTCACCGTGACCAGGCGCTGGAGGATCTGATCACCGCCCGCCCGGTCGATCTTGTTGACCACCACTACCAAGCGGGGGGGTTGGTCGGTGCGTTGCACCTCGCGCAGTGACCGCTCAAGGACGGTCCGGTCACCGGGCCCGATCGCTGCCGTGGCGTCGACCAGGACCAGAATGACATCCACGTCGCTCAGCGCGCTCGTTGCCGTCTCGTTGAGCCGCGCCCCCAGCGTGCTACGGGGCCGGTGGATGCCCGGCGTGTCCACGAAGACAACCTGGGCTTCGGGTCGATGGAGCACGCCGAGGATGCGATGGCGGGTCGTGTTGGGTCGGGTGGAGGTGATGGAGACCTTGGTCCCCACCATGTGGTTCACCAGCGTCGACTTGCCCACATTGGGTCGGCCGACGACGGCGACGAAGCCCGAGCGCATGCTCAGCCGTCCGGGCTGGTGGGCTCAATGCGCACCCGCCCGATGCGCCGCCCCCGGACATCGACGGCGGTGAGACGGAAGCCGTCGACCTCTACCGAATCTCCCTCGTCGGGGACCCGGCCCACCAGGTCCAGCATGAGTCCGCCCACCGTGTCCCAGGGGCCGTGGGGCAGCTCGGATCCCAGCAACTCGTCGGCGTCGTCCACCGAGTAGAGGGCGCTGACCAGCACGGAGCCGTCCCCGTTGCGCTCGACCGTGGGTTCTTCGACGTCGAACTCGTCGACGATCTCACCGACCAGCTCCTCCAGCAGGTCCTCAAGGGTGACGAGGCCGGCCGTGCCCCCGTACTCGTCGACCACGATGGCCATGTGGAATTTCTCCTCCTGCATCTGGCGCAGCAGGGCGGAGACCTCCTTGGACTCGGGGACGAACACGGCGGGGCGGATGCTCTCCCGGACGACATGTTCCGCCTTGCCCACACGTTCGGCCCGTACCAGGTCCTTGGTGTAGGCGATACCGATGATGTCGTCGATGCCCTCCTCGTGCACCGGGATCCGGCTGTAGCCGGCGGCCAGCGCCGACTCCAGTGCCGAGGTCACCGACACGTCCGCCTCCACCGTCACCATGTCGGGCCGGGGCACCATCACCTCGCGCACCACCGTGTCGCCGAAGTCGATGATGGAGTGGATGAAGGTCCGCTCCTGGTGCTCGATCACGTTCTCCTCGTGGGCCACGTCGGCCATGGCCTTGAGCTCGGAGTCGGTGATGTACGAGGGCCGGATGCCGTCCCCGCTGTCTCCCGGTCCACCGATGATCAGGTTGGCCAGGCCGATGAGGAGTGACGAGACCCAGCGGATGGGCGGGAAGCGGACCAGCGTGTTGACGATCGGCGCGCTGAGAAGCGCGGCGCGCTCGGGATTGTGCACGGCCCAATTCTTGGGCACGGCTTCGAAGAACACGAAGATCACGACCACCTCGAACACGGCGCCCACCAGGACACCGACGCCCCCCAGCAGGTGCGCCGCCACCACTCCCACCAGGGTGGCCGAGACCAGCTGGCAGATCAGCACCAGCAGCAGGATCGGATTGAGGAACTTGGCCGGTTGGTCGATCAGCCGGGCCAGCTGACGCGCCCCACGGCACTTCTCGTCCACCATCGACTTCGCCTTGACTCGGCTCATCCGCACCAGGCTCGTCTCGGCCAACGCCAGCATGCCCGAGGCCACCAGAAGCACGGCGATCACGCTGACGAGAATCAGGTCCTCACCGTGGAAACCGGTGGAGGCGATCATGGCGTCGTCCGGTAGTACCGGGTGAGAAGGTGCTGCTCCAGCGCCTCCATTCGCTCCGCCTCGACGTCCTGCTCATGGTCCAGTCCGAGAAGATGGAGCAGCCCGTGGACGACCAACAGGGCCACCTCGTCGTCGAACGTCACCTCGTGCTCCCCAGCGTTGCGGGCGGCCACGGCTGGGCAGATCACCACGTCTCCAAGCAGGGTGAGTGCGCCCTCCTCGGCCACCGATCCCGGGCCGCTCCCCCCCAGGTCGGGCGACCGTCCGGTGGGTCCCACTGCATCCTCAATGGGGAAGGACAGCACGTCGGTCGGACCGCTCCGGCCCAGGAACTGCTCGTTCAGTGCGGCCATGGCGTCCTCGTCGACGAAGAGCAGGGACACCTCAATTTCCCCCTTGATCCCCCGGGCGGCCAGTACCTGGCGGCTCAGCTCGGCCCAGCGGGACACATCAATGGGATGAGCCTCCTGCTCATCAGCGGCAAAGACGTCGATGCTCACTGGGTGAGACCCGCCCGCCCTTCCGCCACTTCATAGGCGTCGACAATGTCGGCCACAATTTTGTGGCGCACGATGTCGCGCCGGTTGAGGTGTATGAAGGCAATGTCCTCAATGCCGCCGAGCACGGGCTCCAGGCCGACCAATCCGGAGCGACCGCCCGGCACGTCAATTTGGGTCACGTCACCGGTGACCACGCACTTGGAACCGAAGCCGATGCGGGTCAGGAACATCTTCATCTGCTCGGGCGTCGTGTTCTGCGCCTCGTCGAGGATGATGAAGGAGTTGTTGAGTGTGCGGCCGCGCATGAAGGCGAGCGGCGCCACTTCAATGGTGCCCCGGTCCAACAGCCGCTGCGCGCCCTCGGGCTCGAGCAGGTCGTAAAGGGCGTCGTAGAGCGGACGAAGGTAGGGGTCCACCTTGGCCATCAGGTCGCCGGGCAGGAAGCCCAGGCGCTCGCCGGCCTCCACCGCTGGTCGGGTCAGGATGATGCGCGTCACCTGCCGGGACTGCAGCGCGTGGACCGCCTGGGCGACCGCGAGATACGACTTACCGGTCCCCGCCGGTCCGATGCCGAATGTGATGATGTTCTGCGAGATCGCATCGGTGTAGCGCTTCTGCCCCGCCGTGTTGGGGCGCACCGTCCTGCCACCGGCGGCCCGTACCACCTCTGCGCGCAGCACCTCGCTGGGGCGGATGTCGTCGCGCACCATGTCGATCGTGCGCGCCAGGATGGAGGTGTCCAGTCCCTGGCCGGACTGCAGCAGGAGGATGAGCTCGTCGAACAGGCGTACCACCAGGTCGGCGTCGGCCCCCTCCACGGTGATCCGGTTGCCCTGCACCGCGATCTGCTCGTCGGGGAACGACTGCTCAATCTGGCGCAGCAGCTCGTCACGGGTGCCGAGCAGCCCGGCCATCAGATGGTTGCCGGGCACGAAGCACTCGGCGTGGGTGGTGGTCGTCATGCGAGCGCGAAGTGTCCTTTGAGCGGTTCGCCGCCCAGTACATGGAGGTGCAGGTGGCCCACGGAGTTCATGGCATCAGGTCCGACGTTGAAGATGAGACGGTAACCCCGGTCCGGACCGGCCACCCCGGCGCCTTCAGCCACGGCCCGGGCGGCCGTGAGCATGTCGACCAGGACGGGGCCGTCCTCCGGCGTGATGACCGAGGCATCGTCAATGTGGCGCCGGGGCACCACCAGGACGTGGAGGGGTGCCGCCGGAGCAATGTCCTTGAAGGCCACCGTGGTCGGGCTCTGGTGCACGATGTCCGAGGGCACATCGCCGGCCACAATCCGGCAGAAGAGGCAATCGGTCATGGCTCGGGGACGCTTCCCTTCAGGGGTGGGTAGAGATGCTCCAGCTGGCCCGGCCGGATGCGGCAGGACTCCATGTAGCGGTCGAGGTCCTCTGCCTTGAGCCGGATGACCCGGCCGAACCGGTAAGCGGTCAGCTCACCCTCGTCAATGAACCGGTACAGGCTGCGCAGGGTGATGCCCAGCCGGGCGGCGGCCTCCCTGGTGCCCAGCCATGCCACGTCACCGGTCACTGCGGCACAACCGTCTGTGGTGATCTTCCCACCGGTGCCACCGTACCCGTCCGCAAGGACATCATCAGCGCTCCGGCGGTCACCGCCGCGGTCTCGGCCCGCAACACGCTCAGCCCGAATCCGACCGTGGGCAGCCCGGACCCGAGCTCGGCACCGCTCCATCCACCCTCGGGCCCCACCGCCACCACGCGCTGTCCGGGATGCGGGCGGTCCCCGCTGAGCTGGGCCAGGACGACCTCACCCGGCTCACCCAGGCCGGGCAGGTCGACGAAGCCGACGACGTCACCCACCTCGGGCAGCCAGACTCGGCGGCATTGGGCCGCCGCCTCGCGGGCGACCCGGCGCAACCGCCCCACCGCGGCCCGGGCCCGCTCGCCCTCCCAACGCACCGCGCTGCGTTCGCTGAGGAGGGGGACGATGCGGTCGATGCCCAGCTCGGTGAGCTTCTGCACCACCCACTCGGGACGTTCCCCCTTGGTCGGCGCGAAGGCCACGGTCAGGGACGGCGTGGGCCGGTCCTCCCACTGCACGCTCCCGTCACCGCCGGGGCCGGTACCCGCCCGCAACGGCTCCAGCGCTCCCCCGCCGCTCCACCGCGTCCGGGCCCAGTGTCCTTGCCCGTTGCTGACGATGACCTCCTCGCCTGAGCCCAGGCGCAGCACCCGGCCCAGGTGATGCTGGTCCCCGGCACCTAGTTGGGGATGGGCGGGATCGTCGACGAACACCTGCGCCGCCGCTGCGGCACGCACGGAGATGGCGGCATGGCCACCACCGGCGTCGCTAACCAAAGGCGGAGCGGAGGCGAGAGAACACGCCGTCACCGCCGTGATCGGGCGGGAGGACGGGTTCACCCCTCAGGGCGGCGAACTGGCGCAACAGGTCATCCTGGTCCGGCGTCAGCCCGGACGGTGTCTCGACCAGCACATGGACGAAGAGGTCGCCGCGGCCCCGGCCGCGCAGGTGGGGCACGCCGGCGCCACGGATGCGCTCGACGTGACCGTGCTGCGTCCCGGCTGCCACCACCACGTTGTGGGTGGCGTCGAGGCATGCCACCTGGGACTCGACGCCCAGGGCCGCCTGGGCCACCCCGACCGTGAGCGTCGTGTGCAGGTTGTCGCCCTGGCGCTCTATCGCCGGGTCGGGAGTCACCACCAGATGCACGAAGAGCGACCCGGCGGGGCCTCCGCGCTGCCCGGCCGCGCCCCGGTCGGCCAGACGCAGGGTCGACCCGTCCTCCACGCCGGCGGGCACCTCCACCGTGAAGGTGCGCTCCTCCATCCGGCGCCCCTCGCCGTGGCACTCGTCGCAGGGGTGAGGGATGGTCTGGCCCATGCCGGCGCAGCGCGAGCAGGCCACGGCGGTGACGACCTGCCCGAGCAGTGACTGGCGCACCCGTCGCTGCTCGCCGGCACCGCCGCAGTCGGCGCAGGTCTCGGGTTCGGTCCCCGGCGCCGTCCCCCGGCCCGCGCAGGCGTCGCAGGTGACCGGGAGCCGGACGGTCAGTCCCTTGCGGCACCCGAAGACCGCTTCGGCGAATTCCAGCCCCAGCCGCACCTCGGCGTCGGCACCAGCCGCCGGGTCACGCCGCCGGCTGCCCCCGCCCGCCATCTGGCCGAAGAAGGCCTCGAAGATGTCGCCGATCCCGCCCTCGAACCCGAAGCCGCCGGCACCTGCGGCCCCGGCCCCGAACACGCCTTCGGGGCCGAAGCGGTCGTAACGGGCGCGGCGCTCGGGATCCCGCAGGACCTCGTAGGCCACCGAAACCTCCTTGAACCTGGCTTCGGAAGCGGCGTCACCCGGGTTGGTGTCCGGGTGGAGCTCGCGGGCACGGGCGCGGTACGCCTTCTTGATCTCGTCGTCGGTGGCGTCGGGCCGCACGCCCAGCAGCCCGTAGAGGTCGCGCAACCCGTCAACTCCGGCCATCGTGGCTCCCCAATTGCTGGCCGAGCCGCTCGCCCACCACATGGGCCGCCGCCAGCGCCCCCGGGTAGTCCATGCGGGTCGGGCCCAGCAGGCCCACCGCACCCAGCTCCTGCCCGTCCACCGACAACGGGGCCACTACCACCGCGCACGACGCCAGCGGCTCGTAGCCGTGCTCGGTGCCGATGGCCACCGAAAGGCCGCTGTGCAGGACGTCGCGCAGGAGCGTCACCACCACCAACTGCTGCTCAAGGATCCCGAGCACCGAGCGCACCGTCTCCACGGCGTCGAACGACTCGGCCAGGCGGGCGGGCCCGCCGACGAAGACCTGATCCGACTCTAGGGCGCCCCCCATGAAGCGGAAGGGCGCGCGCGCCGCCGCCACCAGTCGGTCGACTTCGTGGTCGCCGCTGGGCGGAAGCGACCATTTGGCCGCCAGCGTGCGGCCGACAAGGTGGGCGCCGAGCACCGCGGCGGACCGGGCCAGCGCCTCCTCGGACGCTTCGAAATCCAACTCAATGGTCCGCTTCTCCACCGCGCCGTCGGAGAGCACCACGACCAACAGGGCGTGGAGCGGGGCCAGGCCCACCAGCTGGACGGAGCGGATCATGGCGCTGTCGTGCGAGGGCCCGACCACCACGGCGGCACACGAGGTCAAATCGGACAGCAGGCCCGAGGCCCGCTCCAGCATGGTCTCCATCTCACCGTGGACCTGGTCGAAGAATTGCGTTACCCGCTGGAGCTGCGCCGGCCCGAGCACACCGGGCTCGGTCAGGTGGTCGACGAAGAAGCGGTAGCCCTTGTCGGTGGGGATGCGCCCGGCACTGGTGTGCGGCTGCGCGAGATACCCCTCCCGCTCCAGAGCGACCATTTCTGACCGCACCGTGGCCGGGGAGACCTGGACCCCCGGTGCGGTGGCCACGTGCGAGGAGCCCACGGGCTCCGCCGTGCCGATGTACTGGGTGACCACGGCTTCGAGGATGGCCGCCCTGCGCTCGTTCAGGGCGCGGTCGTCAGAGCTGGCGTCGACGGGCGGGACTCGGTTCGCTGGTGTGGTCATGGAGGTGCCTGGCACTCAAGTCTACCGAGTGCCAGGGCGATCCCCCCAGGCGCCCGGCTCTCAGTCGTCGGAAAGGCGCAGAGCCGAAATGAAGGCCTCCTGGGGCACCTCGACCCGGCCGATGTTCTTCATCCGCTTCTTGCCCTCCTTCTGCTTCTCCAGCAGTTTGCGCTTGCGGGTGATGTCGCCGCCGTAGCACTTGGCCAGGACGTCCTTGCGCTTGGCCTTGACGGTCTCGCGGGCCACGATGCGCCCTCCGATGGCCGCCTGGATCGGCACGTCGAACAGCTGGCGCGGGATGAGCTCGCGCAGCTTCTCGGCCATGCGCCGGCCGTAGTGGTCGGCCGAGGAGCGGTGCACGATGGTGGAGAAGGCGTCACAGGGCGCGTGGTTGATCAGGATGTCGACCCGCACCAGGTTGGCGGTGGCGTAGATGTCGGGCTCGTAGTCCAGGCTGGCGTAGCCCTTGGTGCGGCTCTTCAACTGGTCGAAGAAGTCGAGCACCACCTCGGCCAGCGGGATGGAGTAGACGAGCTCGACGCGCTCGGGCGAGAGGTACTCCATGCGGGTCATCTCCCCCCGCTTGCCCTGGCAGAGGTCCATCACCGTGCCGGTGTACTCCGACGGCGTGAGGATGGTGGCGGTCAGCATGGGTTCGTCGATGTGGTCGATGCGGCTGGCGTCAGGCAGCTCGGTTGGGTTGTCCACGTCGATCTCCGTCCCGTCGGTGAGGAAGGCTCGGTAGGCCACACTCGGTGCGGTGGCGATGAGCGAGAGGTCGAACTCGCGCTCCAGGCGCTCGCGCACGATCTCCATGTGCAGGAGGCCGAGGAAGCCGCAGCGGAAACCGATACCCAGCGCATGGGACGACTCGGGCTCGAAGGTGAAGCTGGCATCGTTCAACTTGAGCTTCTCCAGCGCGTCGCGCAGGTCGGGCAGCTCGTCGCCGTCGACCGGGTAGAGACCGCAGAAGACCATCGGTTTGGGGTCGCGGTAGCCCTCCAGCACGACCGCCGCCCCGTGCTGGGCCGTGGTCACCGTCTCACCGGAGCGGGCCTCCCCGACATCCTTGATCCCGGCGATGAGATAGCCCACTTCGCCCGGGCCGAGCGCCTCGACGGGGACCCCCACCGGCGTGCGCACGCCCACCTCCTCAATGTCGTGCACCGCGTCGGCCTGCATGAAGCGGAGCCGGGCGCCGGCATGCAGCGTGCCTTCCACAATGCGGATGGAGCTGACGACGCCGCGGTACTGGTCGTACGACGAGTCGAAGATCAACGCCCGCAGCGGCGCCGTGGCGTCTCCGGTGGGTGCCGGGATGCGGTCGATGATGGCGTCCAGGAGGTCGACCACCCCCTGGCCCGTCTTGGCCGAGATGTGCAGCACGTCGGCGGCCGCCAACCCGAGGACGTGCTCGATCTCGAGGGCGCACCGCTCGGGGTCGGCCGCCGGGAGGTCGATCTTGTTGAGCACCGCAACGATCTCCAGGTCGTTCTCCAGTGCCTGATAGCAGTTGGCCAGCGTCTGGGCCTGAATTCCCTGCGAGGCATCGACCAGGAGCACCGCACCCTCACAGGCGGCCAGCGAGCGGCTGACCTCGTACCCGAAGTCGACGTGACCCGGGGTGTCGATCAGGTGCAGGACGTGGCCGGCGTGCAGCACGCGCACGTTCTGGGCCTTGATGGTGATGCCGCGCTCCCGCTCAATGTCCATGGAGTCGAGGTACTGCTCGCGCATGAGCCGGGGGTCCACGGCCCCAGTGATCTCCAGTATCCGGTCCGACAGGGTGGACTTGCCGTGGTCCACGTGGCTGATGATGGAGAAGTTGCGGATGTCCGCGGTGGCGACGGGTCCACTGGCGGTGGTGGGGGTCGGCACGGTCCGTCGATCGTACCGGGCCAGGCTGCCGGGCCCGGTCAGGCGGGAGGAGGGCGCAGGATGAATTGCGCCTGCGACCTGCTACAGTCTTCCTCCGCACCGGTGGGTCTTCCCGCCCGTCACCGCCCCATTCAAAAGCACTGAGGATCTTCACGTGGCCAACATCAAGAGCCAGATCAAGCGAAACCGCCAGAACGAGAAGCGGCGCCTGCGCAACAAGTCGGTGCGCGCCGAGTTGCGCACCCGGACCAAGAGCGCCGTGGCGGCGGCCGAGACCGGGGCCGAGGACAGCGCGGAGCAGTTGCGCCTGGCCGTCAAGAGGATCGACAAGGCCGCCGCCCGTGGTGTGATCCACAAGAACACGGCGGCCAACCACAAGTCCCGCCTGGTCCGCCGGGTGGCTGCGCTGTCGAGCGCCGCCGGGGGCGAAACCGAGTAAGGAGTTCGGCCCGAGGCGGCGCGCCTGACCGGCCCACGAGGTCAGGCCGATCGGGTTCTCCCGGTCGAGCCATTCTTCGAAGGCCCGACCTTGACGGGGGACGTACCAGTCGAGCATCGCCTGGCGGAACGCCGCGTGGGCCGGATCGGACACGGCGAAGAGCTCGGCCCGCCCGTGGACAGTCACTGCCAGCTCCTCGCCCGGCAGATGGGCGGCACTGGCGTCGAGCAACTCCTGCAACCGGCCCAGCTCTTCGGGAGTCTCGAACACCGGCCCAGTCCAGCACCCGGGGGCGACCCGTGCCCGGGACGGTCCCCGGTCCCCCTCCCTAACGTGAAGGCATGACCAGACCCGCCATCATCCCCGTGCTCGTCTACGACGACATTGAGGCGGCCCACGACTTCCTCGTCGAGGTGTTCGGCTTCGCTTCAGGCGGCCTCCACCACCTGGAAGACGGCACCGTGGTGCATGGCGAGGTCCGTCAGGGCGACGCTGCCGTTTGGCTGCACCGGGTGACCGCCGAGCACGGGATGGACACCCCGCGCGATGCCGCCCAGTCGCACGGCGGCCTGTCGGTGCTGGTGCCCGACGTCAACGCCCACTATGCGCGCAGCAAGGCCGGCGGCGCCCGTCTCGACGGCGAGCCCACGGTCCAGCCTTACGGCCTGACGGAGTACGGGGCACGCGACCCGGCCGGCCGGGTCAACCAGCTCAGGCGGGCCACCAGGATCTCGACCACCAACTCGGGCGCCAGGCCGCTGCCGCCCTTCACGTTCAGGTCGGCCTGGGCGATCAGGTTGACGGCCCGGGCGATGCGGGCGCTGCCCAGGCGCCGCGCCTGGGCCAGCACCTTCCCGGCCACGAAGGGAGCCGTGCCGAGGACGGCGGCCGCTTCAGCTTCGCCCTGCACGTCGCCGCCGTCGAGCGCCAGCATCCCGGCGAAGTGGTAGTGCAGGGTGCTCAGCACCTGGAGCGCCACCACCTCACCCGAGGCGAGCATGCGGTGCAGCACGGTCAGCGCCAGGGCCGGCTCGCCCTGGTCGATGGCGGCGGTCAGCTCGTAGCGGGGCACGTTGCCGGCCTCGCCGAGGTAGGGCTCCAGGTCGTCCACCGTGATGCGCGACCCCTCGCCGTAGGCGGCGCCCAGGGCACTCAGCAGCCCTTCCACCCGGCCCAGGTCCTCGCCTACGTGCTGGCCCAGCAGCACCTCCGCCTTGGGTTCCAGCCTGACCGTCGCGCCCCGCAGGTGCTGGTGCAACCAGGCCTTGCGATCGCCCGCCTTGCCGGTGGAGACGTCGATGATACGCCCCGAGGCCTTGACGGCCTTGACCAGAGAGGGGGGGACCGCACCCCCGCCGCCCACCAGGATCAGGACGGTGCTGGGCAGGGGGTCCCGCACCACTTCCACCAGGCGGGGCACGTCGGCGGTGAGCAGGCGCCCGGCCTCGCGCACCACGACCACCCGGCGGTCGATGAGGAACGGTGGCGTCAGGCAGGCGTCCACCACGGCACCCACGTTGATCTCCTCCCCCGCCGGCCCGCCCACTTCCTCGACGGCCAGGGAGTGGTCCCTGTCCCCCACCACCTCGCTCAGCAGCGCCCGCACCTCCTGGGCCACCAGCGCCGCGTCGTCACCCCGGACGATGTACGACGACGCCACCGCCTGCCCGCTCATCGGGACGTGCTCACGCGGCCTCGCTCACGGCGACCAGGATGTCGCGCACCCGGCACGTGCCCCTGACGTCGTGCACCCGGACGATGCGGCAGCCCCAGGCGATGCCGAGTGCCGCCGCGCCGAGGGAAGACTCACGGCGCTCGGCCAGTTCCAAACCAAGGGTGACACCCAGGAACGTCTTGTTGGAGGCACTGAGCAGCAGCGGGTAGCCGAGGGAGGCCAGCGTGGGCGAGGCGCGCAGGAGGTTGAGCGACTGGGCCGCCGTCTTGCCCAGGTCGAGCCCGGCATCGAGCACAATGCGCTCGGGTGGGATCCCGGCGTCCCGGGCCCGCCCGGCCCGGTCGCGCAGGAAGGCGGCCACGTCGTTGACCAGGTCGTCGTAATGCGGGTCGGGATCGGCCACCCGCGGGGCCAGTCGGATGTGGGTGGCCACGACGGCCGCCCCGCACTCGGCCGCGGCCACGACGTAGTCCGGATCGGCCAGTCCGCTGATGTCGTTGCCCATGACCGCACCTTCGGCATAGGAGGCCCGGGCCACCGAGGCGCGCCAGGTGTCGACCGACACCGGCGTCGGGAAGCGGGCGACCAGCCCCGCCACCACCGGGACCACCCGTTCCAGCTCCTCGGCCTCGCTGACCTCGGGTCCGGGACCAGCCTTGACCCCGCCGATATCGAGGATGTCGGCGCCGTCGGCGACCAGCATCTCGGCACGGGCGTAGAGGGCGTCGGTGGCGAAGGTGGCGCCCTTGTCGAAGAAGGAGTCCGGCGTGCGGTTGAGGATGCCCATGACCAGCGCCCGGTGCGTGAGGTCATGGCGGTGACCGCCCAGGTCGAGCACGGCCCTGGACGCCACCGCCGGGGCTGGCGGGGCCTGCGGGGCTGGAGGTGCCGGGGAGAGTGCAGCGTCCGGGCCGGCCATCAGAGCCCGGCCATCAGAAGAGACGAGCGGCCAGCGCCCGCCGGTAGGCGTTGGTGCGCGGGTCGGCGGCGCCCAAGGTCTCCAGCAGGTCCACGAACTCCTGGCGGGCCGCTTCGTCGTCGCGCACGCGATCGAGGAGGGCATTCAGGAGGGCCTCCACCCCGGCGCCGTCCGCTGCCGCCACGTCGACGCCGCTCTGCAGCAGCCGGGCCTCGGCGGCCAGGGCCCGGCCGGTCGCCGTCTCGGGGACCCGGGCCAGCGTGGCCAGGGCCTCCACGCCCTCACCCCGGTCGATCATTACCCGGGCCAGGGCCTCGGTGGCGCCGGTGTGGCCGGGTTCCAGCTCCAGGGCCCGGCGCAGGCTGGTCTCGTCGCCCGCGGCAACCAGCGTGTCCGCCTCACTGGCCACCGGGACCAGCTTCTGCACGAAGGCCGTCACCTGCGCCTCGGGCAGGGCGCCGATGAACTGGTCCACCACCTTGCCGTCGCGCAGGGCGAAGACGGCCGGGATCGATTGCACGGCGAAGGTCTGGGCGATGCGCGGGTTCTCGTCGACGTTCACCTTGGCCAGTTCCACCGCTCCGCCGGTGGCGGCGACCACCCGCTCCAGCATGGGCCCGAGGGTGGTGCAGGGACCGCACCACGGCGCCCAGAGGTCGACCACCACGGGCACGGTGGCGCTGCGGGCCAGCACTTCGGCCTGGAATGTCTCATCGGTGACGTCCATGCTGCACGACGCTAGTCACCGGACGGCGGGGCCCGTCTCGCCCATTGCGACGGCACGGCACCGATTAGCGTCAGGACCCGTGTCACCGCAGCCCGAGGGCATCCATGCCGCCAACGTCGCCGGGTGGTTCGCCGCCCACGTGCCCGGGATCAGCCTTCCCCTCACCTTCACGCTGATCGCCGGAGGGCGATCGAACCTGACCTTCCGGGTGGAGGACGCCGGAGGCCGCGCCTGGGCCCTGCGGCGACCGCCCATCCACCACGTACTGCCCACGGCGCACGACATGGTGCGCGAGCACCGGCTGATGCACGCTCTCGGGCCCGCCGGCATCCCGGTGCCCCGGACCGTCGGCCTCTGCACCGACGAGGCGGTCAATGAGCGGCCCTTCTTTGTCATGGAGTTCGTCGAGGGCCACATTGTGCGCAGCGCACCAGAGGCTGAGAAGGCGTTCGACGAGAAGACCCGCCGGGCCGTGGGTGACCACATGGCAGACACGCTGGCCGCGCTGCACGACGTCGATCCCGACGCGGTGGGTCTCGGTGACCTGGGGCGCCACGAGGGGTACATAGAGCGCCAGCTCAAGCGCTGGCGCGGGCAGTACGAGCAGATGCAGGTGGAGGGCATCGACCACGGCGACCTGGTGGAACGGGTCAGCGACGAGTTGTCCCGGCGGGTCCCGGTGCAGCAGCGCACTTCGGTGGTGCACGGTGACTACCGGATGGACAACGTGGTGCTCAGCGACGACGGTGCCGTGCGCGCCATCCTCGACTGGGAGATCTGCACCCTGGGCGACCCCCTGGCCGACATCGGGTTGCTCATGGTCTACTGGGCCGAACCCTCGGACTCCATGGCCGTCCTGGGCCTGTCGCCCACCACCGCCCCGGGATTCTCCTCCCGGGCCCAGGTGATGGAGCGCTACGCCGCCGCCTCCGACCTCGATCTCTCCGGCATCGGCTACTACACGGCGTTCGGGTATTGGAAGCTGGCCTGCATCCTCCAGGGTGTCTACGCCCGCTATGTGGCCGGCGCCGGCGCCGGCGACCAGGGCAGCGTGAGCGGGTACCCCGACCAGGTGGCCCGCTTGGCCGAAATGGCGGCCGAGGCGCTGGAGGCGACGCCGTGAGCCCGGGGCCCCTCACCGAGATCTTCGAGGTGCACCGTGAGCCGGTGCTCAGCTCTCCGGTGCTCGTCGTCGCTCTGGAAGGGTGGGTCGACGCCGGTTTGGGCGCCACCACGGCCATTGCCGCCCTCCTGGGCCAGGGCCCGACCGAGCCCTTGGTGACGTTCAACGGCGAGCACTTCTTGGACCAGCGGGCCCGCCGTCCGGTGGCCCACATCGTCAACGGCGTCACTACCGAGCTGACCTGGCCAGGCACGGTGGTGCGTCAGGGCACCGATGGTGCCGGACTCGATGTGCTCTACCTGGTCGGTCCCGAGCCCGACTTCCACTGGCAGTCCTTCACCGACGCCGTGGTCGGCCTGGCCCGCTCGTGGCGTGTGCGTCTGGTGGTCGGCCTGGGCGCCTTCCCCGCCCCGGCGCCGCACACCCGACCGGTCAAGCTGGCGGCCACGGCACCCCGGGCCTCGGCCCACCTCATTGAGCAGGTCGGCATCGTGCAGGGCGAGCTCGAGGTGCCCGCCGGGGTGCTCTCCGCACTGGAACTGGCCTTCGGCGACGCCGGCACCCCCATGGTGAGCCTGTGGGCCCGCGTCCCGCACTACGTGGCCGGCATGCCCTTCCCCGAGGCCAGCGCGGCGCTCATTGAGGGGCTGGCCGGCATGGCCGGGCTGACGCTCGATTCGGATGGGCTGCGCCACGCGGCCGACAGCGCCCGCAGGCAGGTGGACCAGCTCATCGCCGACAACCAGGAGCACCAGGCCATGGTGCGCAAGCTGGAGGAGAGCATTGACGCGTCCGAGGGCAACGCCATGGGGGTGGGCGAGGTGCCTTCGGGGGAGGAGATCGCCGCGGAGCTGGAGAAGTTCCTGCGCGGTGAGGACCAGTAGGGAAAGGGGCAGCACATGAAGATCGACGGTGGCATCGGCTTCGACCCCGGCGGGATCGCTGAACAGGCGCGCCGAGCCGAGGCGAGCGGCTACGACGGTGTGTGGTCCGCCGAGACGGGGCACGACCCGTTCCTGCCCATCGCCATCGGGGCGGCATCGACCGAGACACTCGAGTTCGGGACCGGCATCGCCGTGGCATTCGCCCGCAACCCGATGAACCTGGCCGTGCTGGCCAACGACCTGCAGCATCTGTCCAAGGGGCGGTTCATCCTCGGCATGGGGAGCCAGATCAAGCCGCACATCACCAAGCGCTTCTCCATGCCCTGGTCGCACCCGGCTCCCCGCATGCGCGAGCTGATCATGGCCATCCGGGCCATCTGGCACACCTGGGACTCCGGCGAGAAGCTCGAGTTCCGGGGCGAGTTCTACACCCACACGCTGATGACGCCGTTCTTCAACCCGGGCAAGAACCCCTACGGCAACCCGAAGATCCTCCTGGCCGCCGTGGGCGAGTTGATGACCGAAGTGGCCGGCGAGGCCGGCGACGGCCTGTTGGTCCACGGCTTCACCACCGAGCGCTACCTGCGCGAGGTGAGTCTCCCGGCACTGGAGCGTGGGGCCCGGAAGGCGGGCAGGAGTCGGGCCGATCTGACGGTGTCGTATCCAGGATTCGTGGTGACCGGGGCCAGTGACGCCGACATGGCGGCGGCCGACGTCGCCGTCCGCCAGCAGATCGCGTTCTACGGTTCCACTCCGGCCTACCGTCCCGTGCTGGACCTGCACGGGTGGGGCGACGTCCACCCCGAGCTCAACACCCTCTCCAAGCGGGGCGAATGGGTGAAGATGGGTGAGTTGATCAGCGACGAGATGCTCGACGCCTTCGCCGTGGTGTGCCCCATTGAGCAGGTGGCCGACCAGGTCAAGGCCCGCTACGGCAACGCGGTCGACCGTTTCAGCTTCTATGCCCCCTACAAAATGGATCCCGAGCAGTGGAAGGCTGTGCTGGAGGGATTCCACTCCGCCTGAGCGGGACACGCAACGGGGACCTACACGACGATGTTGACCAGGCGGGGCGGCCGGGACACGACCCGGCTCGGGACCCGGCCGGACAGGGACTCGGCGACTTTCGCCGAAGCCAGGGCCGCCGCCTCGGCGTCGGCCCCGCTGATGGTGGCGTCCACCTCAATCCGGTCGCGCAACTTGCCGTTGACCTGGACCACCATGGTCACGGTGTCCTGGTGGATCAATTCGGGGTCGAAATTGGGCCAGGACCGCTGGTGCACCGAGGGCCGGCCCGGGTGGCGGAGCTCCCATATTTCGGCGGTGACATGCGGGGCGAGCGGGGCGAGCAGGAGGAGGAGTGCGTCGGCGGCGTCGTTCCACACGTCCTCGTGCGGGACTTCGGCGTTGGCGTTGGCGTTGGCGTTGCCGCCGTTGTCGGCAGGGCCGGTGGGGCCGGTGGGGCCACGCCCGTAGCGTTGGAGCAGGTTGAGCACCTCCATGCAGTGGGCCACCGCGGTGTTGTACGACCAACGTTCCAGGTCGTTGGTGACGTCCCGGATGGCTCGATGGACGGCCTGGCGGACGACACGATCTCCCTCGTTCTCCTCGCCCGCACGGGTCACGAGGTCAGCGGTGAAGGTGCGCCAGAGGCGGTCGAGGAATCGTCCGCAGCCCTCAATGACCTGCTCGGTCTGATCCGACCAGTCCATGTCGTCGAAGGGTGGGCCGACGAAGAGGTGGAAGAGGCGGAGGCCGTCCGCACCGACCGTCGTGTAGTAGTGCTCGGGTGAGATGAGGTTGCCCTTGGACTTCGACATCTTGGTGCCGTCCATGCGGATCATGCCCTGGGCCAGGTAACGCCGGAAAGGCTCGCGCCCGAGGCCGGGTGCCAGTCCCACGTCGATCAGCGCACGGGTGAAGAAGCGGGCGTAAAGAAGGTGGAGGATGGCGTGCTCAATCCCGCCGATGTACTGGTCGACCGGCATGAAGTGCCGCGCCGCCTCGGGGTCGAACGGGCGGTCGGTGCTCCACGGATCGCAGAAGCGCAGGAAGTACCAGGACGAGTCGACGAAGGTGTCCATGGTGTCGGTCTCGCGCCGGGCCGGCCCACCGCAGATAGGGCACGTCGTGTGGAGGAAACCCTCATGGAGCGCCAGGGGGGACTGCCCCGTGGGAAGGAACTCCACGTCGTCGGGCGCCACAATCGGCAGGTCGCCCTCGGGGGCGGGAACGGCACCGTGCACCTCGCAGAAGACGGCGGGGATGGGGCATCCCCAGAAGCGCTGGCGCGAAACCAACCAATCGCGCAGGCGGTAGTTGACCTTGCGCTCACCGATGCCCCGTTCTTCGAGCCAGTCGATGGCCCGGGCCTTGGCCGTGGCGATGTCAAGCCCGTTCAGGAACTCACTGTTGATCTTCTCCCCCTCTCCGGTGTAGGCACCCCCGCCACCGGCCTCCCAGCCGGCGGGTGGCCGGACGGTGCGCACGATGGGGAGCCCGTGCACCTGGGCGAAGGCCCAGTCACGCTCATCCTCGGCCGGCACCGCCATGATGGCCCCGGTGCCGTAGCCCATGAGGACGTAGTCGGCCACGTAGACGGGCACCGGATCCCCCGTGAAGGGGTTGCGGACGCTGCTCCCGGTGAAGGCACCCCGCTTGTCGAGCGCGGACGGGTCCCCCGCCGCAGTCCGCTCGATCTCGCTGGTCCCGCTGGCCCGCTGGCGAAGCTCCTCCACGGCCGTGCGGTGCTCATCGGTGGTGAGGGAGTCCACCAGGGGGTGCTCGGGTGCGACAACGGCATAGGTCATCCCGAAGCTGGTGTCGGGCCGGGTGGTGAAGACCCGGAGGCACAGGGAATCGCTCCCCTCAATCGGGAGATCGAACTCGGCCCCTTCGGAACGCCCGATCCAATTCCGCTGCATGGTCTTGACCCGCTCGGGCCAGTCCAATCCGTCGAGATCGTCGAGCAGCTCGTCGGCGTAGTCGGTGATACGGAAGAACCACTGCTCAAGGTCGCGCTGGGAGACGGCGTCTCCTGAGCGATCGCAGGTTCCGTCCGCCCGCACCTGCTCGTTGGCCAGCACGGTCTGGCAGCCCGGGCACCAGTTGACCGGGGCCATGGCCCGGTAGGCCAGTCCAGCCTCCCAAAACTTCAGGAAGATCAGCTGCGTCCACTGCATGTAGGACGGCTGGTGGCTGTGCACCTCACGGCGCCAGTCGTAGACCGCGCCCAGACGGGTCAGGGAGGACTTGAGCTCGGCGATCCGGGCCTCGGTGAAGGTGCGGGGATGGGTACCCGTCTTGATGGCGGCGTTCTCCGCCGGCAGGCCGAAGGAGTCGAACCCGAGAGGGCTGAGCACGGCCCGGCCCAACATGGTCTGGTAGCGAACGGCCAGGTCACCGAAGGTGTAGTTCCGCACGTGCCCCTGATGCGCCGCCCCGGACGGGTAGGGGTACATGCACAGCGCGTAGTACTTCGGGCGCGGGTCGTCGTTGTCGACCTGGTAGGTCCCCTCTTCCTCCCAGTGGCGCTGCCACTTCAGCTCCACCGCTTCGACGTCGTACGCCCGGGCCATGGCACCAGGGTAGGCGAGGGCCCGAGGACGGATGATCAGGACCGGAGCTGTAAATATGGATGAAGATGCGGGGCCGCCACCCTCACGAGATTTGGCGATCCGGGCCGGGCCGGGCCGGACCCACCCGCAACCGCTGCTAGCGTGTCCCCCGCCACTGGGGGCGTAGCTCAGCTGGTAGAGCGCCTGACTGGCAGTCAGGAGGTTCGTGGGTTCAAGTCCCATCGCCTCCACCAGACGAGGTTCCCAACACAGCGCGCCGCGGGGACCGATGTGCACACCCGTTCGGTAGGACCGCCTCGACGCCGGAAGGTGAGGCCGGCGCCCATGCGGCGGTCGGAGACACACGCTGTTGCAATGGTCGCCTTCGCCTTGGCTCCAGAGTTCATCGCTTGGCCCGCAGATTTGCATCGGGGAGCGCCTGGGCACTTCGAAGAACGCGCTGGCTGCCCTGGCGTGTCAAATGTCGTAATAGAGCATGAACTCCCACGGATGTGGGCGCAGGCGCACGGCGTCGATCTCGTTCAACTTTCTGTATCCGATCCACGTGTCGATGAGATCGTCGGTGAAGACGCCTCCCACTTTGAGGAACGCCTGATCGTCTTCGAGGGCCTGGAGCGCTTCCTCCAGAGAGGAAGCAACCTGCCCGACTTTTGCCAATTCCTCAGCCGGAAGTTCGAAGAGGTCCTCGTCCACCGGATCGGGAGGCTCAATCTTGTTCACCACACCGTCGAGTCCGGCCATGAGCATTGCGGAAAAGGCCAGGTACGGATGGCAGGAGGGGTCGGGACACCGAAACTCCATCCGCTTCGCCTTCGGGCTCTTGGAGTAGAGGGGGGATCCGGCACGCCGCCGATCGGTTCCGCTGCGAATACACCAGGTTGACCGGTGCTTCATAGCCGGGCACCAACCGTCGGTAGGAATTCGTCGTTGGCGCGGCGAAGGCCAGAATGGCTCTGGCATGGGCGAGTGTGCCGCCGATGTACCAGCGTCCGATGTCGGAGATTCCCCCGTATGTGCCTTCTTCATAGAAGAGGGGCTCGCCACCGCTCCACAGGGATTGGTGCACGTGCATGCCCGAGCCATTGTCCGGGAACAGTGGCTTCGGCATGAAGGTCGCCGAGTACCCGGCTTTGAATGCCACGCTCTTCAGAATGTACTTGTAGAGCATCAACTTGTCGGCCATCGTGAGCAACGTGTCGAATCGCATATCGATCTCGGCCTGGCCGGCCGGACCCACTTCATGGTGTTGGACCTCAATCTCTATGCCGGACCGCTCCATGGCCAGGATCATCTCCGACCGGAGGTCCTGGAAGTGGTCCATGGGGGGACGGGGAAATACCCCTCCTTGTACCGCGGTTTGTAACCGAGGTTCGGCTTCTCGTCCCGAGCGGAATTCCAGATGCCTTCGACCGAATCGACCTGGTAGAACGCAGAATGCTGGTCCTGAGAGAAGCGAACGTCGTCGAAAATGAATAACTCGGCCTCGGGGCCGAAGAACGCCGTGTCGGCGATACCGGTCGCCTGAAGGTGCCGCTCGGCCTTCAGCGCGACATAGCGGGGAGCCCTGCTGTAGGGCTCCAAGGTGATGGGGTCGTGCACAAAGCAGTTCATGTTGAGCGTCTTGTGCTCGCGGAACTCATCGATCACGACGGTCTACGGATCCGGAAGCAGAATCATGTCCGACTCTTCGATTGACTGGAACCCACGGATGGACGAACCGTCGAACCCGTAGCCTTCCTCAAACGCTTCCTCCGTAAGGGCATGTACCGGGATGGAGAAATGCTGCATCAACCCGGGAAGATCGCAGAATCGCAGGTCGACTACCTCAATTCCCTCTTTCGCAGCGAGGGAGACAACTTCAGCGGCAGTCCGTTTCTGCATTTCTCCTCCCGTTCGGGCTGAGAAAGCCTCAACTTCGGTACACGGTTCAGTCTGAAGCGAATTGATGGGGCCCGCAATGGCGCCGAGTGCGGATGATAGTGAGCAGATGATGAACTCTGTCGAGTAGCCATTGTCACTGATGGTGGGTGATCACCTGCGGCCATCTTCGACCATGGTGAACTGTCCCCGTTCTGGTTGCCCAGATCCGGAAGATCGGCGAGTCACCACAGTTCCCGGAGGAAATCACCTGGATGGCGATGGATTCATGTCGGGACCCACGTGGTGGTCGGCGAGGCAAGCCAGCTGAGGACCTGGCGGCGACTCGTCGGACCGTGGGGGGCCCACGCAGTGGGAAGGGCTCCGTCGCTCCGAAGGTGGGATGCTTCCGCAACATTCGAGGTGAGTGGGTCCGCGCTGAGCGCACAGCGGGTGGCGGACGGGTCGATACCGAAGAGGTTGGCAGCATTGAGACCGAAGATTCCGGCCTTGACCTGATCGGTCAGGGCCGGGTAGTTGTACTTTGCCTGGAATTCAGCCGTGATCTGGAAGGCCCGCATGGCCATGATCTGCGGTTGGGGACTGCCGAACCAGATGGAATCCGTTCCCCACATCACCCGTTGCTGCCCCACGCGGCCGAGCAGTTTTCCCAGAGCGTGTGCCGCCTGGTCGGGTTGAGTGAGGAGTTGACGCCAGACCGTCGCTATGTCCACCCACACGTTCTCATTGGGCCCCACATTGTGGCGATCGAGGCTGGTGAGCAAACTATCGATCCCGCTCGTGGAAGTGGGATTGTAGGGACCCTCGACATGTGAGGGATCCCATGCTCCGTGGTAGATCACAAATTCCATGTCGGGAAACTGCCGGGAGAGTGCCACCATGTCGTCGGGGTGGTTGAACAAGGGATCGAAGTTCACCAGCGGCAGCCCCTTGTGGGCGACGAAGACCTTGACGCCCAAATCGTGGGCATGTTGGACGGTGGGAAGACCGATCGCCGGGTCCTCCAGCGAATATCCCTGTCCAGTCGGGCTCCAGGCCGTGTAGACCTTGAAGGCGACGGGCGGGCCGGATTGCACTGCGTTCGACATCTCGTCGAGGGTGGCGCCCACCGGACCGACGTTGGGAGCGATGATGTTCTCCACCAGCACGCGATTGGCGCCACCATGCGCTAGCCCAGCAGTGATCTCCCTAGTGCTCAGGGCCTCGGCAAACGGAATGGGGGCGTTGGACGGACCGGAGTTGGGGACATCGGTCAAGATCGCGACGGTCGTGTCACTGGCCAGGAAAAGATCGTGAAGGTAAGTCGACCGGTCGACGCAATTGAGCCGGGGGATGTCCGCACATCCGGCGGGGAGCATATCGAGGACGAGTCCGACCGTCTCGGGTGCATTCTGGACCCAGGGTCCACTCGGGATCACGTGGTGGGTGTGGACGTCGAAGATGAACTCACCATTACCGGCTAGAGCTTGCTGACACGCGACAGTGTCTTCAGGCGGAGGTGTGCTGAAGGTGCCACCGCGGCCGCGCTTCTGGAGCCCTGATCCATTGCGTGACTGCGTAGTCGCAGCGCATCCGGCGAGCTCGAACGCAGCCAACGAGGCGGCGATGGCTCCTGCTCCCTGCAGGAAGCGGCGGCGGTCCATGCCCAGCCTTCGTGCCGAGTCGTCAATTGTCCTGCGGATCAGTTTGTTGATGGCACGGTGATCCGGATGCGCGGCCTCCGGGACAAATTCGCCATTGGATACCGGTCCGGCGGGCAGGGGTAGGGGTGCGAGGGCACCCTCCTGCTCACGATCCGTGCGGGAAAACCGGCCGATTCCAGCCACGTTGGTGAGGATACGCCGCCCGCGGCATGTGCGCGGATCAGCCCTCAATGGTGGGGCAAGCGACCGGCACGCGAGAGGAGCCGCTTGACCAGTGAGGTGAAGTGCGACACGACCGCTGGTCCACGTGGTGTCAAGCCATCAGATCTGCTGGGCCTTGAGGGTCGAGGGGACAATCTGGCGGTGCAGCGGCGCGCAACCTTCGCTTAGTGTCGTCACGGGAGGTCGAGCGATGATCTTTGGTGTCGTTGGGCGGGGCGAAGGGCGCGCCACCTACAACGCTCGTGGCAGCGTCATGTTCTTCAAGGCGCTTGCCGAGCAGAACGGTGGCGATTTCTCGTTGATGGAGCGGACGTTGCCGCCCAAGGGCCGCAGGCCACCGCCGCACCGACACACGAATTGCTCCGAGGCTTATTTCGTTCTGAACGGGCAGGTGTCGGTCATCGTGGAAGGTGAGGAGCTCATTGTGGGACCGGAAGGGTTCGTGTTGATACCTCGGGGAACAGCCCACACGTTCGGCAACGCAGGTGACGACGACGCAAGGCTCCTGGTGCTCCATGCTCCCGCGATGGATGCCTATTTCGCCGGGCTGCACGAATTGTGGAATCGGGACGAACCACCCTCTCCCGACGACGAGCGTGCACTGATGTCCCGTTTCGGCATGGAGGCCATTTAGGCCAGCTCGTGGCAGGCCGAACGAGCCCCCGGCCGGGTGCCCTTCGGATCGGCCGTCACCCGGCTCCCCGGTGTGGTGCGGTGACACTGCTCCGGTGGTCCTGGGTGTCCACCCTGCCGACCTCGGCATCCGTCACCCTGGACCCGTAGAGCAATTCCAGTCCGGGCCGGCATGCGAACACCCACGTCACGGCCTTCAACCAGAGTGACTCCATTGTGTTGTCATCATGGAGTAGCAGATGATGTCGCCCGTCGCAGCCGAGAGTCCGGCGTTGCGGGCGGCACCCACGCCCTGCTGTATCGGTGATGCCCAGTCCTGGAAGTTGTGTGGTCGACTTCCCTGGTTCTCCTGAACGCCGTCTGTCAGTCCCCGGACCTACGCTTGGCAGATGCTCCATGGCTTCGCCAATGCCGCGCTGTGTGTCCCAGATGTCGATGAG
>DATLSH010000004.1:0-53472 GCA_035534235.1 Acidimicrobiales bacterium | reverse complement strand
GGGTGGGGGTGGGGGTGGGGGTGGGGGTGGGGGTGGGGGTGGGGGTGGTTCGGGGGATGTGGCAGGGAGGGTGAGTGGGTGCGGTCAGGAAGGGGCAAGGCAGCGCGGTCGGCGTCAATCACCCCGCGGGATCGGTGCGATCCCACCATCCGCCAGGTACGTGTGGACTTGCAAGCAGCCGAGCCTGGCCGGGACTCCACCCTCTTGGTTTCGTTCGTAGCGAACGACGCCGCTGCGTCGTTCGCATGACCGATGAACCCCACCGGCAGCGAGCGGAGTCCAGTCCCGGTGAGGGAAGCACCTGGGCCGAGCAAGAACTTCCGGCGGGTTTGCCCGCAGGGCGAACGTGAACTATCGGGAGACCGCCAGAAGTTCTTGCGAGCCGAGCCGGTGACTTGACGCCGTAGAGCGCCGGTGGCATTGCCGCATGAGGAGTATTGCGATGGGGGCTGATGATGGCCACTTCTCGGCCCCGTAAGTGACGGTCCCTCGGGCCGAAAAAGGATGGACTCTCATGCCCTCGACTTCGGCGTCGCCTCTCACGGCGCTCAAACAGATCCGCGCTGAGCAGCCTGGCGCCGATCTCATTTCGATTCCTGAAACCGCCCGGCGCATCGGTCTGCACGCCGACACTCTCTACCGACTGTGTCGCACGGGACAGTTCAGCCCGGCAATCCATATCGGCGGAAGGTGGAGGGTCTCGGTGCCGCGGCTGGAGCGTTACCTCCACGGCGGAGATACCCATCAGTGAGTTCCGAGCGGGCTACTTGTTACGTGTCCACTTCGGGAGTGGGTGGCTTGTCCCTGGCGGAGATGTTCCTGAATCCATCGGCGATATCGGCTAGCGCGACAACCGCCGCTCGAAGTGGCGCCAGTTCCTCGTTGACTACGTATTCCACCAGAGCATGGTCGGTATCGAAATAGTGATGAGCGAGTCGGTCCCGCATTCTCGATATCGCTCTCCATCGAATGGACGGAATGGCTGCCAACACATTCGGGTCGATGTTCTTGACCGCTTCGCCGATCTCAATAAGCCGGACCCGGCAAGCGTCGTAGATGAGTCCTTTGCTGAGACTGCCCTCGGCTACGTAGGTTTCAATGGCATCAATGGCCACCAGAATGTCGGCCAACCAAGCCGCATCCCTTCGGCTCACAGAGCGACGGCTTCGGCCAGCACCTCATCTCGAAGGAAGGCCCGCAAGGACGCTGGTGTCCCCACATCGACCTTCACCCCCAGTTCGTCCTCAAGTTCGCAGCCGAGGTCGAGCAGGTCGAGTGGGTTGGCGTCGGGGTCAAGGTCCACCAGGAGATCGATGTCGCTGGTGGCGGTGTCGTCGCCTCGGGCGACACTGCCAAAGACGCGGACATTCGAGGCGTGGCGCCGCGCCGCGGCGGCCAGAATCGCCGCCCGTCGCTCGGACAGGCGTTCACCCATGGGCGATCGGGGAACGAATGTGGTTGCCATACCCCAAAGCGTACAAGGCGGCAGTTCTCCGTCGAGGCAGGTCACGTCCGCTTGACCTTGGACCGGGCAGTGTCAGGCGTGAAAGCCGCCCCGAGGATGCCCGCGGCAGCCCGGTCACGCTCCGGCAGTGCGTGGGCGTATCGATCCAAAGTCATGGTCGCCCGGGCATGACCGTGGCGATCGGCCACGGTTCGCACATCCACCCCGGCGGCAATGAGCGTGGTGACGCTGAAGTGGCGCAAGTCGTGGAAGCGGAAGGGCCACCGCTCCCCCGGGCCCAAGTCCGTGCGCTTGGCCTTCGGCTTGGTCTGGCAAAGCTTCTTCAGGGCAGGCAGTTCCATCGCCACGCACAGCTTGCCGAATCCGTGGGTCAACGTGTCCGGGCTGGCCGCCAAGGCGCCGTTGGCGTTGTAACTGAGGACATAGGGGTCGGGCACCAACGGCGATTCTGCGTTCTCGGACAGGCCAACCATGTAGGCCCACCGTCGCTTCAAAATCTCGACGCACACGGGGTCCAGGGCGATGTCCCGGATCTGGTGCGTCTTCGTGGGGCCGGTGTGCTGCTCGCCTCGGGCAATGGTGAGAGAGCGGGCAATGCGCACCCGACCGTTGCCCAGGTCGATGTCGGACCACTTGAGCGCCACGATCTCGCCTCGACGGGCTCCCGTCAGAGCGGCCAGGGCCACTGCTGTGGCCAGCACAGGGTCGGCCGTCTCGGCCGCCTTCACCAGCATCGTCAACTGCTCGGGCGTGGGCACCTTCATCTCCACCCGATCGACCCTCGGCGCCGTGGCCCGGGCCGTGGGCGCCCGGTCGATCCAGCCCCACTTGACCGCCTGATTGCATGCAGCGGAAACGATGGCGTGGTACTTGTGCACCGTGGCCGGCGAGAGTCCCTCGTCCAACCATCTGCCGTACGCAGTGTCCAGGGTGTCGGGCTCCAGCTTGTCCAGCCGGACCGCCCCGAGGGTCGGCCGGATTCGCGCCTCGATCTTGCGTCGGTTCTCGTAGACCGTCCGCGGACGCTGGCTTCGCTCGGCTCCCTCAAGCCACTTGTCGAGAAGCTGCCCGACGGTGACGTTGGTCCGGTTGAATTTGCCCGACTCGACCTCGGCCACGAGATTGCCGAGCGCCTTGGCCGCCGCGTGCTCGGTACCCGTGAAGGTGCGCGCCACCTGTCGAGGTTTGCCGATGACGGGATCGGGTCCAGCGAAGGCGCGCAGTTGCCAGTGGCCGGGCGAGCGCTCTCGCATCGTGCCCGGTCCGCTCTTGCTCCTTGTCCTACTGGCCATGCCGCCACGCTACAGCGTCCTAGGACATTGCTAGGACATCCTCATTGGCCAGATGCCAAAAAGTGCCTCTGACCTGGTGGGCGCTGCGGGACTCGAACCCACGACCTCAGCCGTGTGAAGGCTGCGCTCTAACCAGCTGAGCTAAGCGCCCTTGCGGGCCGACTGCGCTCAAACCGTAGTCCTTCCGCCAACCCCATCCTCGGGCGGCCACGCGGGGGACCCCCTGCCGCCGCTGTGCCCGCACGGCCGAAGCACCGCTCTCTGGGAAGGGGGGCGGCGCACGGTCGGGGCGGCTCCGGGCCTGCCGCTACCCTGAATGGGCCATGGCGTCCTCAATCGGTGACCGCAACGGCCGGTCCAGCATGACGTCAAGACTGTCGGGCCTCTTCAACCGCCCCGCCAAAATACCGATGCTGCCGCCCCTGCCGGCCCCGGCCCCGATCCCGGCCCAGTCGAAGGCAAGAGATCCTGGCCCGACTGCGGCTTCAGCCCCGTCAGAGATCCTGCCCCCCGCCGAGCGCCGGGCCGCCATGTCAGGGCTCAATGAGGTGGAGGTCAAATGGTCCAAGGGCGGGCTCATCCTGGCCGCCGTCCTCGGGGCCTACCTGACCTACTACCTGGCTTCGCACCACACTCGGCAGGCCAAGGTGCACGGGCACCTGGTGCAGGTGCCCATCTCGAGCTCGTTCCTCCTGCTGGGCGGCATCGTCCTGGCCTTCTGCGCCATTGGCTTCTTCGGCCTCTACCGCCGCAAGCGGACCCTGGTGGCCTTTGCCTTCTTCATCACCGGATTCTCCTTCACGCTGATCTTCGCCCCTCTGGGCTTCGCCCTCGTCTTCCTCGGTGGCTGGCTCATGCTGCGCGCCTGGCGGATACAGAAGTACGGCACCCCCAGCGCCAAGGCGGCGGCCGGCCAGGCCGCCACCCGCCGGCCCCGCCGGGAAGGCAAGGCGGCCGCCGGAGCGCCCCCGAAACCCTCCGGTCACAAGGCGCCGACGGCGAACAAGCGCTACACACCCAAGGCACCGCCCCGCAAGCGGGTGGCCAAGCCCACGGACTAGATCAGGCTTCGATCACCAGCGCCGAGCGCAGGAGCGCCAGCACGTCGGTGCGCCGCCTTACCAGTGAGCGGGCCGTCGGCTCCTCTCCCAGCGCGCGCAGGACCTCGACTTCGGTGACCATGCCGATCACGGTGGAGTAGATGGCGAGCAGGAGCAGCCGGGGGTCGTGCCGCCGCATGGTGCCCGCATCCATCTCAGCCTCCAGGAAGGAGGACGCCCGCCGCACCAGGGGTTCGAGGGCCAGCGTCATCTGGGTGGCCGCCGGCGGGCCCAACCGCCCGACCTCGCGCAGCAGGCCGAGCAGCTCGGGCTGGCGGGCGGCCAGGCGGAAGACCGAGCGCACCACCGCCTCGACCCGGACCCACCCTGGGCCGGCGTCGTCGAGGGCGGTCTCGAGCGCGGCCGAGAGCTGGTCGGCGCTGCGGGCGATGACCGCTTCGAGCACGGCGTCCTTGGAGGGGAACCAGTACAGGATGCTCTGCTTGGTCAGCTCCAAACCCTTGGCCAGCGCGTCCAGCGAGGTGGCCTCGTAGCCGCGGGTGGCGAAGGAGGCCAGCGCCGCATCGAGGATGCGGTCGCTCGTGGTGAGGCTCTCGGCCGGCTCACCGCCGGCCCTCGCTGGGTGGGGCACTTACCAAATGGTAGACAAGATGAGCCTTGAATGGTAAACATTCCCGGTGCCCATCGGTCGGGACCTCCGCGCCAAGCGCTTCTTCATCACCGGTGCCACCGGGTTTCTGGGCACTGCGCTGGTCGAACGCATCCTGCGCTGCATCCCCGAGGCCGACATCACCGTGCTGGTGCGGCCGGGCCGCCGGGCCGACGCCGCCGCCCGGCTGGCCCGCGAGGTCATCAAGAACGACTGCTTCGACCGGCTGCGGACCGAGCTCGGCGACGCGTTCGCCGGAGAGGTGGCCCAGCGCGTGCGGGCCGTCGCCGGTGATGTGGGGCAGGACGGTCTCGGCCTCGACGATGCGGGCCGGGCGGCCCTGGCCGCGGCGGATGTCGTCATCCACTCGGCGGCCACCGTCTCCTTCGATGCGCCGCTCACCCAAGCGGTGGAGATCAACCTCCTCGGGCCCTCGCGTGTCGGCGCCGCGGTGGCGGCCTCGGGATCGGGCGCCCACCTGATCGCCGTGTCGACGGCCTATGTGGCCAGCACCCACCAGGGTGAGGCCAAGGAGGAGCTGCTCTCGGAGAACCGTTTCACGCTCGACGTGGAATGGGAGGACGAGGTGAAGGCCGCCCGTAGGCTTCGTGATGACCTCCAGGCGGAGTCCCGCAAGGCTTCCCGCCTCACCGGCTTCACCAAGCAGGCCCGCTCCGAAGTGGGCGGCGCCGGTGAGCATCTCATCGCCACCCGGGCCGAGAAGGTCCGCGAGGAGTGGGTGAGCACGCAGCTCGTCGATGCCGGTACCGCCCGGGCGCATTCTCTGGGTTGGCCCGACGCCTACCCGTTCACCAAGGCCATGGGCGAGCGCGCCCTGGTGGCGCAGTGGGGCGGCAACGTCCCCATCACCTTCGTGCGCCCGTCCATCATTGAGTCCGCCCTGTCGGAGCCCCGCCCGGGCTGGATCAGGGGCTTCCGCATGGCCGAGCCGATCATCGTGTCGTACGCCCGCGGGCTCCTGCGCGAGTTCCCCGGCGTGCCCGAGGGCATCGTCGACGTGATCCCGGTCGACCTGGTGGTGGCGGCCATCCTCGGCGTGGCCGCCCACGGTCCCGCTCCCGGTCCCCCGTCGGTGTACCACGTGGCCTCGGGTGTGCGGAATCCCTTCCGTTATGGCCATCTGGTCGAGTTGACGCAGGACTTCTTCAGCCGCAACCCGCTCTACGACGAGCGGGGTCAGCCGATCAACGTGCCCGAGTGGTCGTTCCCCGGCCGCGGTCGGGTCCAGCGCCAGCTCAGACGGGCGGACGCAGCCATGACGTTCGCCGAGAAGCTGCTGACCGCGCTGCCGATCCGGGGCAAGCAGGCCGAGCTGGCCGCCCGCATTGAGGACAAGCACCTGCTGGCCAAGCGCGCTCTCGGGTATGTCGAGCTCTACGGGGCCTACACCGAGACCGACGCCCGCTACCGGGTCGACCGCCTGATTGCCCTGTGGGACACCTTTGACGACGAGGACCACGAGGTGTTCTGCTTCGACCCCGGTGTCATCGACTGGGACCACTACGTGCACCACGTGCACCTCCCCTCGGTGCTCGAGCACACCAGGGTGCGCACCAAGGCCGGCAAGTCGGTGGTGGAGAAGCGCCCGGAACGGGCCCGCAAGGCCATCCTCTCGGCCGATCGCCACCTGGCGGTCTTCGACCTGGAACACACCCTCATGTCGTCCAACGTGGTCGACACCTACGCCTGGCTGGCCAGCCGCCACCTGCCGGCCGGGCGACGGGCCCGGTTCGTGGCCGATCTGGTCCGCCAAGCCCCCTCGTTGCTGGCCCTGGACCGGCGCGACCGCGGGGACTTCCTGCGCTCCTTCTACCGCCGATTCGAGGACGCGCCGATCGCCCGGTTGCGGGAGGACTCGTGGGAGCTCTTCCACCAGCAGCTCCTCACCCGCTCCTTCCCCGAGGGGTTCGCCCGGGTACGGGCCCACCGGGCGCTCGGGCATCGCACCCTGCTCATCACCGGTGCCCTCGATTTCATCATTGAGCCCATCCGCCCCCTCTTCGACGACATCGTCTGCGCCGAAATGGAGGAGCGCGACGGACTGCTCACCGGACACCTCATCACCCTCCCGCCCATCGGCGAGGCGCGTGCGCTGGTGCTGGCCGACTACGCCGAGGCGCACACGCTGTCGTTGGAGCAGTCGGTGGCCTATGCGGACTCCGCCAGCGACCTGGCCATGCTGGAGGCGGTGGGCTTCCCGGTAGCCGTCAACCCCGAGGCGCGCCTGGCCGCCATCGCCCGGCGGCGGGGCTGGCACGTGGAGCACTGGGCCAAGGCCGCAGGCGGGTCGCACCGGCCGCTCCCCCTGGGCCCCTTCGACGTGAAGTCACCCAAGGCCACGGTCATCCGATGACCACCCTCCTGTACGAGCGCTCCATCCCCCGGTTCGCCGCCGCACGCCTGGTGTCGGCGTTCGGTTCGGGCCGGGGGGCCGGCGTGGGACCGCTGCGCCTGGTCGAGCAGGACGCGCCGGCGCTACCGGGTCCGGGCTGGGTCCACGTCGACCCGGTGCTCTCGGGTATCTGCGGTTCCGATCTGGCCACCCTCGACGGTCGCAGCTCGCGCTACTTCGAGGAGATCGTGTCCTTCCCCTTCGTCCCTGGACACGAGGTGGTGGGCCTCGTCTCCGACCCGGGTGCCGCCGCCGACGGAACGCCGCTCGCCGCCGGCGCCCGGGTGGTGCTCCAACCGGTGCTGGGTTGCGCGGCGCGCGGGATCGACCCCTTGTGTCCCGCCTGCAGCTTCGGCCATGTCGGCAACTGCGGCCATCTGGCCTTCGGGCACATCCGGCCGGGCCTGCAGACCGGCTTCTGCGCCGACACCGGGGGCGGCTGGTCGACCACGGGCCTGGTGGCCCACTCCAGCCAGCTCTTCGCCGTGCCCGACGGGCTGAGCGACGCCGACGCCGTCACCACCGAGCCGGTGGCCTGCGCCGTGCACGCCGTCCTGGGTGCCGGGATCGCCGAGGACGACCTGGTCGCCGTGGTGGGCGCGGGCACCCTGGGCCTCACCGTCATCGCCGCCCTCACCCACCTGGCCGCCACGGGTCGCTGCCGCGCTCCCGCAGCCGTGCTGGCGGGCGCCAAGCATCCGCACCAACAGCGCCTGGCCCGCCAGTTCGGAGCCACCGAGGCCCTGCCGCCCGGCCAGCTGTCCCGGGCGGTGCGCCGGCACAGCCAATCGCTCTCCTTCGGCGGCGCGGCGGGCCAGACGGCGACCCTCTCGGGCGGGGCCGACGTGGTCATCGACTGTGTGGGCAGCGCCGAGTCGATCGCCCACTCCCTGAGCATGGTGCGCCCGCGCGGCACCGTGGCCCTGGTCGGCATGCCGGGGAAGGTCACCGTCGACCTGGCGCCGCTCTGGCACCGCGAGGTCCGCCTGGCCGGGGCCTATGCCTACGGGACCGAGTCGGTCCCTGCCGCCGAAGCCGGAGCGAAAAGGGGCGCAGCCAAACTCAGGGAGATGGCCACCTTCAATCTCGCCTTCGAGGTGGTGGCGGCGCAGGGGACCGGCCGCCTCGTCTCGGCCACCTACCCGCTCACCCGCTTTGAGGACGCCGTGGCCCACGCCGGCTCCGCCGGCCGCCGCGGGTCCGTCAAGATCGCCTTCGACATGAGGAAAGGACACGCCCGATGAGCCGCCGTCCCGGTTTCGTCCTGGAAGTCGACAAGTCGACGCCGCCCACGCTGTTCTGGAACGGAGAGGGCTTCACGCTCGAGACGTTGCCCGAGGGCAGCCGGGTGCTCTACGCGCCCGAGCCCATGCCGGCGCTGGACGACCCCTACGGAGCCATACGCCACGCCCTCCTGCACCCCGTCGGTGACCGCGACCCGCTGCCGGCGCTGCTCTCGGCCGGGATGAAGCTCACCATCTGCTTCGACGACATCTCGCTGCCGCTGCCCCCGATGGTCGCTCCTGACATCCGCCAGATGGTGATCGAGACGGTGCTGGACATGGCGGCCGACGCCGGTGTCGACGACGTCGTCCTGGTGGCGGCCCTGGCCCTGCACCGCCGCATGACCGAGGACGAGCTCCGCCACGCCCTGGGCGACCGGGTCTACGACTCCTTCGCCCCCCACGGGCTGCTGACCCAGCACGACGCCGAGGACCCCGGGAACCTCATCCACCTGGGCCAGACCGCGCAGGGGGAGGACATTGAGATCAACAAGCGGGCCGCCACCTCCGACCTGCTCGTCTACGTGAATATCAACCTGGTCGCCATGGACGGGGGCCACAAGAGCGTGGCCACCGGCCTGGCCAGTTACCGGAGCCTGCGCCATCACCACAATCCCCAGACCATGGTGCACTCGCGCTCCTTCATGGACGCGCCGGCCTCCGAGCTCCACACGTCCAACTGGCGGATGGGCCGCTGCATCGCCGAGGCCGGGGTCAAGATCTTCCAGATCGAGACCACGCTCAACACCGACACCTTCCCCTCCAACTTCGCCTTCCTGCAAAAACGCGAGTGGGAGTGGACGCTGCGGGACCGGGCGACCTACGCCGGCACGTCCGCCGCGCTGGCCCGGGTGCCTTCCCGCCTGGCCCGTCAGATCTTCCATTCGATCAAGTCACCCCATGCCATGACCTCGGTGCAGGCCGGCGAGGTGGAGGCGGTGCACGCGCTGACGACGGAGAACGTGTGGAGGCAGCAGGGCATTGCGGTAGAGGGACAGACCGACATCCTCACCATGGGCCTGCCGTACATCTGCCCGTACAACGTGAACTCCATCATGAACCCGATCCTGGTGGCCTGCCTCGGGCTGGGCTACTTCTTCAACCTGTACCGCGGCCGGCCGCTGGTGCGCGAGGGCGGTGTGCTCATCCTGCGCCATCCCACCCGTCCGGAATTCCACCCCGGGCACCACCCGAGCTACATCGACTTCTACGAACAGGTATTGACGCAAACGGTCGACCCGGTACGGATCCACAAGGAATTTGAGGAGTCGTTCGCCACCGACCCGTGGTACATCCACCTCTACCGCACCGGCCACGCCTACCACGGCGTCCATCCCTTCTACATGTGGTACTGGTGCGCCCACGCCCTTGAGCACCTGGGCCGGGTCATCATCGTGGGGGGAGATGCGGCGGCCGTGCGCCGGTTGGGCTTCTCTCCCGCCAGCTCGCTCAACGACGCGCTGGAGATCGCCTCCGACGTGGTGGGGCCCTCCCCCACGCTCACCCACCTGCACGCGCCGCCGATCATGATGGCGGACGTGCACTGATGGCTGGATCCCTGCGGTGAGCGGGTCATTGGGCCAGCAGGTGCGGCGACTGGCCGGTCGGGCCGGGACGTCGCACTTCCCCCTGGGCGCGCCGTCGTGGCCCTCGGGGATGGAGCGCCCTGATCCCGCGCGCAAGGTCGGGCTCGACTACGACCATGATTGGTCCCGCCGCTACCCGGTCCGCCTGGCCCGGGCCATGGTGATGGACAACGTCACCCGTCCCGCCGCCCGCCTGCTGGCGCCGGCCACCGTGCGGGGGTTGGAACACCTGCAACGGGTCGACGGCCCGGTCATCTTCGCCGCCAACCACGCCAGCCACATCGACACCCCGTTGCTCCTGACCACGCTCCCCGTGGCGTTCCGGCACCACACCGTGGTCGCCGGGGCATCGGACTATTTCTTCGACCGCACCTGGAAAGCCATCCTGTGGTCGTTCGCCGTGGCCGCAATTCCCATTGAGCGCCACAAGATCAACCGCCGCTCAGGCGACGCGGCGGCCGCATTGCTGAACGACGGATGGAGCCTGGTCATCTTCCCCGAGGGCGGTCGTTCCCCCGACGGCTGGACGCAACCGTTCACCGCCGGCGCCGCCTACCTGGCCCGGCGCACCGGCCGACCGGTGGTCCCCGTCTATCTGAGCGGCACCCGCCACGTCCTGCCCAAGACGGCCGAAAAGGGCTCCCGGGCGCCCGGCGGCTCTGGAACCGAGTCGCGCCGGGGCGGGCGGATCCGGAGGTCACCGATTTCAGTGCTCTTCGGCCAGCCGCTCAGTCCTGATGAGGGCGAGAACACCCACCGCTTCTCCGCTCGCGTCGAGGCCGCCGTGGCGACCTTGGCCCGTGAGGTCCAGACAGATTGGTGGCAGGCCAGGCGATCGGGGAGCCCGGTGGCACCCCTGACTGGCGCGGGGACCGCGCATGGGGGGCCCGAAGGGCCGGCGTGGCGGCGGTCCTGGGCGCTGCCGCCGCGGCGCGGAGAGGGACGGGGCAAGGACTGGCCGCGCTAGCCCGTTTCGGGGCAGGGACACGGCGGAGGCTGGGCCCCAGGCGTGCCGTGTCAGCGGCAGATAGTGAGGGTGGATCCGTCCTCGACGGCCTGATGGACGTGACCTTCCGACCATGTCAGGCAGGTGCCGCACGTGCGGCGCGCGCCCGCTTCCATGCCGTGGCGCTCCAGCCAATCCTCGGCCACGAGGACGCCGGTCAGGCTGCGGGTGCCGACGGACTGGTCCCTGATTTCGAGCATGACCTGGTAGTCGTGTTGTTCCTGCTGGACCATGAGTTCCAGCATGAGCTCGTAGTTGGCCATCTCGTGTCCGATCTCCATCAGATGGACTCGAGACGAACAGCCCGGGACTCGCCGCCGCGCCGCTCAATCCGGAGGATCTCCCCATTGACGAAGAGGTAGCCGACCTCGCGCCAGTTCGACTCCGGTATCGGGTGTCGCTGTCTCATGCCCTGCCCCCTTCTTCGTCCGGCTGCGGTCTCTGCCGCGCTGCACGTTCGCTGGGCGAGCGAGGAAACTGGAGCTTCGATGCTCACCTGGGGACAGGCTAAGAAACCCAGGTTTCCCCCGGATCGTCAACCGGTTGCAGTCAGGTTGGCGGGCTCCGGCAGGCATGGGCCTCTCCCGGGCCTGCCCTCAGGAGGCGGGCGCGGCCTGAGCGGTGAGGTAGGCGGTGACGGCCTGCGCCAGGGCGGTGGCCGCGGCCTGCTGGAACACCGGGCTGACCAGCAGGGCGGCATCGGTGGCGTTGCGCATGTTGCCGCATTCGATGAGCACCTTGGGCACCGTGGTGAGGTTGAGGCCGGCCAGATCGCTGCGGGGCTGCAGCCCGTTGACCCCGTCGTAGGTGCTCGTCGGCATGCCGGTGCCCGCCTCGAGCGCGTTGCGCACCATGGTGGCGAAGAGGGCCGACGGCTCTATCACGGCGTTGTTCGTTCCGTCGGCCACCGGCTCAAGAACGGTGAAGCCGCGCCCGGCGGGCGGCCCACCGTCGGCGTGGATGTCGACCGCCACATCGGCGCGGGCATTGTCGATGATGCTCGCTCTCGTCGTGACGCAGGGGCCGACCCCCGCGTTGTCGGGGCGGGTCAGCACCACCTGGGCCCCTTCCGCCCCAAGATCGGCCTGAAGATCGATGGCCACGTTGAAGTTGAATTGCGCTTCGCTGTAACCACTGTCCGCCGCGGTCCCGGTGGTGTCGCAGGCCTCGGCCGCCCGGCCGTTCCACACCGGCTGGTCGATGAACTGCGGTGCCGCGTAGTTCTGCCCGTTGTGCCCGGGGTCGATCCCCACGATCTTGCCGAGCAGGGGGAGCGGTGCACCGAAGGCCAGCCAGTAGCCGCCCCCGTCGGGGGTGGCCGCCACCGCCACCGCGGGCACCCCGTTGCCGGTGCCGCCCGCAGATCCGTGGAAGGCGGCGTCGCCGAAGGTGAAGATCCCCCCGTCGGCCGCCACCAGCCAGTAGCCGCCCCCGTCGGGGGTGGCCGCCATCCCGACGACGGGGGCGTCGGGTGAGCGCACCGCTTCCGCTCCGAGGGCGGCGGTTCCGAAGGGGAGGACCGAATCAGGCGCAACTGCGGGATCTGTCGGCGATGCGGCCGGTGACAAAGCCCCCGAGTGGGGGCCGAGAGGGACCCAGACCAACGCCAACGCCGCGGCGGCGAGGACGAGCGCCGTTGGCCGCCAGTGCGGCCAGGCGTGGGGTGCCCGCGTCATCGGTTCAGCGCGTCCTGGCGGGGGGGCCGGCGCGGCGGTTCCGGTCCCGGAACCCGCCCCGGCCCGCCACCGCGTCCAATCGTTCCTGGCGCAGGTCCAGGGCGGCCGCGTCGTCGAGGGGCGCCCACTCGTCCGCTCCGAGCGCCCAGGCCAGCAGGAGGTCAGCCAGGGCGGGGTTCCGGGCCAGCACCGGGCCGTGCAGGTAGGTGCCGACGACCCGACCGGCCCACGCCCCCTCGGTGCCCGACCCGTCGCCGTTGCCGACGCCCACCGTGACCCGGGCCAGCGGGACCGCACCCTCGTCCAGGGTGGTGCGACCCCCGTGGTTCTCGAAGCCGGTCAGCGTCGGCAGGCTCGGGCCACCCTCGGCGGTCCGGGCCACCACCTCCCCCACCGCCCGGGCGCCCGTGCCCTTGACGGTCGAGATCGGGAGCAGGCCGAGACCGGCATGGGGATGACCATCGGCGTCGGGGAAACTGCGCCCCACGATCTGGTAGCCCGCGCAGACGGCCAGGACCACCGCCCCGGCCTCCACCCGGCGCGCCAGCGTGCCGTCCTCGCCCAGGGTGCGGGCGGCGCGGACCTGAGGCCCGTCCTCACCGCCCCCCAGGCAGTAGATGTCGGCCTCGGGAAGCGGGCCGTCCGATGTCGCCTGCAGCAGTGCGACCTCATGGCCGCGCCATCCGGCCCTCCGGGCCAGGATCAACCCGTTGCCCCCGTCGCCATAGGTCCCGAGGAGATCGGGGTGGACGACGGCGATACGCAGCGGTCCGCTCATGGGTGGGCGCCGAGCAGATCGTTGAACGCGGTGTAATTGCCGATGACGTCGACCACCCGACCCTGTCCTCCCTCCGCCGCCTCCTTCACGGCGGCCACCGGCACGGCCTGGGTGCGATGGGCCACCCCGGCGTAGTGCAGCCGCACCGAGAGGTCCCGGAAGCGGTCCCCCGTCGCCACCACCGTGCGATCGCCCAGGCGCTCGAAGGGCACGTCCCACAACCAACTCGGGTCGGCCCCGTCGGCGATCCGGGCGTTAATGCTGACCACCAGCGGCCCATCATCGCCGACCACCATCTCCAGCAGCTCGCTCCATCCGGCCGGGTTCTTGGCCAGCATGAGGCGCGCCTGGACGTGGTCGAAGGTGCGGACGGTGAACCGCCCGGCCACATTGGCGACCCCTGACATCGCCGCCAGCGCGTCCCCGGCCGCGATGCCGCAGCTCTCGGCGGCCACCGCCGCCATGAGCGCGTTGGCGCAGTTGAACCGGCCCGGCAGCAACAGGTCGATCTCGTGGACCCGCCCGTCGGCCCACACGCCCCGGTGCGGCGCCGTCCCGTCCTCCGAGAACCGCAGGGATGCCGTGGGCACGGGCCGGGTGAACCCGCACCCTGCCGCGCACGACCACCGGCCTCCGTCGGCGAAGGAGATCCGGCCTTCGCACGAGGGACAACCCACGGCATCGAGCTGCCAGCGCGTCCCGGCCGCCACCCATCGCACCGTCGCGGCCGCGCCCGCCCCCCACACCACCAGGGGGTCGTCCGCATTGGCCACCACTGTCGTGTGGGGGGCGGCGGCCAGGGCAGCCCGCCAGCGGCCTGCCACCATGCGGACCTCGTTGGTGCGATCCAGCTGGTCGCGCGACAGGTTGAGCAATACCACCGTGGTGGGCGACGTGGCGGCGAGCACCCGGGGCAGGTAGATCTCGTCGACCTCCAGCACGGCCGGGCCCGCCCGTACCAGCGCCGCCACCAGGCCGGGGGGCATGTTCGATCCGGTCTCGTTGCTCACCACCGGAGTGCCCCCGGCGCCCAGGGCCTCAGCCAGCAGGCGCGTCGTCGTCGTCTTGCCGTTGGTCCCGGTGACGAGGGCCACGGACCGCCCTGCACTCAGGCGCTCGAGCAGCTTGGGGTCGACCCGGAGCCCGGCCCGGCCTCCGGCCACCGTCCCGTGCCCGCGCCCCAGGCGGCGCGAGGCCGCGTTGACCGACCGGGTGGTGATACGAGCGAGCCGATACCTCACCGAGGAGGCTTGGTGCGCGCCAGCTCCTCGGCCGTGGGCTCGTGGCGCACCCTCGATTCGGGGGGCAGCATCGCGCTGATGGCCGCCATGATCGTCTCGGTGTCGGCCACCGCGTCGGTGAGCGAAAGACCGAGCGGCTTGCCCACCCGGACTGTGATCCGGGGCGGGTGGCGCACCAGGGTGAAATCGGGCATGCGGGCCGAGCGGGCCCACACCTTCTCGGTCCCCCACAGGCCGATGGGCACGACCACGGCGCCCGTCGATGCGGCCAGGCGCGCCGTCCCCGTCTTTCCCTTGAGCTGAGTGTCGAAGAACGCCTCGCCGCGCGGGATGGTGCCCTGGGGCAGCACGATCACCACCTCGCCTGCCTTGAGCGCCGACTCGGCGGCCCGCAGGGGCTGGACCGAGGCGCTGCCGCGGTCGACGGGAATGCCACCGATGGCCTTGGCGATGGTCCCCACCAACGGCGCCTCGAAGATCTCCTTCTTCCCCAGGAAGCGGACGGGGCGGCCGATGGCGGCCGCCACCAGCGCCAGGGCGGCCACGTCGAAGTAGCTGCGATGGTTGGCCGCCAACAGGACCGGCCCGCGCGCCGGCACGTTCTCTATCCCGGCCAGGTCGAACCGCGCGTAGGGGAAGGAGGTCGGCCGGACGAACGGCCGGAGCATGTGGTACGGCTCGAATCCCACGACACTCGGCACCCCCGGCGGCCGGTCCCAGTGCTCCATCGGCCAGCGGCGGGCCGCGGCGACCAGGGTGAGGGACGGGTCGGGATTGACGGCATGCGGGTGGCCCACGCTCGAGAGCAGCGGCACGTCGAAGATGCTGTCGCTGCAGGCGTGGCAGTCGGCCAGGTCGATGCCCTCACCGGCAGCCCACTCCCGCACGGCCCTGAGCTTGCCCGTCCCCCACACGAAGCCCTCGTAGAGGCGCCCGGTGTAGCGCCCGTCCACCGCCTCATAGGTGGTGGCGATCACGTCGTCGAAGCCCATGGCCTCGGCGAACGGGGAGATCATGTCCACCGGCGTCGTCGTCGAGAGCACGAGGCGGTGCCCGGCATCCCGGAACGCGGCCAGGTACTGCGGGGCGAAGGGGGCCACCAGCCCGGTCAGGTCCGGCACGGCGCGCCGGCCGGCGGCCCGCACCTGGTCCTGGCGCCATCCCTTGGCCACCCGGGCCGCGGCCCGTACCAGCCCCATGGAGACGAGGTTCTCGCCCAGGCGGTCGTTCACGGCGTAGAGCAGCTTGTCGCCCGGGAGCGAGCGTCCCTGGGGCAGGACGCCCTCGTCCCTCAGGGCCTGGTTCAGCGCCTGCCCCGATGCGTGGCAGAGGAGCGTGCGGTCGAGGTCGATGAAGACGGCGCTCCTGGCCATGGGCTTCCAGCCTAAAGCATCCCGTACAACTGCCACCCTGGACCGGGGACCGATCGCCGCCGACCCCAAAAAAGGAGAAGGGATCGCCGGGGGGGGGAGGCGATCCCTTCTCGAGACTCACCAGGCGCTGGAGGGGGGTTCCGCTCCTGTGGTCTGCCATCCATTCTGCCCGCCTCCCCCCAATCTGTCAACCAGCTTCCCGAGATATCTTATATCTGTTATACTGATCAAAAGCGGAACAGATGCAAGCAATTTCAGGAGAGAGCACGTCATGGAGTTGAAACATCTGCAAGCACTCCTGGCCATCGCCGACACGGGGAGCTTCTCCACCGCCGCCAAGTCCATCGGCACGGTGCAGTCCAACGTGTCGGCCCACATCGCCCGGCTCGAACGGGAGCTCGATGTGCAGCTGGTCGACCGCTCCTCGGGCCACCTCACCGAGGAGGGTGAGGTCGTCGTGGGCCGGGCTCGGCGGGTCATGAACGAGGTCGACGCCCTGGTGGCCGACGTCACCGCCCTGCGCCAGGAGGTGGTGGGCACCGTCCGACTGGGCATGATCGGCACCACGGGCCGCTGGCTGGTGCCCCAGCTCTTCGACCTGCTCCGGCTGCGCCACCCCCACATCCACCTCAACGTGGCCGAGGGCTCGAGCCTCCAGCTGGAGCTCCAGCTGGCCTCGGGCCACCTCGACCTGGCCGTGGTCACCTTCCCGCTCAGCGGCGACGAGATCATGGTGGCCCAGCTCTTCAACGAGGACCTCATGCTGGTGCTGCCCCGGGATCACCCTTTGGGCAAAGAGACCTCCATCCCCCTGGAGCGCCTCACCGACATGGAACTCCTGCTCCCCGCACCCGGCACGGCCCTGCGGGCCGAGATCGACAGCGCCACCGGACCGGCCAGGGTCGTGCTGCGTCCCGCCATGGAGATCGACGGGGTGCGCACCATCGCCTCCCTGGTCTTCGACGGGTACGGGCCGGCCATCCTCCCGGCCACCGCGGTGCCCGGCCACCTGCGCGAGAGCTTCGTGGGCATTCCCGTAGAGGGCCTGCCCCGCCGGCGCGTGGGCGTGGCGCAGCGACGGCGCGGCCTCCCCTCGGCCCCGGTGCGGACCGTCATCGACGTGCTGGGACAGGTGGTGCACGACCCGCTCTCCATGCCCGAGGGCATCCACCCCGTCTGAGGCCGGACGCGTCTGGCTAGTGGGGCTGGGGCTCCCGCCACATGGTCCAGATGTGGGGGCCACCGCCGGGCAGGGGCACCTCTTCGACCACCTCGAAGCCGTGGCGCCGGTAGAAGGGCACATTGCGCTCCTTGGACGATTCGAGGTACGCCGGCAGACCCTCGGCGTCACAGTGGTCGAGGACCGGGCGCAGCAGGGCCGTTCCCACTCCCTGGCCCTGCACCTCGACCGCGGTGCCCAGCGTGGCCAGGTACCAGTGCGGGCGGTGGGGATGCATGCCCTCGACCAGGTTGAGGAGGCGCAGGGTGGTGAGGAGATGGGCGGCCACGAAGGGGAAGACCGGGAGCATCGTGAGCACGGCCCGGTACCCCGTGAGCAGGGGCTTGCCGGCGGGCGCCCAGATGGCTGCACCCAGGTGGCCCTCGGTGGTGTAGCAGCCACCGAAGGGGAGGTAGTCGGCCCGCATCTGGGTGGTGAAATACCGCCGCAGCCCCTCGGCCCGCCGTGCCTCGTTGCGGAAGATGTGCCCGATCACCGGGTCGTCGAAGAACGTACGGGAAAGTTGGGCCGCCATGGCCTCGACGTCGGCCGCCGTGGCGCGCCTGACTACGGGCAGGGAAGATCCGGGTACCACGATGGGGTCGATGGTGGCAGATGCCCGGCCCACGCGCCACCGGGCGATGCCGTGGCGTGGGCCTGCCCCAGCGCGATCACGTCGGGCAGGAGTTGCAGCCCCACGTAGACGCCCCCCGATGGCGAGAAGTGGACCCCGTCGGTGCAGCGCAGGTTCACCGATCCGATGGCGCCGGCATACCGGTGCCCCGGGGAGACGACCAGATTGAGGTCGTAGACATAGACCTGACCCCCACCGGCCGAGGTCACCGCATTGGCCGCGGTGCGGATCGTCTCGTTGTCGATGTCCACCCGGCTGGTCTGGTCCTCGGGCCAGATCGCCCCAGAGGGCGTCGTGCCGCTGCTGTAGTACGGGGAGGTCATGAGGACGACCGTGGCCCCGCGTGACCCCAGTACCTCGGCCGCCTGGCGGTAGCGGCTCTCGACGTAGCGGTCGAAGGCGGCCTGGCCCATGTACTGCCATTGGCCGTTCAGCTCCTGGTCGAAGGTCTCCCCCCGGGCCGCGTAGAGCACCACGTCGGGGTTGTAGGCGTCCACCCATTTCTTCCACTGGTTGAACAGGGCCGCGGGATCGGGAGAATTGCAGGGGGGCCCCGGCGGCAGCGTGTAGAAGAGGACCCGGATCTCCTGTTGTTCGGAGACCGAGCACCCGGGAATGCCCTCGTTGACGATCTGCACGGCTCCATTGGATGCCGACCGGCTCAGCCCCACGCCGAGGGTCGCCACAATGGAGTCACCCACCAGCAGGACTTTGACCCGCTTGGCCGACCCCGACACCGGGGGGACCGGGCTCAGAGCCGGAGGTTGGGGGACCACCGTGGTGATCGTCTGACCGGACGTGGTGCCTTGGCCGAGCGCCGTCGCCCCCACCGGCACCAGCGTGCTGACGCCGATCGCACCGATGGCCACCGCCGCCCCGACCGGTGCCGCCACCCACGACCGCCACTCCCCCAGGGCACCGCGCCGGATGGGCAGCTCGACGAAGCGGGCGCTGAGGGCGGCCACCGCCACCGTCACGGTCGCCCGGGCTGCGAAGAGGGGGTAGAGGCCCCAATGCAGGCGGGATCCCGACATCACCAGCAGCACCGGCCAGTACCAGAGGTACACCCCGTAGGAGATCCGCCCCAACCAGGGCAGCGGCGCCAGCTCGAGGAGCCGGACCGCCGGGGAACGGGGTGCCACCACCGCGGCCAGCACGACCATGCCCGCCGCCAGGCTGGCCACCAGGAAGCCGCCGGAGAAGGCCAGCGTGGAGGCCTCGTGCACATTGGCCCACAGGACACCGGTGCCGGCCATGCCGAGCACCCCCAGCACCGCTGCCACCTTCACGAACCCGGGCCGCCGGCTCTCGGTCCTCCACAGGGCCAGGCCGGCCGCCAGGGCGGCCCCCACCAGCAGGGCCTGGGCCCGGGCGTCCGTGCCGTAGTAGGCCCGGGTCGAATAGCCGTCTGGCGCCAGGAAGGCCATGAGCAGCGCAGAGGCCAGGGCCCCGAAGGAGGCCAGGAGGAAGAGGTGGTGCAGCCGCCGCCGCTGGGTCCACCCCGGACCCCCCGAAGGGATCAGGATCATCTGGCCGCCCGTCACCACCGGCACCGTCTGCTTGCGGTGTCGCCGCCGCCCGAGCTTCAGCACGGCCAGCACCACCAGGGGCCACACCAGGTAGAATTGCTCCTCTATGGCCAGGGACCAGGTGTGCACGAGCGGAGAGGGCTGGGTCGCCAGGGAGAAGTACGAGACTCCCTGGTGGATGGAGTACCAGTTCGAGGCGTAGAAGACGGTGGAGAGGGCATCTCCGATGATGCTCGGCGTGGCCAGGAGACGGGGCACCGCCGTCAGGACGACGCCGATGACGGCCACCAGCAGGAAAAGTGCCGGGAGCAGGCGCCGGGCCCGCCCAGCCCAGAACCGGCCCAGGCGGACGGTCCCCGTGGCCGCCCACTCGGTCACCAGCAGCGTCGTGATGAGGTAGCCCGAGAGCACGAAGAAGGCGTCGACTCCGTAGAAGCCACCAGGCACCGAGCTCAACCCGTTATGGAAGGCGATGATGCTGAGGACCGACATGCCCCGGATGCCATCCAGCCCCCCGATGTGTCCCAATTTGGGTCGGGCGTCGCGTGCGTTAGCGTCCGTGCTCATGCTGAGCCGCAAGATACCGCTCGACGACCCCCCCGCCCCGACACCCCGCCAGTCCCGGCCCCCCGGCGGTCCCCAATGTTGAAGATCGGCATCCTCGGGGCGGCGCGCATCGCCCCGGCGGCCTTGATCAGGCCGGCGCGCCGGACCGGCCGGGCCACCGTGAGCGCAGTGGCCGCCCGCGACCGGGCCAAAGCGGAGTCCTTCGCCAAGAAGCACAAGATCCCCCTGGTCCACGACTCCTATGAGGCCCTCCTGGCCGACCCCGCCCTCCAGGCGGTGTACATCCCCCTCCCCAACGGCCTCCACGGTCACTGGACCGTGGAGGCCCTGCGGGCCGGCAAGCACGTCCTGTGCGAGAAGCCCTTCACCGCCAACGCCGACGAGGCGCGCCATGTGGCCGAAGCGGACAGCGCCCACCCCGGCCTGGTGGTCATGGAGGCCTTCCATTACCAGTACCACCCTCTGGCCCACCGCTTGGTCGAGATCGTGCAGTCGGGCGAACTGGGCGTCATTGAGCACATCGACATCGCGTTCTCCGCCCCCCTGGCCAAGCCCGGGGACATCCGCTACCAGCTCGACCTGGCCGGCGGGGCCACCATGGACATGGGCTGCTACCCCATAACGCTCCTGCGCCTGCTGGCCGCCGGGCCCCGGGTCATCAGCGCCCGGGCCAAGCTCTCCTCGCCGGGCGTCGACCGGGCCATGGACGCCCGCTTCTCCCTCCCCGAAGGCGGCACCGCCCGCGTCCGCTGCTCCATGTTCTCCTCCTCCCTCCTGCGCCTGCGGGCCGAGGTGACCGGCAGCCTGGGCACGCTCAGCGTCTTCAACCCCTTCGCCCCCCAGATGGGTCACCGCGTGCGGGTGACCACCGCATCGGGCACCCGCAAGGAGCGGTTCAGCCGCCGGGCCACCTACGACTACCAGCTGGAAGCTTTTGCTCAAGCCGTCGAGAACGGCGACCCCTTCCCCACCACCGCGGTGGACGCCATACGCACCATGGAGCTCATCGACGCCATTTATGCGGCGGCCGGCCTCCCGCTACGCCAACCGACCCACCAGACGTAGTGCCGCAGCATCCCGACGACCTGGCGGCCCTGACCGATGCCGCCCTCTCCACGGCGGCCGGGGCGGCGTGCACGGCAGCCGAATTGAGGGTGGAGCGCATCCGCTCACAGACCGTGCGCCTCCATGACGGGACCCGGGAGGGCACGTCTGACGACACCGAGTTCGGCATGGGCGTGCGGGTGGTGCTCCATGGGGCAGTCGGGTTCGCCGCCTCGGTCGACGTGCGGCCCGCCGAGGCGGCAAACCTGGTCCGCCTGGCCGTCGAGATGGCGCGCGTGACCGCGCCGGCCGCGGGGGGGAAGGTCGAGTTGGCGCCCGAGCCCTCGCACGGGGAGGTGACGTGGTCGAGCGCCTTTGCCATCGACCCGTCCGGTGTGCCCCTGGCCGACAAGATCGAGCTGCTGGCCGGGTGGAGTGAGCGGCTGGCGGCCCACGATGCGGTGGCGCACACCACGGCCAGCCTGCTCAGCGTGTCGGAGGAGACCTACCTGGCCGACCTGAACGGGACGCGGGCCACCCAGCAGCGGGTGCGGTGCCACCCGCAGCTCGAGGCCCTGGCCGTGAGCGACGCCGGGTTCGAGACCATGCGCACCCTGGCGCCGCCGGTCGGGCGGGGCTGGGAGTATCTCGTGGGATCGCCTACGGAAGGGAACTGGGACTGGGATGCCGAGTTGGCCCAGCTGCCCGACCTGCTGGCCGAGAAGTTGGCCGCACCCACGGTGGAGGCCGGCCTGTACGACCTCGTCATCGATCCCTCCAACCTGTGGCTGACCATCCACGAGTCCATCGGGCACGCCACCGAGCTCGATCGGGCGGTGGGCTACGAGGCCGCCTACGCCGGCACGTCGTTCGCCACCTTCGACCAGCTGGGCTCACTGGTCTACGGGTCGCCCGTCATGCACGTGACCGGGGACCGCACCATTGAGCACGGCCTGGCCACGGTGGCCATCGACGGGGAGGGCGTGGCCGGACAGTCCTTCGACCTGATTCGTGCGGGCACCCTGGTCGGCTACCAGTTGGACCGCTCCATTGCCGCCGCCATGGGCTTCGGGCGATCCAACGGCTGCGCCTTCGCCGACTCGCCGCTGCACGTCCCGATCCAGCGGATGGCCAACGTCTCCCTGGCCCACTCGGGTGCTGGTGGTCCCCGCACGGAGGAACTCGTTTCGGGGGTCGATCGCGGCATCTTGGTGATCGGCGACAAGAGCTGGTCCATCGACATGCAGCGCTACAACTTCCAATTCACCGGCCAGCGCTTCTACCGGATTGAGGGCGGGCGGCTGGCGGGGCAGGTCAAGGACGTGGCCTACCAGGCCACCACCACGGAATTCTGGGGTGCCCTCGAGGCCGTGGGTGGGACGTCGACCTACGTCCTCGGGGGAGCCTTCAACTGCGGCAAGGGTCAGCCGGGCCAGGTGGCGCCGGTCTCCCACGGGTGCCCCTCCGCCCTCGTGCGGGGGGTGCGTGTCCTCAACTCGCGAGCCGAGGCGGGGCGGTGATCGACGCCCAGGCCGTGGTTGAGGACGGGCTGGCCGCGGCGGCCCGAGCCGGCGCCGACGGTTGCATCGTCCTCGTCGACGAGACCAGCCATGCCGACGTCCGCTTCGCCTTGAACACGACGACGACCAACGGCGTGCGCCGGGACCGCTCGGTGACCGTCGTCGTGATCGTGAACCAGTCAGCCGGCACCGCTCGACGAAGTGGGGCGGTCGATATGGAAGAAATGGTGAATGCCGCCCTGGCCGACGCCCGGAGCTACCCGCCGGCCGACGATGCCTTCACTCTGGTCGACCCTTCGACCGCCACCGCTATCGCCACCGCCGCGTTCGGAAAGGCGCCCGCTCTGACCGATGTCTCAGTCCTGCGTGACGTGCTCTCGGGTCTCTCAGGGGCTTTCGATCGGGCCCGCCGTCGGGGCGCCGTACTGGCGGGATTCGCCGAATACGGGATCGCCACGTTGTATATGGGCACCTCGTCCGGGCTGCGGCTGTCCTTCTCCCAACCGACAGGCGCCGTCAACCTGGTGGGACGGACGGCAGACGGGACCGCCTCGGCATGGACCGGTGCCCCCTCCATCACACCTTCCTTCGGTGAGATGGAGGGGGAGATCTGGCGCCGCCTCGACTGGTCCGGATCCCGTATCGAGCTGGAAGCGGGACGCTACGACGTGATCCTGCCCCCCTCGGGAGTTTCGGACATGATGGGTTCTCTCTTCTTCTACGGAATGGGCGGCCAGGACGCGGAGGACGGCCGCACCGTCTTCTCGGCGGCTGCGGGCACCCGGGTTGGCGAGCAGCTCTCGGATGTGCCCTTCACCCTTTACAGCGATCCACTTTCGTCCGGGGTCGAGTGCATGCCCTTCGTGGCCGCCGGCTCCTCCAGTGGCGAAGTATCCGTTTTTGACAACGGGTTGCCATTGGAGCGCACCGACTGGATCCGAGACGGGCGCTTGGCCCAACTCCGGTATCACCGGGCGGGCGCGAACCGGTCAAGCGTGCGTCCAGCACCCTACATCGACAACTTGATCCTGCGGACCGGTGGCCGGCCCGACAGGGCGGATAGCGAAAATGGGGGATCCGTCGATGAGATGGTGGCGCGGACCGAGCGGGGCCTCCTCCTCACCTGTCTCTGGTACATCCGTGAGGTCGACCCTGCCACGCTGTTGATGACCGGTCTCACCCGCGATGGCGTCTACGTGATTGAAGATGGTGTTGTGATCGGCGCGGCGAATAACTTCCGATTCAACGAGAGCCCGGTCGACCTGCTCGCACGAGCGACCGAAGTGGGCACGCCGGTCAGGACGTTAGGCCGCGAATTGGGCGAGTACCTGAACCGGACCATCATGCCGCCACTGCGGATCCCCGACTTCAACATGAGCTCGGTGAGCCCGGCCAGCTGATTGCGCCGACATGTCGAGACCGAACGCGACCGTTCCCTCTCCGTGGAGCAAGTCGCCGAGAAGTACTCGACCACAGACCTGATGGACATGGCCGTCCGGCTAGGTCAGGAGATCTCGGAGAGAATCGGCTCTCTATTGGAGGTCGTGGGTGAGCTGGACCGGCGAGACGGGTTCCGGGCTGAAGGTGCCACTTCCATGGCCGCCTGGTTGACCGAACGCCTGGGTGTCTCCGAGGCCACCGCCCGAGCCTGGTCCGAGGTGGCCGAGCGGCTCTGGGACCTGCCCCAGCTCGCCCAGGGGCTGCGGTCGGGTGCCCTCAGCTTCGACAAGGTGCGGTCGGCGGTCGTCACCGCCACGCCCGAGACCGATGCCGATGTCCTCCGCCAGGCCCAAGAGTGTTCGGTCCGCCAGTTGAGCGACCTGGCCCGGGCCACCCGGGGAACCTCCGACCATGAGTCGGCCGACCACCACGACGGGCGGTATCTGCGCTTCAACGACAGGCGGCGCACGATCGCCATCCAGCTGCCCGAGGATCACTACGCCCAGGTGCGGTCCACCCTCTCCGCCACCGCACACAAGTTCCCTTCCAACGGCGAGACCCGATACGACCAGCGCCTCTGCGATGCCCTGGTGCACATCTGCCAGCCAAACAAGAACCACAAGTCAGGCCAGCCACTCGTGGTGCTCCACGCCGACTTCACCATGCTGCGGGGAGGATCGGGGACGGCAGAGCTCGAGCGGCTCGGGCTGCTGAGCCGAGAAGCCGCCCGCCGTCTGGCCTGCGATGCCGACGTGGCACTGACCATCGACGACGCGTTCGGGCACACCATGGTGGAGGGGCGGTCGCGGAGGTTTCCCTCAGATGCTCAGCGGCGCGAGGTCCGGCGGCGCGACAGACACTGTCGCTTCCCGGGTTGCTCCAATTCCGTATTCACCAAGGTCCACCACATAGTCCAGTGGATCGACGGTGGCATGACCGATTTGGACAACCTGGTTCTTCTCTGTGATCACCATCATCACCGGGTCCATGAAGGCCGATGGCAAGTCTCGGGAAACTCGAACGGGATACTGCGTTTTCTCGGTCCCACCGAGCGGCTGATGACGTCGCGCCCATCGCCTCTTTGGACAAGGAGAAATTAGGTCGAGGACTGGTGCCTCCTCGCCGGATCCCGCTGGCGGCGGTCCGCGCCATCACCGTCCAGTGTTGTGGAGCTTCTGAGCGAGGATGCCGGCGTGCTCAATTGGGGTGACCGAGGTGGAGACTGGCTCTACGCCGTGGCGCCGGAACGAGCGATGGCCGTATCGTCCGTACCCAGGTAGGACGCGATGACCATGGGATGAGCGAGCACTTCGGCCGGAGTTCCTTCCGCAATCACACCGCCGAGCTCCATGGCGACCAGGCGGTCGCAGAGAGCGCTCAGCATCGGCATGTCGTGCTCGATCACCAGTATGGAACACCCAGTCTGCTCCCTGACTCGTCGCAACAACGGCCCGAGTGCTTCGGTTTCCTTCTGGGCGATTCCTCCCGACGGTTCGTCGAGCATCAGCATTTCGGGGTCTTGGGCCATGATGCACGCCAGGTCGACGATGCGACGGGTCCCCGTGGAGAGCTCCCCGGTCAGCTTCTCGGCGTAGGCTCCGAGACCCATCAGTTCAACGAGTTGGTCGACAATCGCCATCGCAGCCAATTCGGATTCAAAGGAAGCCGGGAGTTGAAGAGCGGCGGCGAACATGTCCCGGCTCTCGAGGTGCCGTTCGCGGGCAACGGCGATTGTCTCGGTCACGGTCAATGTCGGGTACAGCAGGGCATCCTGAAAGGAGCGCCCCAGTGCGCCGGTCGCCCGCAGGTTGGGCGACCACTCCGTGATGTCTTCGCCGCGCAATATGACGCGGCCCTGGTCGATCTCCAGGAATCCCGAGATGCAGTCCATCAGGGTGGTCTTGCCCGCCCCGTTGTGCCCGATCAAGCCGACGATCTCGCCCTGGCGAACCTTGAGGTCGACATGATCGACGGCGGTGATGCCCCCGAAATGCTTGGTCACCCCCCGACACTCAAGAACTGGTCTGGCGCTGGGGTCGACACGGGGTGATCGGGGATCTGGGGAGGGCTCAGCCGCCTGCGCCGGGATGCCTCCATCTGCCGGACCACGGTTGGACTGCCCGTCCGACCCTGATTCAGAGGGCTCGTTGAGCGCCGAGGCGCCGGCGATGAACACCGACCGTAAGATGTCCGGCCGCTCCAGCAATTGCTCGGTCGGGCCCTCGAATCGGACCTCGCCCTTCTCCATGAACGCGGCACGCTTGGCCAGATTGAGCGCGACATTCACGGATTGCTCGACAATGACGATTGTCGTGCCGCGCCGGTGCACCTCGCTGACCACCTCGAGCAGCTGGCCGACGACGGTCGGGGCCAACCCGAGCGACAACTCGTCAATCATCAGCAGCTCAGGGCGGGTCATCAGTGCCGAGCCGAGCGCCAACATCTGCTGCTCCCCACCCGAGAGGTTCCCGGCCATCTGGTGGTAGCGATTCGAGAGAATCGGAAAGAGTGAAAGAACCTCCTCTCGAGCCGAATCGACCCGTGACGGGTCGTCACGGATGAGCCATGCCGCCATCTTGAGATTTTCGGCGACAGTCAGGGTCGGGAAGACCCCTTTGCCGCCTGGCATCATTGAGATGCCTCTACGGGCTGTGACATCGGCCGAGAGCTTGGTGATGTCCTCCCCCTTGAAGACAACCGAACCCCGCTTGGGACGAACCAGGCCGCAGATCCCCTTCAGCAGCGTCGACTTTCCGGCGCCGTTGGTGCCGAGCAGTGCGACCAGTTCGTTCTTTTCGACGTTGAAGTCGACTCTAAAGAGGATCTGCACCGATCCGTAGAACATGTCGATGCCGGAACACTCGAGCAGTACACCCTCGAGGTTCGGCGTATCCGCCGCCGGAGCTTCTGGCGAGCTGAGCGACAACTCGCTCATTTCCCAACCCTCACCGTCTCAGCTTCATCGTCGGCCAGCGGGTGTGACCCGTTGCCAGCCGCCAATTTGGCCAACAGGTCGTCCGGGACCGCATCACCTCCGGCATCGGACTGTCGCTTGTCGGCCACCAGGCTCGGGACGATGATGCCGCGGCGGTCGGCCACCTTCCGCAGCATGCGGTCCCGGACGTCATAGACGAGCTGGCCCAGACCTCCGGGCAGGAATTGGAGGACCCAGAGCATGGCCGCCCCGCTGATGAGAAGGTGCACCTGACCGAGAGCCGTGATCGACTCGAGGTACTTGAACGTCAGGACACCGATGAGCACCCCGGCGACCGATCCGAGCCCGCCGATGACCGAATACCCGAAGACCGTGACGCTGTCGACCGGAGGGAAGCTTCCGGGAGCGAGGGCCTCAAGAATCAGCACGTCGAGCGCCCCGGCGATCCCCGCGATCATCCCGGCCACCGCGAATCCGGCCAGCTTGACCTTGGTGGTGGAGATGCTGGCGGAAGCCGCCGCGCGTTCGTTGTCCTTGGTGCCGATGAGGACCCGGCCCGCCCGAGCTTTGCGCAGGCCCACGCTGGCCAGGATCGACAGTCCGAGGAAGGCCACGCAAACGAGGTACATCTCATACTCGTTGTTGAGGTCGAAGCGTTGGAGCAGCAAGGGCCGAGGCACGCCGTTGAGCGGGATGAACGAGGGAAAGCTGGCCTGGTTGAGGAAGTACTGGTCGAGGGCGACCGCGAGGGCCAGAGTCGTCACTGCCAGGTAGAGGCCCTTTATCCGCAAGGCCGGAAGTCCGATCAGAAGGGCGGTCGCAGCGCCCACGATTGCCGCAACCGTGATAACGAAGAAGAAGTCACTGTTCCAGTGGGCCACCATGTTGCCGGCCACCACACCGGCGACCCCGGCGATGCCGAATTGCCCCAGACTGATCTGCCCGCTCCATCCCGTCAGCACGACCAGGGACACGCCGGTCATCGCCCAGATGATGGCGAAAGCAGCCAGCAGCTGGTTGGGAGCCCCCCAGCCATGGGGCAACCAGATGAACACCACGATCAGCACGGCCAGGAAGGCCCGGCGGGTCCACTTCACCTCGGGCAGACCACGCAGCTGGGTGGGGATCGGTTTGAGGGCCCCCACTGCGGACCAGGACGACGAGTCGGACTCCTGGGCCCGGGAGATCTTGTTCGACTGCGCCAGCAGGGCGACCACGATCACCGCGAGATAGATGGCATAAATGATCGACGGGTTGCCCGTCGTGTTCCAGCGGACGAGGGCCTCCATGATACCGAGAGCGATTCCTGCCCCGAAGGCCAGCGGCAGGGACTCCATCCGGGCAACTACGGCGATCGCCAGTATGGGCAGGAAGGTGATGGGCCAGTTGGTCGCCAGCTGCGGCTTCACTCCTTCGAAGGGCGCCGAGAGCATGTAGGTCAGCACGGCCAGCGCCCCGGCGATGGCCCAGACGATGGTGGAAAGGCGCCGCACCGGAATGCCGAGGGTCAGTGCCCGGTCACCGTTCTCGGCGGCCGCCCGCACCGCGATCCCGGCGTTGGTCCGAAGCAGGAACCAGGCCAGGAAGGCGATCACCAGCGGCACGACGGCGACGGCCAGGATCTCCGCGCTGTGGAAGGTGTAGACGTCAATGGTGACCGAGACGTTGAACGGCGGTGCGAACGCTCCGACCAGTGCGGTGAACCCCTCGTGCGTCGAGCCGAGCAATTCCAGCCCACCGAGCACTTGTGCCAATCCGATGCTCGCCACGAGGAGCACCAACCTCGGTCGGTTGCGGAAGAAGCGGAAGACGGAGAACTCGATCCAGGCCCCCAGCAAGCCGCCCACCACGACGGCGCACGGCAGCGCGATCCAGTAGTTGAGCCCGTGCACCTCGACCATCCCGATGGCCAGTACCCCGACCAGGCTGCCCAGAGCCACCTGGGAGAAGTTGATGAACCGGTTGGCCCGGTACACCAGGATCAGGCCCATGGCCCCCAGGGAGTAGACCGAGCCGTAGACGACGCCGACGAGGATGAAGCCGATCGGCGCGTGCCGGTGGACCCACCCGTGCGGGCCCGTGATGGACAGGACCACGAAGTAGGCCGCCACGATTCCAGCGACGACCGTCGCCGCACGGGCCCAGGAAGGCAGACCCCCCCAGCGCCGCAGCGCCCCCTGCGGATCGATCACGACGACGGGATGGTACAGCCCGGCGGACCGGAGGGGATGCTCGTGGCCGACCAGCGCTGAGTGGATGTCTGGACGTAGGCCCCCATCTTGCCGTTGAACGGCGAGACCGTGTTCGGGCTCCAACAGACCTCCCGGAAGTCGTTTGGGATGGTGTGCTGTGTGGTACTGAAACCCCAGAGCCCGGCCGGACCCAGTTTGGGCGGATAGGCGAACATCCCGGCCTGGAAATTGGCCGGGGTCAAGTCGGGCCCGGCCATCTGGATCCCGATGGCCATCATGTCCAGCTGCGAATAGATGAGGTTTACGAAGTACGCCGGCCCCTGGCCGCCGCACAACGTCGGGTCGCTCTGGCACTCCGACTCGTAGGCCGCGTACCCGATGCTCTGGGTGTAGGGGACGGTGGCCTCGTTGGGGCTGATCCCGAAGGCATGCGCGTAGAACTGTTGATTGTACAACTGGCCCACGTAGTCCTGATCGACGAGGGCGGCGCCGATCTCCACGAATTCAGGGAAGTAATTCTGTTGGGCGGCCTGTCCCGAGAGGTACACCGGGAAGATCGGGTCGCACCCGCAGATGATCGTCGTGTACCCGCCGGCCTTGAGCTGGGCCACCAGATTGGACGCCTGCTGGGACTCAGTGCCGAGGTCGAGGGAGTACTCGAACTGTGTCTCCTGGCACCCGTGTGCCGCCATGATTGACTGGAAGACCTGGCCCGAGGTCACGTAGAGCTCGTTCTCGGGCACGATACCGGCGAACTTGCGGGGGGCGCCCTTGATGCTGCCACCGGCATAAGCGGCGGGGGACCCCGCCGGGCAGAGCTTCTGCACCGCGTAGTTGGCCGCGCTGGTGGCCAGGTCGGTGCCGTCGGTGGCCAGCGACCAGTCGTACGGGGCATGCTGCTCGTGCCAGTAATTCGGCATGTACGGATCGCCGAAGCCCATGATCCCGTCGTTCCACAGGGCCGTGGCGTAGGGCTCGGACTCGGCTGTGACGTCGGCGAACGACCCCAAGGACTGGGCGGTCTTGGCATCGACCTCGGCGTCGGCCTGGCCGTAGCCCTGAAGCTCGTTGGACAAGGAGCCCTGCCCCGTGAAGTACTTGATCTGTATCTGCCGGCCGTAGAACTGGAAGTGGGTGTTGAAGTACTTGGCCAGGACATTGAGCGTGCGCTGGTTGTCCGCGTTGGTGTCCTGAAGCTGCGCACCTGCCAGCTTGGCCAGGGTCTGCTGGAAGCTCTCGTCGGTCGTCAGCCGAGCCGTCACCGTGATGGTGTTGGCGGAGACACCGGTCGCCGTCGCGCCGCCGTTGCTGCCGGAAAACGTCTGACACGGCGGCGAGTACGGGTCGCCGGGAACCTGCTCGGTCTGGCCGCTGCACGGCTCAACCTTGCCCGGAGTGACGACGGTGCTCCCCGCGGACCCGGCGGTGCCGGCGCTGCCGGCCTTGCCTCCGGTGCCACCTTTCGTTGTGGTGCCGCTGCTGGCGACCTGTCCCGAAGGTGGGGCGGTGGCAGACGGGATAGAGGTGGAGGCGGATGATCCGCTGCCGTTGCCGATCACTGCACCGCTGCCCGCGGGACCCACGTTGGAGCTGTTGGCCGACTTCGGCACCCGGCTCGGCACCAAAATCGCGGTGAGCGCCACCACCAGCACGAGCACCGCCGCGGGGGCGTAGCCCCGCATCAGGCGCTGTGCCACCGGGAAGTTCCCGGCCGGCGTGCGGCCGGTATCGCCCACAGGTCCGTTCACGGAGTCCACCCTGTCACGCCTCCAGAGCGGCGAATCGACGCTGCGCCCGGCGCATCATCCTGCGGTCACCTTCAATCAGGAGCAGCAAGAGCGCCAGGGCCGGAAGTCCGGCGGCGAGGAGGGGGCCGCCAGAGGTGAAGCCGGCTGGACGGGTCGCTCCGATCGCCTGGCCCACGGCAGAAGGAGGGGTGGTCGGGGCGGAGGGGGTCGAGGCTGCCGGCGGGGCGTTCCCGGCAATCGGGGTCGCGCCACCCAGCGTCGGCCCCGAGCCGGTGTTCCCCGTGTTCCCCGTCGTGCCCGGCGTGCCCAGCGCGCCCGGGATGACCTGCGTCTCGCTGGGCACTGTCACCGTGCCCAACCCGACCGGGGTGAGATTGAACGTGTTGACCGGAAGCGGGGAGCTGCTGGCATTGACGCCACCGAGTGCGGCGCTGAAGTACCCGCCGCCATCGAAGGCGGCCAGGGTGATGTCGGCCACCGTGATGGGGGTGTCACTCTGGCACAGGGCCGCTTTGATCTGCTGTCCCGGGGCGGTCGCTTCGACCGGACCGAGCGAGTTGGCGGGAGCCTTGTCGGCGGTGAAACCATTCTCGAGCCCGTTGGTGATCTGGAAGTAATCGGGCCCGGCCGCGGTGATTGCCGGATCGAGCATTGAGTCGCGGGTTGTGTTGGGAACCGCCTCAATTTGCATCGGGGGGACGAACTGGGTCCCCTGCACGATCGTGGCCTGTGGCAGTTGCACCAACAGGCCAAGGGTGCCCAGCGCCGCGTTCACCGCAGTCTGGACAGCCGAAAGGTCGGCGACATTCGGAAGAGCGATTCCATTGATCAGCACCTGTCCGATGGTGAAGTTCCCTGAAGGCGCCGGGGCGCCGGTCCCGATGGGGGCCGTGGCCTCCCAGTGCAACCCATTCAGCACGACTGCGCCAGCGCCGATGCTGAGCGAGTCGACGTCCGAAGCGGCGCCGGCTTCGGTGACACCGTTGACGACGCCGGACCAGCTCTTGGCATGCAGCCCGGACACGTTGATGGCGTGGGTCGGGTCAGTGAACGGGCCGGCGTACGTCGTGTCCGCTTCGCTGTAAGGGTTGAAGTTGGCGACGGCGTACTCGGTGGAGCCATAGTCCGACTTGCTCGGTGCTTGCGTCTCACCCTGCGCCGCACCCGGGGCCCCGGACTCGGCTATCAGCGGTTCCGGCACGGCGTCGTACACGTTCTGATTCGGCGGCGAACCGCAGTTCCAGCCCTGCGCCGACAGGCCGACGGAGCCGAGGTCGACTCCCTGCGACTGCGCCCGGGCGGACGTGCCCGTGTAGCCAGCGAGCGCCTCACCCATGACGGCACCTACCGCCAGTGCTCCTTCATGGGGGGTGATCTGCAATGACTGGGCGTAGGAGCTTCCCTGGGTGGCGGCGGCGCCCGTGTCGGCCGCGGACGGGGAGGTCATGGAGAATTGCGCCACACACATCCCCACGAAGAGCGCGCCGCCGACCCCCAGCCGCAGTCCGACCGAGGTGTGCCCCGTGGCCCACATGCGGCCCCAAAAAGTTCGTTGCTCGAGCATGTCCCCGCCCCCTTCAGTCAATTCCACTATCCGTCTAACGACCGTTTGGCTGCAATCATACGAACCACTCCCATCTGCTTGCAAAAAGCCGTGAAGTGCTGATTACCGACAGCATCGGCCCGAAGGCCGCCCGAGGCGTCGAGTCCCAGGCCATGCCGGGCCCTACTCCCCCCCACATGCTTCCGCCCATCATCGGAAACCTCATCGCCGGTAGACCCTCCCCCCACAGGACGGCGGGCCGAACCGTGGATCCGGCCCCAGGGACACACCGTACCGCAAGGCCCGAGTAGCCGCCGGGCATCTCCCGGGTGCCCACCGACCGATGCTCCCTCCCACCTTCCCGGCGGCACACAACCGGCCCGACCACTACCGTGACGCCCCGTGCCCTGGGCTCCCCCACCACGCAGCGCCTGGACCGAGAAGATGATCTCGCTCGGCCATGGGCTAGGGGATGACGGGCGGTCACTCATCTCGCTCGAACCCGATGAGCTCCGCCGGGCCGCGCAGGCCACCACCGGCCTCGACGACTTCGGACCTACGTGGTGGGAGGAACCGTTCCTCCGCCTGTGCACTTCCCTCGACCATGAGGCCCGGCTCCACCTGCCGGGTCGCTTGCGGACCCGGGCCGAGCTCCAGCTGATCCTGCAGAACCGTCTCCGGCTGGTGGACGTCTGGAAGCGGGAACCCGCCATTGACGACGAAGCGGTGCACTCCCCCATTGTCGTCACCGGCCTGGGTCGGTCAGGTACGACGTTGCTCCACGAGCTGCTCGCCTGCGACCCCGACAACCGGCCACCGCTGCTGTGGGAGCTCCTCCACACCGTCCCTCGTAACGAGCGCTCGGTAAGCCTCTGCCACGACGAGATCACCTTGATGGACGAGATGGTCCCCGCCTTCACGGCCATGCACGAGAACGGCGGCCACCTCCCCACCGAGTGCATCTTCGCCTTCGCCCACCAATTCTCGAGCGACATCTACACCGGCCTCTACAACGTCGGCACCTACACCATCTGGCGCAGCGGGCAGGACCAGGCACCCATTTACGACTGGCACCGCCGCATGCTCCAGACCCTGCAGTGGTCCGCCAGCCCGGCGACGGCGAGGTGGGTCCTCAAGGCCCCCTCCCACCTGTCCGCCCTCCCGCTCGTCTTCCACACCTACCCCGACGCCAAGGTGGTCATCACCCACCGGGATCCCCTACGGGTCATCGGATCCCTGTCCGATCTGATGGCCACCTTGCACCACATGCACTCCGAGCATGTCGACCACGCCGTCCTGGTCGAGTTCATGGCCATGGGGATGGAGATGCAGATGGACGGCGTTTCGGCAGAGCGGGACGCCGGCACCATTCCAAATGCACAGATCAGCGATGTCGTCTACCACGACCTCATTTCAGACCCCGTCCGCACCGTCGAGGGGCTCTATTCCGGCTGGGACCTCCCCATCACCGACGCCTACCGATCCCGCCTGACCCGGTACCTGGCGACGCGCCACACGGACCGCACCCCGGGCCACGACTATTCCTTCGCCGACACGGGCCTCGACCTGGCCACCCACCGGGCCCATGTCGCTCCTTACCAGGAGCGTTACGGGGTGCCCTCGGAGGTCTGAACGTCCGCAGGTGTGGCGAGGTCCGCCACCGACACCAGGTCGCAGGTGGGATGCGGCGGGCCATCGGCCAAGACCCAGCGCACCAGCATGTAACCCTCCAGACGGCCCCCCGTATTCAGCCAGTTCGCCACCCCCGGGCCCGGGTCCGACGGCGCGATCACCAGCCGCCAGCTCCCGTCCTCGGACTGCTGGGCCGTGCGGTTGTTGAGCGCCGTCGTGGTGTAGCGGTAGTCGAAGCTCTCCATCCACGGCGAGGTCAGCGTGAGCCCCCAGTAGAGGAACGGGCGCTCCGGCTGGTGCACCGTCACCACCAGCGCCTGGCCCGGCGTGAGGCGGAAGCGCCCGCCGTGATAGGTCATCTCGGCATTGGAATGCGTGCGCACCTCGTCATCCTGGGCCGCGACGTGCGCGGAACCCGCCCCGCCCCCGAACGTGTTCATGTTCGTCCCGGCGTCGTGCCACATCTGCAGCGCCGCCCCCCCGACGAAGGTGAGGAACATGGCGGCGAATTCCAGCTTGGGGGCCAGCTCCTCGGAAGACAGCAGGGGTGGCGGCGGCTCCTCCCCGGGCTTGGCCGCCAACTCCATCCGTAGACGGGAGAGCCGTTCGGGCGTGCGCTCGAAATGGGTCTCCCGAATCGCCAGCTGCGCCGTGCCCGGCTCCAGGATGATGGAGTTGGGCGGCCGGGGGTACGGCATCGCAGATTCCGGCGCGATCAGGATGTCGACCTCGCCGTCGGGGCCGATGTCGTACTCGTCTATGTGCGTCTGGGTCTGCGTCCCCGTCCGGCCACCCACCTCGCCCTGCCCGAAGGGCGTGCCGAAGGTCATCCCGAGGTAGGCGCACTCCCCCCGGTAGCCGACCAGCCGGTAGGAGTGGCTGTCGTCGAGCACGCAGAAGAGGTAGTGCACGTCGGGATTGTCGACCAGCAACTTGCGGTACTCGTCCTGCAGCGTGAAGAGCTGCGGGTGCAGCGGGTCGGACTTCTCCACGATCCACTCCAGGGCCAGCCGGGACAGGCGGGTCACCCAGCGGTAGCCCTCCGCTGTATCGATGTCGGTGCCGGGCACGCCGTCGGCTCCGGTCACCACGGCCAGGGCCGCCTTCTGGGCCTGCACCCAGGCCTCGAATGCCGCAGCGAGCCGGTCTTCCACGGGGCGACGCTACCGTTGGACGGGTGACCCATGTGGCGCATTTCCTGGCCGAGCCCATGACCAGCCTCCCGGCACGGTTGCCGGGGTCCTTCCGCCGCACCAGCAGCGTCGACATGCACACCCTCGGAGATGGCACCCTGGAGCTGCGCGGCATCGCCGTCGACCCGGGCGGCTCGGTGGACTGCCGGGCTCTCGTGGGGAAGGGGCGCGAGCTGATCTCCCTCGACCTCCGGCCGGCCGACCGAGGGAGCGTTGCTCTGCTGGGTCGGGCGGTGGCGCGGGGATTCCGGGCCGTCGTCGATGGGCTGTATGAACCGGGGACGCTGCGCTGGATCCTGCTCTCCGAGCTCCCGGTGGCGGCCCTCCTTTCCGGGTACGGGTCCCTCTACACCGGCCTCTTCCCCTCCCCCATCCCCGACGAGGCGCTGGCCGGCCTGCCCGTCGACATCTGCGCGGGTTGGGCCGCTCCCGCCTCGTTCATGGTGCAGATTCGCACCACCCGCGAGATGCCCACGCCGAACGGGCCGGTCTCCCCCGGTGACGGCGCCGGGATGTGGCACGAGATGCCCGCACTCGAACCGGGTTCCATGCGCCGGCAACGACTCATCCAGCGCGACGGGGACGAGGTGTTTGCCATGTTCCGGGACAGCTACGCCCGGGATGACGGGGTGGTCACGGTGCTGCACGAGTACTCGGTCGGCGCCACCCTGGTCCCCGATCCGGACGGCCGGGGCGATCTCATCAGTACGTGTGTGGCCACCCCGCGGGTCCTCCCGTGGGCCGAATGCCCCTCGGCGGCCGGCAGCGCGGCGCGCCTCGTAGGGCGGCGGGTGTCCGACCTGCGGGCGCTGGTGAAGAACGAGCTCGTGGGCACTTCGACGTGCACCCACCTCAACGACCTCCTGGCCTCCCTGTCCCAAGCCGATCACCTGACGGAGTCGCCCGTCCGGTAGCTTCTGGACGTGACCGATACCGCGACCGAAACACTGAGCCTGGAAGATCTCCTGAGCGAGCTGCGGGCCTGGCTCGGACAGAATTGGGATCCCGACCTCACCGTCGCCGAATGGTGGGAGCGCCTGGGCACCGCGGGCTGGTCGGCCCCGGGGCTTCCCACCAACGCCTATGGCCGGGCCGTCGCCCGGGCCGATGCCGTCACGGTGGCCACCGAGATAGCCAAATTCGGTGCCCTCGGCGCCCCGGCGGGACTCGGCCTCCTCCTGGCTGCCCCCACCATCGCCACCCACGGCACCCAGGAGCAGATCGACCTCTATGTACGCGACATCGTGACCGGCCAGAAGGCGTGGTGCCAGCTGTTCAGCGAGCCTCAGGCCGGGTCGGACCTGGCCGGCTTGCAGACCAGGGCCCTGAAGGACGGCGACGAATGGATCATCAACGGGCAGAAGGTGTGGACCTCGGGTGGCCAGTACGCCGACCTCGGCATGCTGCTGGCCCGGACCGATCCCGAGGTGCCGAAGCACCAGGGGATCTCGTACTTCGCCTTCGACATGCACCAGGAAGGGGTCGACGTCCGCCCCCTCAAGGAGATGACCGGGCACGCACTCTTCAACGAGGTGTTCCTCACCGACGCCCGGGTGGCCGACTCGGCTCTGATCGGCGGGCTCAACAACGGGTGGGCCGCGGCCAACACGACGCTGATGAACGAGCGGGCCGGCCTCGGCTCGGGTGGTGGCAACGCGGCCGGTGGTGGCCTGGCCCAGCCGGGCAGTGTGATGGGTGCCCTGAGCAAGAGAGTAGGCGACTTGGTGGCCCCCAAATCCAAGTCCGGTGGCCCCAACAGTGCCGGCAACAGCAAGCCGGCCGGTGGCGCGCTCGGCGCCCTGCGGGGCGCCGCCGGCCTGCTCATCGGGCTGGCGCAGTCGCGAGGCGTCAACCAGGACGCCGGGGTGCGCCAGGATCTGGCCCGCCTGTACACCCTGGGCGAGCTGGGCCGGTTCAACGGGTTGCGGGTCAAAGCGGTCAAGGAGCAGGGCGCGGACATCCCGGGCATGCCGAACGTGGCCAAGCTGTCCATGAGCCAGATCGTGCGCCTGACCCGCGACCTCGGCCTGCGGATATCGGGGCCCGCGGGCATGCTGCACGCCTACGACGCCGACGACAAGGCCAGCCTGGTGCAGGCCACCGGCGACCCCTTCGCGGGAGGGGTGACCGAGATGGCGCTGTTCGCCCAGGCTCCCCCCATTTACGGAGGCACCGACCAGGTGCAGCGGAACATCATCGGCGAGCGCGTGCTGGGGCTGCCCAAGGAGCCCAACAACGACCGCGTCACACCGTTCTCCGAGTTGCCCAAGAACGCCTAGGCATCGACCCGACGGTCATGATGCGACAGGACCGCACTCTGCGCGGCGCGGCTGCCATCGTGGGAGTGGCCGACGACGTCTCCCCCACCGGTGAGCTCGAACGGACCGGTCGTGCGCTTGAGGTGGCCATGGTGCAAAATGCGCTCGACGATGCCGGCCTGACCCTGTCCGACGTCGACGGAGTGTGCCATGCGGACTCGTCGATGGGTTTCGCCGAGTACCTGGGTGTGCACCCCCGCTTCACCGATTCCACCATGACCGGTGGTTCGAGCTACGAGGTCCACCTGGAACATGGCGCCGCCGCCATCGCGGCCGGCCTTTGTGACGTGGTGGTGAGCGTGTACGCGTCGACGCCGCGCAGCGACCGGACGCAGAAGCGCCGAGTGGACCGGCGGTACCCGGCCGGCCCCAACCCGATGGCCGAGTGGGAATGGCCGTTCGGGCTCCGCATGCCCATGGGCCCCTACGCGCTGGCCGCCGCCCGGCACATGCACCAATTCGGCACCACCGCCGCACAGTTGGCCCAGATCGCCGTCAGCACCCGGGCGTGGGCCACCCTCAATCCGCGGGCCCGTCACCAGGCGCCATTGACCATCAATGAGGTGCTGGCCTCACCCTTGCAGGTCAGCCCGCTGCACCTGCTCGACTGCTGCCTGGTCACCGACGGGGCCGGCGCGTTCGTGATGACCAGCGCCGACCGGGCCCGCTCACTGCGCCGGCCCCCGGTCTACGTGCTGGGCGCGGCCACCTGCCACGATCACATGATGATCACCCAAATGCCCGATCTGACCACCACACCGGGCCGGATCTCGGGAGCCAACGCCTTCAGAGTGGCGGGCGTGGAACCCGCAGAGGTCGACGTGCTCATGGGTTACGACAGCTTCACCATCACGGCCCTGCTCCACCTGGAGGACCTCGGCTTCTGCCCCAAGGGTGAGGGGGGACCCTTCGTCGAGGACGGCAAGCTGGGCCCCGGAGGCGCCCTGCCCATGAACACCAACGGTGGGGGCCTGTCGTTCACCCACCCGGGCATGTACGGGATGTTCCTCATCACCGAGGCCGTGCGCCAGCTGCGGGGCGAGGGCGGGGCCCGTCAGGTGCCCGGCGCCGAGATCGCGGTGGCCCACGGTTCGGGCATGGTCCTCTCGTGCATGTCGACGGCCGTGCTGGGCACCGAGGCGACCCTCTGATGCCCGGCCCCGACGACGCCCACCTGAAGATGCGGATGGAGCCGCCGGCCGGTCCGGACAGCGGCCCGTTTTGGGAGGCCACCCGCGCCGGCGTGCTCCTGGTCCAGTGGTGCACGGCCTGCGACAAGGGGATCTTCTACCCGCGCTCCTTCTGCCCCGTCTGCGGGGCCACCGACACGCTCCAGTGGCGCCCGGCCAGTGGCCGGGCCACCGTCTACGCCGCCTCGGTGGAGCACAAGCCGGCCGCCACCGGCAGCACCTTCTCGGGGGGCGAGCCCTATGTCATCGCCCTGGTCGACCTGGAAGAGGGCATCCGCATGATGACCAACGTGGTGGGCTGTGCGCCCGCGGAGGTCCATCCGGGACAGGCGGTGGAAGTGACGTGGGAGCCCCTGAGCGACGGGCGGCAGTTACCGCTCTTCATACCGCTCGGCGCGCCGGAGCCGTCGTGAGCGTCGCCGAGGACAGGGCCGGCGCGGCCGCCCAGGGGATGCTGCACGCGTGGTGGGCCGCCCGGGACCCTGATCGTCAGGCCCTCACCTCGCCCCGGGGGGACCGCACCTACGGCGAGCTCAACGCCGACATCAACCGGCTGGTCCGAGCGCTGCGGGCGCGGGGGCTCGTCCCGGGTGACGCCATCGCGCTCATGTGCACCAACCGACCCGAATTCCTGGAGGTGCTGTACGCCGCTCAGCGCTGCGGCCTCCGCCTGACTCCGATCAACTGGCACCTGACCGGTGCCGAGGCGGCCTACATCGTCGCCAACTGCGGGGCCACGGCGTTCATCTGCGCGGTCGAAGTGGGAGACAAGGTGGTCGAGGCGGCGGCGGCCGGCGGGCCCGGTCTGGTGTGCGTGGCCATCGGGGGGTACCTGCCGGGATTCGCCATGTACCACGAGGTGGTGGCCGCCGAGGACGGGTCGGACATAGACGACCCCGTCCCGGGCACCCAGATGCTCTACACGTCGGGCACGACCGGGCGACCCAAGGGCGTGCACCGCAAGAGCGCGGCGCCGAGCGCGCTGGCCACCGTCAACTTCTGCGGCTATGACGAGAGCTACCAGACCAGTGTCGACGCCCACCTGGTGACCGGCCCGCTCTACCACGCCGCCCCGCTGGCCTTCTCGGTGGCCGTGCCCATGCTCTACGGCGTGCCCCTCGTGGTCATGGAGCAGTGGGACCCGACCGAGACACTTCGACTCATTGAGCACCACGGCATCACCCACACCCACATGGTGCCGACCATGTTCCACCGGCTGCTTGCCCTCCCCGATGACGTGAAGGGCAAGTACGACCTCTCTTCCCTCCGCTACATCATCCACGGCGCGGCGCCCTGCCCGGTCGGGGTCAAGCGGAAACTGATCGAGTGGCTGGGACCCATCGTGACCGAGTACTACGCCGCCACCGAGGGCCTGGGCACCCTGGTCGACTCGCCCACCTGGATCGCCCACCCGGGAACCGTGGGAAGGCCCATGGTGCCCGATCTGGTCAAGGTGGCCGACATCGACGGCCGTGAGGTGGCCCCCGGCGAGGTCGGTCTCGTCTACCTGCGCGACGTCTCGGCCACCCATTTCGACTACTTCGGCGACGCCGAGAAGACGGCGGGTGCCTTCCGCGGCGACTACTTCACGCTGGGTGACATGGGGTATGCCGATGAAGAGGGCTTCTTGTACCTGACCGACCGCAGCGCCGACATGATCATTTCCGGCGGCGTGAACATCTACCCGGCCGAAGTCGACGCCGTCCTCCTGGAGCACCCGGCGGTGGGCGATGTGGCCACCATCGGGGTGCCTGACGAGGAGTGGGGTGAGGCCGTCAAGGCCGTGGTGCAGCCGGCCGGGGGCGTGGACGCCTCCGAGACCCTGGCCGCCGAGCTCATGGAGTTCTGCCGGCAGCGCCTGGCCCACTTCAAGTGCCCGCGCACCGTGGACTTCCTGGTCGAGCTGCCGCGCGAGGATACGGGGAAGATCTTCAAACGCAAGCTGCGGGACCTCTACCGGGCGGCCGCGGACCAGGAGTCGAGAAAGGGAGCGCCACATGGGCATCTGTGACGGACGTGTCGTGGTCATCACCGGGGCGGGCCGGGGTATCGGGCGCGAGCACGCGCTCGAATTCGCCAGCCAGGGCGCCAGGATTGTGGTGAACGACCTGGGTGCCGAAGTCGACGGCACCGGGTCCTCCGAGGGGCCGGCGGGTCAGGTGGTCGACGAGATCCGCGCCATGGGAGGCGAGGCGGTGGCCAACGGGGACGATGTCTCGGATTGGGACGGCGCCGGGCGCCTCATAAGGGCGGCCATCGACACGTTCGGCGGCATTGACGTGCTGGTCAACAACGCCGGCATCCTGCGCGACCGCATGCTGGTCAACATGACCATTGAGGAGTGGGACGCCGTCATCCGGGTGCACCTGCGCGGCACGTTCGCCCCCACGCGCCACGCCGTCGAGTACTGGCGCAACCGGTCCAAGGCGGGCGAGACCAACGACGCCCGCATCATCAACACCACCTCGCCGTCGGGGATTTACGGCAACGTCGGCCAGACGAACTACGGCGCGGCCAAGGCGGGGATCGCGTCCATGACCATCATCGCCGCCATGGAACTGGGCCGCTATGGGGTGACGGTCAACGCCATTGCCCCGGCCGCCCTGACGCGCATGACCGAGAACCTGGGCATGGGCGCCGCATCGGCCGATCGCAAGCCCGAGGAATTCGACCCCCTCGACCCGGGCAACATCGCCCCCCTGGTGGTCTGGCTGGGCAGCGCGCAGTCGGCCGCCATCACCGGGCGCGTCTTCAACGTCCAGGGCGACCTCATCAGCGTGGCCGAAGGCTGGGTGGCCGGGCCCGGCGCCTCCAAGGGTGACCGTTGGGACCCGGCCGAGCTCGGTGGCGTGGTGCCCGCACTGGTAGATGCGGCCGCACCCAACGCCAACATGGGTGGGAAGAGGAAGTAGGGCGATGACCGATGGGGTGAGGCCTCCGCTGCCGGGCCGGGGTGAGATCGACGAGGCCATCCATGTCATCAGCGACCATGCCGACCGTCTCTTCCTGTGGGACTACGGGCGCGACCGGGGGCAGCTGGTCACCCTCTACAACAAGGCCATGGGGTCGCAGTGGAACAGCGTCACCGACCTGGACTGGGCCACCGATGTCGATCCCGAACGCCTGGTGGCCGAGCAGGACAGCCCGATGCTCGCCGTGGCCCGGGTGGCGGGCACCCTGCCGGGCTCGCCCCTGGCCAGGTGGACGGAGAAGGAGTACTCGGAGCTCGGGATCGAGTTCTTCAAGGCCAACCTGAGCCAGTTCATGCACGGTGAGCAGGGCGCCATGATGACCGCGGCCAAGATCGTCGAGACCGTCCCGTGGATCGACGCCAAGTACTACGCCTCCACCCAGACCATGGACGAGGCCCGGCACACCGAGGTGTTCGCCAAGTACCTGAACCTCAAGCTGGGCGAGGCCTACCCCATGAGCCCGTATCTCAAGGAGCAGATCTGGTCGCTGCTGGAGGACTCGCGCTGGGACATTGCGTACCTGGGGATGCAGATCGTCATCGAGTCCCTGGCTCTGGCCGCGTTCGGTGACATGTTGCGCCGTACCAACGAGCCGCTGCTCACCAAGCTCCTGCGCTACATCATGTCCGACGAGGCCCGGCACGTGGCCTTCGGTGTCCTGACCCTCTCGGAGTTCTACGCCGACCTGAGCCAGGCCGAACTGCGGGAGCGCCAGGAGTTCATGGTCGACGCCACATTGAACTCGCGGGCGCGGGCAACGACGCCCGAGGTATGGGAGCGCATGGGCACCTCGGCCGCGGCGGTGCTCCCGTTCGTCATGGAGGCGGCAAGCCAGGCGGGCATCAACCCGATGCGCGGCTTCGCCCGGGGCTTCTTCGCCAAGCTGGTGCCCAACGTGCGCAAGTTGGGCCTGCTGGAGGCCAACGGCGGTTTCCTGCGGGAGAAGTGGGGCGAGGCCGGGCTGCTCGAGTTCGAGTTCGCCGACGACACGGGCACTGACTACGAGACCTATGACGCCGTGGCGGCGGACCGGATGGCGGCCGAGGCGGGCTGACGGCGACCCGTGGTGGCGGCGGCGGGGATGAACGAGCGTGTCCGGGCCATCTGCCTGGAACTCCCCGAGGCGACTGGTGGCCCAGGGGGGGCTTCCGTCAGCCCGCCGGAGTGAGCGATGTGAGGAGGGTGCTCATCTCCTCCTTGTAGTGCACGCCCGACTGGGTGACCGTCGCCAGCTCCTGCTCGTGCACGACCACTCCACGTGTCGTCGAGATCCAGAAGTCAGTCGTACTCGGGCCCTGGTCGATGCCGTTGAAGACGAGCGTCATACGGACATGCACCGTGTTGATCGACCGACCGCTGACTTCAATGGGAATCGCTCCCACTACCTGGCCGTTCATCGCGACATCCTGCGCCGGCTTCAACTGATGGCAGGTGGCGGTCCAGCGCACGCCGGGCGCGGCAATGGGTGGGACGAGATACGCGGTCGGTGGACAGTCGATGACCGTGGTGGTGGTCGAACCGCTGATCTGCTCAAACGTGACGAGGTTCGAGATGGCCAGCGAGTGGTCCATGGATGGGCAGACCGTGGTCGTCTCGGAGTGCTGGACGATGGGGACCCAGTCCACGGCGCCGCACGAGCCCGCGGCGCCGTTTACCACCATGTTGCTGCGGGCCGGGAACGACCGGGAGACACCGGGCAGGCTCAGGCTCTCACCCCCGGACGTGGCGTAGGAGAAGACACCGGGCGAAAGGACGCCGCCCCTCTGGGACGAGCCGGTCCCCTGGTGGCGCCGGTACTGGCTCAACGCCTCGCGCAGGCTGACCGGCGTGGCGACCGTTCTGAAGAAGACGGCCCAACACGTCCCGCCGGCCGACGACAGCATGAGGAGCGCGAAGAAGGCCACGCACCACCACCGGTGAGATTGGACCCAGGACCAGAGCAGCACGACGCCTATCGTACGTATGTTCAATACATATGTGCAAACTGCGATAGTATTCCGCCATGCCGGCGGACAATCGGGTGGCCCTCTTGATGGGAGCCCGGAAGTGCATCGAGCAGATCGGCTACGCACGCACCACGGCCCGGGATGTGGCCACCGCCGCCGGGGTCAGCCTCGGTGCCATCGGGTATCACTTCGGGTCCAAAGAGGAACTGCTCAACGAGGCCATCGCTGAGGGTTTCCGCGAGTGGATCGCCAGCTTCGCACCTCTCGTTGGTAAGTCCGATGCGCAAGGTATCGGTGCCGCGGCGCGCCAAGCCATCCCGCAGTTCTTCCACCTGATGGAGAACAGTCGCCCGCTCCTGATCGCCTTCATTGAGGCCATGGCCCAGGCCGAGCACGTGCCGGAGCTACGGGCCCAGTTGGCCGACCAGTACCGTCAATCCCGGGCGGCCGCGAAGGAGATGTTCACCTCCACCGTCGGCCCCCAGCTCGCCGAGGCCGGTCTCAATCCGGCCACGCTGGGTTCGCTTGTGCTGGCGCTGGTCGATGGGTTGATCATGCAGTACCTGGTCGATCCGGGCGCGACACCGGGACCGGCCCAGGTGCTGGCCCTCTACGATGGCCTCACTGCCGCAGCCTCCTAGCTCGGCTCAGAGGGTTGCGACCATAGGGCCCGATCAATCGGCCACCCAGTTGCCGTGGAACCCGGCCGGCACCCGCTGGGGCAGGTGCACGACGGCTTGAGGCTCGCCGGCGAAGTCCTCCGCGTTGACGATGTGCAGGGACGAAGAGTCCGTCTCGGCCTGATGGACCAGGGTCATGAGCCAACCCTCGCCCTCGCCGGCGCCGGCCGCACGGGGAACCAAGACTGCCTCACCAATGGTGCTTCCCCGGCCGAATGAGCGCACCTCGCTGGTGCCGGCCACCAGGTCATGGCGCACCAGGCGGGACTCGGTGCCCAGCAACTCGCCCGTGTCGACAGCCACGCAGTAGCCGAAGCGGTGGGGCAGCCCGACGAGCCGCTCGTCAATGCGCGGGAACTCCTGGCCACGATCGTCCAGCCGCTCCTCCTTGACAGCGGCCCCGTGCCCGTCGATGTGCCAGCGCTCCAGGGTGGGGGCGCCTTCGGCGGGCCCGAGGAGGTTGGTGCGGAACATGGAGGGGTGGCGAACCACATCGAGCACGATCCCGCTGCCGCCCGGCTCGTCGTAGGCATTCATGGGGTGGAAGACGTAGCAGGGGTCGACCTCGTGCCACACCACCGCGGTCGACTCCCCGTCCCGGGGCAACAGCCCCACCCGGGGCGGGTAGTCGTCGAACCACCGGTAAGGGAAGCTGGCCCCGCCCACGGCCAGCTCCATATCGAAGAGCACCGGGAGATCAAGGAGGACGATCCAACTCTGGGTGATGGCGGTGTCGTGCAGGCTCACCGGGCCGCCCATGGTCACCCGGCGGGACGACCGCACCCGGGCCTCCCGGTCGAGCACCGTGACCTCCACGTCATCGCCCCAGCCGAAGAAGTAGGAGACGGCGTAGAGCTCCCCCGTCAACGGGTCCCGCTTCGGGTGCGCGGTATAGCCGCCGGCCAGGGTGCCACCGAAGTTGCACGGCCCCACCGTTTCGAGCTCGTCGGTGAGCTCGTAGGGGAGCGCTCCGGCCTCGACGAGGGCGAAGGTCCGCCCGGCATGGGCGATGACGTTGGTGTTGGGAGCGAAGTCCATGCCGGCGTGGGCCAATCCCGACCGGGGTGCCTCGCCCAGGGTGCGGGACACCGGGCCCGAGCGCACCCAGCGGTTGCGGTACCACCCGGCCCGGCCGTCACCGAGCCTGATGCCGTGCACCATGCCGTCACCGGTGAACCAGTGATAGGTGGAGGGCTCGGGGGCCGACACCGGGTTGGGGCCGATGCGCAGGTAGCGCCCGTTGAGCTCCTCCGGCACCTCGCCCGTGACCACCAGGTCGGTGACCGTCACTTCGTCGAGCACGGGCGCGAAGTTCCCCTCCAGATAGGGGTTGGTGGTCAGGGACATGGGGACTCCTTCGTCGGGGCTGGGAGGACTTGCCATTGACAAGATTAGGCCCTCCCTCAAATCTTGTCAACGACAACATTGGGGGTACCATCGGGACATGGCCACGGCACCGACGCGGCGGGGCACCGCCCCCTACCACCACGGCGATCTCCGGCGCACCCTCATGGACGCCGCCGTCGCCACGGTGGCCTCCGACGGGCCGGCCGCGGTGAGCCTGCGCGGCCTGGCCGCGCGGGCCGGCGTCTCCCATGCCGCACCGGTCCACCACTTCGGCGACAAGGCCGGTCTGTTCACCGCCGTGGCTACTGAGGGATTCGATCTCCTGGCCGACGAGCTGGGTGGGGTGTGGGAGAGGACGGGGGACTTCAAGGAGGTGGGCGTGCGCTACGTCCATTTCGCCCTGGACCACCCCGGTCACTTCGCCGTGATGTTCCGTCCCGACCTGGCCCGGGAAGGGGATCCCGCGCTGGATCGCTCCAAGCAGCGGGCCTTCGCCACTCTGCGCGGTCCTCTCCTCGCCACCGGTCGGGCGCCGGACCGGCGGAGCCTGAGGGCCGCCTCCTTGGCCAGTTGGTCGGTCGTCCACGGGCTGGCCACGCTCATTCTGAGCGGGAACCTTCCTGACCTCGATCTTGCCGACGTGGACACCCTGGCCAGGGAGGTGATCGGCCACCGCGGGACGCCCCGGTCGCCGGGACCGACTCCCGGGTGAATTCCGGCGCCGCCCGGCGCCGCCAGGGACTAAGCTTGCTTCTGAGGGCACCACCATTACAGATTTGGAAATCCCTCTGGCTCGCAAGAGCTACCGGCCATGACCCCCAGAAATCGGGTCAAATCTGGCCAGGAGAGGAGTGGATTTTCAATGGCAACTGGTTCCGTGAAGTGGTTTAACGGTGAGAAGGGCTTCGGCTTCATCACCCAGGACGGTGGGGGCCCCGACGTATTCGTGCACTTCAGCGCGATCTCCGGTACGGGCTACCGCAACCTGGAAGAAGGACAAAAGGTCGAGTTCGAGACCAACCAGGGCCCCAAGGGGCTTCAGGCAGCGAACGTTCGCGCCATTTAGGCCGGACGCGCCCGGCTTCGGTCGGCGCTCAGTGAAGGACAAGTAGCAATCAAGGCCGGGCCCCGACTCCGCGTGAGTCGGGGCCCGGCCTGCTTGCCGGGATTCGTCCCCTGCAATGCCGGTCGTCACTCACCAGTAGGGCCGGTGCTGCCTTGTCGTCACGCCCAGGACCGTGGCGGCGTACTCGGGCCGGCAGACCATGAGATCGGGCAGCCAGGCATCGGGGGCGCCGTAGCGCAAGGGTTCGCCGTTGAGCCGGCTGGCGTGCAGCCCGCTGGCCAGCGCTACCGCCACCGGTGCACCCGAGTCCCACTCGTACTGGCCGCCGGCATGCACGTAGACCTCGGCCGCCCCCAGGATCACGGCGGCGATCTTGGCCCCGGCCGAGCCCATGGGGACCATCACCCCACCCAAGGCCTCGGTGACGTCGTACGCCACTTCGGGTGGCCGGGTGCGCGAGACCACGACCCGGGGTGGGGCATCCTCCTCAAGGGGCCGGAGCACCGGCGGTGCCCCGGTCGAGAGCACGAGGTCCAGTGCGGGCAGGGCGACGGCACCGACGACGGCCACGCCCGCCACCGCCAGGGCCACATGCACGGCCCAGTCGGTCCGGCCGGCCTGGCGGAACTCGCGAGTCCCGTCGAGGGGGTCGATGATCCAGAGGCGTCCGTTCCCCGAGACATGCTCGAGCCCTTCCTCGGACCGCACATCGTCGTCGGGGTAGAGGCTGGTCAACTCGCCCACGAGGAGCTGGTGCGCCAAGCGGTCCCCCGCGGCCCCGACATCGCCCAGGGAGGGAGGGCTCCCCCGCAGCTCCAACAGGGCCCGGCCGGCCATAAGGGCCAGTGCCGCCGCGTCACGGTGCTCGGCGGCCAGGTCTGCGGTCACCACTCCTGTCTAGACCAAGCGCCGGTCCGTGGCCCACCTGGTCAGTTCGTGGCGGGTGGAGAGTTGGAGCTTGCGCAGCACGGAGGAGACATGTGACTCGACCGTCTTGGAGGAAATGGTCAGGTCACGCCCGACCTCCTTGTACGTATAGCCACGGGCGATCAAGCGGAGTACCTCGCGTTCTCGCGGTGACAGCTGGTCCAGCTCGGGATCGAGGCCGGTCACCGGTTCGGCACCGTGGGCGAACGCATCGAGGACGAAGCCGGCCAGGCGGGGTGAGAACACCGCGTCGCCCGCCCCGACGCGGTACACCGCCTGCAAGAGCTCACCACCCGAAATCGTCTTGGTGATGTAGCCCCGAGCCCCCGCCCGGATGACGGCGATGACATCCTCGGGGGCGTCGGAGACCGAGAGGGCGAGGAACCGCACCTCGGGATGGTGCGGCAGGACCCCCTGCAGAACGGCCAGCCCACCACCCCCGGGCAGGTGCACGTCCAACACGACGACATCGGGCTGCCGCTCATTGATGAGCTCGACGGCGGCGGCGGCCTCATCCGCTTCTCCGACCACCTCGACGGCATCGCCAAGTTCCGCCTTCACGCCGGCCCGGAAGACTGCGTGGTCCTCGACCAGGAAGATCCGGGGGCGCCGGATGGCCGGCTCGGCGGCACCCGGCTCGCCCGACGCGGGCCCGCTCATCGGACCAGCTCATGGCGGGCCATCGAGAGCTCCACTTCGGCCCCCTCGCCCGGCGCCGAACGGATGACCACCGTGCCGCCGAACCGGGACAGGCGCGCCCGTATGGACTGGGCGATGCCTTGACGGTCCTCCGGCACCGCACCCGGGTCGAACCCCCGCCCGCGATCGCGCACAAAGAGCATGACGGTGTCGGGCTCGACCTCGGCATAGAGGGACACCTGCGGTGCGCCGGACCATTTGGCGGCATTGACCGTGGCCTCCCGGGCGGCATCGAGCAGGGCGCGCAAGGCGGCGGTCAGCTCGCAGTCCCCCACCATCACCACCTGGACCGTGATGCCGTGGTCCGCTTCGATCTGGCGCTGCAGCAGGCCCACACCCTCGGCCAGCATGGTCACGTCGTCGCTCAGCGCCCCCGGGGGGCGCCCCTCGAACAACCAGGCGCGCAGCTCACGCTCCTGGGCCCGGGCCAGCTGCACCACATGCTGGGGATCGTCGGCTGAGCGCTGAATGAGGGCCAGGGTCTGCAACACCGAGTCATGGACATGGGCCGCCATCTGCGCCCTCTCCTCGGCCAGCGCCCGGGCCTGTCGCTCCGCCATCAGGTCGCGCACCAGGCTGAGCCACCAGGGCCCGAAGATCACCACGAGGGCCCCGATGACCAGCACGGCGCCGCCGATCGGCCGGAGGGCGGCACTGGAGGCGTGCCCGTAGACGAGAAGGGAGGCGCCGCCGAGCCCGAGGGCCACGCCGACCCCGACCCGGGTCACCAGTACCCAGCGGGCATGGCCGCGGGAGCCGGCGCCCAGGAGGGGGACCAGGTCGTCGTTGATCCAGACCTTCTCCTTCTCACTGGCGTTCCTCCAGATGAGGACGGCCAGACCGCCGGCGAGAAAGGTGGGCCAGCCGATGAAGCCGACGTAACCGACGTGCAGCGCGCTGACGACCACCTGGAGCACAATCATCACCGGAACGAGGGCCACGACCAGCCGGATGCCCCGGCGGTCGTTCACGGCCCGGGAGAGGATGTTCGAGTCTTCGCCCTCAATGGGGACCAGCAGCCACGCCAGCGCGTAAATGAGCACGGCGACGCCGCTGCTCACCGTCAGCAGCACGAAGCCGATCCGCACCAGCATGACGTCGATCCCTGTCGCGGCGGAGACCCCACCGCACACACCACCCAGGACCCGGGTGTCGGGGCTCCGCCGCATATGGCGGAGCCGCAGATGATGGTGCCGGTGGGTGTGGGGGTGACGCCCATCGCGGTCCGGGACCCGGCCGTTGGCCCAGGCGGCGCCGGACGCCACCCAGGGAGGGGCACCGTGCCGCCACGATGCGCCGCCGGGGCTACGGGAGGCGCTCGGGCGCGTGCCGGGATCGGGTTGCTCTCGAATACCACGATGATCGCGCGCCCGGTCGCCCTTGGGTATCAGGGATGACCCTGAGCGGCCGGTCCCCGGGTCAGGGACGGTCCAGGGTGATGCCGGATTCTCATCGGTGACGCCATCCGTCAGGCTCGCTCCATGGACACCGCACCGCACGACACGACCACACCGGACGACCCCGGCACCGCATCCGGAAACGCCCCCGGCAGCCCACCCTGGCCCGAGCTTCGCCTGCGCCGCGGCGGCGACCGCCGCATGCTGGCCGGCGTGGCGGTGGGCCTGTCTGACTACTTCGACGTCGACCCCACCGTGGTCCGCATCGGTTTCGTCGCCCTGGCCCTCCTCGGGGGACTGGCCGTGCCCTTGTACCTCGCCGGGTGGCTGCTCATCCCCGAGGAGGGAAGCGACCTCTCCGTGGCCGAGGAGCTCCTCGCCCGCGAACGCGGTCGGTCCTGACCCAACCCATCCAATCCACCACGAGAGGACACATCATGCGCTGCCGATGGGACCCCGCCTACCCAATGGGTCGACGGATGAACCAGGAACACGACACCACCATGCGGGCCTCGGACACCGAGCGCAACGAGGTGGCCGACAAGCTCTCCCGCCATTTCGCCGAAGGGCGCCTGGACCAGGCCGAGTTCAAGGACAGGCTCGACACGGCCATGTCGGCCACCACCCGGGGCGACCTGGCCGGGCTGTTCCACGACCTCCCCCGTCTGAGCCAGGAGCCACCCCCATCGCCGCCCCGCCACCGGCGCCTGTTGCCCTTCCTCTTCATGGTGGCCTTGGTCGCCCTGGCCGCCGGCGCCAGCATCTCCTATGCCGGCTTCTTTCCCGTGCACGTGCCGTGGTTGCTCATCGGGATCGTGGCCTTCTTCGTCTGGCACCGGGCCGGGCGCCGGCACCATCGCTTCTCCCACGACGTCCACCACCGATCGGAGCACTGAACCCATGCGCCTTTCCCTCCCCCGCCGACCCCCCTCCCCGGTGGCGTCCTCGCCCCGGGTGGGACCGACCGGTGTCGTGCCCCTCCTACGTGAACTGGACATCTTCGCCGACCTCCCCGACGAGGAGTTGGCGTCACTGGCCGAGGATCTGGAGCTGGGTACCGCCCACCCCGGGCAGACCTTGGAGACCCAGGACGAGCCGGTCCACCGCTGGAGCCTCATCGCCGACGGCCATGCGGTGATCACCCGGGATTCCACCCCGATCGGGCTGCTCGGCCGGGGCGATTCGTGGAACGAGTACTCACTGCTCAATCAGCAGCGCTCCTCCATCGGCGTGGTGGCCCTCTCCCCGGTGACCTTGCTCACCCTGGACCAGCGGCGGTTCTTCGCCGTCCCCGAGCACCATCCCCTCCTGGCGGGCCGCCTGGTGGCACGATCTGCCACCTCGGCAGATCGGATGGCTCAGCCCGTGTTCAACGCGCTGATCCGCCTGTCCCGCTCCAGCGCATAAAGGCAGTGCCCGAGAGCAACGCCTGCACACAGAGGCCCTATGGGGGAGCCGGTACTCTTTCCCCCGGAGACCGGCACCTCGCCGCTCCCATGATCCCGGAGGAGATCTTCACCCATGCGCACCCTGGCCGGGTGGTGTGTCCGCCATCGCCGACTCGTGGTCCTCTTCTGGTTGGTCGCGCTGGTCGGCTCGCTGGCGGTAGAGCACTCGGTCGGCTCGGCCTATTCCAATTCGTTCACCTTCCCCAACACGCAATCGTCTGATGCCATAAAGCTGCTGCAATCCGTGGCGCCCAAGCAGTCGGGCGACAGCGAACAGGTCGTCTTCGGCACCTCGGGCCAGGCCCGGCTGACCGACCCCGCGGTCGGTCTGCGCATCAACCAGATGGTGAAGGACCTGGAGTCCCTGCCGCACGTCACGTCCATCGCCAGCCCCTACGACCAGCACGGACGCCTGGTGACGCACGCCAACATCAGCCACGACGACACGGTGGGCTTCATCCCGGTCACGCTGGATGTGCAGGCCCACAACCTCTCAGATGCCCAGGCCAAGAAGTTCGTCAAGACGGTGGTGGACGCCTCGGGACCCGGACTCCGCGTCGCGGTGACCGGTCAGTTGGCCGAGTCTGCCAACGGCCAGTCCATCGGCAGCGCCGGCATCGGTGTCGGCTTGGCCCTCATTGTGCTGCTGCTGGTCTTCGGCTCGGTATTCGCCGCCGTCCTCCCGCTGCTCTCGGCGCTCTTCGCTCTGGGGACCGCCATCGGGGTCATCGGCACCTTGAGCCACGTCCTCAAGATGCCCCAATTCGCGCCCCAGCTGGTCCTCCTCGTCGGGTTGGGCGTGGGGGTGGACTATGCGCTCTTCATCGTGACCCGGCACCGGCAAGGGCTGATCGCCGGCCGTGATGTCGAAGGCTCCATCATCAATGCGGTCAACACATCGGGCCGTGCGGTGCTCTTCGCGGGCATCATCGTGTGCATCGCGCTGCTCGGCATGTTCGCCCTGGGCGTCAGCTTCCTGTACGGGCTGGCCGTGTCCGCGTCCATAGGTGTCCTCTTCACCATGATCTCCGCCCTGACGCTGTTGCCCGCCATGCTGGGCTTCATCGGACCCAAGGTGATGAGCCGCAAGCAGCGCAGGAACCTGGCCAAGAATGGGCCCCGGGTGGTGGGCGCCGACAGCAAGGGGTTCTGGCCGCGCTGGGCCGATCTGGTACAGATCCGCCCGTCCATCGCCGCCATCGGGGCACTCATCGTCATCGTCGTGCTCGCCCTGCCGTTCTTCTCTCTGCGCCTGGGCTCAGCCGACCAGGGCACCGACCCAGCCGGCACGACCACGCGCCAGGCCTACGATCTGCTGGCCCGGGGCTTCGGTCCGGGGTTCAATGGCCCCCTCCTGGTGGTGGCCGTCGTGCAACCGGGCCAGCACCGGGTCATGGCGACCATGGTGGACGACATAAGGCGCCAACCGGACGTGGCCAGCGTGCCGGCGGCCGATCCCATTTTCATTCCCGCCAAGACCGGATCGGGTGACGTCGCGCTGGTCAGCGTGTACCCGGCGTCGGCGCCGGAGGACGCCTCTACGACCGACCTGATCAACCACCTGCGCGGCGAGACGATCCCCCAGGCCATTGGTGGTTCCGGACTGCGCGTCTACGTGGGAGGCACCACGGCCATCTTCGTCGACTTCGCCAGTGTCCTCTCCGCCAAGCTGCCGCTGTTCATCGGCCTGGTCGTCCTGACGTCGTTGCTCCTCCTCTCCATCGTGTTCCGGAGCTTCGTCATTCCGCTCACCGGAGCGGCCATGAACCTGCTCTCCATCGGGGCGGCCATCGGTGTCGTTGTGGCCGTCTTCCAATGGGGCTATGCCGGGACGGCCATCGGCCTCAACGGCACCAGCCCGGTCGAGGCGTTCCTCCCCGTGATGCTCTTCGCCATACTCTTCGGCCTGTCCATGGACTACCAGGTGTTCCTGGTCTCCCGCATGCACGAGGAGTACATCCGCTCCGGCGGTGACAACCGGATCGCCGTACGCAACGGGCTGGCCGCCACCGGCAAGACCATCACCGCTGCCGCGCTCATCATGATCCTGGTCTTCGGATCGTTCATTCTGGGGGGCCAGCGGGTGATAAAGGAGTTCGGCATCGGACTGGCGGGCGGGATCTTCGTCGATGCCGTCTTCATCCGCATGGCCGTGGTCCCCTCCATCATGATGATGTTGGGCCGGGCCAACTGGTGGTTCCCCGACTGGCTCGACCGGATGTTGCCCAAGGTGTCGGTGGACGCGGAGAACCTGGCGACCAATCTCCCCGGCGGCCCCGGCGCCGGGGCGGAATCCGCGCTGGCCGGATCCGGGCCGGTGACCCCTTAGTGACTGTCGCGATTGTTTCCCCAGCGCGATCACGCGATCGGCGATTGGGTGAGTCGGCGCAAGAGGTAGCGGCTGTGGGCAGCCCAGATGAACCCCTCGGTGACAATCGGATCGCGCTCGTAGTCGACCTGGAG
>DATLSH010000003.1:0-11332 GCA_035534235.1 Acidimicrobiales bacterium | reverse complement strand
CTCCAGGTCGACTACGAGCGCGATCCGATTGTCACCGAGGGGTTCATCTGGGCTGCCCACAGCCGCTACCTCTTGCGCCGACTCACCCAATCGCCGATCGCGTGATCGCGCTGGGGAAACAATCGCGACAGTCACTAAGGTGCCGACATGGCTTCCTCCCCACCGCGACCGGTCACTCGGCGCGGGCCGGGTGACCGGTAGGGTCTGCGTTGCCCATGGCTGCACGCCGTCCCACCGCGACCTCCAACTTCGGCGTCGGGCGCCGCGAGTCACATGTGGCGGACGCCTTCTATGCCCGCTTCGAAGCGCCGGAGTTGAGTGCCGATGAGCATGTGACACCCCATGCGCCGGAGGGGGTGTCCTGCATCTGTGGCGATTCCCGCCGGATGGATGGGGTGGCGGACGCCTCGGTGGCCCTCGTCGTCACCTCACCTCCCTATTTCGCGGGCAAGCAATACGAGGAGGAGCTCGACCGCGAAGGCGTCCCGGGCTCCTATCTCGAATACCTCCAGCTCCTGCGCGACGTCTTCGCCGAGTGCAAGCGTGTGCTCGAGCCGGGTGGCCGCATCGCCGTCAACGTGGCCAACCTCGGCCGCAAGCCGTACCGAAGCCTGTCGGCCGATGTGATGAGCATCCTGCAGGACGACCTGCACCTCCTGCCGCGGGGCGAGATCATCTGGCAGAAGGGCGAGGGAGCCAGCGGCTCCTGTGCATGGGGATCGTTCCGCTCGCCCGCCAACCCGGTGCTGCGCGACGTGACCGAGCGGGTGATAGTGGCCAGCAAGGGGCGGTTCGGTCGGGCCCAGAGCCCCAAGGAGCGGAGGAAGGCTGGTCTGCCGCACGAGAGCAGCATCCGGGCCGACGACTTCATGGCGCTGACGCTCGACGTGTGGGACATCCCTCCCGAGAGCGCCCTTCGGGTTCGGCACCCGGCTCCCTTTCCGGTGGAGCTGCCACAGCGTCTGATCGATCTCTACACCTTCGCCGGTGACCTGGTGCTCGACCCGTTCTGCGGGTCCGGTTCCACCCTGGTGGCCGCCCGTCGCACGGGGAGGGACGCCATCGGCTTCGACCAGGATCCGGCCTACGTTGAGCTGTCACGGGCTCGCCTGGCCGAAGAGCGCGGCATGGCCGCGACGGCCGAGGTCGCCCATGACATGGGGACCTCGGCCGGCAAATTGGCGGGGGACGCTCTGGAAGCCGCCGGCTTCAGCGATGTGCGCGCCAACCGCCGGCTCCGGGGTCTGGGCCTGGCCGTCAGCTTCACCGCCCACGATGCGAAGGGGCGGTTGTGGTATTTCGATGTGGCGGGCTCGAACTCGTCGTACCGGGGTGGCATGGCCAGGACGGAGACCGTGTGGCGAACGCTCGGTCGCGCCCATGCCATGGCGAGCAACAACATGGGGCCGCTGGTGGTCCTGACGACACAGCTGCCCCGGGCGGGCAGTGAGGCGGACAAGGCGCTGCGGGCGACCGGCCCGGGCGGGTTCTTCGACGCCATCGATCTGCTCTCACGAGAGGCGCGGGCGAGGTTGTCGGCGTACGCCGCCGGTGGGGCCACTCCCCCGTTGCCGGGGTTCTGGGCCGCGGCTGACGTAGCCCCGGGCCGCGTGTGACCACACTCGTCGCCTGCGCGGTCGTGCGCGACGACCCACCTCGCGTCTTCATCGCCCAGGACCTGGCCACGAACTGGGTGCTGGCCTGCCAACTGGTCGCCAAGACCCCGGGCATCGACCTTCCGATCGGCGAGCGGGATGCCCTGCGGTCCGCCCTGGTCGAGGAACGGTGGGGAGACGCCGTCTTCGCCTACATCGCCCGCACCGGTGTCGCCGTCGACGTCTACGAGAGCACCGAGATGTTCGTGCCCTCCGATGTGGAGGTGGGCCCCATGGAGCTACAGCTCAGTCCCCTCTACACCGGCTAGGGAGCCAGGCGGCGCAGGCCGACGTGGCAGGATGCGGGAGTGCCCCACCCGCGCACCATGGTGACCGAGTTGGGCACCGGTCTGGGCATGCTGGGCCTGGACCGTATTGAGGATGCCCTGGCCTCGCGCCCAGCGGTGATGCGCAGCCTGTCGCCCGAGGACTGGGACCGCTTGAGCGCGCTCCGGGCCGGCGGTGCCTTCGACGCCGAGTTCCACGCCGCCTGGCAGAACGGGCGGGCCTTCCTGGCGGCCCGGGACGGCCTGCGGGAGCGCCGGCCCGAGGTGGTGGAATGGAAGGGGGCGGTGCGGGCTCCCGGCGACGAGGTGGCCCCGGTCGACCTGCGCGTCGACCACGTCTACCTGGTCAGTTGCAAGTACCTCTCCAACATCTTGTTCAACGTCGGCCCGGGCCACCTGTTCGACGACCTCCTGTTCGGTGGCCAGAGCCGGCGGGGCCGGTCAGAGGGCAACGATTGGTTCGCCGAGGTGGCGCCGGATCGCTACCAGGAGCTGTATGCGGTCGTCCGGCGGTCCGTGCGGGAGTCCGGAGGGGAGACCGCGACGACATCGGGTGCGGGGCGGGGGGCATCGTCGGTCTCCCAGTCCCTGCCCGGGCTCGGGAGGGCCGCCGGGGCCGGGACCGCCGGGACGGAGATGGACGTCACAGAGGTCGCGGCTCCCGCGCTCGGCCAGCTCCCCGATCGGGCGATCGAGCTCACATCGAGCCACCGCGAGGCATTGAGCAGGTACCTCAGAAGCGGCTGGCCCGCCGACGCCAAGGCGGCCTACGTGGCCCTCTCGGCCGAGGTGGCACAGGCGTCGGTGACGCGTTGGCGCGCTGCTCTCGGGGGCGGGGGCGGGGGCCGGGGCGGAACCGGTGAAGCCATGTTGTGGCGGCTCCTGCGCATGGGGAGCACGCCGTACTTCGTCCTGGGCTCAAGTGCCAACCGGACGCTCCGCCTCCGCATCGCCACCCCGTGGGACTGGCGGCAGGTCTACGCGCTCGTGCGGCTGGAGATCTTCGCCCAAGCCGGCGGTCAACCGCGGGTGGGATGGGCCGCCGAAGTGCGCCAGCGCGCATCGGGCCAGGTCCAGCAGGTGGCGGGTCATATTGAGGTGCGGTGGAGCCACGGCCGGTTCAGCGGACCTCCCGAGGCCAAGGGGTACGTCGACACTCCACACCATCTGGTGCCCGGGTACTTTCCCCTCCAATGAGCTCGTTCGACCTCGGCGCGTTCGACCCGCCGTTGACCGTCCCGGTACTCCAGTCCGGCCCGGTGCTGCTGCGTCCGTTCGAACTGTCAGACCTTGACCTGGTCCGCCAAGCTGCGCCCGACTCCTACATCACCGCCATCACCACCGTGCCGGTGCACTACAGCGATGACGAAGGGCGGGGCTTCATTGAGCGCCAGCACGAGCGGGCGAGCGGGGGGCACGGGTTCTCCTTCGTCATCGCAGAGAGCGCCGAGCCTGCCGTGGGGCTGGGTTCGATCGGCCTTTGGTTGCGCGAGATCGAGAGCGGCCGGGCCTCCATCGGATACTGGCTGATCCCCGGGGCGAGGGGGCGGAAGTTGGCCGGCTGGGCCTTGCGGGGTGTGGTTGCCTTCGCGTTCGGCCAGCTCTCCATCCCCCGCCTCCATCTCTTCGTCGAACCGTGGAACGCCGCCTCGGCCTGCACGGCCGAGGCGGCCGGGTTCACCAGAGAGGCGCTGCTGCGCGGCTGGGAGAGGGTGGGCGGCGAACAACGAGACGCCTTCTGTTACGTGCTCCTTCACCGGGAGTGGTCGGCCGGTGAGTGAGCCCGAACACCGGGGAGACACCGATCCGGGACTGTGGGCCGATCCCGTGCCGACCTACGACAAGGTCGCACGAAGCTACGCCGAGAAATTCGTGGATGAATTGGACCACAAGCCGTTCGACCAGGAACTCCTCACGCGGTATGCCGGAATCGTGGGTCCACGCTCGAGCCGAGCGTTGCCGGTGTGCGATCTGGGCTGCGGCCCCGGTCACATAGGGGCCTACCTGGCTGAGCGGGGAGTCGATGTGCTCGGCATCGACCTTTCCCCCGGCATGGTGGCCCAGGCCAGGCGCTCCTTTCCGGCGCTGCGCTTCGCACCGGGCGACATGACCGCGTTGGACCTGCCCGCGGGATCGCTGGCCGGCATCGTCTGCTTCTACGCACTCATCCACATTCCCCGGGTGCGGGTATCCGTCGCCCTGACCGAAATGCGCCGGAGCCTGGTCGCCGGAGGCCAACTCCTCCTGTCCGTCCATGGAGGCGTGGGCTCCCTGCACGCCAGCGAGATGCTGGAACATCCCGTCAGCCTCGACGCAACCCTGTTCACCCTTTCCGAATTGCGCGCAGTGGCAGAAGCGGCCGGATTTGAAGTGAGGGAAGCGCACGAACGCCCGCCCTACGACGAAGAGATCGGGACCCCGCGCCTGTACGTGTGGGCGACATCGGGAACCTGACGGCCATCTCCCTGGTCTGCGAAACTGCTGGCGTGTTCCGGCGCCGCCATCAGACCAAGGACTTCGCCGACCGCATCGACCAGGTGATGGCCGCCTTGTTCGTCACCGACGAGCGGGAGCGGATGGAGCGCCTGGAAGAGCATCTTGCCTTCGACTTCGTCTACGTGAGCCCGAGTGCCGTCATCGACGGACCCCTGGGGCTGAGCGACGCCTTTGTCCACTACCGCCACGATGACTGGCGGCACGCCAGCCTGCGCCGCACCAGCATCGTCGACCTGCACCATGCCTTCTTCCGCTACTCGTGGGAGAGGAGGGAGAACGATGCCACGACCATGGAGGGTTGGAGTTTTGGCACGGTCAATCCCAACGGATTGATCTCGCGCATCGTCTCGTTCGACGGGCTGCTGGCGCATCTGCCCGTGAACCGGAACTAGGAGGCACGCAATGGCGATGGTGGAAATAGAGACCTCCGAGCGGGTGGGCATCGTCATCCTCAATCGGCCCGAGGCGCGTAATGCGCTTTCCGGCGAGGTGACCAGCCTGCTCGATTCCGCCATTGCCGCCCTCGACGCTCGAGAGGACATCGGCGCCATCATCCTGACCGGCGCCGATCCGGCCTTCTGCGCCGGCTTCGACCTGCGTTCCCTCTCCTCAGAGCTCCGCTCGGTGCAGCAGGATCGTCAGAGGAGCCCGCTCAAACACCTCGGCCTCATGCCCGAACATGACACGCCGGTCATCGGCGCCATCAACGGGGCTGCCGTCACCGGTGGGCTGGAACTGGCCATGTGCTGCGACTTCCTCATCGCCTCCGAGCGGGCCCGCTTCGCCGACACCCACGCCCGGGTGGGCGCCATGCCCGGTGGGGGTATGACCATCCGCCTCCCCCAACTCATCGGTATCGACAGGGCCCGGCGCATGACCATGACCGGCGACTTCATTGACGCGCAGACCGCGTACGAATGGGGCCTGGTGGTCGAGGTCGTACCCCACGAGGCCCTGATGGACCGGGCGCGGGAGATCGCCTCGACCATCGCCGCCATCCCGGCGGAGAACGTGAGGGAGGTCCGGCGCATGTACGACGAGATCGGCGCTCTGTCCGGCCGGGAGGCCTGGGTCACGGAATCCCGGGCCTCGCGTCGTTGGATGGAAGACCACTTCGACCAGGCGCGCTTGTCCGCCCAGCGCGAGTCCATCATCGCCCGTGGCCGCTCCCAGAGCTCAGAGGCGGGCAGCTCGCCGGCATGAAGGTCTACGCCGGTATGGATCCCCGCCTGGGCCTGCGCCAGGTCATCGACCATGCCATCCGGGTCGAAAACCTGGGGTACGACGGGATCCATGTTGCGGAAACGATCCATGACGCCTTGGGAGTGGCCCTCCTGGTGGCCGAGCACACGTCCCGCATCACCGTCCGCACCAGCATGGCCCTCGCCTTCACGCGCAGTCCCACCTTGACGGCATATGCCGCATGGGATCTCTCGAGACTGAGCCTTGGGAGATTTGATCTCGGGCTGGGTACCCAGATCCGTCAGAACATCAGAGACCGGTACGCCATGCCGTTCAGCGAAGATCCGATCGGGCAGCTCCGTGACTACGTCGGTGCGGTCCGAGCCGTGTTCACTTCCTTCGCTTCAGGCAGCCCTCCCGCGTACCGGAGCCACCACTATCAGGTGACGAGGATGCAGCCCTACTTCAACCCCGGACCGGATACCGAGACAGTGGTGCCGAAGATCTATCTGGGAGGTGTCCAGCGACGGGCCTGCTCATTGGGCGGCGAAGTGGCCGACGGCTTCGTGACGCACCCGACGAATTCCGATCCGCTCTACCTGAAGTCCACCTGCCGGCCCGGCCTGGACGAGGGCGCTGACTCAGTCGGACGGGACCTGACCGGGGAGGGCTTCGAGCTCGTCATCGGGACCCAGGTCATCGCCGGTGCCACCGCCGGGGCCTTACGGGTGGAGCGCGAGCGGCAGCGCCGCCTCCTGGCCTTCCTGTTCTCGACGCCGGCCTACCGCCCGACCCTGGAGCTCCACGGGTGGGCTGACCTGGGGCCCCGGCTCCGCGCGCTCACCCGGGGAGGGAACTGGGGCGACCGGGCCTCCATCCTCACCGATGAAGTTCTCGACACGCTGGTCCCCTGTGGGACCTTCGAGGAGTTGCCCGCCATGCTGTTGGCGCGCTTTGCCTCGCTTGGTCAGGGCATTGTGGTCTCGCCGCCTCCCGACCCCGCCGATGACGCGGCATTCGGCGAAGTGATCGGCGCCCTCCGTTCGGGGTGACCTAATGGGGCATCGGAAAGATGAGCTCTTCCGAGGCCATTGCGGCCACCGCTTCCCGGCGCTCGTCCTCATTGAGCGGTCTGAACCGCTCGGCCGAACTGAGTACCCGGGGGAGGAGCGCCATGTCCCCCGGCGTGCAGAAGGCGTGCACGCCCGGGGTGGAGAGCGCGAAGTGGACACCGCGGTCAATCTGCTCGTCCGTGGCCGCCGGTTCGTACCACGAGGTGGCCCAACGGCCGGCCGTCGCCTCGTCACCGCTGACGGCATCGGCCAGCGGGCGGCCGTCAGCCCAGGGACGTCTCGCCACCGCCTTGATGGCCATCACCCCGAGATCACGCCGGCCACACAGCTCCAGGAGCTCCTCGGCCGGCTCCCGGTATTCGGGCCGGGCCCAGAGCGCGGGGTAGACGGGGAACATCACGGTGTCGAGGTCAAAGCGGCGGAGGGCCTCCAGGAACACCAACGGCACTTCGAGGTCGTGGCCCGTGATCCCGGCGAAGCGGGTGTGCCCGGCTTCCCGGAGCGCCACCATCCGCTCCAATGCGGCGGTGCGGCGATCCAGCTCGGACAGCGTGGTCACGCCGTGGGCCTGGTAGAGGTCCAGGACATCGGCGTGCAGGAGGCGCCGGGTGGCGTCGAATTGCTCCTGGACCCCGTCGGGGTTGGCCCGCATGGTCTTGCCGGCGACGAAGATCTCGCCCCGGCGTGCGGCCAGGTGCGGACCGACCACGGACTCGGCGGCCCCGTACTGGGGCGCGATGTCGAGATGGTTGACCCCTCGCTGGAGCGCGGCGTTGAGCCAGGATCCTGCCTCCTCGACCGTGGCGGACCAGCAGGCGGCGCCGCCCAGGATGGCCACGCTGCTTTCGTGCCCGGTCCTACCCAGGCGCCGGCGCTCCACGCGGCGCTTGCCGCTACGCCTTGAGGGCCAGCACGTTGAACACCGCACCGACCGGATCTGCCAGGACGGCGAAGCGTCCGGGCTCAATGTCCGTCGGCCCCATGAAGAGGGTGGCCCCGAGCTCCTGGGCCTTGGCGACGGAGGCGTCGGCGTCGGCCACGGCGAAGTACACACCCCAGTTGGGGGGCATCTCAGCCGGCATCTCATCGGTCTTGAGCATCATGCCGCCGATCGACTTCCCACCCAGCTTCCATTCGGTATAGGCGACCGGGCCGCCGGGAGGGCCCTGGCCCTCGGCGTCCCACCCGAAGACGGCCTTGTAGAAGGATTTGGCGCCCTCCAGATCGGTCGTGATCAGCTCACTCCAGCAGTAGGTGCCGGGCTCGTTGGCCAACTGCGCCCCCTTGTGCTCGTTGGGCTGCCAAAGGCCGATCACCGCACCGGTGGGATCGGCGAAGATGGCCATCCGGCCTGCTTCCATGACGTCCATCGGTGGCATGAACACGATCCCCCCATTGGCCTCCACCTTGGCCACGGAGTCGTCCGCACTGCCGACATTCACATAGGTCATCCAGTTGGGCGGGGCGGCCGGGTTCATCTGCGGCCCGAGGCCGGCCACCGTCTTCCCTCCGAGGTCGCAGACCGAATAGCCACCGGCCTCGGCCGGTCCCTCAGGGCAGTTCCAGCCGAAGAGCCCGCCGTAGAACTCCTTGGACTTGGCCAGGTCGGGACTCCCCATGTCCACCCATGAGGGGACCCCGTTGTCGTAGCGGTCGAACTCCATGGTGCAGCCTCCTGGTGCGATGGTCTACGAGCGCGACGGTATCCGATCCCTGGCGCCCGTGCCTCCCTCGCATGCGGGCTGATCACCCGATCGTCACGTGGGGGGAGCCCGCCGGGCCCTGATCGGATCGGAGGAAGAAGGTCGCTCTGGGCCGGGGCTGCGTACGATGCCCCATGCCCTTCGTCGAACTCCAGAATCCGCACCCTCACGTGGCCGTGGTCACGCTCAACCGGCCCGAGCGGATGAATGCCATGGCATTCGACGTGATGATCCCGCTGCGGGACACGTTACGGGAGGTGGGCTACGACAATGACATTCGCGTGGTGGTCATCACGGGCGCCGGGAGCGGATTCTGCTCGGGCGCCGATCTTGAGGATCCCGGAGCGATCCCCCATGTCGACGGCCTGAGCCTCCCCACCATTGCGCTCCGATCCATGGAGCTTCTCGACGATGTCATCTCCACCATACGGAGATTGCACCAGCCGGTCATCGCCGCCGTGAACGGTCCGGCCATCGGCGGGGGGTTTTGCCTGGCCCTCTCGGCAGACATCCGCGTGGCCGCCGATTCGGCATACTTCCGCGCCGCGGGCATCAACAACGGGTTGACGTCCGCTGAGCTCGGCCTCAGCTTTCTCCTGCCGCGGGCCGTCGGGCAGTCGCGGGCTTCCGAAATCATGCTCACCGGGCGCGATGTCTTGGCCGACGAAGCCGACCGGATCGGTCTGGTCTCCCAAGTGGTGACGGGCAAGCAGCTTCTCCCCACCTGCTTCGAAACGGCGGATCGCATCATCGGGTGGAGCCGAGCCGGCGTGGAACTGACCAAGCGGCAGCTCTGGAACAGTCTTGACGCAGGGAGCTTGCAGTCACACATGGACGCCGAGGGCACCGCGCAACTCTTCGTGCGCACCACGACCCAGAACTTCCAGGAAGCGGTCCTGGCCCGACGCCAGAAGCGGCCGCCCGAGTTCCGGGACTGATCAGGGAGCGTTGACCAGCGAAGCGGCCGCCATGGCGAAGTAGGCGCGCAACTCCGCAGCGTCGGACTCAGAGAGATCGGTGGTGTTGGCCATGTGGGCCACTGCTTCTTCAATGTGACGGACCCAGGCATCGCGTTCGGCCGGTCCGATCACGAAGGGCATGTGGCGCATGCGCAGTCGGGGGTGACCCCTCAGCTCGTTGTAGGTGCCCGGTCCGCCCCAGTACTGCATGAAGAAGAGAGCCAGATGGTGCGCCGACTCGGTGAGATCCTCGGGATAGAGAGGCCGGAGAAGCGGGTCGCCCGCCACGCCCAGGTAGAAGTGCTCCACCAGCTCGGTGAAGAACTGCTCACCCCCGACCCGGTCAAAAAGTGCGTCCACGGGGTTGACGGTAGACGCTCTAGCCCGGACGTTTCATGAAGCCTGAGTAATCTGCGGCAGAAAGACGCGGAAAACCCCTCTGCTCTGGGAAACTTGTAGCTGCGAAACACACAAGATCCCCCGAGAGAAGGGCACTTCCAAAGTGGAGCGTACCAACGCGCGTCCCCCGTTGTCCGTGACCGCTGATGGCAAGGGCATCGCCGCCCACGCCGGCACTCGCTTGTTGGCGGAGATGGCAGAATTCACTGGCATGACCGATGCGCTGAGTGACGCTCTCTCCTCGAGTGTGCGCCGCAAGCGACGCCATGACCCGGGCCGGGTGCTGCTTGACGTTGCCCTCACCCTGGCCGACGGTGGCGACTGCCTATCTGACCTGGCGGTGTTGCGTGACCAGCCCAGCCTGTTCGGGTCGGTGGCCTCGACTCCGACCGCGTCTCGGGTCATCGACTCGGTCGATGAGGCTCGCCTCGAAGGCATCCGGGCCGCACGTGCCCAGGCAGGCCGGAGGGCCTGGGCGGCCGGGCTGTGTCCGGTGCGCCAATCGGGACCGCTCATCTTGGACTTCGACGCCACGTTCGTCGACGCGTACACCGAGAAGAACGGTGCCGGGCCGACCTATAAGGGCGGCTTCGGGTTCCACCCCTTGGGCTGTTTCCTCGATGCCACCAACGAGGCGCTCGCCCTCAAGTTGCGACCGGGCAATGCCGCCGCCTTCGACGCCGCTGACCACATCGCGGTCCTCGAGCTCGCCTTGGCCCAGCTCCCCGTGGCCCCGCGCGGCCTCGACCCGGTCGATGGGGTGGCCATATTGGTGCGCACCGACGCCGCGGGGCCCAGCCACAAGTTCGCCGACGCCCTGGCCGAGCGGGGCATCGAGTTCTCCTTGGGGATGCAGATGAAGCGTCGGGTCTGCCTGGCCATATTGGCGCTTCCCCCCTCGGCATGGACCGAGGCCATCACCTCAGAGTGCGAGATCCGCGAGGGGGCCCAGGTGGCTGAACTCAGCGATCTGGACCTCTCAAACTGGCCCGAGGGCACGCGGGCCATCGTGCGGCGCGAAGAGCCCCACCCCGGAGCCCAGTTCAACCTCTTTGACCCGGGTGGTTGGCGCCACCAGGTCTTCATCACCAACTCGGCCGATACCGACATCACCTATCTAGAAGCCCGCCACCGGGGCCATGCCCGCATAGAGGACCGCATCCGCTGTGCCAAAGACACCGGGCTGCGCAATCTGCCCTTCTGCGACTTCGCCAACAACGCCTGCTGGGTCGAACTCGTCTGCCTGGCCCAGGACCTGATTGCCTTCACTCAAGGATTGGTGCTCGAGGGCGAACTGGCCAAGGCCGAACCCAAACGACTCCGCCACGCCCTCTTGCATGTCGCCGGTCGCCTGACCACCACATTAAGAACGACGACGCTGCGCCTCCAGCAAGAGTGGCCCCGGGCCCTTGCCCTGGCCGATGCCTTCTCCAGGCTCCGATCATTGCCCTTGACCACCTGAGTCGAGCTGTCTCCGGAGAAGACCAATGATCGCGTCCCACGCGTTCGATCACGCCTCTGAATCCATCGCGCTGACCACTTTCAACCACAACAACCAGCCACCTTGAGGTCGCCCCC
>DATLSH010000002.1:0-6966 GCA_035534235.1 Acidimicrobiales bacterium | reverse complement strand
TGTAGTTGCCCTGCTGGGAGATCTCCAGGACCATCTTCACGCCGGCCTCTTTCATTTTGATCATGTCCGGCAGGAAGGTGGTCTGGGTGTAGCCGACGTCATGGGCATACAGCCACTTGTAGCCGAGGCTGTACGTCAGGTTCCGGTAGGTCTGCTCGGCCGTGATCGCGGTGGCCGCCGCATTGGAGCCGATGACCCCGACGGCCTTGGCGGCCTGGGGGTACTTCGCCTTGAGCCACTTGAACGGTCCGTTGCCTTCGCCTCCCACGACCAGCGGAACGGCCGAGTAGAGATTGGGGTCCGTGTAGAGCGCGGGAGTGAGCACCTGGGTGATGACGGGAAGCTTGGCGGCGTCGATGGCGGCCTGCTCGGAACCGTCGACCAGCGAGAATCCCCCGACGATGGCAAAGTCGTTGGCCGCGATGCTCTTCGCCGCGTTGGCCACCGTGCCCGAGGAGAAGGCGCTGTCCCTGCCGTCGAGGATGAGCTTGCGCCCGTTCACCCCGCCCTCGCTGTTGATCATGGCGAAGTAGGCCTGTGTCCCTACCTTGGCCCCGGTGAACAATCCGGGGAGCGGCGCCGAAATGTCACTGATCGAACCCACGGTGATGGACTTGGCCGTGACCCCGGGTGTGGCGGCAGATGGGGTTGCGCCGGCACCGGTCACGCCGATGCCCAGCGAGAACGCGAGGGACCCGAGAACCAGGCCCGAATGACAGGTCTTCCCCACTACCACCCCTTTGGTCGTCTGGCGCCAGCGGCCCCGGCGCAATCCGCCGGGACGCTTACTCACCCTCTGGTTTCCGACTCTATGCGAGACGATCCCGACGAAGTGGTCAGCGATGGGGCCGCAGTGGCCGCTGCGGCACGCTGCGCGGCCAGAGCTCCTTCGAGAAAGGAGGCCACACCGGACGTCGTGGCCTGGCAGCGCAAGGACGCCAGGATGTCGAAGGCGTGCTGGGCCAGGGGGAGCTCGGCGTAGGCCACCGGCGCCTGTGACACCGCCCGCAGTGCGGCCACGAAAGTCCGGGCGACCTCAATCGGGACCAGCGTGTCGTTCCGGCCGTGCAGGACGAAGAAGGGCGGTGCGCCGGCATGGACCCGGAGCGTCGGCGAGGCGTCCCGGAAGACCTCGGGGTGCACGGACCATTTCGTCTTCATGACGGTCCTCTCCAGCATTTTGCGCAGTCCCTGCCCGTAACGCCCGGAACCGTCGGGGGAGCCCGTCATGTCCATCACACCGTAGAACGGGATGCAGGCATCCACCGACGTGTCGGCGCCCTCGAAGCCAGGCTGGAACGTCGGATCTCCCGCCGTCAATGCCAGGAGGGAACAGAGGTGTCCGCCGGCCGAACCGCCACTGACCGCGACGAAGGCGGGGTCACCCCCGTACTCGACAATATGCTCCTTGACCCAGGCCATCGCCCTCTTGCAATCGATCATGTGGTCGGGCCACGTGGCCTTGGGACTGAGCCGGTAGTTGATGGTCACACAGACCCAACCCCGGGCCACCAGCTCGAACATCATCGGCTTGCCCTGCTCGCGCTTCTCTCCGATGACCCAGGCCCCTCCGTGGATGTACACCATGACCGGAGCACCCGCAGGAGGGTTCGCCCGCGACCGGTAGATGTCGAGGCGGTGCCGCCGGTGCCTGTCTCCCCAGTAGTCGAGGTTCTTGGTGTGCTCCACCGCCCGACCCTTGAGTGGGAAGGCCCGAGTGACCCGCCACCAGCGGCCCCAGGTGGGCACCACCCGGCCGGTCGGCACCGGGAAGGCGTCGCTGCGCACCTCGTCGAGCGCTGAGGCCACCACGGCGGCGGCGCGCCGCCCGGAGACGGCCAACCCGATCATGCCGACCCAGCCGGCCACGGCCACGCCCAGGCCGAGCCAGCCGGCCCAACCCCGGAAGGCGCCGAAGTAGCCGAAGACCGCCGTGGCCGCCATCTGCCAGACGATGTTCTGAATGGCCAACTCGCCGGCGATCCAGGCGGTGAAGAAACTGACGACGCTGAATGGCTCCCAGTGGATCGGGCGGTAGGCCAGGAGCACGGCGAGGGCACCCGCCAGGGTGACGCTCAAGAAGATGTAGGGCACCCCCCTATCATCGCCCGAACCGATCCACTGGCGCAGATCCGCCTCTGGCCCCCTGCTCGGGCAGTTGCCCCGAAGCCGCGTTGGTGCCAGGTTATGAGTGGAGCACACCTGACCAAGGAGGGTCGATGACCCCGGAACGACTGAGCGGACTCGATTCGAGCTTCCTCTACATGGAGACACCCACCCTGCACATGCACGTGGCCATGGCCGCGGTCTTCGACCCCGCCACCGGGCCCGGTGGCTACTCCTTCCGCCGCGTCCGCGAGCTGATCGCCGGTCGCATCCCGCTGGCCCCGGTGTTCCAACGCCGCCTGGTCGAGGTCCCCATGCGGCTCGGGCACCCGGTCTGGGTCGATGACCCCGAGTTCGACATCGACAACCACCTGCGCCGCGCCGCGCTGCCCTCACCGGGGGGCATGCGCGAGCTGGGCGACTTCGCGGCCGACGTCATCAGCCGGCAGCTGCACCGCGACCGGCCCCTGTGGGAGATGTGGATCGTCGAGGGGCTGGAGGACGGCAAGATCGCCCTCATCACCAAAATGCACCACAGCACCATTGACGGCGTCTCGGGGGCCGAGTTGCTGGGCGTCCTCTTCGACCTGGAGCCCAGCCCACCCGAGACCGAGGCGGGAACCGAGCGACAGCTCGACTCGCGCATACCGTCCAGCCTCGAACTGGTGTCACAGGCCCTCATGGCCAGTGTGGTCCGGCCGGTGGACATGGGACGGATGTTCTGGCGCACGGGCCAGTCCATCGCCGGAATTCGCAAGGTCCGCCAGAGCGCGGTGGGCAAGGCCGCGCTGCCCCTGTCGGCCCCCCGCACCTCCATCAACGTCGCCATCCACGCCCGGCGCCGGACCGCCTTCGCCGCAGCCAGCCTGGCCGACGCCAAGGCCCTCAAGAACAAATTGGGCACCACTGTCAACGATGTGGTTCTGGCCATGTGCGCCGGTGCCCTGCGCACCTACCTGCTGGCCGGCGACGAGCTGCCCGACATCCCGCTCGTCTCGGTCGTACCGGTGTCGGTGACGCCCGACATGGCCGAGCTGAAGGGCTCCAACAAGGTCTCCTCCATGTTCGTGCAGCTGCCCTGCCACCTGGACGACCCGGTGGAACGCCTCATGGCCATTCACGAGGGGACCAAGGGGGCCAAGGAGGAGCACAAGGCGCTCGGGGCCACCACGCTGCAGAACTGGGCCGAGCACGCCACCCCCAATCTCTTCGCCGTGGCGGCTCGCCTCTACACCGGGATGAAGCTGGCCGACCGGCACCGTCCGGTGGCCAACCTGGTCATCTCCAACGTGCCGGGACCCGACTTCCCCCTCTACATGGGCGGGAGCCAGATGCTGGGCATGTTCCCTTTGGGCCCGGTCATGGACGGGATGGGGCTCAACGTCACCATCATGAGCTATCTGGGCGTCCTGTATTGGGGCCTGGCCTCGGATGCCCGGGCGGTGCCCCGCCTCTGGGACATCGCCGCGGCCATTCCCCACGCCCTGACGGAGTTGATGGAGGCCGCCGGGTTGGAGTCCGAGTCCTTCGACGTGCCCATCCACCTCGGCCCGGGCATGCCCCCCACCGCCCGGTGGGTCCGCTCGGCCGCCTCGTCGTCCGAGGCGGGCACCCCGGCCCCCGCATGACCGTGCGCGAGTTGGGCCACCTGGTCCTGTACGTGCGCGACGTCGGCCGCTCGGCCGCCTTCTACCGTGACGTGCTGGGCTGGCGCCAGATCATGCCCGATCCCGGCGAGAGCCCGCTCGGCGTCGCCGCCTTCTCGTCGGGCCGCACCCACCATGAGCTCCTCCTCATTGAGGTAGGACCCGACGCCACCGCCGTGCCGAGCGGCCGCCGGGTGGGCCTCTACCACTTCGGGCTCAATGTGGGCGACAGCGACGACGATCTGCGGGACATGGTCACGGTCCTGAAGGAGGCCGGCGCCACCATTGTGGGGGCCTCGGACCACACCGTGACGCACAGCCTCTACATAGAGGACCCCGACGGCAATGAAATTGAACTCTACGTCGACGTGCCGGGAGTCGACTGGCGCGCCAACCCCGCCTTGATCGCCGCTCCCGTGCGCCCCCTCAAGCTCTGAGCAGAGCCACCAGGTCCCCGAGCGCGGCCCCCGACGGCGGGACCGGGGTGAAGAGGGCCACACGATCGGCCACGTCGCCCACCTTGGCCCGCAGTTGGTCGGCACACTGGCGCGGGGTGCCGCAGACGGCCAGGGCGTCCACCAGCTCGTCGGGGATGTGGTGGCCCAGCTCGTCCCAGCGGCCCCGGCGCACCAGTCCGGCCAGCTCGGCCTGCAGGTCCCCCCGGCCCTCGGTTTCGAGCACCAGGCGGTAGGCCGGAGTGGACCCGTAGAAGCCCAACAGGGCGCGCGCTCCCTCGCGGGCCCGGTCAATGGCGGGTCCGTCCTCGCCGACGCCGACGATGGCCCCGCACACCACCTCGAAGGTTCGCAGCGTGTGGTCCCGCCGGGCCAGCCCGTCGGTCACCCTGGCCATGGTGAGATCGGTCAGCGATCGCCGGCTGTTGAAGGGCAGGACGAGGAGGCCGTCGGCCACTTCGGCCGCCATGGTCGTCATGCGCGGGCCCAGCGCCGCCAGGAGGATCGGGGGGGTGCCGTACGCGGTCGGACCGGGACTGAACATCGGGGTCATGAGCGTGTGGCGGTAGAACTCCCCCTCGAAGTGCAGGGGTGCCGACTCCTGCCAGCTGGCAAAGATGGCCCGCAGCGCGCCCACCAGCTCGCGCAGGCGCGCCACCGGGGACGACCACTCCAACCCGAAGCGACGGGTGATGTGGGCGCGCACCTGGGGCGCCAGCCCCAGGCGGAACCGGCCTCCGGAGAGGACCTGCAGGTCGTGTGCCGCGTGCGCCAGGTGGATCGGGTTGCGCGGCAGCGCCACGGCGGCGTTGGTCATGAGGTCCAGGTCCCCCGGTGCGCCGGCGGCCAGGGCCAGCGGGATGAAGATGTCGTGCGGACCTTCGGCGCAGTACACGCCGTCGGCCCCCGCCGACCGCAGCGCGGCGGCCTGCGCCGGCACATCGGACAGCGCGACTCCGGTCAACCCCAGGTCGACCTTCATGGTGCGCGCGTCACTCTCGATCCACCCCGCCTTTCTGATGGAGGCCGACCCTCGGGGCGACGATAGGCCAGAGCCGGCCCTCTTACCTGGCATTGTGTGACCCGGACATGAGGACCATTCAGGTGGACGACGAGAACGCGCTGACGATCGCGGCCGCGACCCTGGTCGCCGGGGAGGTCGTGGTCGTCCCCACCGACACCGTCTACGGACTGGCCGCCCGGCCCGACGACGTGGCCGCGGTCCGCCAGGTGTTCCTGGCCAAGGGCCGCCCGGCGGACCTCCACCTGCCCGTGCTGGCCGCCTCGCTGGACCAGGTGCGCCGGCTCGGCGTGGCCCTCAGCGCCGACGCCCTCACCCTGGCCGCCCGGTGGTGGCCGGGCCCATTGACCATGGTGCTCGCCTTTTCCTACACCCCGACCCGCCCGGACTGGTTGGCCGGGCGGGAGGAGGTGGCGGTGCGCATCCCGGCGAACGCCTTCCTGCTGGACCTCCTGCAGAGGACCGGCGTCCTGGTGGTGACCAGTTCCAACCTCCACGGCTCGGTCACCCCTCCCACCGCCGACGAGGCGGCGCGGCGACTGGCCAACCACGTCAGCCTGATCATCGACGGGGGCGCGCTCGACACCGTGCCCTCGACGCTGGTCAACCTGCGGGCGGGATCTCCCGTGGTCGAGCGCGAGGGGGCGATCTCCCGCGCCGCCGTTGCTGCGCTGGTGGGCGCGCCATGAGCGGGCTGCTCCTGGCCGTTGAGACCTCATGTGACGAGACGGCGGCCGCGGTGGTCAGCGACACCTACGCGGTCCGCTCGTCGGTGGTGTCCAGCCAGATCGACCTCCACGCCGTCTTCGGCGGGGTCGTCCCCGAGCTGGCCAGCCGGGCCCATGTCGAGATGATCACCGCCGTCATCGACCAGGCCCTGGCCGAGGCCGGCGTGACCGGACCCGATCTCAGCGCTCTCGCCGTGACGTCGGGCCCGGGGCTGGTGGGTGCCCTCCTCGTCGGGATCGCCACGGCCAAGGCGCTGGCCCTTGGCTGGGGCCTGCCCTTGGTCAGCGTGAACCACCTTGAGGGCCACCTGGCCAGTGTCTTCCTGGCCGAGGGCGAGATCGTCTTCCCCCAGACCGCACTGCTCGTCTCGGGTGGGCACTGCCTCTTGACGCGGACACCGCGCGAGGGCGGCCACGAGCTGCTGGGCCAGACGGTGGACGACTCCATCGGCGAGGCCTACGACAAGGTGGCCCGGTTCCTCGGCTTGGGCTACCCGGGCGGCCCGGTCCTGGACCGCCTGGCCCTCTCCGGGGAGGACGTGCTCAATTTCCCCCGCCCCATGATCGGTGAAGGCTATGCCTTCTCCTTTTCGGGATTGAAGACGGCGGTCGTCAACTACGTGCGCAGCCATCCCGGCTTCGTGGTCGAGGACGTGGCGGCCTCGTTCGTGGCCGCCTGCATGGACGTGCTGTGCGCCAAGATCCAGCGGGCCCTCGAGGAGTTCGGTGACCCGGCGGTGGCCATCGTCGGGGGCGTGGCCGCCAGCCCGATCCTGCGCCGGCGCGCCCAGGCGCTGGTCGATGCCTTCGGGGCCCGGCTGCTGATCCCACCCCAGGCAATGGCCACGGACAACGCGGCCATGATCGGCATCGCGGGCTGGCAGAAACTCGCCGCGCTGGGGGCCAGCCGGATGGACTTCGGCCCGGAGCCGGACCTCCGCTTGACCTTCGGGTGATCAGGTGGGGATGATCAGCCGGCGCCCGCCCGGGGCCTCCGCCGGCTCCGAACC
>DATLSH010000001.1:0-9201 GCA_035534235.1 Acidimicrobiales bacterium | reverse complement strand
CGAGCACACGGCGCGCATCCTGCGCGGGTTCCAGGACCTGGGCGTCGAGATCGCGCTGGACGACTTCGGGACGGGCTACGCCTCCATGACCGAGCTCAAGCGATTGCCGGTGAACCATCTCAAGCTGGACCAGAGCTTCGTGAGAGGCATCACCACCGACCCGAGCGACCGGGCCATAGTCGAAGCGATCACCAGGCTCGGGAATGCGCTCAGTCTTGGTGTCATTGCCGAAGGAATCGAAGACAGCGCCATCACCGACACGCTCATTGAGTTGGGCTGCCGCCAGGGCCAGGGGTTTCTCCTCGCCATGCCCATGTCGGCCGAGGACCTCGTGCCGGTGCTCAGGGCCGGAGCGATCCCCCCATCGGAGTTCCGGAACGTGGGCACACCGATTGGGAAAACGTTCGGGTCACGTGGCACCATCGCAAGGTGCGAGTCCATCGCAGTTTCGCCTTCGTCGACGTCTCGGGCTTCACTGCCCTGACCGAACACGAGGGCGACGAGCATGCGGTCGATGTGCTCACCGCCTTCCGGGCGCTCCTGCGCGATATCTGCTCACGGCGGGGGGTGCGCATAGCCAAATGGCTGGGTGACGGGGCCATGCTGGTGTGCGTCGAGACCCCACCGCTGCTGGCCACCATTCTGGAATTGCACCATGTCGTGGGATCGCTCACAGGGCCCGTGCAGACGGTCTCCATACGTTCCGGCGTCACCGCGGGCGAGGTCATCCTCATGGAGGGTGACGACTACATCGGGCACTGTGTCAACGTTGCCGCGCGCCTGTGTGACATCGCCCAGGGTGGTGAAGCGCTGGCTGACCCTTCGGTGTTGCACCACATGCCCCGTTGGGGCCTCGTGGTGATAGAAAGGGACATCGCCCTGCGTGGCGTGGAGAACCCGGTCCATGCATTCAGCATCGCGACGGCCGCCGCCGGTGAAGGACGTACCCGGGACCCCGTCTGCGGACTCCCCCTGACCGCCCGGACGGCCGAGGAGCGCGCCCACGACGTCAGCGGCAGCTTGCTTCTCTTCTGCTCGCCCGGGTGTCTCCAGACCTGGCACCGCCGACCGGCCGAGGGGGCATCGCAACGGGTGGGCAAATAGGCCGAGACCGCCGGGGCGCCCACCCCCGAAGAGACCGCCGGGGCGCCCGGGGGAACCGCCGCCGTCTCCCGACTTGACAGATGACGTATTCAGCGATTGATGTTTCCGTCAAGTATGCGACTCTGGACCCTGGCCAAGCGGATGCGGACCCACGCTGTAGCGGTACCGGAGTCTGACCCCGGGTCACCTGCCGTCGAGGCGGCGGCGAGACGCCTGCGCGGCTCCCTGCAGCTCCGGCACGTCGACGCCGGAAGTTGCAACGGGTGCGAAATGGAGATCACCTCCATCTTCTCCCCCATCTACGACGCCGAGCGATTCGGTATCAGTTTGGAGGCGTCGCCGCGCCATGCCGATGGACTCCTCGTCACCGGTCCGGTCACCCGCAACATGGCGGACCCCCTGCGTAAGACGCTGGAGGCGGTACCCCGACCGCGGGTCGTGGTGGCCGTCGGTGACTGCGCCCGCGACTGCGGCGTCTTCCGGGGTGCCTACGGCGTGGAAGGCGCGGTAGGCGACGTGGTGCCAGTCGACCTGCAGGTGCCGGGTTGCCCCCCGGATCCGGCCGCCATCGTGAGGGCCCTGCGGGGACTGGCCGGGACGTGACGTCAGCGTTCCTGGCCGGGACCGCACTGACCGGCCTGGCGGCGTCGTTCTCGGGAGCAGTGACACCCGTCAGGACCCGGACCGGCGTGTCGACGGCACTCACCATCGCGGCGTGCGGGCTCGGCCTGGGCGTGGGCGCCGACGTGCTGTATTCCGGCCGGCCCGCGGTGGTGGACACCGGTGATCTGATGCCGCTCTCAACCTTCGCCCTTGACCTCAATCGCTTCGGCGCCCTCTTCGTCGTCATCACCGCGGTCGTCGGTCTCTGCGCCATGGTCTTCCGGCTCGGATACTCGGGGCACGGTCTTTCCAGCCGGACCGCGTCGGTCATCCTCCCGCTCTTCGTGACGAGCCTTCTGCTCGTGCCGGCCGCCTCGAACGTGACGACATTCCTCTTCCTGTGGGAGCTGATGGCCATCACGTCCCTGTTCCTTGTCCTCACCGATCACCGGCAGAGAGCCGAGGTACAGGTGGCTGGGCAGTGGTACGCGGTCATGACCCAATTCGGCGCCGCCACGCTGATCCTGGGCCTGGTGTTGCTCTCCACCCGATGTGGAGGCCAGTCATTCTCCGTCATGGCGCACCGCGCACCGCACCTGCCGGCCTGGGTGCGCAGTGCCACCTTCGTCCTCACCATGGTTGGGTTCGCTTCCAAGGCGGGCGTCGTACCGCTGCACGTGTGGCTACCGCGCGCCCATCCAGAAGCACCAGGACCGGTGTCTGCCCTGATGTCGGCGGCCATGGTCAACCTGGGCGTGTACGGCATCATCCGGGTAGGGATGGATCTGCTCGGAGGCGGGCCGACCTGGTGGTGGATCATGATCATGGCCCTCGGGGGCCTCTCCGCCATGTTCGGGTCCCTACACGCGGCCACCAGCAATGACCTGAAGCGCTTGCTGGCCTACTCCACCACCGACAACATCGGCCTGATGCTGCTCGGCGTCGGCGCCTCGGGCCTCTTCGCCTCCACCGGGCACCGGACGCTGGCCCTCCTCGCCCTGGTGGCCGCCCTGCTCCACTTGGTCTTCCACTCCATCTTCAAAGGTTCACTCTTCCTTTCGGCCAGTTCCATACAGCAGGCCACAGGAAGCACGGACCTTGACGGTCTCGGGGGCTTACTGCGCCGCATGCCCGTGAGCGGACCGGTTTTCCTGCTGGGTGGGGCGGCGATCTCCGCCCTCCCTCCCCTCTCCGGCTTTGTGAGCGAATGGTTATTGCTTCAGAGCATGCTGCACGGCCTGCCCTCGACCAACGTGTCCATCGCCCTGGCCATGCCCATCGGCGTCGGCGTCCTCGCCCTGACCGGTGGGCTCACCGCCTTCACCTTCGTCAAGGCCATCGGTATCGGCCTTCTGGGGTTGCCCCGAACGGTAGGGGCCGAGCGGGCCACCGAGGTTCGGCGTTCCATGTGGGCCGCCGCCGGCCTGCTGGCTGGACTCTGTGTCGTCCTCGGGGTCGCCCCCTTCCTGGTGGTTCCCGCCGTGCTCAACGCGGCCGGTGACGTCACGCGGATCCACCAGGGCAGCACGCTGGCGCACGGCTGGCAGATCGGGCTGCCGGGCCTGCCCGGCACGCTGGCCCCGGGCCTCCTGGCGTTGGGTCTCGCGGCCTTTGTCGGCCTGGTGGCCCTGGCCCGCCGACTCATCCACCCGGGCCCGGTCCGCCTGGCCGAAGCATGGGGCTGCGGCCGAGAAGAGCAGAGCGCACAGATGGAGTACACCGCGACGTCGTTCGGGGAGCCGCTGACGAGAGTGTTCGAGGATGTCCTCAACCCGTCACGGGATATCGATGTGAGCCACATTGCCGAGTCCCGCTACTACACCGAAGCGGCTGTTATCCACACTTCGCTCGAGGATGCCTTCGAGCGCCGCCTGTACCGTCCGGCCGACCGTTCCTTGCGGCGATGGGGTGCGGCGGCTCGTCTCGTCCCCAATGGCAGCGTCCACCGCTACCTGGCCTTCGGTCTGGTGGCCCTGATCATCGTCCTGGTGGTGCTGGCATGAGCGCCCACTGGCCGGCCGTGTCCGTGGTGGCTGTCTCGGTGCTCCAGTTGATCCTGGTCATGCTCGGAGGCCCTCTGCTGCTTGGGCTCATGCGCAAGGTGCGCTGTCGCATGGAAGGCCGGGTCGGACCGCCCCTGCGCCAGCCCCTTCTCGACCTGCGCAAGCTGGCTCGGCGTGAGCGGATCCGGCCCGAGCACGCGAGCTGGGTCTTCCCCTTCGCACCGGTGGCCCTGGCCGCAACCACCCTGGTGGTCGCCACCGTCACCCCGCTGCTGACCACCCACCCGCTGTTCGGCTGGTCGGCTGACCTCTTCGCCGTCGTCTTCCTCTTCCTCCTGGGCTCGGTCTCCCTCGCTCTCGGATCCCTCGACACCGGCACCGCGTTCGGCGGCATGGGGGCCAGTCGCGCCATGACGATCGGTGCCCTGACGGAACCAGCCCTGCTCGTCGCCGTCCTCGCGCTGTCGGTCCCCGCGCACTCTTCCAACCTGCCGGCCATCATCACCAGGTCGCTGGCCCATCCGGCCTGGCTGGCCACGCCCCAGCGGGTGCTGGCCCTGGTGGCCTTCTTGATCGTGATCATTGCGGAGAGCGGTCGGCTCCCGGTCGACAACCCGGCCACCCACCTTGAGCTGACGATGATTCATGAGGCGATGGTGCTGGAATACGCCGGCCCCGACCTCGCCCTGGTCAAGATGGCCGAATCGATGCGGCTGGCGGTGCTCTTCACCCTGTTGGCCAACCTGTTCGTCCCCTGGGGCATCGCCACCGCACCCGGTCCGTTACACCTGGCACTCGCCATAGGGGCTACCGCCGGCAAGGTTGCGGCCCTGGGTACGGCCATGGCCGCCTTTGAGGTCACGGTGGCCAAGCTCCGTCTCTTCCGGGTGCCCGAGCTGTTGGCCGGAGCGTTCGTCCTGGCCGTGCTGGCCGTCCTCTCTGCACTGGTGGTGCCATGAGCGGGTCGACGTTCTCCTCGACCCTCACGCTGGCTGCCGGCGGCGTACTTGTGTGCGCGGTGGCCATCCTGTGGTTCGCCTCCGTCCGCGCGGTCATTCAGGTCGTGGCGGTCCAGGGGATCGCCCTCGGGATGGTCGCCATGGTCCTCGGTGTGCACCTCCACGACCCCGGCCTGCTCGCCGCTGCCGCGGTCGTCCTGGTGGTGAAGGGGGTGGTGATCCCGCTCCTGCTGAGTCGGGCCAGCGGTGGGAATTTCGGCTCCCGTGAGAGCAGGCCCCTGGTCAATGTCCCCGCCTCGCTGGTCGCCTCCGCCATGCTGATCGCCCTGGCGATGGTTACCGGGCGGGGCGTGGCCAAGCTGGTCGGCTCCACCGCCGGTGCGCTGGTACCGGTGGGCCTGGCCACCTTGCTGATCGGCTTCTTGGTCATGGTGGCGCGCCGCCGACCCACCTTCCAGATTGTGGGACTGCTCATGGTGGACAATGGGATCGCACTGACCGCTTTCCTGTGCACGGCCGGCTTTCCCTTCCTGATTGAACTGGGAGTCTCCTTCGACGTGCTCCTCGGTGTCGTGGTCCTGATGGTGTTCTCACAGCGGCTCCGGACGGAATTCGGTGATGTCGACCTCGATGAGCTCCAGGAGCTGCACGACTGATGGCTCTAGAGGCCATCCTCGTCCTCCCGCTGCTCGGCGGCGCGGTCATCGCCGTCGGGCGGGGACATCGCTCCGCCGCGTGGGTAGGCGTGGCGGCCAACGCAGGTGCACTCATCATCGGGATGGCGACCGCGGTTCGAGTGGTCCGGCACGGCTCCATTTCTGGGGCCGGTGGACTGCTGCGCGCTGACGCCCTGAGCGTGTTCATGGTCATCGTGATCGGCGCCATCTCCCTCTTGGCGTCGTGGCTCGGCATCCGGACCATGGCACGCGAACAGGAAGAGACGTCCGGCCTTCGGGCACGCGCCACGGTCTATGCCGTGCTCGTCCAGGGTTTCGTGGCCTGCATGCTCCTGGCCGTGCTGGCGGCCAATGTCGGTGTTCTGTGGGTGGCCGTTGAGGCGACGACGATCGTCACCGCGTTCCTGGTCGGGCACCGGCGCACCAGGGGCTCACTCGAAGCCTCGTGGAAGTACATCGTGATCTGCTCAGTCGGCATTGGCCTGGCCTTCCTGGGCACGGTCCTGGTCTATCTGGCGGCGCTGCATGCCGGGGGTCACTCGGCCGACGCCCTCAATTGGACCTCGCTGGTGGCGCACGCGCACCGATTCAACCCGTCGCTGATGCGCCTGGCCTTCGCCCTTCTGGTCCTGGGCTACGGCACCAAGGTCGGGCTGGCCCCGATGCACAGCTGGCTCCCCGACGCCCACAGCCAGGCGCCCGCGCCGGTATCGGCGCTCATGTCGGGGGTGCTCCTCACCGTCGCCTTCTACGCCATCCTGCGCTTCAAGGCGGTGGCCGACCTGTCCCTCGGGCCGGGCTTCGCCCGCACCCTGCTCGTCATCGCGGCGCTCCTTTCCTTGGCGGTGGCGGCATCACTGTTGATCACCCAGCGCGACTACAAGCGGATGCTCGCCTACCACAGCATCGAGCACATGGGCCTCATCACCCTCGGTGCCGCCGCGGGCATCAGGCTGGCCATCGCCGCCGTCCTGCTCCACATCCTCGGGCACGGACTCGCCAAGAGCGTCCTGTTCCTGACCTCGGGGGAGATCATGGCCGTTGAGGGCACCAGTGAGATCGACGGGGTGCGGGCCCTGCTGGCCCGCCGACCGGCCCTGGGCGGATTGTTCGGCATGGGCCTGGTGGCGCTGCTGGGGCTGCCGCCGTTCAGCCTCTTCACCAGCGAGCTGGTGATGATCCGGGCGGAGTTCGCGGTTGGCCTGGGTTGGGCCGCCGTCCTGGCCATGGTGGCCATGGTGGTCATCTTCATCGCGGTGGTGGGCCACGCCCGGCACATGCTGCTGGGCCCTTCGCCAGCGCCCGCCTCGCCGTCCCCGCCCCGCTGGGTCGCCGCACCCCTGATCGGGGGCTTGGCCGTCTGCGCCGGCATCGGGGTGTTCGCCTGGCCCCTCTCGGGTCTGCTTCAGGCGGCGGCCCGGGTGGTGGCGACATGACCGTGCCGCCCAGGCCCGCACCGGCCACCGATCCGGTGGGCCGGAACCGGCGGGCCAACGTCGTGCACGCGGCCGAGCTGTCCCAAGTGGCAACGACACTCCTGGGTGAGGGCATGCGGCTCGCCCTTGTCTCCGGTCATGATGACGGGGACGCACTGCGAGTCGTCTACCTGTTCACATCGGGACCCCCCGACAGGCGGGTCGAGCTGCACCTCCGGGTCGACCCCGCCCGGGCCACCGTGCCGACACTTTCCGGGGCGTCATTCCCGGGCGGGCGCTTCGAACGGGAGCTGCAGGACCTCTTCGGCATAGAGCCGGTGGGTCACCCCCAGCCCCGCCGCCTGGTGCTCCATCAGCACTGGCCCGAGGGTTGGTTCCCGATGCGCCGCGGCTCAACGCAGCCCCCATCCATGGTGAACGATGCCGGCGCCTATCCCTTCGTACCGGTGAAGGGAACCGGGGTCTACGAGATCCCGGTCGGTCCGGTGCACGCCGGGCTCATTGAGCCAGGGCACTTCCGCTTCTGGGTGGTCGGGGAGACGATCCTTCGCATGAAGGCGCGCCTGTGGTTCGTGCACAAGGGGATCGAGCGGCTCTTTGAGGGCCGGGACCCCGAATCCGGGCTGGAGCTGGCCGAGCGGATCTCGGGCGATACCGCCGTCGGGCATGCGCTCGCCTACTGCCTGGCTGTGGAAGATGCGTGGCAGCTTGAGGTCTCCGGCGAAGCCAAGGTCCTCCGGGGCCTCCTCGTGGAGATGGAGCGCCTCTACAACCACGTGGCCGACATCGGTGCCCTGTGCAACGACGTAGGTTTCGGGGTCGCCCACGCCTGGGCGCTCTCGCTGCGGGAACACCTCCTGCAGCTCAACGCCCGCGTGACGGGCCACCGACTCCTGCGCGGTGGTGTCGTGCCAGGCGGGGCCCGGGTCCTCCTGGTGCCCACCAGCGCCGAGCTGGACAAAGTGAGTCATCGCTTCGAGGAGCTCATCGGCCTGATCACCTCCAGTGCCCTGGTGATGGAGCGCTTCACCGGGACCGCAACGCTCAGTGAGGACGACGCCAAGGAGCTCGGGGTCGTCGGTGTCCCCGCCCGCGCCTCGGGCCTCCCCTTCGACGCCCGCCGGGCCCATCCGTGGGTGGAGATGCCGGTGTCCTTCGCACCCGTGGTGGCCACCCAGGGTGACGTGAAGGCGCGCTTCGAGGTCCGGGTGGACGAAGTCCGGGCCTCGCTCTCGCTCCTCGGGCACTTCATCCAAACCGCGGGCGCGCTCCATGCAGTCAAGCCTTTGCCATCGGCGCCGCCTGGCCGGAGTGCCAGCGGGGTCGGGATCACCGAGGCATGGCGCGGCGCCGCCGTGCACCGGGTGGAGCTCGACCACCAGGGGCGACTCACCCGGGTCAAGGTGGTCGACCCGTCCTTCCACAACTGGCCCGCCCTCCCGGTGTCCCTGGCCGACACCATCGTCCCCGACTTCCCCCTGGCCAACAAGAGCTTCAACCTCTCCTACGCTGGGAACGATCTGTGATGACCACGCCCATCTACCAGGTCAAAGCCGAGTTCTTCAAGATCCTGGGGCACCCCGCGCGCATCCGCATCCTCGAAGTCCTCCGGGAAGGCGAGCGACCGGTCAGCGAGCTCATCGGTGAGGTGGGCATAGAAGCGTCGCACCTGTCCCAGCAACTCGGGGTCATGCGACGAGCCAACCTGGTCCAGGCGCGGAAGGCCGGATCGAACGTCTTCTACTCGGTGAGCGACCCCATGCTTTTCGAACTGCTGGAAGTGGCCAAGCGGATCATCCGGTCGTCCTTGGCCGGGGCGCAGGACCTGCTGGACCAGATGTAGCGGGCCGGCGCCGTCTCAGCGCAGCGCCAGCTGGCCGGGCACAAGGGGCGCCGGGAGTGACGTGGAGCCGATGAGCCACCGGTCCACCGCCGCCGCGGCCGAGCGGCCCTCGGCAATGGCCCACACAATGAGGCTCTGGCCGCGGGTCTGGTCGCCGCAGACGAAGACTCCCTCAACGTTGGTGGCCCACTTGCTGTCGGCGGCCACCGATCCCCGCTCGTCGACGGCAATGCCCAACTCGTCGACCAAGCCCCGGCGCTCGGTGCCCAGGAACCCCATGGCCAGGAGCACCAGCTCGCACGGCAACTCGAACTCGCTTCCCGGCACGGCGTCGAAGGTCGTCCGCCCGCCCTCGGTCCGCAGGGCGACTTCATGTCCCCGCAGGGCCCTCACGGCACCGGTGCCGTCGTCGACGAATTCGGTGGTGGTGACCGAGAACAGCCGTTCCCCACCCTCCTCATGGGCCGCCGAGCTCCGCAGGATCAGCGGCCACAACGGCCACGGGTTCCCCTCCGCCCTGGCACCGGGTGGCTCGGGCATGATCTCCAGCTGGTGCACTGAGAGGGCACCCTGGCG